>NZ_CP088261.1:0-654259 GCF_021117345.1 Microbacterium sp. cx-55 | reverse complement strand
TCCCCTCGGCCTCGTCCGGCCAGGCGGCGATGATCGCGGCCGAGATGTCGAAGCCCAAAGCGTGAGCTGGGTCGTCGCGGATCCCCGGCAGCGCCACCGTCACGACCGGCAGCCCGTGCAGGCGCGCGAGCAGCGCGACCTCGACCGAGACGTCGGAGACGATGACCCGCGGATGCGCCCGGGCGATCCACGCCGAGATCACCGCCGCGCGTTCACGCAACCCGTCGACGCCGAGCGGCACCCAGTGCAGGCGTCCGTTCGCGGTCGGGTCGACCGGCCGCGGTTCTTCACGGCGCAGAGCCGACGCCTCCCGCACGGCACCTGCGAGACCGCCCGGGAGACGGCCCGGGGCGACACCCACCGGACCCGGCGGGACACGCCCCGCCCCGCCCCGCCCACCAGGCGCCGCACCAGCGGCCGCACCATCCGCCGCCCCATCCGGCACGTCGAGCGGGAGGTCGACCCAGTCGCCGTTCCACGCCGCCGGACGCGGCAGCGACGACAGCCCGGTGACGGGTCCGCCGAGCGCCGCGGCGATCGCGGACGCGCGATGCAGATGCCCCCGTCCGTGGTGGTGGATGTAGTACCCCACCCCCGAAAGCACCCCGCCTCTCGCCCCCACCCCGCCCGCGCTCACGCGGCGAGCACGGGACGGGTGAGGTCGCGGTACACGCGCTCGTAGCCGTCGACCATGGCCGAGAGCGACAGCGCCGTCTGCGCGTGACGCCGCACTCCGTCTCGGGGCAGCAGCACGGCCTCGCGGATGGCGGCGGCCAGCGCCGGGAGGTCGTCGGGCGCCGACAGTCTCCCGCTCGAGGGCGTGACGACCTCGACCAGTCCTCCGCGCGCGAATGCGGCGACGGGCGTTCCGCAGGCCATGGCCTCGGCCGCGACCAAGCCGTACGGCTCCTCCCACCGCGGGGTCACGATCGCGACCGACGAGCGCCCGATGAGTCCCGCGAGGTCTGCTCCGGCGAGGTGTCCGGCGTAGCGCACGTCGTCGCCGAGGCGCGGCGCGATCTCGGCGACGTAGTAGTCCGGGTCGTGCAGGGGTCCGGCGAGCGCGATCGGGATGCCGGCGAGCCGGGCCGCGTCGATGGCCAGGTGCGGGGCCTTCTCGGGCACGAGCCGCCCGAACCAGACCGCGCCGCCGCCGCCGGGACCGGCGGCCCAGCGTTCGATGTCGACACCGTTGTGCACGACGATCGGGTCGACGGTCTCCGACCAGTCCGCCGCGGTCGCGTGACTGACGGCCACGAAGGTCGACGCGTGTCCGTTGAGGCGCATGGCGGATTCGAGCCAGGGCGTCGGGGGCGTGTGCAGGGTCGTGATCATCGGCACCTCGATCGCCGACGCCATCGCGATCGGCAGGTGATGCAGCGTGTTGTTGTGGATGATGTCGAAGTCGCAGGCGCCTCCTCGCTGCAGGTCCATCAGCAGGGCGAGGTAGGCGTGGTGCTCTCGCATCCACGAGTCCGGCGGCGCGGCCACGTCGCGGCGCGCCCCGGCGCTCGGCGCGTACTCGGCGACGTCGAGCGTTCGCACGTGCAGGTCGGGGTCCGATCCCGGCGCCGCGAAGATCGTCACATGGTGTCCGCGCGCGGCGAGCGACGAGGCCAGCGCGTGCGTGTGCGCTTCGAGTCCTCCGGCGAAGGGTTCGGCGATGGGGAAGCGGCTGGAGGCGATGAGGCAGATCCGGAGCCTCAAGAGAGCAGGTCCCGGTAGAGCCGCGCGTGCGCGTCGGCGACGTGCTGGCGCTGCTGCATCCGCTCGTCCACCGACAGGGGCGCCGTCGGACCCGCGTCGAAGGCGGCGCGCACGGCGGCGGTGAGGGAGGCCGCGTCGAGCCCGGAGCCGTCGTTGCCGTACCGGAAGACCGGCCCCTGCTCGCGGTAGTACCCGCAGTCGGGGGCGATGACGGCGGTGCCGAGATCGCGGCACGCCTCGAGCCAGCCGGAGTGCGTGCCGAAGCGGTACGGCAGCACCGACACGTCGAGCGACTCGAGGTAGTCCCACAGTTCGTCGTCGGGCAGGAAGTCGTGCACCCGGGTCTCGAGCAGCCCCGCCGCTTCGGCGTTCTGCAGGAACTCGCCCAGCTCGGCGTCGTACCGCGCGCCGCCCGGCAGCAGCACATCGCGGTGCCCGTTGACCTGCAGCACGCCGCCGGGCAGCGCGTTCACCGCATCCGTCAGCACGCGCAGCACGGCGAGCGGGTTCATGCTCGCGCGGAGGCTCTTCACGTGCAGTCCGACGCGGAATTCCCCGCTCTCGCGGCGCGGGCGGACGGCACGGATGCGGTCGGGTTCGACGACGTGCGGATGCGGAAGCACGATCGCCTCGCGACCCCATCGGCGGCGGATCTCGTCGGCGGCGCCAGGGGTGAGGGTGATCAGCGCGTCCGCGGCGGGCACCAGCACGTCGAGTTGCGCATCGTGCTCGGCGCTCGTCTCGTGGTGCGGATTGCGGAGGTCGTGCACGGTGTAGACGAGCGGGCGCCCGGCGCGCCGGAGCGCATCGACGAGAGCCTGCAGTTCGGCGGGGGTGCGCGCGTCGAACCCGAATTGGATGTGGAAGACGTCGAAATCGTTCGCCCGCACCCACTCGGAATCGAGCATCACCGGGGGCCACCAGCGCGACACGGTCGAGCGGGCGGGCGACGCCGGGTCGGGGTCGGCCAGCCGCACGATGCGCGGAAGCTCCCCGCCCTCGATCACCGGATCGAGGTGACGGACGTACACGTGGGATGCGGGAACCGAGGCGACTCGGATGGTGTCAGCCGCGGTGGGCGGTGCGTCGGCAGCGCGAATCAGGACATCGAACGACAATGCACCCCCTTCCGGAGCGATGGTGCGTGGATATTCGCATCATCACTCGCGGATGTGTCGGGCGAGTGCACTTGACAGAAGTTCTTTCGCCGGTGCGCCGAGGGCGTTACGAGAGCGCGAGCTCGATTCCGCCGGAGCCGCCGGCGAGGGTGCCGACGAGTGCGAGCACGACGTACGAGGCGTTGAAGACGGCGTGGGTGAGCAGCGCGCCCCAGAACCGGCCGGTGACGAGCACGAGGGTCGCGCCGACGAGTCCGACGAGGGCGATCGCAGCCGCCGACGCCCAGGTCGCGCCGAGCGATCCGGTGAGCTGGTGCAGCAGCACGAACACCCCGGTGCTGACGAGGGCGGCGCCGAAGCCGGCGACGGCCGGGGCCCGCGTCAGGCGGCGGAACGCGGTGTACAGCGCGACGAGCAGCAGAGCGTGGAAGAAGAGCTCTTCCACGACGGGCGCGATGACGACGGGCAGGAGGAGGTCGCCGAACCACCAGTCCGCGCCGAGTCCACCGTCGACGGTCGGGTAGGCGGGCCAGACGGACACTCCGGATGCGGCCTGCTCGAGCCATCCGGTGATGACCCGCAGTGCCACCCCGAACACGAGCCCGAACAGCACGTCGGTCGCGCGGAAGCGCAGGAGTCCGCGCGGCACGGAGCGCGTGAAGCCGTAGATGACAGGTACGAGCATCGCGACCCAGAGCACGACCGTGCCGATCCACCCGCCCAGCACGCCGCCGATGAACTCGGTCGCGGCCGTGGCGATGAGGATGCCGGCACCGAGCGAGACGATGGCCCAGCCGACGAGCAGCCAGCCCCAGGGCTGGGTTGTGGTGCCGCCCTGCAACCAGACGCGCGGCGCGCTCGGCCGACGGCGTCGCCGCCGACCGGAGCCGGACTCGGCCGCATCAGCATCGGCACCGTCGGTACCCGCATCCGAGGTCGGACCGCCGTCCGCCGCCGTCCCGTCTCCCGCGAATTCGCCCGCCGCAGCATCGTCGTCGGTCACGCGCGGGTCGGTGTCGATCTCCGCCGGCGCGATGCGCCGGGCGACCCACTCGCCGGACTCGGACCGCGAGAACCGGGAGGTTCGATCGTTAGACTCGCTCACGGCGCCCACGTTACCGGGACGAGAGCACGCCCGTCTCCGCGCCAGGTACAGGGGAGGCCACCACCGCATGCTCGAGGTCTTCACCGTCTGCACGGGGAACATCTGCCGGTCGCCGTTCGCGGAGATCGTCCTGCAGGACGAACTCGGCCACCGCGGCGTGCACGTCGCGAGCGCCGGTGCGCGCGCGATGATCGACAGCCCGATGACCCCGGAGGCGATGCAGCTCGCCCGCCAGTACGGCGTGCCCGACGACCTCATCTCCGGGCACCGCGCCCGATGGTTGAACGAATCGCACCTCGTCGAGCCCGATCTCGTGCTCGCCATGACCCGGGAGCACCGCCGCGCGGTCGTCGAGCTGGCGCCCGCGCAGACGCGCACGACGTTCACGGTGCGGGAGTTCGCTCGCCTCGCCGCAGCGGTGCCGGATGCGGACGCCCACGCGGTGGCGGATGCCGCGGGCACCGATCCCGCTGCGCGGCTCCGCGCGCTGCTCGCGCGCCTGACGGCGGTGCGCGGCGAGCTCGATCCGCCCGCCGACCCGACCGCCGACGACGTCATCGACCCGTACCGGCGCTCGTGGGAGGTCTACGAGCAGATGGCCGCCGAACTCATGCCGTCGCTCGGCGAGGTCGTGCGCGTTCTCGACATCGCGATCGGCCCGCACGCAGGTTCGCACAGCTAACCCTTTCCGCATCCGTCGTCAACCGTGGCGCCCCGTTCAGGGTCGGCGCGCACCATGACCGCATGAGCGAAATCACTGCACATCATGGCCTGCTGTCGAGTGTCGAACTGCACGTGGACGACACCGGCGGCCCGGGCCGCCCGGTCGTTCTGATCCACGGCTGGCCCCTGTCGGGCGAGTCCTGGTCGGAGCAAGTCCCGGTGCTCGCGGGCGCCGGTTATCGGGTTGTCACGTACGAGCGTCGCGGGTTCGGCCGCAGCAGCAAGCCGCGCAGCGGGTACGACTACGACACCTTCGCGGACGATCTCGCCGCGGTGCTCGACGAGCTCGACCTCTCCGACCTGACCCTCGTCGGGTTCTCGATGGGTGGCGGCGAAGTGGCGCGCTACCTCACCCGGCACGGGCGGAGCCGCATCCGGAGCATCGTGTTCGCCGCCGCGGTCACCCCCTACCTGGCGCAGACGTCGGATAACCCCGCGGGCCCCCTGACGGCGGAGGCTGCCGCCGACATGGAGAAGGCGCTGCGCGATGACGAGGCGGCGTTCTACGACGGCTTCACGCGCGACTTCTTCTCCGTGGACGGCGAGCTGAAAGTGTCGGAGACGCAGCGGCTGCAGGCTCTCGCCCTGACGCGGGATGCCGATCACCACGCCGCGGTGAAGGCGATGGAGGCGTTCGCCACGACCGACTTCCGCGACGACATCGAGCAGGTCTCCGTCCCCACGCTCGTCGTGCACGGCGACAGCGACGGCATCGTGCCATTCGAGGGATCGGGCGCGCGCACGCACCTGGCGATCGCCGCGAGCGAGCTCGTGCTGATCGAGGGCGCACCGCACGGCCTGAACGTCTCGCACGCGATCGAGTTCAACGACGCGCTGATCCGCTTCCTCGCGGACTGACGGGGCGCATCCGGAAATGCGAAAGCGGGGCGGAACTCAGCTGATGCTGGTTCCGCCCCGCTTCACGCGTCCGGGGGTGTCGCGCGTCACGCCTTCTGCGGAACGCGCGCGTGAGCGGCGTCCGCGGTGAGCGAGATGTTCAGTCCGCCGGTCGAGCTGGCGCCGGCCGCGAGCTCTTGGAGCCACTGCGAGTCGAGCACCTCGGGCTCGGCGTCGTCGAAGACGATGCGAAGCGGAATGGACGGATGCAGCCACAGCGTGCTGCGCCCGCCGGGCTCGTTCTCCGGGTGGCGCCAGGAGAGCGTGAAGCTCTCACCGCGACGAAGCTTGGTGGCCATGACGACCTTGATGTGTGCGAGCAGACGATCAGGGATGTCGATCGGCTCGGAATCGGACCCGTAGAACAGACTTCCCATGGCTGGCACCTTTCACTTTCAGCCGGCAACCGCCGACCTTTCCCCAGTATAGTTCACCGATTAACTATTCGACACTTAATATTCAGCGCTCTCATAATTCAATCTCTCTTCTGCCAGACTGGGACCGCACCCACTGCCCGAACAGGTGGCGTGCGGGGGTACCCATGACCGATGACGCACTCACCGCCGGCGAGACGCGCGAGAGCCTCAACGTCGCGCAACTGGTTGAGCAACTGCGCCTGGCCGAGGCGAAGCTCGCCCGCCAGAGGCAGTCCGCATCCGGCCTGAACGACACCGACCGAGCGGCCGTGCGCTTCATCCTCGAGTACAGCGACTCCGCGTCGCCGATGACGCCGTCCGTGCTCGCGGCGGCGCTCCACCTCACCCCTCCGGCGATGACCTCGGTGGTTGATCGCCTGATCAAGGGCGGATTCATCACCGTCACACCGCACCCCACCGACCGACGCAAGAAAGTGATCGAGCCGTTCGACCGCACGATCGATCCCGACCACGTCGACCCGCTGACGACCCGCATCCGGGGCATCGCCGCCACCCTCGCACCCGAACACGCGGTCATCGTCGCCGGCTTCCTGCAGCAGGTTCTCGCGGCCGTCTCTGACCCGGACGCACCCGCCCCCGGAGCCTGAGCCCACCCCACCGACACCGGTGCGCAGCCTTTCTGGGGACGATCATCCGCGGCTGATCTACATGAGAGCGTTCTCATCTTTATTCGCTAGTTTTCCTAGTCTTATGTAGTGCTAGTGTTTTTCTCACAAGCTGCTCGGCTTGACGTATCGGGGGGAACGTCATGGGAGATCTGTTCTACGGCAACGCATCGAAGTCGATCGCGATCCCCGATACCCTGTTGGCGCACGTGAAGGTCGTGGTGTCGACGAAGCTGCGGCGGAACGAGGCATTCACCCTCTCGTGGCGGCATTCCGGCGCCGACGTGCCGGGCCGAACGACAGTGTGGATACAGCCGTCGATCCCGCTGCGGTTCGTGTTCGAGTCGCCCGAGCCCGAGGTGCTGAACTCCGCGCTCCTCAAAGACATGGCGCAGCAGGCGAATTCCTCGAGCGGGCTGACGATCGATCTCGACGCTGCGGGCGCCGCCGGCCCCGCGGCCGCCCCGGGCCCCGCGAAGGCGGCGACCGCTCCTCGCCCGGGCGGCGGTTACGCGGATTCGGCCGCGTAACGCTGGATCGCGTCGTCGACGAAGTCGAGCTTGCGCAGCACCGGCGCGGTGATCACGAACGGGTAGAGGTCCTTCTGCCCGAGTGAGCGATTGACCATGTTGAGACCGGTGGCGAGCGGAAGCCACACGTCGATCACGAGTCTCGAGAACGGATGCGGCACCGCCCGCTCGCGCAGGATGCCGTACTCCTCGGCTGTTTCGACTGCGTCGCGGATGTGCAGGAAGTGTGCCCAGGTCTCGGCGAAGTCCTCGTACGGGTGCATCGTCGCGTAGCTGGAGATGTACGTGCGCCGCCAGTCGTCTGGCGGGCCCTGGGCGTAGTGCCGGGTGACGGCGTCACCGTAGTCCGCACGTTCGTCGCCGAAAAGGGTGCGCGCGGCGTCCATCCGGTCGGGGATCTCGAGCAGCAGCCACTCGACATAGTGCCCGATCTCGTGCCGCAGGTGCCCGAGCACCGTGCGGTACGGCTCGTCGAGCTGGATCCGCATCCGTTCCCGGTACGCGTCACCGGTTTCAGCGAGGTTGATGGTGATGACGCCGTCGGTGTGGCCGATCACGACGCCATCGGGGGTGTCGGAGAGAAGATCGAAGGCGATTCCGGTGCCCGCGGGGTCGGCGGCAGATCCCTGGCGCACGAGCGGCACGCCGAGGCGGTGCAGTTCGCGCACGAGTTGACGTTTCGCGCGCTCGGCGATGACGAGGCCGGCCAGGCCCGCCTCGTCGCCGTTGGCGGGGCGGGTGCGAGTGAGGGCGCAGCTCGAGCAGAGGGTGCCCGCATCCGCCGTCAGCCACGTGCAGGCGGCGAGGTCGCGGTTCGCGCAGGTGTGCCAGATGAGGCCGTCGCCGGCGCGGTACTCCCCGCCCGATAGCGGCACGATGGCATCTTCGATGAGCGAGTATGCGAGGGCGCTGCCGCACACCTCGCAGCGGGTGTTCTCGAAGAAGAGGGGGTTGCCGCAGACGCGACAGCGGTGGGCCTTCATCCGCTCAACGTATCCGCGAGGGCTCGAACTGCCCGGCGGCTTGCGTTCGGTGCCGACCTGCGCCAGTGCGGGTGCACGCGTCGTGATCGCGTGCGGGATCGTCGCGTCTTCTCAGGCGCCCGGAGCGAGTACGTCGGCGACGACACCGGCCGCGGGCGGAGCGGTCGACTCTCGGATGACGAGTCCCGGCCGCGCCGACGAGTACCGCTTCGTCGGTTCACCGGCGATCTCCGCGAAGAGGAGCCCCATGCCCCGGCGTCCCATCCCGGCGAAATCCTGCTCGACGGTGGTGAGGGGAGGCGACCAGAGCGCCGCGAGGGGGTGGTCGTCGAACCCGACGACGGAGACGTCGCCCGGCACGGTGCGTCCGGCGTCGCTCAGCCCTCGGATGACTCCCATCGCGATCTCGTCGTTACCGCAGAACACCGCCGTGACGGCCGGATCCTCGGCGAGCTCGCGACCGACTCCCACGGCCGTTCGCGGATCCCACCCCGCGTCGTGCAGCGGCGGCACGACGCGACCGGCCTTCTTCAGCGCGCGTCGCCATCCCGTCGTCCGCCCATCCTCCTTGCGGGACGGCGGCACGCGCACGTGATGCACGGTCGCATGGCCGAGGCCGAGAAGATGGTTGGTGAGTTCCTCCGCCGCTCGTGTCTCGTCGAGAACCGCCTGCGGGACGCCGGCCTCGCGGATGCCGGACAGCGCGACCACGGGGATCTCCGGGGGCACGCGGTTCAGCGCGGCGACGCCGGGCGGATCGAACTTGAGGACCACGATCCCCGCCAGCGGCTGGCCGAGAGTGGCGGAGATGGCCTGATCGATCTCCGCGTCATCCGCGCTCTCGACGACCGTGATCATGACGGTGAAGCCCCGCGCGCGCGCCGCTTCTTCCACGCCCCGGATCGTCTCGGCGTAGCCGTACCGCGAGGTGTCGCCGGCGATGATCGCGATGACTTGGGCCTTGCGCGATGCCAGCACTCGCGCTGCCGCGCTCGGCCGGAATCGGAGTTCCGCGATCGCCCGCTCGACGAGTTCGCGCCGAGCGTCGCTGACCTTCGCCGCCCCCGTGAGCACCCGCGAGACGGTGGGCACGGAAACGCCCGCCCGTGCCGCCACATCCGCGATGGTCGCGTTCCGTGCGGAACCGCTGCGTTCGTCGGATGCCGCTGTCACTTGACCGCTCCGCTCGTGATGCCGGAGATGATCTTGCGCTGCGCGACGATGAAGGTGATCAGCAGCGGCAGACTCATCAGGATGATGTACGCGAAGATCAGATGCCAGTTCTGCAGGTACAGCCCGGAACTCGCGATCTGGTACAGGTTCAAGGGAAGAGTGTCCACGCGACCCCCGATGACGAACAACGCGTAGAACACATCGTTCCAGATGTACAGGCAGATGAGGATGGTTGCCGTCGCCAGAACCGGCATGAGCAGCGGCAGGATGATCTTGACATACACCCGCAGGGGCGACGCTCCGTCTACCCGTGCCGCCTCTTCGAGCTCGGGCGGGATGGTGCGGACGAACCCGGTGACGAAGAAGATCACCGTCGACAGGTACATCCCCATGTACACCCCGATCATGCCGACGGCGGTTCCGGCCAGCCCCAGTTGACGCAGGAGCAGCACGATCGTCACGACCGCGGGCGGCAGCACGATTCCGCTGATACCCAGCGCGTAGAGGAACGCGAGCAGACGCGACGAGCGGCGTCCGAGGATCCACGCCGCCATCGACCCGAGAATCAGCACCCCGAGCACCGACGGCACCATGACGAGCAGGCTGCCGCCGAACGCGACGAGCATGCTGCCGTCCGTGAACGCGGTGGCGAAATTGTCGAAGAGCGCGAACTCGGTCGGCAGCGACATGTCGGGCCGAAGCGCTTCCGCCTGCGTCTTCGATGCGGTCACGACGACGATCCAGAAGGGGATGCCGAGCAGCAGCAGGGCGATGACGATCGCGGACACCGGTTGCACGAACCGGGAGATGGCGCCGCGCGGACGACGACGCTCGCGCGGCTTCCCCGTCACGATCGTGGTGGTGTCGTCGCCCGCGCCCGACGGCGCGCTCGGTGCGATGGTGGTGGCGCTCACAGCACGTCCTCCCGCTTGCGAAGAAATCGGATCACCGGGAAGGCGAGCACCGAGACCATGAGGAAGAGCACCAGGCTCATCGTCGTGGCCTGGGCGAACAGACCCTGCCCGAACGTCCGGAAGATGAAGATGTTCAGGAGCTCTGTCGTGCCCCCGGGGCCGCCGGCGGTGGTCGCCTGCACGATGTCGAAGCCGTTCATGGAGCCGAGCAGCGCGGTCGCGACGTTGAAGGTCACGGCGGGTGCCAGGAGCGGGAAGCGGATGGTGCGCAGCGTCGTCCACCATCCGGCACCGTCCAGGCGAGCGGCCTCGAGCACGTCTTCGCTGATGGTCTTGAGGCCCGCGAGATAGATGAGCATCGACAGCCCCATCCACTTCCACGAGTGGATGAGAGCGACGACGACGATCGTCCAGGTCGTGCTGCCGAGCCACGCCATGTCGATCTCCTGGCCGAGGATGCCCCCGAGAATCCCGTTGACCGCGCCGTCTGGCTTGAGGATCGCTTGGAAGATGTAGCCCACCGCGAGCGCCGACATGATCACGGGCACGAAGAAGGCGACGCGTACGGCCCGGTTGATGCGGGTGTCGCGTTCGAGCAGCAGGGCGAGCCCCAACCCGAACGCGTTCTGGAAGATCGCCACCAGTACCGCGTAGGTGAGGGTCACGACCAGTGCATTGACGAGGCTTCCGTTGGAGAACAGCGCGACGAAGTTGTCTGCTCCGACGAAGTCGATGGAGCTCTTGAAGCTCGACCAGTTCGTGAAGGCGTAGATGAAGTTGTACAGCGTCGGGATGACGAAGAACAACGTCAGCACGACGATCGCCGGGATCAGGAACCACATCGGGTGGTCCTGTTTGGCCCGCCGGGACGGGCGGTACTGCGCGACGCCCCGGGTCTTCGCCGCTCCACGGGAGAGGCCGAGATTCGTGGTCATGTCATCCTCATTCGGGTGGGGGCGGGCGCCGGAGAACCGACGCCCGCCCTGCGAGTCAGAACCCGGCCGCGCCGATCGCCTTCGCGAGCTCGGCGAACTGCGCCTGCGTTGCCTCGGCGACTTCTGTCGGCGTCTTCGTGCCTTGGATCATGTCCCCGAGGTTCAGGTACAGGTCAGGGTTCACGATTGCGAGCGCTTGCATCGAACCGACCGAGTCGGAGAGCGACGCGCTCGCGTCGAGGAGGGCCTGCGGAACACCGTCGGGCGTCGGCACGTCGCTCTGCAGCGACACCGTCGACTGCGCCTCGACGAAGTCCGCGTATCCGTCACCCAGCCAGTAAGAGAGCAGCTGTCGAGCCGCCGCCTCGCGGGTGGCGTCGCCCGTTTTGAATGCGACGAGCGCGTTGGACTGGTCGGGGATGAACGTGCCGACGTTGCCGGTCGGTGAGATCGGGAAGAAGCCGATCTTCTCGTCCAGCTCTGCGGTGTCGGCGAGCGACTGCAGCTGACCGAAGAAGGAGTTGACCTGCACGGCCATCGCCGCGTCTCCTGCGAGCAGGGCCGGGCCCTGGTCTTCGAACGTCGCGGTCTTCAGGTTCTCGTTGAAGAGCCCCTCGCCGATCAGGCCGTCGTAGGTGTCGATGGCGCCCTGGATCGTCTCGTCCGTGAACTTCTCCTCGCCCGAGTTGACGCGATCCCACAGACCGTCCTGAGCGGCATCCGCCAACTGCACCTGGACCCACCACTGCGTCGCCCACGGCGTGCCGCCGCCGAAGTCGAAGAAGGGAGTGGTGCCCTCGGACTTCAGCTGACGCGCGACGGTGAGCAGTTCGTCCCAGTTTGCGGGCGTTTCGCTGATGCCGGCCGCGGCGAACACGTCTTTGTTGTAGTAGACGCCTTCCACGGCCGGGGTAGTGATGAGGGCGGCGTAGCGGGTGTCATCGAGAATGCCGGTGATGTCGCGCAGATCTCCGTCGTAGGCGCCGAGCCACGGTGCATCGTCGAGCGACTGGAGGTTCTCGGATGCGTTGAGTGCCGTCAGCTGCGACGCCGTCGGCTGCCAGAACGCGAGATCGGGCTTGTCGCCGGTCGCGACCTTGGTCTGCACACTCTGCTCGTACGGATCGGGGATGGTGACGACGTCGACCTTGGCGCCGGTGAGCTCCTCGAAGCCCGCGACGACGCTGTCGGGCACCGTGTTGGAGTTCTGCGCGGCCCAGATCGTGAGGGTCGTGCCGCTCAGATCCGCGTTCTGGTCGGGCCAGGTCGCGGGTTCGGACGAGCCGCCGCCCGCTCCGGGGTCCGAGCAGCCTGCGAGGGCAAGGGCGGCAGTGGCCGTGAGGGCCAACGCCGCGGGGAACCGCTTCTTCATCGAAATGCTCCTTCTGTGATCAGTGTGACTGGTGCTGTGCCTCTACGCCGTCGGGTTGAGCGGCGTGGTGAGGCGGAAGGTACGCGCGGCCGGAATCGCGTCCGTCGTGTGTACGGTGAGGGTCCCGGAGGTGGCGTCCCATTCGGTCGGCCAGTCGGGAAGATCTGCGGGGAAGACGGTGGAGACAGTCACGTCGCGCCCCGTCAGGTGGGGCAGGGCGAGGGCGACGTGCGACGCCTCTCCGTCGCGCTGCCAGAGCGATACCAGGTCGGTGTCGCCCGCGTGCAGCCCGAGCGACACGACGCGATCCGTCCACCCGGGCAGGCCGGTGGGCCAGTGCGGTGCGGCGGTCGCGATGATCGGTCGCAGGTCTTTCGCGGCGCGGACCGCTTCCGCCACGAGAGCGCGCTGGCCGCCGGTCATCCGGTTGAGGTACCCCGACACGTAGAAACGGCCGAGCAGACCCGTGACGAGGCAGAACGCGATCTGCTCGTCACTCATCTCCGGCTGCGGATACGCCCAGCTCGCGGCTTGCTCGGGCAGCATCGAGAGGGGCGCCGCGGCAGCGATCGGCGGGTACTTGGTGAAATCCTGTTGGTCGGACGTCGACTGCATCGCGAGCCGCGAGAGCATCGCCCAGTCCTGACGCATCGCCCCCGAGCTGCAGTTCTCGATCACGAGTTCCGGATGCCGGTCGAGCACCGCATCCAGCCACGCCAGATGTGCGCGGTTGTGCTGCAGCAGGCCGTCGCCGACGCTCGCCGCGTCGCGATCCGTGCCCGGTCCCGGGTTGATGTTGTAGTCCATCTTGATGAACCCGATGCCGAAGTCCCGCACGAGTCGATCGACGACCTCATCGAGGTGCGCGCGCGCGGCGGGGTGCCGCAGGTCCAGGTGGTAGCGGTGGTGCTCGACGACGCGGACGCCGCTGCGCTGCAGGAAGGCATCCTGGGGCAGCGTGTCGGCCGCCGCACTGTCGACGCCGACGACCTCGGGCTCGAGCCACAGGCCGGGTACCATCCCCGACGCGCGGATCGCGTCGATGACCTCGGCCAGGCCCCCCGGGAAGCGAGTGGTCGACGGCAGCCACTCGCCGACGGACGCCCACCAGTGGCCGCTGTCGTCGTACCACCCGGCGTCGATGCAGAACACTTCGGCGCCCGCCTCGGCGGCCGAGGCGATCAGCGGCAGCAGTTTCTCGGTCGTCGGATCGCCGTCGAGGGTGTTCATGTAGTCGTTGAAGACGACCGGCATCCGCGCATTGTCGACGTGCGATCGACGAGTCCGACGGCGGTAGTCGGTGAGGGCGGCGATGGCGGCGACGCGGGAGCGCCCGAGCGTCACCGAGACGGGCACGGTCGTGAACGACTCGTCCGTTCCGAGCGGCAGCGACCACGCGGAATCGACGTCGGTGGGTCCGGAGAGCGCGAGGAACGCGCCGGCGGTGTCGCGGCCGATCTCCCAGCGCCAGGCGCCGTTGTGTTCGATCTGCCACGCCACGGCGAGGTCGAGCTCGTCGTTCGCGATGATGCCCACGGGCAGGTGGCGGCCGGTCGACCAGGTACCGTCCGACGTCACGATGAAGGCGCCGCGGGGGTTGTGTCCGGTGCGATTCTCGGCCAGGTCGGGAAACTCGGGGCCCTCGAGCGCTGTGGTCGTCCAGCGCCCCTCGGCGAGCCAGTCGCTGCGCCCCGAGACGAGCTGCCATCCCGACAGGGCGCGGTCGGTGCTGCCGTCCGCGGTGAATCCCATCGCCCACGACGCGACCGAGAAGAGCACGAGCGGCTCGGCCGAAAGATTGGTCACCGTCACCTGAGCGCGAAACCCCGCCACATCGTCGTCACTATCGAGCTGGAGGACGGCCTCGATGCCCCCGGCGCGCTGACGGATGCGGAGCGTCCGCGTCATGCCGTGCCGCGACTCGACGTGGTCGACGTACCGCAACTGGGCACCGATCTCGGAATGCACGAGCCGGTACGACGCCGGAACGCTCCCGCGATCGGCGCTGATGATCTCGACGGCCGGGACGGCGTGAACCCGGACCGTGCGCCCATCGACGCCGATGGACGCGACGTGCACGGGCTCGTCCTCTGCCCACGCGAATGCGACGGTTGCGTCGCCACCGTCCCAGCGGACGGTGCTCGTGTGGGAAAGGGTCGTGGTCGTCATCGCGTCTCCGTTGATAGCGCGTTCCGGGAAGGCAGGTCCGCTGTGATAGCGGTTTCAGGTAGACCATACGACAACGTGAAACCGCTATCAACTTTTTCTTGAAACCGTTATCACTGCCTGCTAGCTTCGACCCGACACGGCGGATGATTTCTGTTTCTCCGCCGCACGGGCGCCCGAGAACCACTCCGCGGCCGCCGGAAATGCACTCGACACTCAATGAAGAGGAAGCGATGAGACACCGTTCACGCACGTCTGCCCGACCGGGCCGAACCTTCGCCGCAGCACTGACGACGACCGCTGTGCTGGCCGCATCGCTCGTGTCGGCCGCGGCTCCCGCGGCGCACGCCGCCGTTTCGCTGCCCGACCCGTCGGTGCGGTACTCGTTCGATGGCGATGCGTCGCTCGGGACGGTCACGAACGACGGGTCGCTCGGCGCCGCCTTCGATGCGCGGGTCCGAAACGCGCCGACGCTGGCGCGCGGCGACGGGCCGACCGACGACGCCGGCTCGTCCGGCCTGCTGCCGGGCGGCGCCCAGAACTCCCCCTCCAGCGACAAGCCCTACCTCGAGATCCCGGCCGGCCTGTTCGACGATGCAGACGCCCTGACCGTGTCGACGTGGATCAAGTGGGACGGCAAGAACGCGAGCCAGCTGCCCTGGGCGTACATCGTCGGCAGCGATGCACTCCCCGCCGACAACTGGGGCGTCTACTACGTGCCAAACGAGGGCGGCCAGTCGAAGGCTGCCGCCAACTCCGGGAGCGAGGTGAAGGCGGTCTCCCCCGCGCCGTTGTCCACCGATACCTGGACGTACATCACGAGCGTCGTCGACGGCTCCACCCTCTCGTACTACATCAACGGCTCGCTCGTTCGGAGCGAGGCGGTAACCGTCGATTTCGCGAAGCTCGCGAGCGCGTCCAGCACCCGCTCGGGCCTCATCGGCCGCGTGCCGTGGGCCGGCCCGTGGGCCGCCTTCTTCGGCGGCGAGTTCGACGATTTCTCGGTCTACCGGGAGGCGCTGACCGCCGCGCAGGTCGAGACGCTCTTCTCCGGATACGTCGGCGAGATCGTGGGGCTCTCGCAAGAGACCTGGGCTCTCACGACACCCGCCGGCATCCCGCCCGTCTTGCCGTCGACCGTCGCTGCCGCGCGCGAAGCGGGCCCCGCGGTCGATGCCCCGATCGAGTGGGAGCGCGTTCGTCCCGCCGACTACGCGAACGCAGGATCGGTGTTCACGGTCGCGGGCACGGTCGACGGATGGGACGGCACCCTGACCGCCACCGTCACGGTCGACGAGCGGTTGACCGAAGACGTCACTGTCGACTTCTCCGAGACCACGGGCGAGTTCCGCGGCGGAGCCTCGGGCACACTGTACGGCCTCGGCGATGAGGGATCGCCCACGCAGGCGCTCGTCAACGGCGCCGCGATGACGAACGTGTCGCAGAAGCCGCCGTTCGGCACCCAGCATCCCGGCGGCGATGCCTTCCACATCGAGGACTCGTTCTTCGACAAGCACGGCAAGGACCTCTACGTCTACACCCAGGACTTCTACCCCGATTGGCCCTACAACGGAGGCCGACGCCCCGGCGACGACCTGACGTTCGCGCGCGGCGACGACGGCCGTCTGACCGGCGAGCGCACCTCGACGCCGAACGGACGCTGGGACTACCTCGAGGTACTCGAGATCGTCGTCGACGAGATCGCCCGCGAGTCCGACAACCCGGAGAAGTACGTCTTCATCCCGTTCAACGAGGTGGACCTGCAGTGGCTGAACTCGGATGACCTCTACAACCGCTACATGCACGTGGGCGGGCAGCCCGACAGCTTCACTCCGGACGGCGCGACCGACTGGACGGCCGCCTGGGATGTCATCACCGATACCTACGCGAAGTACGACCTCGAACGGCCCCGGATCGCCGGTCCCGGCGACGCCGCCTGGCGGGGCGAGGGGAACATCACCTCATTCCTGAAGATGGCGATCGACACCGACACGGTGCCGGACGTCTATGTCTGGCACGAGCTACGCGGCTACCAGTGGATGCCGCAGCGTGCGGAGCAGTTCCGTCAGTACGCGCGGAATCTCGGCATCGCGCCCGAGGACGTCCCCCAGGTGAACATCACCGAGTGGGGCGCCAGCACCAACATGAGCTCCCCGGCCAACCTGCTGCGCTGGTTCGCGAGCTTCGAGGCCGCGAAGATCGATGCGCAGACCGCGTACTGGACCGCATCCGGAACGCTGTCCGACAACCAGGCCAAAGTGAACGCGGCGAACGGCGGATGGTGGCTGTTCAAGTGGTACGGCGATCTGACCGGGTCGGAGACCGTTCGCGTTCCCCTCGGGGAGCAGAAGGCGATCGCGGCCATCGATGAGGAGTCACGGCGGGCGCAGGTGATCGTGGCGGGCATCGCCGACGGTCGCGACGGCGCCCTCGCTCTGGAGGGCCTCGACCCCGGCACCTTCGGCGACGCGGTCGATATCGAGGTCCGCGAAGCACTCGTGAGCGGAACCGACGGTATCTCCGGCGCTCCTCGTGTGGTCGCTGCGTTCGACGGTGCGGCCATCGTGAACGGACGGGTCGACATCCGTATCCCCTCTGCGAATGCGAGCAGCGCCTACCAGGTGATCGTCACCCCGGCTGCGCCGCGCGACGTCGCGGCCGCACTGAGCGCGCAGAGTGAGCGTCACGTCATCGAAGCGGAACGAGTGACCCTGCAGTCGGCGTCGGAACGGACCCCGGACGGATACCGCGCGTCCGCGGATCGGGACGTGTCGGGCTTCGCCGCCCTCGATTCGCGGGCGGATTGGACGGTCGACATCGAGGAACCGGGGCTGTATCGCCTGCAGATCCTCGGGGCGACGCCCGGCGTGCCCGTGCAGCATGCGCTGTTCGTCGACGACGCGTTCGACCAGATCGTGCAGTACGGCGCGAACGCGATCAAACCGAGCAACGTGCGCGGCGTCGCTCGCGGGAGTGCCGAGGTCGCCGTGGCGCTCGCGGCCGGCGAGAACACGCTCAGTCTGCGCACCAGCGAGGACGGCACAACTTTGCTCGCGAACGCGGGCTACGAGGGAGGTGTCACTCTCGACCGCTTCGAGCTCGTCCGAATCGGGGACGACGTCAACACCGAGAGCGTCCGGTACCCGGCGTCGACCTTCCGCCTCGCGGAGGGCGCGACACTCACGTGGGACGGCGCGGCTCGCGGCTCCGCGCGCCTCGATGACGGCGAACGCATCGATCTCTACCCCTCCGCGTACGAGTCGGGTTACTACGACGTCACGGTCGATTGGGCAGCGGACGGCGATGCGCGTCTCGAACTCACGGTCGACGGTCGAGTGGCGAGCACGTTCGAGCGCAGCGGGGGCGAGACCGCATCCCGTGTCCGCGTGCATCTCCCCGAGGGGATCAGCGAGGTCGAGCTGCGCAGCTCCGGTCCGGCGACCGTGTCGGGGGTGACGACGACGCGCGCCGTCGAGGGCGATGCCCGCATCGTGCGGGTGGAGGCGGAGGACCTCACCACGGTCACGCTCGGCGGATCGGCACGGGTCTCCGGCTTCAGCGACCAGCCGACGACGGGCGCGGGCACGTCTGGTTCGGGGGACGGTTTCGTCCAGGGACTCGGCATCACCGACGCGAATCCCGCCAACGAGGGCACCCTCTCGATCCCGCGTGGCGACGGCTTCGCGGCGGCAGGCCAGTACAACGCGGTTGTCCACTACTCGAACGATGACATCGAGGGCACTCACGACTACAACCCACAGGTCGTCGACCTCGGGCTCCAGGCGTCGGAGGGCGGTGTCGACGGCCTGGCCGGGCGCACCACGTTCCGGTACACGTACCTGGCGACGAACTTCTGGGAAGCGGTCATGCCGCTGAACCTCCGCACCGACGGCGGGGCGATCGAGTTCGGCAACACCCGTTCCACTCTGTTCATCGACGAGGGCCCGACGGGCAGCACGTCCGACGATCAGGTGCGGGATGGATATGCGATCGCGCCCGATGTCGACTGGATCGCCTTCGCGCCTTTCGTGCTCGACACGGATGGCGAGGAACCCACCGTGCCTGACGCGCCGGCGGCGCCGAGCGTCTCGGTGTCGGGTTCGTCGGCCACGGTCGCGTGGGCGGCTCCAGCTGACGGCGGATCGGACGTCACGTCGTACCGTGTCGAGCTGTGGGCAGGCCCCGCTCTCGCCGCGACCGGACGAGTCGCAGCGCCGGTGCGGACGGTGACCGTCACCGATGGTCTCGCCGCGCAGATGCGGACGACCGTTGCCGGTCTAGCCGACGGGTCGTACACCGCACGGATCGTCGCGCTCAACGGCGTCGGCGAATCCGCGCCGTCTCCCGCGTCGGCGGTGTTCACCGTGTCGGCCGGGGGCGGAGGCGGAGGAGGCGGCGGCGGCGGCGGGTCCGGCCCGGGTTCGGGACCGGACACCGGTGACGGTGTCGCTGCGGCGCCCGGATCCGAGCGCAACGGCTCGCTTGCGGCGACGGGGATGATCGCCCCGATCGGAGCGCTGCTCCTGCTGGGCGGACTGGCGATCGCGGCGGGCTTCGTCGCGCGAGCACGCGCGCGGAGGTCCTGACCCCTCGACATCGCACGGGGCGGTCCGCACTACGCGGGCCGCCCCGCATCCCCTCTGCGACGCGTGTTCGCGGGCGTCAAGCCCCGGATGCCGCAGGCCGACGCGCGTAACGTCGCCTGTTCACCGACGCGGCCGCCTTGTGCGCCGCAGGAGAGGAGCGACCCGATGGTTGATCAGCATTCCGCGAAGAACACCCACGGCGACCACGATCCGGAGACGCCGGAAGCCCCGGATGGTGCGCCGCTCACGAGCGACTCCCCCGAGCTCCCCGACACCACCGACGAGAACAACCGCCCCGTCGACAACCCCTCGGGCTGACCCCGCCCGAACACGACGAATGCCCCGGAGAACGAGTCTCCGGGGCATCGTCAGGCAGGCTTACTTGAACGCGTCCTTGACGTCCTCGCCGGCCTTCTTGAGGCTGGCGCGGGTCTGGTCACCCTTGCCCTCCGCCTCGAGGCGTTCGTTGTCGGTGGCCTTACCAGCGGCCTCCTTGGCCTTGCCGGAGATGTCTTCGGCAGCGTTCTTGATCTTGTCGTCGAGTCCCATAGTTCGGGCTCCCTTCTCTGTGATCAACCGGGGACGAGCCCCGCGCGATTCCCCCACGCTACGTCGGCGATCCCCGCGCATCGGGGGGCTGGAATTCGGTGACGGATAGGGGTAAACGCTCGACGCCCGTCATCCGCCGTCGCTTTCCTGCCGATGCGCGATGCGCGGTACGGATGCGGCCGACCACCCCGGCAGACTGGGCGTGTGCTCATCGATCTCAGCCACACCATCCGCGCCGGCCTCGTCACCTACCCCGGCCTGCCCGCACCGACGTTCACCCCGCATCTCACCCGCGAGAACTCGCGCGGCGTCTACGCTCCCGGCACCGAGTTCGCGATGGACATCATCACCATGATCGGCAACACGGGCACCTACCTCGATGCGCCCTTCCACCGCTATGGCGACGGCGGCGATCTCTCGAGCCTCGACCTTGCGACGCTCGTCGACCTCCCGACGGTCACCGTGCACGTGCGCGGCATCGGACGCCGCGGCATCGACGCATCCGACCTGCCCACCGACATCCCCGCGGGCTCCGCCGTGCTGCTCGACACCGGCTGGGACCGCCACTTCGGCACCCCCGCCTACGCCACCGACGCCCCGTTCCTCACCGAGGCCGGCACGCGGGCGCTGATCGCGCAGGGTGTCGCGCTCGTCGGCATCGACTCGTTGAACATCGACGACACGAGCCCGGATGCGGCGGGCGCCCGCCCGGCGCACTCGCTGCTGCTCGCAGCCCGTATCCACGTTGTCGAGCACCTCACCGGGCTCGACGCAGTTCCCGAGCGCGGCGCGCGCTTCACGGCGGTCCCACCGAAGGTCGAGGCGTTCGGCACCTTCCCGGTGCGCGCGTTCGCCACGGTTCCGGATGCGGCGCCTTCGCCCGCGCGGACCGGCTCCCGCGCGTGATCACGATCCACCTGCGCTACGAGATCGATGCGGCCAAGGTCGACGATTTCCGCGAGTACGGACGGCAGTGGATCCGCCTCGTCGAGAAGCTCGGCGGCATCCATCACGGCTACTTCCTGCCGAGCGAAGGCGACAGCGACGAGGCGTTCGCGCTGTTCACCTTCGATTCCCTCGCCGCGTACGAGCAGTACCGGGTCACGGCGACGACGGATGCGGAATGCCTCGCGGCCTACCGCTTCGCGGATGAGTCGGGCTGCATCCGCCGCTACGAGCGCCGTTTCCTCACTCCGGAGTTCGGCGACCGCGCCTGAGCCGAACCGGGCCCTGCGCCGTGTAGCACTCGTGCGCAACCCCCCGCTTTCGTCCGGGGTGGCACGAAACACTTCACTCATGCGCAGCGTGACATATGCGGGCCAGACCGTTCACACCACCGACGACGTCGCCGAGGTGTTGGTGCTCCTGACCGCGGCGGTCGCGAAGCAGGGCAACGCGGAAGCCGTCAGCATCCCGATCATCGATGACCGTACGGGCGAGGAGGGCATGGCGCAGCTCGTGATCGGCGTGGGCAACGATGTACTGTCGGCTCCTGCCCGTTGGGAGCCGACCGGCGAAGTGCCCTCGTTCGATGACGATGTACGGGCATTGCACGCCCGGCTCGAGCGCATCAGCCCCACCCCGCGCGACTTCTTCGTCGTCGAGGACGACGAAGAAGAAGACCCGAACCAGGATCTCGGCGACCTCGACTACCCGCGCTTCTCGTAACAGCGGGGGCCGGAAGAACGCAGCACCGCGGGTGACGCACGCCCGGAGTGCCGCGGGGCCGCAGGGCCGCGGGGCCGCGCGACGACCTCTACGCCGACGCCACCACGGACGGCACCTCGATCGTGAAGCGCGTCGCTCCGGCGTACGGCGCGTCGATGATCACGCGTCCGTGGTGAGAAGCGATCACGTCTTTCACGAGGCTGAGGCCGATTCCGAAACCCTGGATCGCGTTCTGGTGCGCGTGCGGGGCACGGTAGAAGCGGTCGAAGACGAGCCGCCGGTCGGATCGGCCGATCGCCGGTCCGGTGTTCGTGACGCTGATGCGGCAGACGTCGCCTTCGCGCACCTGCCCGATCGTGATCGCGGTGTGCGGGGTGCCGAACTTCACGGCGTTGGTGAGCAGCTCGCGCACGACTTGCCGCATCCGCCACGGGTCGACGGGGGCAGAGAACACGATTTCGCCGACGCGCTCGATCGTCATGCCGCGGGCCTCTGCCCGGTCGCCGACGTCGGCGATCGCGTCGCCGACGAGCGCGGTCAGGTCGGTGTGCTGCGACGACACCAACACCGAATCGGTGGTCGCGGCGACGAGTTCGCCGATCCGGTCCATGAGCGAGTCGGCGTTTCGCAGCACGATGTCGAGGTAGGCGTGGCCGCTGCGGTCGGCGTCCGGCAGCCGCTCGCCGATCAGGTCGAGGTAGCCGATGATGCTGGTCATCGGCGAGCGCAGCTCGTGTGAAACGGTCTTCAGGAACTGCTCGCGCACGTCGACGGCGGTGGCGAGGTCGGTGACGTCGTGCGCGACGACGACGGTGCCGATGCGCACGCCGTCCTCGCGGTGCACGCGCTTCGCGGCGATGTTGATGGCGCGCTGCAGGTCGGGCGGGCCGACCCATTCCAGGTGATCGGCGATGTTCTCTCCGCGCAGCGCGCGCGCGATGGTCTGCTGTTCGCGCGGGATCGGGGTGACCCGATCGGCCCCGAACACGTCGTCGCCGAAGTAGGGCGGGGCCGCGAGCGAGAGTCCCATCGAGGCCGACATCTCTATTGCACGCCGGTTCGCGACGAGAAGCGCGCCGTCGGCGTCGTAGTAGATGACGGCCGCGTGCACGGTGTTCAGGATGCTGCCGGCGAGGAACTCGCTGTCGAGCGCCAGGCGCAGCGCGGCGGACTCGGCATCGTGCGCCGCGGCGATGCGGCGGCCCGAACGGCGGAGCTTGTCGGCGGCGATGTTCACGATGAACGCGACGGCGACGATGAGCACCGGCAGCACGATGACGTTGATCCAGTCCGCCACCGAGCCGGGCACGCGCCCCTGGTACGCGAACGTGAACGACGTGATGAACGCGGCGCCGACGATGGCGACGCTGATCGCCCAGCGCCCGAATCCGTAGGAGATCCAGAGCACGGGGAAGATCGCGAGCATGCCGACCGAGGGGATCGTGCCGGTCAGGTCGGCGCGGAGGAACGCGACCGCGATCATGTCGGCGACGGCGATGATCAGCATCCACGTCGGACGCCATTTCTCCCAGGGGAGTAGGACGGATGCGGCGGATGCAGCGAACGTCACGGCGACGCCCGCGATGAGGATCGGCGAGGTCAAGTGGTCGGGGTGCCCGAGGGCCACCATCGCGGCGATGAAGAGGACGCTGAGGAGGAACGGCAGCTGGGCGCGCAGGAAGACGCGTACGCGAGCGGGCCGCGTCGCTTCCATCTCGAACAGCGGCACACCTGAAGTGTGCACGATCACAGCACAGTTTGGATCGTGATAATGAAACTTTCGCCCAGGTGATGTGGCGAAAGGGCGTGAAAGTTTCGCCCGGGTGGCTGTCGGGAGGACTGCGCGCGGGTGCCGGGTGGCGTTGCGCGCGGGTGCCGGCTGGCTCTGCGCCGCCTGCTCGCGCGGGCCGGTTCGGCTCTGCGCCGCCTGCTCGCGCGGGACCGGTTTGACGCTTTCCCGGCGTGGTCGCGCGGGCGCGGGCTGGCGGTTTCCGCGCGTCGGATGGCTCCTCCCCGCGTGCGGCGCAAGCCCGACCGAGAGGTCTCTCGCGCGCCATAGACTCCGGGTGCGCGTTGGTCTGCGCATCCCTTCTGTCGCTCGTCGAGGAGAACATCATGCGCATCGCTGTCACCGGATCGTCGGGAAAGCTCGGCGCTGTCGTCGTGCGGGAGTTGCGGGCTGGCGGGCACGAGGTGATCGGGTTCGATCAGCACGGCACGCGGGGCCCGGGTTTCGTGCAGGTCGATCTGACGGACTACGGCCAGGTCGTCGATGCGCTGCAGGCGGTCGGCGATCAGCACGACGGCGTCGACGCGCTCGTGCACCTCGCGGCGGTTCCGGCGCCCGGCATCCGTCCGGATATCGCGACGTTCCACAACAACATCGCGTCGACGTTCAACGTGTTCTGGGCGGCGATCCGGCTCGGGGTGACGCGCATCGTGTACGCGTCGAGCGAGACGGTGCTGGGGTTGCCGTTCGATGTGCCGCCGCCGTACATCCCGGTGGATGAGGAGTATCCGGCGCGTCCGGAGTCGGTCTATTCGCTCGTCAAGCACCTCGAGGAGACGATGGCGATCGAGCTGGTGCGGTGGCATCCGAAGGTCTCCATCACGGCGCTGCGTTTTTCGAACGTGATGGTGCCCGCGGATTATGCGGAGTTCCCGTCGTTCGATGCCGACGCGCGGGCGCGCAAGTGGAACCTGTGGGGGTACATCGATGCCCGCGACGGGGCGCAGGCGATCGCGCGGTCGCTCGATGCGGCTCCCGCCGGTTTCGACCGGTTCATCATCGCGGCGGCCGACACGGTGATGTCTCGCCCGAACGACGAGCTGGTCGCGGAGGTGTTCCCGGATGTGGAGGTGCGCGGCGCGCTCGGCGAGCACACCACGCTGCTGTCGATCGACAAGGCCCGGCGCCTCCTCGGCTTCGACCCGCAGCACTCCTGGCGCGACGGCCTCTAACCCAGGCCCCTCGTCCCCCGCTTCTCGCTTCCGCTCCCCCCGCTCCTCCTCCACTCCTCCGCTACTCCTCCTCCGCTCCTCCTTCGCTCCTCCGCTCACGTGTCGCAATCCGCGCCCCCAGCGACCGATTCCGCCACGTGAGCACCCCAAACCCCAGCTCACGTGTCGCGATCTGCGGATGCGGGCGACGGATTGCGCCATGTGAGCAACCCACAGCTCGCCCCACCTCCCAAAGCCCGGCTCACCCCAAACCCCGGCTCACGTGTCGCAATCTGCGGGTGCCGGCGGCCGATTGCGCCATGTGAGCAACCCACAGCTCACCCCACCTCCAAAGCCCGGCTCACCCCGAAGACCGGCTCACGTGTCGCAATCCGCTGACGCCGACGACCAATCGCGCCACGTGACCACCTCAAACCCCGCCTCACGTGTCGCAATCTGCGGGTGCCGGCGGCCGATTGCGCCATGTGAGCAACTCACAGCTCGCCCCACCTCCAAAGCCCGACTCCACCCCAAACCCCGGCTCGCGTGTCACGAACTGCGGATGCGGGCGACCGATCGCGCCACGTGAGCACCCGAAGACCCGCTCACGTGTCGCAATTCGCGCACGCGAGCGGCCGATTGCGCCACGTGAACGCGACCCGGAGCGCCACCCGGGCCGGAGCGCCACCCAGGCCCGCCCGCACCCGCCCCGCCACCCCGACGCGGGGTCAGCCCGCGCCGACCGCTTCCCGCGCGGCGAGCGCCGCGGCGACGCGCTCCACGGCTTCTCGCCGGAACGACGAATTGCGGGTCAGGCGTATCGGTTCGCCTGACCCGCAATGCTCGTCCGCTAGATGCCGGATGCGGTCCGCGACCGCCGACGGATCAGGAGCAACGACATGCCGCCGAACACGAGGGCTCCGCCGCCGAGCGCCCAGATCACCGGTGCGTGTGCTCCGGTTCCGGCCAATGCTCCGGCGATGCGCAGCGTCGTCCAGCCGGCGATGTCCCCCGTCGAGGGGTCGACGAGCACGACGCGGTGAGTTCCGGGGGCCAGCGCGGCGGGCACGGTGACGACGGCACGGCCGGCCGCGTCGGCCGTCACGACCCCCGCGAAGGTCGGCGTCGAGAAGAACCACGCTTCGTAGCTCGCCCCGGCCGCCAGTCCCGACACCGTCAGTCGTCCGCCCGCAGCGATCTCGCCGGCCGGCACCGACACACCGCCCCGGTTCGCGTCCGCCAGCTGCGCCTCACTCGGCGCCGTCGGGCCGGTCGGCGCCGTCGGCCCGCCCGAACCCCCGCCACCCGAAGCCCCGCCGCTCGAAGACCCGCCGGGCGTCGAACCCCCGCCGCCCGAACCCCCGCCGCCGGGCGCCGACGTGGGCGGCGCGGACGGAGATTCGCTCGGCTCCGGCGACGATCCGGCATCCGTCGTCACCTGGACGGTAGACGCCGCACCGGTGCCGGCGGCGTTCACCGCGTACACCGATATCGCGTAGGTCGTGGATGCAGCGAGCCCGCCCACGATGATCGGCGACCCGTTCGCGGCGATCTGCACCGTCACACCCTCGGCGCTCACGTAGATGAGGTACCCGGTGACGGGCGCTCCCCCGTCGGTCGCCGGCGCCTGCCAGGACACGCCGACCTGCGTCGAAGAGAGGCTCGTCGCCGACAGTGCCACGGGTGCTCCCGGGACTGCCGCGGGTGTGGTGACGGGCAGGCTCGACGCGGATGCGGCCGATGCCCCGACGGCGTTAATCGCTTCGACCGTGAACGTGTACGCGGTGCCGGGGGTGAGCCCGGTGACGACCGTGGCGGTCGTCGTCACGTTCTTCACGTCGACGACGGCGCCCGCGGCGGAGGTGCGGACGACGTACCCGGTGATCGCCGAGCCGCCGTCGGTCGGCGCGGTCCACTCGAGCGCGACGGATGCGGACGACTGGGCCGTGACGACCGGCGCCGCGGGCGTTCCGGGCACGGTGGCCACCGGCGCGGCGGGTGCGGTCCGGAGAGTCAGGGCGTTGGACGACGGCCCCACGCCCACGCTGTTGCGCGCCGCGACCGCCACGACGTATTCGGTGTCGGCGGCGAGTCCGCGGACGGTCGCCGTGAGCCCGACGGTGACGATCTCCGCCGCAACCGGCTGGCCGCCGCGGGTGATCGTGACGTCGTACCCGGCGATCGCCGCGCCTCCGTCGGATGCGGGTGCCACCCACTGCAGGTCGAGTCCTGTTGTCGCGGCGGCGCCGGTGAGCGTGCGTACCGCCGACGGAACGGTGGGCGGCGGCGTGGCCGTCGTCACCGGCAGAGATGCCGACGAAGCTCCGGTGCCGACCGAGTTCGTGGCGGCAACCGTGACCGCGTAGTCGGTCGCGGGCAGCAGGCCGGTCACGATCGCCGTCGTTCCGCTGACGGTGACGTTCGCCGTGACGGGCAGGCCCGCCGCGGTGACGCTCACGGTGTATCCGCTGACCGGCGCACCGCCGTCGGAGACGGGCGGGGTCCACGCGAGCGCTATCGACGTCGGCTCGACGGCGGTCGCGGTCAGCGTCTGGGGCGCGTCGGGCACGGTGGCGACGGGCGTGGTCGCCGCGGTGCGCGCATCGATGATCGTCTCGCCACCGAATCCGACGCTGTTCCCGGCCGCGAGGCGCAGCTCGTAGATCGTGTCCGGCTGGAGCCCGGCGATGATTGCCGATGTCGAATTCGCATCGAGGATGAGCTCGGAGAAAATGTCACCGCCGCTGGAGACGATCAGGCGGTACCCCGTGAGGGTTGTGCCGCCGGTGTCGGTTGGCGCATTCCAGGTGAGGGTCAGCATCCGCTCGCTGGTCGTTGCTGTGACATCCGTCGGCGCACCGGGCAGCGTGTAGGCCTTCGTACCGAAGGCCGTCCGCGGCGACTCGGTACCGACTCCGACGGCGTTCACCGCGGCGACGGAGACCTCGTACTCTGCCCCGGCCGCGAGGCCGCCCAGCGAGGCCGAAGTCACGGCGCCGAGCTGCACGACACGCACGGGCTGTGCGGCCCCGGGCTCGTACACGCTCACCCGGTACCCGGTCAGCGGCGATCCGCCGTCGGCGGGCGCCGTCCAACTGACCGCGGCGGTCGTCGTGGTCACGGCGCCGACCGCGGGCGCCGCCGGAGTCGCCGGCGCGGTGGCCGCCGCGGTCACCGTGAGGCGTGCCGCAGCCGTTTCGAGAGTGTCCGACCCGCTCGTGAAGACGGCACGGAACTGCGCGCCGTCGTCGGCGACCGTGACGGCCGGCAGCACGAGACGCGAGCTCGTCGCGTCCCCGATGTCGGACCAGTCGTCTGCGCCGGCGAGGCGCTGCTGCCACTGCACGCTGGGCACCGGGTCACCCGACGCGATCGCGGTGAAGACGACCTCTGCACCCTCGTCCGCGGTGCGGTCGGAGGGGTTCGCCACGATCGCGAACGCCGAGTCAAGGGTCTCGGTCGGAGTCCGCGGCGTGTCGCCCTCCGCGAGCGGGGGGAGTTCGAGCGGGTCGGTGATCGCGACCGTCTGCCCGGCAGCGATGTGGATGACGTCGGCCTGGGCGCGCGTGCTCTTGCCGTCGAACCACGTCGTGCCGAGTTCCGGCGAGTACACGTAGAGCGTGTAGTCCCCCGGTTCGAGCGCCGGGAGATGGAATTGCCCGTTCTCGTCCGTCGTCGTCTCGATGTCGAGGATGGGGCTGGTCGTCGAATCCGCGGCGAACAGGCCGCGGAAGAACGACACGACCCCGTTCACGGGCGCGGTGGCCACGCCCACGATCGCGCCGGCGATCGGGTCGCCGTTCGCGTCGACGACTCGCCCGCTGACCGTGCCGCCCAGCGTCATCCGCACATCGAGGTTGTCGACCGGCTGGTCGACGATGACGATCTCCTGCGCACTGTCGAACGTCGCTGCGCCGTCGTACCACTGGCTGACGTAGAGCCCGGAGTAGTTGAGGGCCTCCAATTTGTACCGGCCGGGGGCGAGCGCCGCGGAGCGGAACGTGCCGTCCGACGTGACGTAGATCGAGGTCCATTCGCCCCACTGGTCGGTGGAAGGATGCACGCTCAGCCAGACGTTCGACAGCGGCGCGCCGTTGTTGGCGGCCGACACGGTACCTGCGATCGGGTAGCCGCGGGTGAGTGCGATCTCGACGCCGTCCAGGCCGTCGGCGGGCACGTCGAACGATTGCCGTGACGCGATGTGGTCATCGGTGGCGTCGGTGGTGATCTCCGTCTGTCCGGGCCGGTCGAGGTAGATCTCGAACGTGCCATCGGATGCGGTGCGCCCCGAGTACTGCACCCGCACGTCTTCGAGCGGCTCGCCGGAAAGCGCGTCCGTCACGCGTCCGGTCACGCGAATGCCCGGCAGCAGGGCGGCGTCGGCGACGAACGGTGCGGCACCCGCCGCGAGCACGATCGGCGTTGCCGCATCTTCCGTCGCGGCGTTCCGCCACCACTGCGACGAGACGTTGTCGGAGCTGTCCGCGCGTGTGAAGGCGAGCGTGATCGGGGTCTCGGCGGGAATGCCCGACAGGCGGTACTCGCCGGTGTCGCTTTCGGTGTACGCGTACGCGGAGTTGGTCCACTGACCCCACTCGCTCCCCTCGGTCCACGTCGCTCGTACATAGGCGTAGACGGGCTGGCCCGTCGCGTGGGCACGGACGGTTCCGACGATCTGCGCGACCGGCAAGGCGAGGTCGATCCCGGTCGTGATCTCGCCCGCGGTGACCGTGACGACGTCGGCGACGAAGAACTCGTTCTGCCCCAGACGTCCGGATACCCGGTATTCACCGGCCGGCAGGCCGCGAGCGACGTACTGCCCGTCGATGAGCAGGGTGCGGGCCGTGCCGCTCACCGTCAGGCTGTTACCCCCGTCGGACGGGGTGAAGTACAGCGAGATCCACCGATCCGGGGTTGCCGCGGCATCCGCGAACGTGCCCGAGATCCCGCCGCCGAGCGTGAGGCCGATGTCGGCAGAGTCGTAGTCACCGCCCTCGGCCAGGTCGATGGCGATGGCGTCCTGGCGGTCGCCGGTCGGGCCGAACCAGCGGTCCACGTAGAGCGTGCTGCCGCCGGTGGCCCGCACCGCGTAGTTGTTGACGGTCAGCCCCTCGAAGGCGTACGCCCCGCTGACGTCGGTCGTCGTCGTGGCGATCGGCGGCGTATCGACGCTGTCGGCGCGGTAGAGCTCGACGGCGACGCCGCCCAGAGCCTCATCGGTCGCGGCGTCGGTGACCCGACCGGAGACGCTGCCCGATCCGCTGCTCAGCACGATCGCCTGGGGGGTATCGGTCGTGAGCGTGAGCACGGTGGCTCCCGCCGCCGAGTTGGATGACGGGTAGTAGATCGGCGAGGAGTTGAATGCGCCGGCGCGGAATCGCACGAGATAGTCTCCGGGTCGCACCGTGAACGTCTGGGTTGCTCCGGCGGCGACGTAGACGGTGGCGACCGTCTGTCGTGTGCCGGCGTCGAGCAATTCGACGCTGAACCCTGATCCGTTGCCGACGGGTGCGTCGGCGGTGAGGGTGAGCTGTGCGGTCTCGGCGGTGTATCCGCTGACGTCGACGGTGACGGACTGCGCGCCCGAGACGGTGAAGGGTTCGCCCCAGAGGTCTGTCACGTCGCCGATGCTGATCGCGAGCCGGTACGTTCCCGCGGGAACATCGGTGATCTCGAACGATCCATCCGGCGCGACGCTGGCCCATCCGACGCCCGACCCTCCGGTGGTGCGCAGGCTGACCGATCGGACGGCGCCGACGACCGAGGGGTCGAAGGCGCCGCGCACGGTCGCTCCCGGCAGGATGGTCGCGTCGAGACCGGTCAGCGCGGTCGGAGTGCTCACCGGAATCGTCACCGTCGCGGCGGTCTCCCACGTGGCGCCGCCGTAGTAGGTCGGTACTCCGCCGCCCTGGGCGGGAGAGAAGGAGATGCGGTAACTCGTGGCGGTGACGTTGCCGAAGAAGTAGCGGCCCTCCGCGTCGGTCGTCGCGTAGTACGAGGCCCACGGTGTGCCGGTGGAGGATGCCGAGACTCCGACGCCCGCGCGCGGCAGCCCATCGGCACCGCGGACGGTTCCGGCGAGTGAGTTGGCGCCGTACGTGAGGGTGCCGTCGATGCCGGTCACCGTCTGCCCCGCCTCGACCGTGATGGCCGTGGCGGTGTCGGCGGTGGTGGCGTTCTTCCACCACAGCGGCTGGTAGTTGCGTCCGTCAGACAGCTGCACCCGAACGGTGCCGGCCGGAACGACGGCGCTCCAGGTCGTCGTGCCGCCCGTGAGCGCTGTGCCGCTCCACGAGCCGGTGTCGTTCGGCGATTCGCTGGCGCGCACCGAGACCGACAGATCGACGGTGTCGACGGGCGCGTCCGGGACGGAGAGGGTTCCCGAGAGCAGGGCGCCGGGTTCGAGACCGATCGCGCCGAGGTCGTAGGCGTACCCCAGGGCAACACCATCGAGGTACCCCCAAGCCGACACGTTCAGGGTCGCGAGCGAGGGGCCGAACGTGAAGGAGGCACTGCCCGCCGCGGGCAGCGTGACGGTGAATCGCCCGTCCGCTCCGCTCACGATCGGGTCGCCCGTCCCGGCGAGCCCGCCTCCCGAGCTCTCGTACCAGATGGGAGCGCCCTCGAGCGGTGTTCCGGATGTCGAGTCGACAAGCGTGCCGGTGACCGTCACGGTCTTCTCCGGACCGGCGACGGGGCTGATCGGCTGCTCTTCGCCGTTGCCGATTCGGAAGGAGGCGTCCGCGGCGGCCGCGAGCGGCAGCGGCGCCGCACCCAGCGTCTCGGTCGCGTCGGGCTCGCTCGGCGCTGATCGTGCGTCCGGCGCCGACGGCGCATCAGGTGCCGCGGACGGATCGACTCGCGGCTCCGTCGGCGGGACGGATGCCGACGGCGTCGGGGCCGCGTCATCCGAGGTCACGGGCGGCGCGACCGGCGCATTCGAGGGCACCGGTGCGGTCGGAACCTCTTCGGGCGCACCGGCGCTGTCGGGAGACTCGCCCTCCGGGGGCGTCGTCGCCGTCACGGCGGGCCCGACGCTCGGGGCGGGATCGGGCTCGACGGCCCACCCGGCGGAAGCCGTGCCGGCGACGAGCGCCAGTGAGGCGATGAACGCGATGATCGATGCGCGCGAGCGACGGCTCACGACATGGCGATGTGCCATAGTTCCCCCCAGAACAGAGCCCCCCGATGCGGCTTCACGGCGACCGTAGCGGATGGCCCCGACACCACGCCAGCAAATTCGTCACACGATGAATTACTCGACCCGCCCCACACACCGGCCCGCGCCCCGCGTGCAATCTCTGCACTCGCACGCAACCGGAACGAAACAAGGGCTGTGGCAGGATGAGTCCGATACCCCCCAACCTGAGAGGCATCATGGAGCTCAGCGACTACATCCGGGTCTTGCGCAAGAACTGGCTCGTGATCGTCGTGATCACGCTCGTCGGACTCGGTGCGGCGGCCGGATACTCACTCACGCGCACGCCTCTCTATGAGGCCGAGAGCCGCGTGTTCGTGTCGACGCAGACGACGGGCTCGGTGCAGGAACTGCAGCAGGGCTCGATCTTCACGCAGCAGCGCGTCACCACCTACGTCACGCTCGTGAAGACGCCGATCGTGTTGAACCCGGTGATCGCCGAGCTGAACCTCGACATGACGGCCGACCAGCTGTCGAGCCAGGTGACGGCGTCGAGCCCCCTGAACACGACGGTCATCCAGATCTCGGTGACGGATGCCGACCCGGTACAGGCCGCTGATCTTGCGAACGCGCTCGGCGCGAGCCTCACCGAGGCCGTCGAGACGATCGAGACGCCGAACGACTCCGACACGAGCCCGGTGAAGCTCACGCGCGTGCAGGATGCGCTGCCGACGAACGTGCCGGTGAGCCCGAACGTGCCGCTGAACCTCGCGCTCGGCGCGCTCGTGGGTCTCGCGCTCGGCATCGGTGTCGCGGTGCTGCGCACCGTGCTCGACACGAAGGTGCGGAACGCCCGCGATATCGCGAACATCACCGACCGCCCGATCATCGGTGCGATCCCGTTCGACCCGAAGGCGCAGGAGCGTCCGCTGATCCTGCAGGCCGACCCGCACAACCCGCGGTCCGAGGCCTTCCGGTCGCTGCGCACGAACCTGCAGTTCATCGAGATGGATGGGGGTCACAGCTTCGTCGTGACGTCCAGCATCCCGAGCGAGGGTAAGACCACGACGACCGTGAACCTGGCGATCGCGTTGGCGGATGCGGGCAAGCGCGTCGCGCTGATCGACACCGACCTGCGCAAGCCGAAGGTCGCCGAGTACCTCGGCATCGAGGGCGGCGCGGGTCTCACCGACGTGCTGATCGGTCGCGCGAAGGTTGGCGACGTGATGCTCCCCTGGGGCAAGCGTCCGCTGTTCGTGCTGCCCGCGGGCAAGGTGCCGCCGAACCCGAGCGAGCTGCTCGGGTCGAAGCAGATGGCGCAGTTGCTCGAGGCGATCTCGCGTGACTTCGACGTCGTGCTGCTCGATGCTCCCCCGCTTCTTCCGGTGACGGATGCGGCGATCCTCTCGCGTCACACGACCAGCGCGATCGTCGTGGTCGCGGCCGGCCGCACGACGTCGGGTCAGCTGCAGGGCGCGCTGACGACGCTGGAGACGGTCGACGCGAAGGTCGGCGGCGTGGTGCTCACGATGGTCCCGACCCGTGGCGCAGATGCGTACGGCTACGGCTATGGGTACGGCTACGGCGGTTATGGCCGCTACGGCGACTACACCGCCATCACGGCCGCCGAGACCCCGACCCGCAAGAAGGGCCGCAACAGCGAGCCTGACACTCCGAGCTCCACCTGACCTCAGGAGTACCCCGCGATGGCCCAGGCACCTCGCAACCCGAACGGCACGCGCAACAAGTGGTTGTCGATCGCGCTCGTCGCCGTCTTGGCGATCGCGGTGATCGCTTTGGCATACGTGGCGATCATGCAGACGCGGGGCATGGTGATCGACGGCACGCCGCGCCCGGTGCCGACGTTCACGACGAAGTCGACCGCCACCCCGACGGCCACGCCCACCCCGACGATCGCGGCTCCGACGACGGCGACCCTCGTCGCCCCCGGCGCGAACGAGCGTTTTCTCGCTGTCGGGTCGGGGGCGATCTGGCGCGGTACGGCCGGCGCGTGCGGCGGGGCCGCGCCGTCGCTCGAGCGGTCGACGGATGGTGGAACGACCTGGAACGATGTGACCCCGCGCTATCTCGGCATCGGCCAGCTGCTGTCGGTCGAGGCGTTCGCGGGTTCTGAGGCGCAGATCGTCGCGCGCATGGGCGACGATTGCGAACTGCAAGCGCTCCGCACCTTCACGCAGGGCCAGTTCTGGGCGCCGTACGACGAGGTGCTCGCCGCATCCACGTACGTCGATCCGACGAACCCCGCCGCGGTGGTGACTCCGGATGCCGAGATCGCCGCCCCGTGCGCGACGGCGTGGGGTGTGCGCACCGAGGGTGACACGACGTCGATCATCTGCGACGGCACGGCGTACACGCTGAGCGGCCAGAGCTGGCAGTCCGCAGCGTCGACCGTCATGGCCGTCGAGCCCGCGGGCCAGGCGTTCCTGACAGCCGCAGCAGACGCGAGTTGCCCGGGCCTGGTCATCACGGGCACGGTTCCCGTGTGCGCGGATGCCGCGTCGTCCACCGGCCCGGTCGCGATCGCGGAGTCCGGCGGCGACACGCTGATCTGGTCGGCCGACACCTGGGTCAGCGTTCCGACCCCCTGACGCATCCGTCTGCGGCGCCCCGCGGAGAACTCGCGCGGTCGCTCCCGCGCAGTGCGTGTGAAACCGACCGGCGCGGTCGCGCCCGCGCACGCAAAGCCCGCACCGCCGCGCCCCCCGCGCAACTCCCGTGCAACCCTTCCCGCGCCCGGCCTACTGCCGCGCGAGCCGGTGTTGTCGGCGCAGGCGGATCGGGGATCGGGTGACGCGTCGCCAGGTGCCGGTGGCGTCCCACCAGGATGGACCTCGGACTTCGGGGACGCCGAGTGTCATGCGGATCGCCCATCCGCTCCCCTCGAGGGTGCGGTGATGATGCCAGCAGAGCAGCACACCGTTGTCGGTCGTCGTGGCGCCGCCTCGCGCATGCTCGGTAACGTGGTGAATTTCGCACCATGCTCCGGGCACCTCGCACCCGGGGATGATGCAGGCGCCGTCGCGGAGGAGGATCGCCCGGCGCTGCGTGGCGCTGAACACTCTGTCGGCGATCGAGATCGACATCACTCGCCCGCGCTCGTCGCACATGACACGCTGCACACCGCCGGCGCACGCCACCTGTCGCGCCACCGAGAGCGGCACCGGGGCGTCGATGCCGTCGACGTGGGCCATGCCGCGGCCCGAGGCGAGGTCATCGCGTGTGACCGACACGATGAGCGTCGGCGCGGCGCCGCCGATCGTGGGCAGCTCGCCCGCCCGGGCGGCGACCGACAGGATCGTGGCCAGCGCGTCGTGCTGCCGCTGCGCGCGGGTGCGGAAGTCGGCGGGTGCCTCGCCATGCCGTCATCGTCGCCGGGTTCCGGGTCGGGCCGGAACGACGGGCCGGCGGTGCGATTCTTGGGGTTGAGGATGCTGTCGCAGAGCCGCTGCAGTTGGCCCGCGACGTCGGGCAGCAGTTCGCCGCGCAGGGGGATGACGCCGTCGCGCGCACGGCCGAACGTGAGGCCGCGGCGGCGCATCGCTGCGGCATCGGCGGGCTCCGCCCCATCCGGATCGAGGTACATCGCCCACACCGACGCCTGCGCCCGCAGTTCGTCGGCGCACGGCAGCGGCCCGGCCGCCATTCCCCCGCGGTCGGCTCCGATGCCCCGCGCCGATGCGGCCAGCTCTTCATCGGCCGCGTGCCGGTGGGAAGCATCGCGCGTGGCACCGTCGATGGCCGACGCCACCGCGGCGACGGCGTCGACGCCGACCACCCCGTCGGCGAGCGCCGCGCGCATCGCCGGGAACGCGGCGGGCAGCGCCTGCCCCGTCGTGATCGCCACGGGTTGCGCCACCGCGTTCGCCGCCCGCACGAACGAACGCGCGACCTGACCCGACACCCGCGTCGTGCGCTGCACGAGTTCGGCGACGGTGCGGGCACCGTGGCGCGTCGTGAAGCGTTCCGCGATCGCCCCGATCTCGGAGCGCACCGCGACCTGCGCGGTGGCCTCGATCACGAGCGCGTCACTGCGCCGACCGATGTCGCCCGCCACCTCGAGCAATGCCCGCAGGTCGGCATCCGACAACCCGCGCACGTCATCCCCCGCGAGCACCGACGTGACCGCCGCGCCGAGCCGTGAGGCGAGGTCGCGAAGGGTGTCGACGGGGCTTTCCATACCTCTATTCTGCCGAGGGCCACCGACATTGCCCCGGCCCGAAAGACCCGGTCCGGATATGAATCGGGAACCAAAGACCAGCGCCGCAACCTCGCCCGCGGCGCGCCACATTCAGCGCCACGAGAGCGCCGAGTGATCCCAGATTTTTCCCGCAGCACTGTGGTCGAGCACAGGATCGATGAATCTGCACATGAGCTCCGTCGCCAGGTCGATGCGACCAAAGGGCCGACAGACCGGAACTCTGACCGCGAGCGCGGCGTACCGGCTTCCCCAGTCGGCCGGCGCAGCGAACGCATGTGGCAACGCAAGCGATCGCACCGCTGCTTCACGCTCGAGCGCGGCGCGGAGTCTCGTCCCGTCTATGTCCTGGGTCGTGGCGAGCACAACCAGGTCGACGAGGTCCTTCTCGCGGCTGGATGGGCGGCCGCTGTACAGCGAGATGGTGGCGCAGACCTCATCGGCGATCTGATCCACCACGGGGTAGAGCCGGTAAGGGTGGCTCGTGAGTTTTGGCAACTCGAGCGCACCCGCGGGCGCCACAACCTCAACGTCGTCGGTCAGAGTGACGTTGACGACGAAAGTACTCGAGTCGGATGCGCTCCCCGACCGTGAGCGAGGGATCTGCGGAAAACGCTCGCCTCGCCGCGGCCTTGATCGCAGCTTCCACAGCGCCCGGCGTCGCGTATGCATCTGAGGCGGTCATCGATCTTCCGTCGAAGGCACAGCACGGGCAAGAGCGGCCCAGCCGATGGCCTTCAGGTGTTCCGCAGCGCTAGTGCCGATGTTCTCGCCGATCGCGCCCGCGGCCTCAGACATTGCGCGGGGGTCTGCCGTGACACGCTCCACGCGTTCCAGAACCTCCGACATCGCCTTTCCCGCAGCGAGTGCCTGCCTGCTGAGTTCGTCTTGGGGTACCGCCCGTTCGAGAGCGAGGATGAACGACGCGAGTACGGGCGCAATGTCCGTCGTAGGAAGATTGCGAAGGTACTCCGCGGTAACGAGCTTGCCGACCGAGGGGATGGCGGCGAGTTGCTGAGCGATGCTTCGGCGATCGATGCCGGCGATTTCGAGCAGTCTCTCTCGGAGAGAGTCTCCGTCCCCTCTGTTCTCACCTGCGCGCTCGGCGAGCGGATTCAGCAGTTCGGTCAGGCGTTCGACATCGAGCCGGGACTTCTTTGCGGCATCACGAAGCACGCCGGCGACGATGCTGAGATCATTGCGAGCCTCGACGAGGTCTGCGACGGTTCGCTCCGGGGTCGTCACCGGGAGCCCGTCGATCACCGTGACATCTTCGACTGCGACGACACGAGTGCGGTATCGAACGTCCGGCCGCTGCGTCTGCCGACGAGCGGGGGTGGTGAACTCGCTCTGCATGGCACGCAGGTCACCGATGCCGTGCAGCTCCGCGGCGGACTCCCCGGAGACGATGACATGGGGCGGACGCATGCGGAGTCGCTCGTAGGCAAGGCGGTTGGGCTCCGCGGCCAGCCACGCCGCGCGCAGCTCTTCGTGCGGCGCAGTTGGCGCACCCGCGTCTCGATACACCCCGTGGGCGAGACGGACGAGGTCGCCGGAGTCTGTCAGACGGGAGAGATTCATGTGACTGACGCCGCGGTCACGGGCCTGGCTCGCGGTGAACATCCCCCACTGAGACTCGGCCACTTCGGCCAGGAGGAGCAGGGCGTCACGAGACTTCACGCTTGAATACTAACTTCATGTGCGTGAGTTTCCAAGCGAAAGCTTGACCGAAGCCTGAACTCATCCCTCATCGCCAGACATACCCCAGCACACCCGCCGTGCGCACGCCACCCGCTGCACGGCACGCGTCGAGCGGGTTGGCTGGTCTCATGACCGACTCCCCCGACATCCGCACCGCAGTCCTCTTCGACATCGACGGCACGCTCGTCGACTCGAACTATCTGCACATCGAGGCGTGGCATCACGCGTTCGCCGCGGTGGGGCATCCGGTCGATGCGTGGCGCATCCACCGGTCGATCGGCATGGATTCCGGCATGCTCCTCGACGCGCTTCTCGGTGACGCGGCAGAGTCGGTGGGCGATGCGGCGAAGCAGAAGCATGCGGAGTTCTACGAGAACCTCGCCGACCGCCTGCGCCCGATCGAGGGCGCCCGGGCACTACTGAGCGCGCTGGCCGATCGCGGTCACGGGGTCGTGCTGGCGACGTCGGCGCCCGAGAGCGAGCTCGAGACGCTGCTCGAGGTGCTCGATGTCGGACCGGATGTGGATGCGGTCACCTCGTCGGAAGACGTGGGCACCGCGAAGCCCGATCCTGACATCATCGAGGTCGCGCTCAAGAAGGCCTGCGTTCCCGCCGACCGCGGCATCCTGGTCGGCGACGCCGTGTGGGATGTGAAGGCGGCCCTGCGCGCCGGGGTGCAGACGATCGGCGTGCGCAGCGGCGGGTACAGCGCGGCGGAGCTTCGGGATGCGGGCGCCATCGCGGTCTACGACGATGTCGCCGACCTGCTCGCCCACCTCGACGTGAGCCCGATCGCGAACCTCCGCGACTGACCTACCCGACCGCGCCGGAAGACCCCCTCCCTGCGCTTGCTTCACCCCAGGTCGAGGATCGACGCCGCATCGCCCGCCCCTGATCTCGGTGGCCGCCCGGCCCCCGGCCGCGCTACGCTCAGCGCGATCGGCCCACCGAAGGGCCGTCTTTATCCTGGGGGATATTCATGGCTGCAACGAGCCCATCATCGAGCGCTGTACCGAGCCCTGCCGCGGGCTGGTACCCCGCACCGCACGCCGACGGCGAGTCGAGGTACTGGGACGGCGCCCAGTGGCTCGAGCCGGATTCGCCGACGGAGGCGATCACGACCGATGCGGCACCCGCGCGGCCGGCCGCGGGCGTGCCGTTCTTCCAGCGCCCGATGAGTCGTCGGGCAGCCGCGTTCGTGGCCGGCGGCGCATTCCTGCTCGGCATCCTGCTCGCCGGCAGCTCCGTCGGTGCGGCGAACGGTTCGCAGGTCTCGACGCTCGAGGGTCAGGTCATCGAGCTCGAGAACGTCGGCGCCGAGAACGATCGCCTCGCCGAGGAGTACGCGCAGCTGACGAAGGATTACGCACAGCTGGAGGATGCGGGCGCCTCGCTCGAGTCGCAGATCACCGGGCTCAAAGCGGGCACCACCGATCTCGAGGCCCAGTTGGCCACGGCTACCACCGAGCGCGATGCGCAGGCGGCGCGTGTCGCCGAACTCGAGGCCGCGCAGAACGCGAAGCCCGTCGTCCAGCCTGCCGCCCCGGCAGCGCCGGCCGCCCCCGCTGCGCCTGCGGCTCCGTCGAACACGTACTTCCAGAACTGCGACGCCGCCCGCGCCGCAGGTGCTGCGCCGGTGCGCGTCGGCGACCCCGGCTACGGCCGGCACCTCGATCGCGACGGCGACGGCACCGGCTGCGAGTGACGCCCCGCCATCCGCAGCCACGCCTGCAGGGCGCACGGATGCTGACCGACTAATCGGTCAAGCCAGAGCCGAGGAGCACCTCGCGCATCCCATGTATACATGGGATTTGTGATATCCATGGAGGTGAGCGCTCGCTCCCCGCGAAGGCCCGAGCGCTCGCACCCGCACTGGGGGCCCCTGGCTCCCCGGTCCTCAGAACGCCCTGAGTCGCCCTTGTTGCGACTCAGGGCGTTCTTTGACTGTGCACCGACATGTCATCGTCACGTCCTCGCCATGTACACATGGTAATCTCCGACGAAAGTCGAGCGTGATTCAGCATTCGGAAGGCGTACTACCAATGTCATCGCAAGGGATGAGTGGCGCCGAGCGGCGCCCCGTGACCAGCGTCTACGAGGGCCTGCGTTGGGTGCGCCCCGAGAAACGAGTCCGGCTCGACCCCGAGACCGCCATGCAGCTTCGCGCGGCGGGCATCACGATGGTGCGGGTGAAGGTCGGCTGGGGCAAAGAGCGAGAAGTGTCGCTGCAGTACTACCTCGATCGTTACGGCAGCGCCCGTCGTCAGGGGTAATACGCCGCACCGAGGATCTCCCGCTCTTCGCTCCTGCGTTCCGGATGCAGCCGCGAAGCGAACGACACGAAACCAGGCTCCCATCGATGACACTCACGAACGGACGAATTGACGCCCCCTGCCCCGTCTGGTGCACCGGCGATCACGACGCCTCGAAAGATCGACGGCTGACCCACCGCAGCAACCCCGCAGCGGTCGCCGCCGTAGAGCGCCGAGGGCGCCTCGAGGATGGCCCCTCGATCGCCGTCACGGTCGACCTGATCGTCGGGCTTGAACAGTCGCACTCAGAGCTCTGGGTGTGGCTCGGACCCGAAGACGATGCCTCGCGGGGAATGGCGATCAGCTTCGAGAGCGCGCAGCGACTCAGTCGCGCGCTCGCTCAGACGCTGGAGTCGGCACAGCAGAGCTAACAGCACCCGGGCAAAGCCGCTCGGGAACTACGCGGCGTTCGCGTGTGCCAGAGCGTGCGGGATGGGCGGCAGCAGTTCTGCGACGTCCAGGTCGAGCACCAGCGCCAGTGACACCAGTGTCTGCAGTCGGGGGTTCGCCGGATCGCCGGGGTTCGATTCGCCTTTTTCGAGCTTCTGGTACGTGAAGGTCGCGAGCCCGGCCTCGCGGGCCACGTGCTCCTGGCTCAGCCCTGCCGCCGCGCGAACCCGACTCAAGTTGTCGCCCAGCGCGCGACAGTACTCCACCCAGGTCTCGTCCGTCCGCGAAAAAGCCATGACTCCAGAGTGACGGATCCCCGTCGAAAACGTAACCATCTACCAAAATGCCGCCCACGCATGTATACGTGTCGCCCACCAGTTTCGGTGGCCGAAACAGCAACATCTCGTCGAGTACCACGCAAACATGGTAAGCATGTCGTGACGAGGACCGTCTTCTCGTTGGCAGCGCGGTCGTCGAAGCGAGGGGGATCGCGATGCACGGCGAGGAGACACGGCATGCCCGAACGAAGGTGGACACCCTGACGCGCGAAGTGCTCGGATACCTCGCCGGCGACCGTTCCGCCGCGGATGGCGCGCGCATCGCCGGAGTCTCGTCGGCAGTGTTCCTCGACGTCGCCGACGCGTTCTTGCAGCTCGTCGCATCGCGAGCCCACACCACGCGTCATCGCCTCGGCGCGGCGGGTCCCGCGCAGTCCGCATCCTTCGTGCACGCCGTCACTCGCTACTTGTCAGGCACGGCGAGCCTTCGAGAGAGCGCCCGTCGCGCCGGCGTCCCCGGCGAGTGGGTGGCCAGGGTGAGCAGCGAGTGCATCTCTTATATGTCTCGCGTATCTGCCCGGGCTCTCGTCAATGCCCGTCGAGCGACCGCGTCCGGCAACGACGCATGAAGCGCCGAGAAACAACTCCCCTTAACCCCGTGTCACCCAAACGGCCGACTTATGTCAACGTGCCCCCTTCACTAGGCTTCGACGGGGGCCATCGCACCGTGACTTCACATTTCTCAGCCGACACACCGTCGTCACATTCGACTGATAGCGTCCCCACACCAGACAGTCAGGATGATTCCGATAGGGGGCAATCTGTGTCGACCGAATCTCAGGTCGATGCGACGACGGCGCCGCACTTGACGAAGCTCTACTCCGACCAACCCTTCACCGGTCCGGTTCCCCGCCCGAAAACGGCGGCGACTCCTCTGCCGAATCAAGCCAATACTTCAGATGCGGATGCCCCCGGCGCCACTCAGGTGACGAGTCCTCCTGCACTCCCGGCAACCCATGCCCCCAAGAACTGGCGGCGCAGCTACCAACGGCGCCTCTGGGTCACCGATTTTCTGGTGCTCGTGTGGGTTGTGTTCGGCACTCAGATCGCGTGGTTCGGCCTCGGCAACGCCCAGCTGTCGATTCTCCTAGACAGTCGTCTCAGCGATGTCTCCTACTGGACCTTCTCGGCTGGCCTCGTGCTGGTCTGGGTCATCGCCCTGTCATGGAGCGACTCGCGCAGCTACCGAGTGATCGGCACCGGCTCGAGCGAGTACGTGCGCGTGACGGATGCCAGCCTCAGGCTCTTCGGAGCCATCGCGATCCTGGCCTTCCTTGCACGCATCGATGTCGCGCGGGGCTTCCTCCTCATCAGCCTTCCGATGGGCATCATCGTTCTGCTGTTCACCCGCTGGCTGTGGCGTCAGTGGCTCATCGCTAAGCGGTCGACCGGAACGTTCTCCGCGCGGGTGCTGCTCGTCGGTTCCGTGGATTCGGTCGCGCAGATCGCCCGTGAACTTCAGCGCAACCCTTCTGCCGGGTACCACGTGGTCGGCGCCTGCTCCCCGAGCGGCACGGTCGGTGGCACCGTTCCTGGCACCGACATCCCGTTGATGGGGTCGGTCAATGCGGTCGAGCGCGCCATGCAGCTGACCGGCGCCGACACGGTCGCCGTCACGAGCACCGACGAACTTCCGCCCGACAAGGTGAAGCAGATCTCCTGGAACCTGCAGGCGGGCCGGCAGCACCTCGTACTCGCACCAAGCATCGTCGACATCGCCGGGCCCCGGCTGCACACTCGCCCGGTCGCCGGTCTCCCCCTGATCCACATCGAGACGCCGCGCTTCAGCAAGGGCCAGCTGTTCCTCAAGCGGTTCGTCGACGTGAGCGCAAGCTCGATCGGGGTTCTCCTCCTGAGCCCGGTACTCGCCGTTCTCGCAATGACGATCCGCCTGTCGTCTGAAGGGCCGGTTCTCTTCCGCCAAACGCGCATCGGTCGCGGCGGCCGCGAGTTCACGATGCTCAAGTTCCGCTCCATGGTGATCAACGCCGAAGAGCTGCTCGAGAACCTTCACCGTGAGCGCCGCGAGCAGGGCATCGACTCGGGCAACGAGATTCTCTTCAAGATGAAGAACGACCCGCGCGTAACGCCGGTCGGTCGCATCATGCGCAAGTTCAGCCTCGACGAGCTGCCTCAGCTGTTCAACGTGATCGGCGGCTCAATGTCGCTGGTGGGCCCACGCCCTCCGCTGCCCAGCGAGGTCGAGCAATACGCCACCCACGTGCACCGCCGCTTCCTCGTGAAGCCCGGTATCACCGGCCTGTGGCAGGTCAGCGGTCGATCAAGCCTCTCGTGGGAAGACACCGTCCGACTGGACCTGTCGTACGTCGAGAACTGGTCGCTGCTCGGCGACCTCGCCATCCTTGCAAAAACCGCGAAAGCTGCTGTCGCACCCGGCGACACCGCTTCCTAACAGTCATTCACTCGTCCTTGGAGGATCTTCTTGTCTGAATCGCGTCGCGCGTTGATCACGGGTATCACCGGTCAGGATGGCGGACACCTTGCCGCGCTCTTGCACGACAAGGGGTACGAGGTCTTCGGGCTGATTCGTGGACAGTCAAACCCCCGCCGTGACGCCGTGATCGCCCAGTATCCGTACGTCACGTTGATCGAGGGCGATCTGATCGATCCGACCTCGCTGGTTCGCGCAGTTGAAACGTCGGACCCTCATGAGCTTTACAACCTCGCAGCCATAAGCCACGTGGGCTATTCCTTCAAGAACCCGACGCTGACGGCGGATGTGACCGCGAAGGGCGTGCTGAACGTGTTGGAGGCCGTACGCATCACCGGCCGCGCGCAGACCACCCGGGTGTATCAGGCGTCAACGTCTGAGATGTTCGGCGGACTCGACTACAACCGTCCTGGTGACGGTTACAACGAGAACTCCCTCTTCCACCCCCGCAGCCCTTATGGTGTCGCGAAGCTTTACGGACATTGGATCGCGAAGAACTACCGCGAGAGCTACGACATGTTTGTGTCCTGTGGCATCTTGTTCAACCACGAAGGCGAACGGCGCGGGATCGAGTTTGTAACCCGGAAGATCACTCACGCGGTCGCACGGATCAAGCTCGGCCTCCAGCCTCACATTGAGCTCGGAGACCTTTGGCCGAAGCGCGACTGGGGGTACGCAGGCGACTTCGTCGAAGGCATGTGGCGGATGCTGCAGCACGACACGCCTGATGACTTCGTGCTGGCCACCGGTGAAACCCACTCGATCGAAGAGTTCCTGACTCTCGCTTTTGCAGAGATCGGTATCGACGACTGGACGCCGTACGTCGTTCAGAACCCCGCCTTCATGCGGCCCGCGGAAGTCGACATTCTCCTCGGAGATCCGAAGAAGGCCGAAGAAGTTCTCGGCTGGCGGCGCGAGGTCGACTTCCCCGGTCTTGTGAAGCTCATGGTCGCTCACGATTTGGCCGAACAGGGCCGCCTTAACTCTCTCGCCCCGTGACCAGTCGCACTCTCCTCATTACCGGCGCCAACGGATTCGTCGGCGCGCACGTGGCCGAAGTCGCCGCCAACGCAGGACACACGGTGTGGGCAGCAGGAAGAGAAGACACCCCTAGTGCCGCACTGGCCTCTCACATCACGGAGTACTTTCCCCGCGACCTTGAACACACCTGGGACATCCCCACCGGCCCGGACGCGGTTATTCACCTCGCCGGCCTCGCCGCTGTGGGACCCTCGTTCGATCACCCGCAGAGGTATCTGAACGTCAACAGCGGGATCATGACCCGCATGTCCGAAGCGCTCCTCACCCAGTCGCGCCGTCCACGGGTGGTCGTCGTCAGCTCGGGTTCCGTCTACGCCGCACCCGTCGCTCAAGAACTCATCACAGAAGACAGCCCTGTGGTCCCCAACTCGCCCTACGCGGTGGCGAAGATCCTCGTCGAGACCCAGGCCGCCTACTACGCCGAGCGTGGTCTTGACACCGTCATTGCCCGCCCTTTCAACCACATCGGGCCCGGTCAGGGCCCAGGGTTCCTCGTACCCGACCTCACAGCCGCCCTTCAAGAACTCAACGAGGGCGAAAGCCTTCAGGTCGGCAATCTCGCCGCTTCTCGCGATTACACGGACGTGCGCGATGTTTCTCGCGCGTATTTGACGCTCGCATTCGCGCCCGCACACAGGCATCACGTCTACAACGTTGCTTCCGGTGCCTCGCACACCGGTCACGCCATGCTCTTGGCCGTCGCTGACGCGCTTGAGCGCCAGCTCCCGACGTTGGAAGCTGACCCGTCCCGATTCCGGCCGACAGATCCTGCGGTCATCACGGGGAGCGCCTCGCGCTTGTCGGATGAGTTCGGATGGGCACCGACGATCCCCTGGCAGCAGTCCGTGCGGGAGTTCGCGACGCTCACTGCGACCGCTTCCTAGCCACGAAAGGCCACCGAGATGAACCCGTCAGATTTCGATGCAGAAGCCGCAGATGTCGCAATCGCACACGACTATCTCACTCAACGAGGAGGTGCCGAGAAAGTCGTGCTGGCGCTGCATCGCGCGTTTCCCTCTGCGCCCGTTTACACGACCTTGTATGAACCGTCGCTGACCTACCCAGAGTTCGGTGACGTCGAGGTCATCCCGTCGGCACTCAACCGGTTCGGCCCGTTCCGGCGGTCTCATCGGCTGGCGCTTCCCTTTCTCGCCTGGGCCTCGAATAGCGTCCGGGTACCCGCGCGGCATACGATCGTGAGCTCGAGCGGTTGGGCACACGGCTTTCGAACGCGCGGAAGCAAGATTGTCTACTGCTACTCCCCCGCGCGTTGGTTGTACCAGACCGACACATACCTCGGGTCAAATCGACTTAATGTTCAGCGCGTTGCGCTAGCCGTCCTTCGGCCTTGGCTGAAACGCTGGGACAAGCGTCAAGCGAAAACAGCTACGAAGTACTTCGCTATCTCCACGGTAGTCCAGCAACGCATCAGAGAGACTTACGGCATTGAGTCCGAGGTGCTTCCTGCGCCTCACTCCGTCGACGTGTCACTTCCGCAGGAGGTGGTCGATCTCGGTGCCCTGTCGCAGAGCGGCGAGTACTACCTGTGCATCTCACGTCTATTGCCCTACAAGAATGTCGACGTAGTGATACGTGCGTTCAACGAACTCGGTCTACCTCTCGTCGTGGTGGGTGCAGGCCCGGAGGAGCGAAAGCTTGCCGTCCTGGCGAAGCAGAACGTTCGCATGCTTAAAGACCTCACGGACGCCCAAATGCGATGGTTGTATGCACGATCGGCCGCCGTCGTCTCTGCCAGTTACGAAGACTTCGGGCTCACCCCGATCGAGGCAGCGAACTACGGCAAACCGTCGATCGTGCTGAGGTGGGGAGGCTTCCTCGACACCATCCGGGAGAATGAAACTGGCGTCTACTTCGACCTCCCCGATCCAGGACTGCTGGCGACAGCGGTGGAGTTCAGCCAGAGCCTTGATTGGGACGAGCAGAAGATTCGCACACATGCTGGCACATTCAGCGAGGAGCATTTCGCGCGGCGGCTGAAGGCAGAGATCGCCACGCTGGATGAAGCCGGCCATGCCGGGCAACTCGACACAACGCCTTCAGCAGCCGGTCGATGAACGAGCGGACCGCGGGACAGAATCCTGCGCCTCGGGTTGTCTTTGTCGATCATTCCAGCGAGCGCGGAGGGGCCGAGCTTGCCCTCCTACGCCTTCTACACGAACGTCAAGATTGGACGCCATCGCTGTTCGTCCCGTCCGCCGCAGACCCCACGGCCGATGCTTTCGCTGACATGCCCGATTGGGTAGACGTCTACCGGATCGGTCCTGCTCACGCCGCTCGAACCACGACGGGCCGTGGCCTCTCGGCCAACCTCTCGCTGTCAGGGACGATACTTCGGTCGGCCGTCGCCCTGCTGCGCAGCCGGGCCGTGCGCGGCGCGGACGTCCTCGTCGCGAACACGACCCGCGCGAGCGTTTATGTGTCGCTAGTCGGGGTTCTGCTGCGAAAGCCTGTCATCGTCCATATCAGAGACCTCATCGAACGCGATGCCATTGGGGGCACAGCCACGCGTCTGATGACCACGTTCGTCTTGCCTAATGCGGCCGCCATCATCGCGAACTCGCACGCCTCGCTGGCGCTCGCGACACCGCATATCCGCGACGGGAGCATTACAGCGGTTATTCCGAGCCCCTCCGGCCTCAAGGTTGTCGACGCAGACGTGGTCAGGGTCAGCCCCCGAGTTAAACGGATCGGTCTCGTGGCACGGATCGACCCTTGGAAGGGCCAAGAACTCCTGATCCAGGCCTTTGCCGACGCACTGCCGGACTCTGACGAGGTCCTCGTTCTCTTTGGAGCAGCTGCATTCGGGCACGATGAGTATTTGGCAGAGCTTCAGCGGATGACTAGACGGCTAGGCGTGGAAGACCGAGTGGAGTTCGCCGGCCATGTGGATGACGTCGCAGCGGCCATTGCGGGGCTCGACGTCTGTGTGCAATGTTCAATGCGCCCGGAGCCCCTCGGGCAGAACGTCCTCCAGTACCTTGCCGCGGGGAAGCCGACGATCGTCGCGAACGAAGGCGGTCCCTCCGAGTGGGTGGATGACGGACGCAACGGACTGACATTCTCAGCGCGGAGCGTGGGCTCGTTGTCTGCGGCGCTACGAAAATTGTGCGACGACGCCATCCTCCGAGAGAAATTCGGGCGTGCCGCAGCGTCTACGCCTGGGTTATTGAGCGATGAGGCCGTCGGGTCGCGAATTCTTAATCTCACCAGGGATGTTTTGGTGTCCTCCAAGCGCTAGCCTTCATCCATACACGCCGGGCACGAGACAATCTCAGGCTGCCGGGAACGACGTTGCTCCGAGAAGAGACTTGGACCTATGGATGCGCCACTCGTCGACGCGATGTCAACGCGACAACGCCGAAAAATGAGAGCCATCCGTACCGCATTCGCGGTCTGCATCTTGATTCTTCCTGTTGAACTCGTGATCGCACGACTGTTCGGCGAGCCGTACCCCGCACTCTTCCAACCAGCCTTCGTCGGCAGTCCCGAGTCAGACCGGTATGCCTCAGTGGAAGTGCCACACGTATCCATCCGTAGCGGAACGCTGACGCAGGAGATCCCGTATCTCGACGTCATCCCGGAAAGCGATCAACTCGGCACCTCGATACTTCGATCGATGTTTGGTAATCCTTCGCGCGCCACGAACCCAGAAACCGTGGATTGGCTCCGCGCGGTATTGCGCGAGCGCTACCCGGACTTTCCCGAGGTGCAGTTCGTCGACATCGAGTGGCGCCTTGGGCGATATGCGGTCGTCGGCGGCGAGCTTGAGTCGGAAGAAACAGTGCGTGAAGTCACGATCGACCTGAGGTCACCATGAGTCGCTGGATGGAACTGTTCGACCGCTGGGCACGCGCAGGAAGTTTCACTGCGGTCGACGTCGCACGATTCAGGATCATCTACGCGGTAGTTGCAGTTCTGACGTTGCCCGATCCCACTCGGATGGCGAGCTTCCCTGACTCCGTCTTCAACGCACCTTTGGGGCCGTTTCGCCTCCTCGGCGGATTTCCCCCCGTAGAGGTCCTACTCATCCTTCAGTGGGCACTCGCTTGCGCAATCGTGCTCCTGGGCCTAGGCCTGTTCACGAGCATTGCGTCCGCCTCGGTCACCGTGTTGCTCATCATCGTAAACGGCGTCCAGTTTTCCAGCGGAAAGATCGATCACTCCATCATCTTCGTCCTCGCACCGGTGATTCTTATGTTCACTGGTTGGGGGAGTCGGTCGTCTCTTGACGCTCGACTCCGTTCGGCTACAGCCCCGACGAAAACGCCTCAGTGGCCGTTGCGTCTGTTCGCTCTCGTCATAGCCATCGCTTTCGCCTCGGCGGCTATCCAGAAGCTTCTAAGCGGCTGGCTGAGTACCGCGTCCCAGGCAACTCGAGGACATTTCATCCGGCAGTTCGTTGCAAACGGCAGAGACGAATGGTTAACTCCGACATTTTTGCAGTTCGACTCCACACTCGTCTGGGAGTCACTCGACTGGATCACGGTTGTGTTTGAGTTTGCGTTCCTCATCGCGGTTCTGAACTGGCGGGCATGGCGGATCGTTATCTCCGTGGCATGCCTTTTTCACCTTGGTGTTCTCCTGATGATGAATATCGCGTTCTATCCGAACGTCATTGCATACGGGGCGTTCGTCACGTGGTCCGTCATTCCCTACGCCGCCGCCTCGGAAAGCGAGTTCCGGCGACCAAAACTCTCGCGTCTGCTACTGACGTTTATTGCGCTCGCCGTCGGGACAGGCGCTTGGCTCGGAGTTCGATATTTCGGGGACTTCGAGTCCATTCTCGGCCCGGCGATCGTAATTTGCGGCGCAGTTCTTGCCGTCGCTTACCTTATCCGGGTGAATACTCTCGTCGCCTTGCAGTTGGTTCGAGTGGGGGCAGTTCGTGCGCCAACGAATCAGCCTTAACCCACCGCACAGCCCGTTCATCTGGTCATTCAGGGAGTGCGTCAGCCGGCCCGCGGGTCCGCCGGCCTCGCGATCACTTAGAAGCTGCGCCCTCTTTCCGCGCGTACTCAACGATGAGCCGGTTCGTGCACGCACCAATTCTGCCGATCCCTCCGGTCACCTGGGCGAAGCTTCGCCCCTCAAGGCCGCGCCCAATGATCAGCAGCCCCGCCTGTCGCAGCACGCCGTAGCCAATCCTTGCAACCCCTTCGGCCGCAACCCGGACCCGAGACGAAGTTCGAAGACTTAAACGGCCGTTCACATTCCCCACTCGAATGCCGCGACGCCATACCCAGCTAAGACGAGCCCGCGATGCTGGTACATCCTCGAAGACGACTGCCTCATCGCACCAAATCAACTGCGCGCCGAGAGCGCGAAGGCGCCCGAACAGCTCGGTATCGCTTCCGCCAGTCATCGAAAACGTCTCATCGAACTCGGGCGGGTCGAGTTTCCGTAATGTGGCCGTCGAGACGAGCGTGTTGTTTGTCGCCGCGGAGCGCATGACAGCGCCAGTCGCGAATCTGGCTCGCTGGATGAAGTTTCCCTTGATGATCCAATCCGGAGTGCCTGCGGGAAAAACGGAGATGACAGGACCGGAGACAACATCGGCGCGGAATTTCTCCTGACAATCCAGGAGGCTTGCCAGCCACCCCTCGCCCACCCGCTCGTCATCGTCCACGAAGATGACAAATTCGTCCGTCGGCAGTAGCTCCTTCAAGCCCCGATTCCGCGCGGCTGCGATTCCCTGCCGAGGTTCAACCACGTAACGGATGTCTAGATCGTCTCTCTCGCAGGCCGCTTCGCCGCTTCCTGCCGGGTCGTTGTCTACGACGCATACACGAGCTCGCGAGATCTGGTTGTCGCTTGCGAGGGACTCGAGGAGATCGTGGAGAAGATCGGGCCGTTTGTAGGTCGCAACTGAGATGAGAATGTTCCTCACAGCTGGGTGTCCTTTCGTTATGCGAGACCGGTAGTCGGGGGAATGTTCGCGGCGCAGCCCCGAGCCGCTGTTCTCAGCTGGGCTTTCGTCCTGAGACGGCTTCGCGCGCCGGCGGACCGGGGAAGGAGCACAATCGCGAAAAGAAGTGGAAGCCAGTAGTGCGGCTGGTCGAAGAATGCGGAGGTTGCTGCGAATGTGACTACTGCCGCGACCGTAGCAGCGGCGATTGCCCGCTGCCCGGATCGAACTGCGCGAACAACCAAGCAGATGTAACCGATGGTGGCGGCGATCTGCCAGGCCACGAAGAAGAGCCCGCCCCTGTACCAGGCGTGCAGCACGTAATTGTGTACAGGGGTGTAGCCGTTGTACGTCGCTGCGTTGGTCGCGTCCATCCCCACCCCGACGAGAGGGTTCTCAGAAATGAAGCGCCAGGCCCATTCGTATGTCTGAACTCGGGTTCCGACTGACGCGGCACCTCCATCGTCGGCGGCACCGATCACGACGTTGAATCGGTGATTGACGGGCTCAACCAAGGCAGCGGGATCCAGACCTGCCACGCCGAGAAACAAGCTGAGAATCGCTACCGAAGTCGCTCCTAGGATGACGGCAAGGATGGTCCGCCGACGAACAACCAAGGCGATGAAGCACGCGACGGCACCGGCCAACATCGCGCTGAGACTACCCGTTCCAATCAGCGCTGCGAAGTTCACAACGATGGCAAACAGAACGACTACCTTCACGAACGCAGGTGCAGCCACGAACGCGGCGAAGCACGCCAGCATCGCAAGGACTGACATCACGCCCAGAACGTTCGGATGGTCGGCGAGACCTGTCGAGCGTCCGAAGATCGCGGTCGTCCCGAACAGACTCGTCCCGCTCAGCTGAAGGAGCCCCACGGCGGCCGATGCAGTCTGGCTCAAAACGAAGGCAGAGCCCACCCACCATCCGAAGGCAGGGCTCGTCTCGACGTAGTACCTCAACACCGGGGGAGCGAGCCCTACGAGAAGCGCGAGCGGGATTGCGACAACGAGACTAGCTGCCACGGACGTGGTTATTCCTGAGATGAGCCCCCCCAGCGGGATCAGGAGTAGGGCAGCCATCCACACACCGGCCATCGGTGGGCGTCTTACGCGCCGCGCCAATATGCAGATGACGAGGAAGGCGAGAAATGATCCCCAGACGACGAACTCGATTCGACGGTCGAAAAGCGCCCACCGCGCGATCGGAAGGAGTGCCGCGTACAGACTAAAGACCGCCGTTGCGAGTCGCGCCCGTCGAACTGCGAGACCCCCGTTCCGAATCGCTTGCGACGATCGACTTGCTGCAGATTGTGCTAGTCCATTCGTCACTTACGCATCAGCCCTCTCGCGTCTCGCAACTGCCTACGGTACGGCGGAATGACCGCGAGCGCGATCGCTACGAAGAGCAAGCACCCAGCGACACCCGCCCCAGCGGCAAGAAGCGCATCCGGGATCAGCGCAGAGACCAGCGTCCCGATCAGTACCACGGGAACACCGAAAACTCCCACGATCGCAAGGGCGGAGAGGATCAGCCCACCGGTCGGGGTCTCAGTAGCTCGCGCCGCCCACAGCATCTGTGCAATCCAGAAGAGGCCGTAACCGACGCTTACTCCGGTGGCGACGCCCAAGACTCCGAACGGTAGCCCCGCTACGATTCCGACCACGATAATCGGCTGCGCCACCAGGTAGAAGCGGAACTGCTTTCCCGCGTGACCTTTGGAGAGAAACAACCAGTACGGAATCTGCCCCATAGCCCGAAAGACACCCGACACCGCGAGCACCTGGAGAATCGGCGCGACAGGCATCCAACTGGGTCCGAGCACGATCTCTACCAGAGGGTAGGCCAGCCCGATGGCCACACCATAGAGCACCGAGGCGAGGCCAACGCTGAAGAATTGGCCCGCTCTCAAGAACCGATCGAACGACGCCGTCTGGTCCTGAACCCGAGACAATACGGGGACGGCCACGCGAGACATCGGCGCGGTGAGCTGAGTTAGTGGCAGCACGACTATTTGATATCCGCGGTTGTACCAACCTAGCTGCGTGCTCCCAACCGCAAGCCCGAGAAGCACTGTGTCGAGGTTCTTCGAGACGTAGGCGAGTGTTTGTGTTCCCGCGAGGGCTCCTCCGAAGCCAAGAAAACGTCGAATCGACGTTTTTCTCGACACCCACCCAGGCATCCACCGGGCGAGCGCAACATCAAGCAGGAGTCCACCTCCCGCGACGACCAACGCCTGAGCTACGAGCGCCCCGTACCCACCCACATTGATTGCCCACACAATGGCTACTGCGAGACCCAACGCCTGAGGGGCAGCTTCCGCAAATCCGAGCGTCATGAAGCGGAGATCACGGTTAATCTGCGCTTTGAACTGCGTCGCGACACCGTTGATGAGAAATGTGAATGCCAGAGCATGCGTGATATCCACGAGCTCGGGACGCCCGTACAGGTCCGCGATCGGCCCGGCAAGGGCGTACACCACCACGGTGAGAACCGCGCCAATGAGACTGTTGATCCAGAACAGATTCGACTTCTCTTCCGCCGAAACGGTCCTTGCCTGCACGCTGGCCATCGACAGCCCCATGTCACGCAGGAGTTCCCCGACGCCGATGATCGCGGTCGCCATCGCGACGAGGCCGTAGTCGGACGGGTCGAGCAACCGCGCGAGCAGGACTATCGACAAGCCGAGCAGCACGAGCCGAATGAGTTGCCACAGGGCAGTCGCGCCGGCTCCGCCCAGCGCGGCCCGCCCCAGTGTGCGTTCAGCCATGCGCCAGTGACTTGTTCGACCGAGTCGCGCTTCGGATACGCGCGATTAGCGAGGCCAGCCGAGAGTTCGATTCCTGCAAGGCCGTGCGAACCTCCTGCTCGCGTCGTGCAGCGTCAATGATGGCGCGCTCCGCTGCGAGCTCGTCGCCTGTGGGGACCTGCACGGAGACGCCGCTCAGACCTACAGCGTCGAAGTGCCGTTGGATCTTTGACTCTGTGTGTTCGGTGAGGCCGAGAGGAATCGCGCCTTCTGTCATTCCTACGATCAGAACATGCAGCCGATCGCTGAGGACAACCGCTGACTCCGCATAGATCTCGCGCAGCCTACGCTCCTGTTCACGATGAGTTACGCCCTCGGGCCACCCAACCAGTTCACATCCAAGCCGGGCAGCGAGAGATCGGGAACGCTCCTCATCCCGGCCAACCTGAGTGACGACAATCGGCGACAACCCAAGTGCGGTCGCCGCCGAGGTTATCCCTGCGACCGCATCGTCAGACAACTGTGCTCGATCCGAGCGGTACGAGATCGCGAGTCGACTCCGCGTTCCGGGCGCAGCCAAAGCGACCTCACCGAATCCCCAGTCAGGCATCACCTCACCAATACCGAAGGCTTGCATGGACTCGGGGTCGCGCCAGGCCAACACGTTCGCCGTGGCCAGGAAAGGGCGATAAGCAAGAGCGAATCCGCGGTGCGGGGCCCGTTGTCCCAGCCCAAGGCGAAGTACCGCCCCCTTCTGCGCCCGGATCGCGAGTGCCGCAATGGTCAGCCGGGCAAGCGCCAACAGTCGGCGCCGACTCGTTATCAACTCTCCGGGCTTGTCTACTAGCCACGCGTCCCGACGTCTGATCGACTGCCAGAGCTCCCTGCGCCAGCGCGTCCGGTCCGAGTACACCACATCCGCCTGCGCGAGCTCGAGCGCATCACGGAAGTCCGGCGATGCGTCGTCCAAGAAGATATGCAACTCGCCGAACTCCCTCAAGTCGGTGAGCATCTTCCGTCGGAGAACCACATCTCCGATGTTGTCCTCCTGCCCCGAGCACAGTACGAAAACCTTCGTCAAGCGATCACAACCCTCAATCGATCAGCGGAATGTGACCAGAGCAGATATACATGGACCCTGGTCAAGTTGGGTGAGCCCCAACAGCACATCATGGCGACAGGCCTGGCATCGGCTGCCCCGTCAAGTCTCGCAGGGCGAGGCGTGCCGCATGCCACCCACCCATGCCGTGAACGCCCGCGCCAGGCGGAGTCGCGGCCGAGCACAGATAAACCCCGGCGATTGGCGTGCGCCAAGGATGCGGGCTCACATTTGGCCGGGTGATGAACTGACGAAGATCCATCTGTCCTCCGAGTACGTCACCACCGACGAAGTTGCTGTTGTGCGCCTCATACCAGGCGGCCGGGCGCGCCTCGGAGTGCTCGACAACGTCGCGGAATCCCGGCGCGAAGCTTTCGATCCTGCGTGTCACGACTTCCGTGCCGTCGGCCCGGCTTCCGTTAGGCACATGTGCGTACGCCCAGACGACCGATTTCGAGGAGCCTGCGGGGAGTCTCGAATTGTCGAAACGGCTTGGTTGGGACAAGAGGACGAATGGGTCATCCGGCATGATCCCGCGACGCGCGAGGGATTCGGCCGACGATACCTGTGATGCAGTACCACCCAAATGGACCGTGCCGGCATCACGCAGTCTTTCGTCCGACCAAGGTATGGGGGCGTTCAAGACGAAGTCGACCTTGCTCACAGCATTCCCGTACCGGTAACTGCGCAGCGCGTGAAGATAGCGAGAGGGCAGTCGATCGCCAGCCATATTGGCGAACTGACGTGGGGAAGTATCGAGTATGGCCACGTCCCCGGCGCCCCAGACGCTGTCGAGCGAAGTCACACGATGACTCGTGATGACCTCACCGCCATGGCGTCGAAGATCGTCCACCATTGCATCTGCAATGGATTGAGACCCGCCCACTGGAATGGGCCATCCCGCCACGTGGGCCTCAGCCGCGAGAACAGCACCGACGAAGCGGCCTGCTGCAGATTCGAACGTCGTTCCCGCGTGCGCCGTGGCACCGGCGGCTAGAGCACGTGCCCGGCCTCTAAGCATCGGGAACTTCACCGCGGCGCTGAGGCCGAGCGACACGGCTCCGGCCACCTGAGACGGGTGTACACGGGGCGAGAGACCCGACATCCCTCGTACATCCTCAATCCGCGCAACAAGCGGCCTCATCGCTCGCCCCCAACCTGCCCCGTCCGTACCGAGCTCCTCCACGGTGCGGGCTAGATCGCGATACGCGACCGCCGACTCGCCCTGCATCGCGTGGGCGAAGGATATCTCCGGGTATCGGAACTCAACGCGATCCGCGAGCTGGAAAGCCTGAAAGAAGCGTGACGAAACCGCCATTGGATGCACTGCTGAACAAATATCGAGCAGTCCCTCCGCACCGTCGAAGGGAACGGTCCGAAGCCCGCCGCCGACACCCTCAGAACTCTCGAAAACCCGGACTTCGTGACCCGCGCGGGCCATAACCACGGCAGCAGCGAGGCCGTTCGGACCACTCCCGACGACGCTCACCTTCACGAGTTGATTTCCCCAGTCATTCGGCGCCCTCTGCTAACGAACGCGCCCGCGATTCCGCCGGCCCCCGACGCAGTTTTCCCCTCGCCAGCGATACTCGATTAATTAGCCACATAACGACAGGCGAGAAGAACACCGCGTAGACCATTACGTAGTCGATGAAGGAGATTCCCAACGTGAGGTAAACGCCAACGTGGAACGCGCCCAGGAGCAAGACCCAGCAGCGAAACAAGATCGGCGTCAGAGCGAAGAGAATCAGCGCTCCTTCAGCCAGGATTGTCGCGTAATCCAGAAACTTCCAGAAGAGATCAGAATCAATCGTCAACATCCAGTCAGCGAACGGCCCCGTCTTCGCCGCAGTCGCCACGTCCCGAGCGAGGTATCCGCGGGTTGCCTGGCGGTCCGGGTCGAGCCACCCCCCGAGCACCTTGGGTACAGCTGCCGACAGCATCGCCCAACCGATAGTGAGCGCGAACAGCAAGACAGGCATCCCCCGAGCTGCACCGAGAGGGTCGCCACGGCGGCGACGACGTATCGCGTCGAACGACCACGCGGTACCCCACCCAGCGAAAGCCAGGAACACAGGCACGAGCTCAAACAGGATGAAGTGATCTACCTTCGAAAAGGAATAAGAAAGCCCGGACACGACGATCAAGCATGCGGACATAACTACGGAAACGGGTACCGTCATAATGCCCAGTGCTAGAAGAACAGCGAGGAGAACGCGCACGATCGAAATGGCGAGCAAGACTTCCGCTGACGGCACATCGGTGATCCATCCGAAGAGTCCTGGACGCGGACGCAAGAAGCCGTTTGGGATACTCGCAATCCACATTATGTCTACGGGGAAGAGCAGGATCCACCCCGCATACGCGACCCGCAAGACGGCAAGAAACCACTGGTCGGGTCGGTACGAGTCCGCCGCACGACGGATGAAGTCGTCAACGCGCCGGATCATAGTTCCACCAAGGTCAGCTCACACGGCGTTACATTCTCGAGTTTCGCGTCCTTGAGTCGGACGTCCGCTTCCGTCCAGCACATTCTCAATTCCGTGGGGGTCTTTCCGCCGCTCAACTCCTCCACCCTGCCACGAAGCCAGTCAATGACATCGCTTGGGATCTCGGTCTTTCGCTCGGGACCGAAAACGTAGTCATATGACGGGCGCGCGGTGGAGAAACGGAAGGGAGCCATGATCTCGTATGGGTCAATCTCAGAACTCGTACCATCCGAGAAGGACGCTTCGGCGCGAACGAAAGTGGCAGGGTAAGTGCCGTCAGGCGACGCGGCGAGACCAAAGCTAGGCATCCGGACGATGGGATAGGGCTCAGGGGTGACTCTGAAAGAGATCCAGCCTTGAGCGATCAGAAGCAGCACGAAGGCGCCTACTAGAAGTACTCGCCATGGCGGTCGAGAACGTTGATCCCTCGGACGTGCCTGACTCATCACAACCCCCTGTACGGCCTACGTGATGCTCTTCACTGCCGCGGGGGCAAATCTAAGCGTTGAACACTTCATCGTCCCGATCAGAAAACTAGCAGCCCTGTGTGTCGTGCGCGTGTCGTGCGGGGGACGGGATGGTTGAGAGCGTTACCCCTGGAGAACAGGGACTTACGTTGCACTGCGAAGGAAGCGAAGAAGCCGTTCGAAAGACGAACGTGAACTGTCCGACTCGAACCGGACACGCAGAGTTGATATGAATGCTCTGGGCGGTAGGACGTCACGACCGCGTGACTGTCGGCCTGGCGAGCAGAGTTGTCTCAAACCAACGTTGCTACGGCGAACGTCAACCAATTCGAGCGAAGAAGGAGAGCCATGCGTCTGTCAGTCATCGGTTGCGGTTACCTGGGGGCCGTGCACGCGGCCGCAATGGCATCGATCGGCCACGACGTGGTCGGAATCGATGTCGATGAACGAAAGATCGAGTCGCTCTCCAAAGGCGAAGCCCCGTTCTTCGAGCCCGGACTCGCTGAGATCTTGGCGGACGGAATCGCTTCAGGCCGCCTGCGCTTCTCCACGGACATGGCCGAGGCCGCCGGGGCTCGCGTCCACTTCATCGGAGTTGGGACTCCCCAGGTGAAGGATGGCTATGCCGCCGATATGACCTACGTGAATGCCGCCGTTGACGGACTTTTGCCGTTCTTGTCCGAGGGCGACATCGTGGCCGGCAAGTCGACTGTTCCGGTGGGTACCGCAGCAGGACTCGCTGAACGAGTAGAACCGACAGGCGCGACGTTGGTTTGGAACCCGGAGTTCCTCCGAGAAGGATGGGCAGTTCAAGACACGATCGATCCAGATCGCCTCGTCGCGGGAGTGCCCGACGGGGCGGAGGGCGAGCGTGCTGCGCAGATCCTTCGTGAGGTGTACCACCCGTCCATCGCGAAGGGCACGCCATTCTTGGTGATGGACCGGGCCACTGCCGAACTTGTCAAGGTTTCAGCCAACGCCTTCCTCGCAACAAAAATCTCATTCATCAACGCCATGGCAGAGATCGCAGAGGTGACTGGCGCGGACGTCACCTTGCTGGCTGACGCTATCGGATACGACGACAGAATCGGACGTAAGTTCCTCGGCGCCGGCATCGGGTTCGGCGGCGGCTGCCTCCCCAAGGACATTCGTGCGTTCTCTGCGCGAGCGGAAGAACTAGGCCGCGGCGAGTCGGTGGCGTTCCTGAGGGAAATCGACGAGATCAACCTGCGCCGCCGCGAGCGCGCTGTACAACTCGTCGTCGAGGCACTCGAAGGCCAGGTTTTCGAGAAGAAGGTGACCGTTCTGGGCGCCGCATTCAAACCGCACAGTGACGATATTCGAGACTCGCCTGCGCTGGATGTTGCAGTTCGTCTCCACGGCCTCGGAGCGTCGGTGACGGTGACGGATCCGGCGGCTATCGCGAACGCGCGCAGAGTTCACCCGCAGCTTACGTACGTAGACTCCCGCGACGAGGCGCTCGCTGACGCTGATGCTGTCATCCTCGTCACCGAGTGGGATGAGTACCGCCGCCAACTCGACCCCGAGCACGCGTCGACTCTCACCGACGGAAGAGTAATCGTGGACGGACGCAACGGGCTCGACGCAGCCGCATGGCGCGCGGCGGGATGGACCTATTACGGCATGGGTCGTCCCTAACCCCACGTCAATCGGCTCCGCTCCATCACGTCTGGGGCGGAGCCGGTCGCCGTGCGGTGGTCAACCATCTGAGGTGCAGTTCTAACCGCGGCGGACCGCATCCGTCATGAGTTCGGCGAGACGTGGGACCTGCGTCAACGTCCAGTCCTTCGACAGATGAGTCTGATCCTGATAGATGGGGAGCCCTCGATCACTCACCGGGCGGCAGAGCGCGTTGGGGCAGATCTCGTCATCTACTGAGAAGGACTCAACCGAACGGCGGGAGATGACTTCGTCAGTGACCTCACCGAACTCTTGGATCATAAACTGAGCATCCCCAAAGGGCGTCTCACAATCCTCGGGGGTTACGCCGAGGCGAGACAGGCACGCGGTCGGATTGTATGGCATTCGCGGATTATCCCTAACGACCGCGACGCCAGCTCCAAGTGCTGCAATCTCGTCGAGCTGCTCTTCAACGCCGGCGCGCCAGGCCTCCCGCTGCTCGTCGAGAGGCAGTCTGTTGCCGTCCGAGTCAAGAATTTTGCCGAAGTAGCCGTAGGCATTCGAAATAATCACGGCGTCTGGCCTTATCGCGTCGAGAAGTTCGGACGTCTCCTCGCGGTAAGGCGCACAGGCTGGGTCTTGAATCCCCTTCGCGTCTCCGATGGGTATCGAGAACGACGGGCACGAGCTCTTCCACCGAAAAATGAGGCGGTAACCGGCGTCCTTTGCAGCCCGATCGAACGCCGCGCGCCAGTGGCCCGCGTGGGAGTCACCGATCACTGCAACCGTCGTCGTCCCCTCGGGATCGCCCAGAACACATGCCTCGTCCGCCCCAACCTTCAGTCGAACCGCACCTGCACACCCGTTCGCCGGGACAGCCTCCGCGGCAGCTGCGTAGCTCTTTAGAGGCTCCACTCGCAAAAGCGCATTTCCTGCGATGAAGACAGACCCAGCTATCAGCACGACACATATAGTCGCAGCGACTCCCGATACGAAGGTGCGCCGCGACGAGCGAACAAGAAACGGGTGGAAACGAAGCGGCTGCTCTACGAAATAATAGCTTAACGCACCAACGCCGAGAGAGAGGACCGCGGCCAGCGCTAAGACCATACCACTCCCCGGAAAAATTATTCCCGCAAAAACGATAAGCGGCCAATGCCACAAGTACCACGAATAGGAGACGTTTCCAACCCACACGGCGGGCCTACTCTCGAAGAGAGGAGAAAGCAAATTCCTGGGGCCGCCTCCGCCGACGAGAAGCAAGATCGTGGCCACAAAAGGCAACAACGCCAGATACCCAGGATAGAGGTCCTGCTCAGTGAGAAAAATAAGACCGTATAAGAGAACTACAACGCCGGCAATAACCAAAGTCGACGCGACGAACCGAGACGTTATGATCCGCCGCAGCGGCAACAATGCAACGAGCCCGGCACCGGCGAACTCCCAGGCGCGGGTTGGAAGCAGGTAAAAAGCAGCATTCGGGTCGACAGGTGTTACGACCACCGAAAGCGCGAAAGAAACGGTGAACACTGTCCCGAAAAGCACGATGAGCAGTGTGCGCATTGAAATCCACCGACGCGCGCACCAGATGGCGGCGATGACGATAATCGGCCAGACAAGATAGAACTGCTCCTCGACCCCCAAAGACCACATATGAAGATACGGGCTCTGACCTCCCCCAGTGTCAAAGTAGTCCGTCGACTCTCGCCAAAACAGAATGTTCGCCACGTACAGCACCGACGCAACGGCCTGCCTCGCCTGAGTATCCCAGCTCAGCACCGAACTGAGTATGGCTGAAATGGGCAACGTCACCGCCACGACCAAAACAAGAGCTGGGACTAAGCGGCGGATCCGCTTTGCCCAAAATGCAGCAAGCCGAACTCGCCCGGAGCGTTCGACTTCTTGAACAAGAAGCGTCGTGATCAGGAACCCTGATATTACGTAAAAGACATCAACACCAATGAACCCACCCGGGATAAACTGCGCGCCCGCATGGAAGGCAACAACGGGAATTATGGCCAGCGAACGCATCCCCGTGATGTCGGGACGATGCCATCTTGCCGTTGCCTTCGAGCTCATCAAAAGTTATCCCATCTCAAGGGGTTGCTCAGATGATGATAGCTGGCAGAGGTGACCGCCTCGCGACACAACAATGGCCGCGAGGGCACGCTACGCCCGATAGGCGTCGTCACGATGTCCACCAAAAGGGGGACATCGTGACATGCCGCAACGATCTAAAGTCAAAAGCGCATGCGCAAGAATTGCGCTCGATCAGATTTGACATCAGACCGCCCGCCGGGTTCGGCAGGCGGAGCAAATTGTATCCATGAACGCCTCTGCGCTACATTCTCGAAACATTGCGTTCATCGCAGAGCACTAACGTCTGCCGTATGTCGAGCACATCGATCAAGACGGTCATTCCCGCTGCCGGTCTGGGCACAAGATTCTTGCCAGCAACAAAAGCAATGCCGAAGGAGATGCTTCCCGTCGTCGATAAGCCGGCGATCCAGTACGTCGTAGAAGAAGCTGTCGCGGCGGGCAGCGACGACGTTCTTGTCATCGTGGGACGCAACAAGAACGCGCTCGCGAACCACTTCGATCGTGTGACCGAACTCGAGCACACGCTTGAGCGAAAGGGAGACGCCGAGAAGCTCGCGAAGGTCATGGAAGCCAGCAACCTGGCCGACATTCACTTCGTCCGCCAGGGCGACCCTCTCGGGCTTGGTCACGCCGTGCTTCGCGCCCGTAAGCACGTGGGAAACGAGACGTTCGCCGTACTCCTGGGAGACGATCTGATCGACTCTCGCGATGTCCTGCTCTCGAGGATGATCGAGGTCTCGCGTGACCGGTCGGCCACCGTGGTGGCGCTCATGGCGGTCGAGCCCTCTCAGATCCACCTCTACGGTTGTGCCGCGGTCGACGAGACGGACGAGACCGACGTCGTGAAGGTGAAGTACCTGGTGGAGAAGCCCTCCGCCGCCGACGCACCCAGCAACTTGGCCATCATCGGCCGTTACGTCCTGAAACCCGAGATCTTCGACGTTCTGGAGAGGACTCTTCCGGGCAAGGGTGGCGAGATCCAGCTGACCGACGCCCTGGAAGCGCTCGCCGACGATGAGTCGATCGCGGGCCCCGTGCTCGGCGTCGTGTTCCGCGGACGTCGCTATGACACGGGCGACCGGCTCGACTATCTCAAGACCGGAGTTCAGTTCGCGCTGGACCGCGACGACCTACGTGGTGACCTTGCGGCGTGGATCAAGGAACTCGCCGCACACCTCTAAAGGGCTTCCTCAAAGAGCATCAAGTCGACCCCACAGCGATTCGAATCAACCTGAGGGAGATTGGCGTACGGTCAAGCGCGCGACGGGGGCTGAGTTCGTGCGGAATCGGCTTCGACCCTGTCTGGAGGCGGTACCGCGTTTGTCAACTTTCGCCCGACCCGTATGAACGGCTGCTCGATCGTGACGCGAAGCACCCATGCGACGGCGAGCGAACCGAGAAACACGGCTACGAAACGTGCCGACGTAGGGAATGCGCCTGATTGGCCGGGTGCGATGAGCCGGTCAACGACCTCGACGACGAAGGGATGGAAGAGGTACACCGCGTAGGCGAGGTTTCCACAGTAGACAATCGGCCGTACAGCAAGTAGGCGCTGCTGCCAGCTGCCACGTATTAAGAGTCCCGGCATCGCCAGAAGCACAACCAGACCGAAGGCGACGTGCGCGTAGTGCGAGTGGTCGCCGATCGGAATGGACCGCTCGAAGAAGGGGAACAGCAGCATCGCGACGAAGAGGACCGAGGAGAACCACGGGTTCGCGATCGAGCGAATGACTGCGAAGGACGCGCGGTGGTGCATGGCTACGGCTAGAGCGCAGCCGCCGAGGATCGGGAAGTAGATGCCGATGTATCCAGTCCAGGGGACGAAGCTGGCGACGGCGGCCACGGGCACGAGAATCGTGAGCACCTGGCCGAGGCGGGACCGAATGAATGGCACGGCGAACGCGAGGAGCGGCCAGAGGATGTAGAACTTTTCCTCGATCCCGAGCGACCAGGAATGGGAGAAGGTTCCACTTCCGGCGAACTCGCCGTTGAAGGTCAGGAGCAGGGGCAGCCGGTCGAGGAAGTTACCGCCACCCTGCCCGAAGCCCGCTACAAGCACGAGGAAGGCCGTCGATCCGAGCGCTAAAAAGTACAACGGAACGATACGGAACACGCGCCTGATGTAGAAGTTCTTCAAAGAAACACGGCCGTTCCGGTCCTCCTCACGCAGGAGAAGGGTGGTGATCAGGAACCCGCTGATTCCGAAGAACATGGTTACGCCGAGTGCACCGTAGAAGGGGGACCAAAATGGGTCATGCATGTGCCAGGTGAGAACGAAAAGGATGCTGACTGCGCGCAGCCCGTCGAGCGCTGGGAACCGCCGCGCACCTCGGAAGCTCTCGAAGTCGATATCCGCTGCGCTCTTCATGAGACATGAGCATAGAGCTGAGGCGTTTCCGTGTGGTTACTCGACGGATAACTATGTCGCTCCCCGCCTGATGGTCGGAACGGACGCAACTCGTGGTGAGCCAATGGGTCGTGTTGGTGACCAAGTCGTAGCATCCACGGCTCGGGCAGAAAGATGGCACCCCCTTGTGCACGGACAGCCGCCCCGCACGTCGATCCGCTGCCAGGAAGGCCCTGCTTTCGCATGCCCGAACGCATCTCCCCCACCCGCCTGCGCAGGCGACGCCTCGCGGCGATCATCGCCGCCGCGATCGCCGTCTTCGCCGCAACGTACGTCGCGGCACCCGCCGCGCCCGCCACCTACGGCGCGCGCTCCCTCACGGTCGATGACCCCGGCAACCGCCGTTGCATTTCCTCCTAGATAAGGCGACGCAGCTCCGCCTTGGCGATGTCGAGAGCGCGCTTTGCATTTTGGACAGCAGATCTAGCGGAGCCGACCTTGTCGAAACCTCGAGCCGGGTCTTCCTTCGCGGTTCTCTCGCGGAGACGCACCGAACCGCCGTCTAGTGTCGGGAATGAGTTTCGACGCAGCACATGAAAGGCAGCTCGCGAACGCTTCACCGGATTGAACCCTCCCTGGGTCTGTTAGAGCCCCATGCCCTTGCGAATGAAAGTAATCAATTGTTGCTGGCCAGGAGGTTGCACGTATTGCGCATTGTCAGTAAGCGTCATACGGCCCATCGCAGGGTCACGGGCCGCATCATGAGGGACTTCTCATCTGGTAGCGTCGTCCCCCAAATGGGAGCAGCGGTCGGCATCGACGCCGGCCAGGCTCTCCGGGGGAACATGATGGCTAAACATGCGCTCGGGTCTGGTCCTATCGAAGTCACGGCCGCGCGTGCGGGTGACTGCCCGCAATGCGGACATGACAACAGCGACGAGAACGCGACGCCGCGGAGTTCGTCTCGACTGCGCGCCTTACTCGGACTCCGCCCGCGCCCAGCCGCGTGCGCCGAGTGGGAGCTCGACACCAGCGGCTGGGCGTCGAGCCTGCGATGCGGATGCACCGACGCCTTCCACGGAAGCTGACGGACTACACGTCGCAGAGTACGAAGTCGTCGTCAGCGAGCTTGGCGTCGTTCTGCAGTACCATCCCCCACGTGCTTCCGGTCAGGAGCGGTGAAGCCGAGTCGGTCAATGAGGCGACCAGCACTCCCTTCACGAACGCTTCGAGATGCGGCGCCCCACTATCCGTTGAGTCCTTGAGCTCGGCCAACGATCCGACCGTGAATCCGGGCTCTGCTCCGGTTCACTCTGATCGCCCGGAGAGTGTTCGCGGAGGAGGACCTTGGTCGTATATTCACGATCTCGTGCGACGTCGTCGATGTCGACGGTGCGGACTCTCCTCACTTCATCAGCCCCATCTATGCCGTCCCGAACGAGATCGAAACGGGCGACGGAAAGCCGACGACTGTCCGGATGGCAAAGGTGGTATCTCTGGTTGTCAGTGCCTTTGGCGAGGGGGAGATCGTCGTCTCGCTAGACGGTGAAGAAGCGGGCACGGTCCGACTCACCGCTCGCCCGCACGTTCTCGAACCACCGGACAACATCTCCGATCTCGTCGGGTAGGTTACTCATCTGCTAACGTCCCCCATACGGGGGACAACGGTTCACAAAGACGTTTGCCTGGCCCCAGTGGGAATGATGACGATATCCGATGCTCCGTTTAGCACATCGAGCGACGGCGCGATGAATAGTCTGCCAACGCTCACCTGTACGAAGTGCGGGCACGACAACAAGCACACACGAGCCGGTCGCTCCCCCTTCCGACGTCGTCCCAGCGCGCACTGTTACCACCAGGACGAAGCGCTCAGCGGTATGGCGGGAGCCGATGTGTGCCTGTGCGGCGCCGACTTCCACCGTGCTGTTCTGATGGCCTGAGCCTCACCGGGCGAAGAACTTCACCGGCGACAGTCGCGCACAATAGCCTGATCGTTCTTCGAAGATTGTCCACGCGCCCGTGTAGTCCGCGTAAGGCGTGTTCGTGCGGAGCGCGCCACTCGAGGGGGCACGACGCAGGGTGCCCCGTTCAGCCCGTCGACGTCCAGGACCGCGACGTTGCTTGCGATCGCCGCGAGAGTCTTCCCAGAGATCGGGTCTGTCCAGTGGCCGCCAACGGTCGCGCTGTCGCGATCGCAGCGACGAGGTTCTCGGCGTTGTAGTCCGGAGCAGGCCGGGAACGTCGGTGAGCGACCACACGGGGATGATCTCCTCGACCTGGAAGTAGATCACCACGTCGCCGTCCTGCACGTGCGCGCGGACCGAGGGATCTGCCGGGTCTCCTCGCCAGAGAACGAGATCGACGTCCGGTCGAGGCGCGTTCACGTCGTCTCCGAACTAGACCGACGCAAACGAAGAGCCCGGGGGTAGTCCACCAGCGCCTCACGGACGACATCCACAATCTTGGCGTTTTGCGCCTGTCCGGGTTGCGCCGCTGGCGACACCGCGCCAGCGCGAGCCGGTGCAACAGATTGAACTACTCAGTACAACATTCACACAGCAGAAACATAGCCAGTCCGGTCCGGTAACACCGGGCTGCGAGTCTGCGTAGGCACCACCTCCCCCATTCGTTGGTGCGGCCGCATCCGGCGCTTCGTGTACGCGGCCTGCCCACAGCCAGGAAGGCCCTGCTTTCGCATGCCCGAACGCATCTCCCCCACCCGTCTGCGCGGGCGACGCCTCGCGGCGCTGCTCGCCGCCGCGACCGCCGTCTTCGGCGCAATGCTGATCGCCGCCCCCGCCGCGATGGCCGCGCCCGCCACCTACGGCGCGATCACCCTCACGGTCGATGACACCACGATCACCGCTGGCGACACCCTCACGGTCACGATCGCCGCCGACACCGTCGCCGACCTCTACGCCTACGACCTCGTCGTCGGCTACGACCCGGCGCTGCTGTCGTTCGACGCGGCGAGCGCCGTCTACCCGACCGGCGGATTCGGCGACGCGCAGACCGGCACCGACGCGGTGACCTTCAGCAGCACGCGCCTCGGCACGTCCCCCGGCCTCACCGGACCCCAGACGCTCGTGAGCTTCACGTTCACCGCCCTCGCCGCAGGCTCCGCCGACATCTCGCTCAACAGCAGCACCCTCATCGGCACCGCCGGCGAAACCACCGCCGTCGACGTCACCGCGCCCGGCCTCACCGCCACCACCGTCATCGCGGCCGCACCCGTCACCCCGGGCCCGAGCACGTCACCGACGGCCACACCGTCGCCGTCCGCCAGCGCACTGCCGATCACCGGCACCACGCCCAGCGACCCGCTCGCCTCCACCGGAGCCGACGCCACCCCGTGGCTCATCACCGGCGCCATCGGCGCCGCCCTCGTCGCGCTCGGCGCCGTGCTCGTGATCCGTCGCCGACAGGCGGCCACCCGATGAACACCGATCGCACGCGCCTCGCCGCATCCGCATCCGCTCCTTCCCCCAAGAAGAAGGCCATGAAGACCACCACCACCCGCACCATCGCCGCCGCCGCGGTGCTCGGCGCGATCGCCGCGACAACGGCGATCTCGCCCGCGTTCGCCGCGCCCACGGCCACCGCCGCATCCGACGCCGCGATGCTCGCGCCGTACTACACCGAACTCGACGTCACCGGCGACCAGCAGGTGACCACGGCCGACCTCGACGCCGCATCCGCCCAGCTCGGACTCACGAGCACCGCACCCGAGTGGACCACCTTCGGCAAGCTCGACAGCGACGCCAACGGCACCCTCACGGTCGCCGACCTCGCCGCCCTCTCGCAGCGGATGATCTACGACGACGGACCCTTCGAGCTCATCGAAGCATCCGTCATCGACATGCAGGCCGCGATGAACGCCGGCGTCACCACCTCGGTCGCGATCACCCAGGCCTACCTCGACCGCATCGCCGCCTACGACGACACCCCCGTCGCCGTGGGCCAGCGCGCGCTCAACTCAGTCATCACCACCAGCACCGTCGCCCTCGACGCCGCAGCAGCCGCCGACGCGGCGCGGGCCGAGAACGGCATGACCAGCATGCTGCTCGGCGTGCCGGTCGCCGTGAAAGACAACTACGACACCGTCGACATGGTGACCACGGCCGGATGCGGATGCTGGAACGACAACCAGACCGCCACCGACGCGCACATGGTCGAGGGCCTCCGCGCCCGGGGCGCCGTCATCCTCGCCAAGGCGAGCCTCGACGAGTTCGCATTCGGATTCGAGTCGCAGTTCTCGTCCTTCCAGAAACCCGGCACCTCGGTCTTCGTCGCCAGCCCATACAACACCGCGCAGACCGCGGGCGGATCGAGCGGCGGCACGGGAGCGGCGATCTCTGCCAACCTCGCCGGCATCGGCTTCGGCACCGACACGGGCGGCTCCATCCGCGTGCCGTCGTCGTACAACCAGCTCGTCGGCGTGCGCCCGACCGTCGGACTCGCGAGCCGCGATGGCATCGTGCCCCTCGCCCTCACGCAAGACACCGGCGGACCGATGACCCGCACCGTGCTCGACGCCGCCGTCGCCCTCGACGCCGTCGCGGGCGTGGACCCGGCGGATGCGGTCACCCAGCGCCAGACCGGACTCGTGCCCGAGTCGTACACGTCGTCGCTGAGCGACACCGCCCTCGAGGGAAAGCGCATCGGCTACGTGGCCGCAATGTTCGACCCGTCGCTGACGAACCCGCGCGCCACGGCGAACGCCACCGTCCTGCGCGAATGGGCCGAGACCCGCGCGGTGCTCGAGGCACAGGGCGCGACCGTCGTCGAGATCACCCCGCCGGCCGCGTTCGCGAACGTGCTGAACGAAGGCTCCGGCTCGACCAACGAGTTCAAGCACGACCTCGACCAGTACATCGCGACCCACCTCGACCCGGACGTCACCGCCCGGTCACTGGAGGGGATCCTCGCGAACGGTAACTTCGTGCCGTCGCGCGCGACCACGTACACAACCCGGAACGCCGTCACCCCCGAGACGTACCAGGCGTGGGCAGGCCCGACGGGCACGCACACCACTCAGCTCGCCGCCGGCAAGGTGCTCGTCACCCAGATGCTCGACGGCCAGAACCTCGACGCCATGGTCTACCCGAGCGCCGCCCCCTACGGCACGGTCGCGACCAACCTGCGCCTCAGCCCCAACACCGGAATGCCCGCGGTCACCGTTCCGATGGGACAGGCCACGGATGCTGACGGCACCACCCCCATCATCGGCGCGAACGTCAACCTCGAGTTCCTCGGGCGCGACTTCACCGAAGGCACGCTGCTCGGCTTCGCGTACGACTTCGAGCAGGCCACCCACGCCCGCACGACGCCGACGCTGTTCCCCGCGCTGGGGTAGTCGGGGGTGAGGAGAGGGGCCCCGGGGTGCGCGTGTGTGCACCTCGGGGCCTTCTGCGTGAGACGTTGGCTCCGGCTGCCGACGCACCAATTAGCGTTGAGCCGTGATCGTGAATCCTCCCGGCGCCGCTCGCGGGATCTTGCTGTTCGCGCCGGGCGCCGGTGGTGACCCCGCTCGATATGAAGCGCTCATCCGCGCCGCCGCGGCTGCGGGGTTCATCGTCGCTGCACCCATCCACGACCGCTTCGACGTGAGAACCGTGACGGATGAGCAGATGCGCCAACGCGCCGTCGGATTGGCGGATTCGCTTCGCGAGCTAGATCGTCAAGACCTGCCCGTCGTCGCCGCAGGGCACTCCGCCGGAGGATGGGCGGCGCTCTGTCTTGCCGGTGCGCAACCATGGGGTCGCAATCGTCAGCCGATCCCCGTGCCCGTCGAACCCAGGGTAGAGAAAGTCGTCGCCCTTGCGCCGACAGTCGGATGGTTCCAGGCACCGGCCGCGCTCGACAATCTCCGCGTTCCGGTCATCGTGCTGGCAGGAGGGGCCGACACGGTCACACCGCCGACGACCGCAGAGATCCTTCGTGCTGCCCCCGCTGAAGTCAGCGTGCACACATATGAGGGCGTGGGGCATCTCGACTTCTTGAGTGTCCTTCCGCCCACCGTCGCGCCCACCCCGGGCCTCGACCACGGGGCTTTCACAGAGTCGCTCGCTGTCGACTTCGTGCAGGCGCTCGGGTAGGGCATACCTGCTGTGCGCATAGCCAGCTGAGGACGGCACGGGTGGCGACGGGTGGCACGGATGGCGACGGCCGCACGGACGGCGAAGGCGGCGCGGTAGGTCATGGCGCGGTAGGTCATGCCTCGTGGCAATGCCAAGCCGCTGTTTGCGAGAGCGCCCGACTCCGTGACCGGCGGGCTCAATCAGCCAGACCGGCAGATGGCGAACACCCGATCCCCATCCATCGCTGACGTAGCGGCGGTGCCGCTTCCATACCGTCTGCCACGGCGCGAACTGCTCCCGCGTCAGATCACGCCACGGAGTCCCCGTCCGATACCGACACGCCATGCCCTCGACCACCCGGCGGCTGTCACCGAACGGGGCGCTCCGGTTGCCCTGGTTCGACGGCAGCAACGGCTCGATCCGATCCCACCGTTCACCCGTGAAAACCCGACCCCGCGAACCCGTCGACCTCACCAAGCCCGCATCCCGCGCACCTCGCCAACCTTGTGGAGGAGACGCACGAGCTGACTGCCGCTGTGCAGGCGTTGACTCGACGGTCGACCTGCGCCGGATGCGGTGCGCTCGTTGCGATGCGCCGGTTGCGGTGCGCCGTGAGCGCTGCGCCGGTCGGGCTGCGCCGGTTGCGATGCGCCGGTTGCGGTGCGCCGGTCGGGCTGCGCCAGTTGCGGCGCGCCGGTTGCGATGCGCCGGTCGGGCTGCGCCGGGTAGGGCTCGACGCTGTGCAAGCAAGGGCCGGTCGGTCGAGCGGCGATGCCGCTGGGGCCGATGTCGGAGGTTGGTGCAAGACTTATCTCAGGTCGAAAGCAGCCGCTCTCGATCCGTTTCATCGCCGAGTGCCCCGGCGAGCCGCGACAGCGCGTGAGCGTTGCCGCCGACTCAGAAGGGGTGCCATGGGCCGCGACGGGATCATCGGATTCAGCGACGCCGACCAGGCGACGCTGAGCGAGATCGCGCACGCCGTCGAACAGGCGAATGCCGCCGTCGCCGCATCGAAGGCGCAGCTGACTCGAGCCCTCGCTCGGGCCGAGGAACTGGCTCGAACGCAGAGCGCGGGCTCGCCGCGCAGGGTGCGCGACCACGACATGGCCCAGCGCGCGATCGCTCTCGAACTCGGCGCACGCTCGCGGGTCTCCGACCGCACCATGCAGCGCCGGATGAACGCGGCCGCTGAACTCGTCGGCGACTATCCCCTCGCCCTCAATGCCCTCGCCGACGGCCGCATCCACGAGGGGCACGTACGCCTGATCGTCGAAACCGGCGCGATCCTCCCACCCGAGGCGCGCCGCGCGTTCGACGCGGAAGCCGTGCGGCGGTGCGAGACGGACACCCCCGGGCGCGTTCGGGCCGGGCTACAGATCCTCGCCGAACGTCTGCACCCCCGCACCCTCACCGAACGCCACGCCGAGGCACGCGAAGAGCGCCGCGTGTTCCTCACTCCCCTGGCCGACGGAATGAGCCACCTCGGACTCATCGTGCCCACCGTCATCGGCGAAGGCATCTACGACCGCGCGACCCGGATGGCCCGTGCACTCATCGATCTGAGAGCACAGGCCGCCGACCGGCTGCGCGAATCCCGCGCCGCCGGGCTCCCCGACGACCCCGAAGACACGGCGTACGCCGCCGACACCCGCACGATCGACCAGGTGCGCGCCGATCTCCTCGCCGACATGGCCCTCACCGCCCAGCCCAACGCCGATCCCACCCGCACCGACGATGGTCCGGGCACCCTGGGTGCGATCCGGGCGCACGTGCAGGTCGTCGTACCCGTACTCACCCTCCTCGGCACCGACCAATCCCCCGCCGACCTCGCCGGACGCGCACCCATCGACGCCGACACCGCCCGTCGCCTCGCCGGCAGCTCCACCACCGGCTGGGACCGCATCCTCACCCACCCGGTCACCGGGCAGGTCCTGGCCGTCGATCGGCGTGACATCCCCCCGATCCTGCGCCGACAGATCACCGGCCGCGACCAGCGATGCCGGGCACCCGGATGCGCCGCACCCGCCATCCGCTGCGAAATCGATCACGTCCGTGATTGGGCCGAGGGCGGACCCACCCGCACCGACAACCTGCAATGCCTCTGCCAACGACACCACTCCATGAAACAGTTCACCGCCTGGCGCGTGCAGATGTTCGACGACGGGGTCGTCGAATGGACATCGCCGCTCGGCGCGAGGTATCCCGATCCGTCGCCACCCACCGCGGTGCACTTCACACCCGACGACGAGCGGTCACCCTACCGAGACGTCATGACGACGGCGCGACGAGACAACGAACCACCACCGTGGGAGAACTCCGTCTAAGTGGCATACAGGAGTCGCACATCTCGGAACTGACCGGCGTCAACAGCGCTGGCGGCGGAACATCCGCCTGTGCAGGGCGGGGCGTGGGATGGGAGCAGGGGCAGGGCGCCGGCGTGGGCCGGACCCACGGGCGCGCACACCTCGCGGCTCGCGGCTCGCGGCTCGCGGCCGGGGGCTCGCGGCCAGCGGCACACGGCACACGGCACGCAGCACGCAGCACGCAGCACGCAGCACTCGGCACTCGGCACTCGGCACTCGGCACGCGGCACGCGGCACGCGACTCGCGGCACGCGGCTTGCGGCACGCACATCGCGGCTCGCGGCTCGCGGCACGCGGCTCGCGGCACGCGGCTCGCGGCTTGCGCGGTGCTCATCACTCAGATGCTCGACGACCAGAACCTCGAGCAGTCGGGAGCGAGGCGAGGGCCCCCGTGGGCGTGCAGACCCCGGAGCCCCTTTTCGCGCGCCGCCGCGGTTCAGACGAGCAGGGCGCGCAGCCGGGCGAGCTCGTCGCCGCTCAGGCCCAGGCCATCCGTCGCGTACCCCTCGATCGTTCCGAACTGCGCGCGCATCTGAGCGAACGCCGCATCCAGGTAGCTCTCGCGCACCCCGAGCACCGGCATCAGCACCTCACGATCCACGCCGTGCTCCTCCGCTTGGCGGAACACCGGCTCGAGCGCGGGAAGCAGATCGGTGTTGGTCTGCAGGTAGTCCGCATACACATCGTCTGCGCCGACCCCCGCGACCGACAGGAGCGAGGCGGCCGCCCACCCCGTGCGGTCCTTCCCGGTGGTGCAGTGGAACAGCGCTGCTCCCTCGCGGCTCTCATCGAGCAGCCCGAGCAAGAACGCGCGATACCCCGCAAGCGCCGACGGAAGCCGCACCAGATCGCGGTAGGTCTCCTCGAAGAGGCGCTCGGCCTGACCCCCGGCGAGCGACGCCGCGAATGCCCGCGGATCTCCCGAGAGGTCTCCCAGCCGCGCCGCGACGCTGAGCGAACTGTCGGCGAGCACGTCGAGCGGGACGCGCTCGATCTGTTCCGGCAGGCGGTCGGGGGCAGCCTGCACCTCGTCGGCGGTGCGCAGGTCGTAGACCGTCCGCACGCCCAGGGCGGCGAGGGCCGACGCGTCCGCATCCGTCAGCGAAGACAGCGTCGCCGACCGGTACACGACTCCGCTCTTGGTCGGCCCGTCGGGAGTGACAAGGCCGCCGAGATCACGGAGGTTGGGAGCGCTCTGAATCTGCACTCTCCGGCTGGGCTCGCCCGTCATGCGATCTCCTTCTGTCGTTCCGTCTCACGCACGGGGTCCGCTGCTATCGGCCGGGAGGCCACGCTCATCACCCCGATGACGCACACTCCGATCACGGCGGTCCACACGATCATCCCCGGCGTGAGCGGTCGGGTGAACACGATGAACGCCGCACACAGTGCCGCGACGGCGATGCGAAGCGGCATCCGCCACCGGTACAGCCACTCGCCGGTGCGTCCCGTGGTGATGCCGTGCGCCTCGGCGCGGTTGCGGATGGCGGCCAGCCCCGACGCACCGAGACCCCGCACCGTGCGGGCCCACTGCCACGGGCCCGCGAACAACGTCACCACGAACACGGTCGCCGCCAGCACCCCGACCACCACGACCATGCTCGAAACGAACCCGAGGATGCCCGCGTAGAGAGCGACCGCCGCATCGTGCGGGATAGCGGATGCGACCTCCACCGCGAAGAGATTCTCTCCGACGCCGATGCCGCCGCCCACCAACACCATCGACAGCAGCAGCGCACCCGATGCCCACAGCAGGGCGAGCGAACGGCGACGCGCAACGAGCACGCCAGCGGCCAGGAGCAGCAACCCGACCCAGGGAAGCCAGACACCCACGGCGACCACGACCTGGTAGAGCGCGACGTAGCTCGCGGCCGAGCTGGACTCCGCGATCACGATCGTTCGCGAGATCGTCGGGATGCGGTCGGCTAGGGCGAAGCCGTTGTCGAGCAGGCGCTGCTTCACGGACTCGATGATCGGCCCGAGCTGCAGGCTGACCTCCTGGTTCTCACCGATCGTGATCACCGCATCCGCCTGGCCCGTCGCGGTGTTGACCAACTGCGTGTGGGCGGCGGTCAGGGCTTGTCGCCACACCTGCGAGAAGGCGTCGGAGCGAACGAACTCGGTCACCGTGCGCTGGATCATCCCCTCGACCCCGGCGACGGCCGGCGCCTGCAGCAACCCCAGCGCCGCTTTTGCGCGCGGGTCGATGTCGAGGCCGGCCAGCCCGGAGAAGAGATCGTCGGCAAGCGCCTCGATGTCGAGTGCCGACTCGATCGCGGTCACGGCCTCCGCAGCGACGAAGTCCTGCACCGCCGGGTCATCCGCCAGCGGGGCGAACGTGTCGACGAAGTACGCCGTGTCAGTGAGATCGTGATTCGCCCACGCCGAGACCACGGCGACCGGCGCGACCACCGCCCCCACCGTGATCAAGACCGCCGAGAGCACTGCCCACCCCCAGGCCGTGCGTGCGGCACGGGCCGGCCGCTCGGGGCGCGTGCCGGAGCGCTCCTGCGCGAGCTCGCGGCGCAGCGCGTCATTCGCCGTCTGCAGATCGGCCAGCTGTGCGCGCAGTTGCTCGGTCGTCGATTCCATGAGCGGTCAGATCACTTCGGGACGCGGCGGCGTCCACGTGCCGTCGAGAACGGACGGGAGCGGGCGGTACAGGCGCAGCACATAGTTCCAGCCCGGCATGATCGGCAGCGCGTTGTCGGCGCCGTCGAGCTGCACGCCGAACCGGATGCTGACCGCACCATCCGCATCCGGCGTCGCCGTGAGACTGTTGATGCTGTTGACGCGGAGCGCGTTCTCTTCGAAGTAACCCGCCGCGTTGTACAGCGACACGGACCAGAACGCTTCCACGGGTACATCTTTGAGCCGGAGGCGGTACTCGTCAACGGGAAGGCCCTCGTCGACGCTGACGTACGTCGCCTCGTACTCGGGCAGGCCACCCCACCCCGACGCGGTGCCGAGCAGGTGCAGGATCGGGTCGACCTCCGCCTCGGTGCCGAAGGAGTGGTCGTACTTGCTGACACCCCGCGCGAGCGTGAGGATCGCGTCACGCGTTTCGGTCTGCGACGGTTCGTCGTACTCGGGCAGCGGGAACGCGCCCGCACCGCCGCCGTCGATGCGCAGCGCATTCTGCAGCGCGTTCACCTCGGCGACGTCGTCGGGACTGTTCGGGTCGACGAGGATGCGCACGATGAGCGCGGCGTAATCGGTGCCGACCAGCTCGCGGGTGAGCACGTGCGTGCCGGGGTCGCGAAGGATCACCGGACCGTAGTGGTCCTGGCTGATCACCCACACGGAGATGTAACGATCGCCGGTATCGGGGAGCGTGACGGTCACGCCGTCCCGAACGTCGACGATCGCGCTGCTGTAGAGCGTGTCGCGGTTCTGGCGAATGATGGGCTGATCGTCGAGCGGCTTCAGCTCGTAGGTGTGGTTCCACACCCCGACCCCCACACCCGCGGCGAGCCGCGCGAACATGAGGTCGGTCTCGGCGCGGGCGAAGTTCACGACATTGACGGGGATGGCAGTCACGGGGTTCCTTCTTTCGGTAGGCGGGGGCGCCGACGCACGGCACCCCCGCCCGGGGTCAATGGAGCAGACGCGCTTTCGCGGCGGCGAATTCGGCGTCGTCCAGCACGCCCGCGGCGCGCAGGTCGCCGAGCTTCTGCAGTTCGGCGACGAGGTCGACGGATGCGGCCGCCGGCTGCTCGGCCGCGTGTTGTTCGGCCTCGAACTCGTCGTGCGCCTTCTTCTGCTGGTGAGCGGCGATTCCTCCGCTCACCGCGGTGGCCGTGCCCGCGACGACGGCCGTGCGCGCCGCGAGCCCGATCAGGCCAGGACGCCCGACCCTGCGCAGGAACGCCACGTCAGATCACCATCCCGGGTGCGGAGAAGGCGGTCATGCCAGCGCCTTCGCCTTCAGGACCGCGAACTCGTCCGGGCTGATCGAGCCGGCGTCCCGCAGAGCCGCCGCCGCCGCGATCTCGTCGCTGGGGCTGCGCCCGGCGACCTCGCGGATGTACGACTCGGCCGCCGTCTGCGCGGATCGCGCGGCCCGGTCGCTGCGCGCCGCCATGCCCGACCCGCGGGCGATGAGGTAGACGAGCGCCGTTAGGAGCGGAACGAAGATCAGGAACAGAATCCAGACGGCCTTCCACCACCCGCTGAGCGCGTGATCGCGGAACAGATCGCCGACGATCGCGAAGAGGGCGAACAGGTAGCTGACGAAGACCACAGACCACAGCATCCAGCCGAGGATGTCCCAGAATTGCATGTGCGATTTCCTTTCGATTCGGGTAACACGCTGCGTCGCAGCGCGCGAGGGGTTCAGAGCGAGCCGATGCCTTTACCGAGCATCAGTACTCCGATGACCACGAGGAGCACCGTGGTGATCACCACGTTCTCTCGGGCGAGCCACCGGCGGAGGGCCTCCATGGGCTGCCGCAGTCGGTCAGCCGCGACGAGGAAGGCAACGACCGGGATGAGCACGGTCGACACCGCGCACAGCACGAACACGGCGATCGCGACGACCTCCGCCCCGATCGGCACCCCCGCTCCGGCGATGATCACGCTGGCGCTCGCCGCGACAAGGAGGTTCTTGGGGCGCGGAACAGAGAGCAGCAGACCCAGACCGAACGCACGGCCGAACGTGAACGAATCGATCGCCGCCATCCACTTCGGGAGCGCCGGCTCTTCACCGGCCTGCGGCCGACGGCGCCACTGCGCGACGGCCAGAAGAAGAAGAAGAGCGGCGAGCACGAACTGCACGACGGCGCGCACGACATCGGGCCCGTCGGAATCACCCTGCGGGGCCAGCGCGCTCGCGATGAGCACGAAGACGACGACGGGGGTCGTGACCCCGAGCGTCCAGCCGATGAGAAAGCCCGGACCGGTCCGGCGCGCATTCGGCGAGAGCAGCATCAGGATGACCGCCACGATCGTCAACGGGCTCACCGCGATGGCGAGGGTGAGCGGAAGCAGCTCACCGATGACAGGACTCAGCACGGTCAGTTTCCTTCCGAAGATGCGAGCGAAGCGGATGCGGCGGCGCGATTGGTCGAAAACACCGTGTCGCCCGCGCGGACGACACCGAATCGGGCGAGACGCGCCCGCGCATTGCTGCGCACCCGGCTGAACTCGAGCTCGATCCGCGCGGCGGCAAGCCAGGTGCGCAGACCATCGAACTCGTCGGCGCCGGTGACATCGACGTCGGTGACGGCCTCCATATCGACGACGAGACGGAGGACGTCGTCCGGGCCGCCCGCATCCGTGATCGCGGACTTCACCGCCTGCGTGAACACGGCTCCGTTCGCGAAGAACAAGGGCGCCGCCATCCGGATGATGATGGTCCCGGCCGCGGTGGTCTGGCCTGCCGTCGTGCCCTCGACGAGCGCGTGGGCGGGATTTCCGTCGTCGGCGAGCACGTCGATCGTCGGGGTCGCGGCCCGCCGCGCGAGATTGATCAACGCGAGCACGAACGCCACGACGATGCCGGCGATCGACCCGACCGTGAGCGTGACGACGAAGCACACGACGGCGATCCAGAACTCGAACCGCGAGAGCCGCCACAGTCGGCGGAGCTCTCGGAAACCGAGCAACGGCAGGATCGCGACGCCGACGATCGCGCCGATGGCGGGCGCCGGAATCTCGGCGAGCAGGTCGGTACCGAACAGGAGCAGCAGGAGGGTGCCGCCGGCGAGGACGAGCGAGGGCAACTGCGTGCGCGATCCCGCACGGTCCATCGCCGCGGTGCGGCTCGTCGAGGCCCCGAGCGCGAACGATCCGCTCGCCCCCGCGGCGATGCTCGCGACGCCGAAGGCGAACAGATCGCGATTCGGCCGCGTGGCGTACTGGTGCTTCTCGCCGTAGGAGCGGGAGACGAGCAGGCCTTCGGCCGAAGCGACCATCGCGAGAGCCAGGGCCGAGGGCACGAGCACCAGCCACTGCGCCGCATCCAGCACCGGCCACGTCAGATCCGGAGGCCCCGCGGGTACCGCACCGAGCACCTGCACCCCGGCCGCATCGGCGTGCGTCAGCGCCACGGCCGAGGTGGCCGCGACCATGACGACGAGCGCCCACGGGACGGCGCGAAAGAGCCGCTGTCCGATCAGAAGGATCGCGGCGGCGCTCCCCGCGATGAGCATCGACCACGGGTTGGCGTCCGCGAGGCCGGTCGCGAGAGCCACGACCTTCGCCGTGAACTCCGCGCCGGAATCGACGTGCACGCCCAGCGCCTTCGCGACCTGCGAGACGAGGATGTCGAGCGAGAGTCCGCCGACGAAACCGACCAGGATCGGCTTCGACAGGAAGGTCGCCAGGAAGCCGAGCCGAAACACCGCCATCAACAGGAAGACGACCCCGCAGATGACCGCTTGCGCCAACGCCATGACCGCGTAGCTCTGCGAGCCCGCGACGGCCAGGCCCCCGAGCGACGACGCGACCAGCGACGCCGACGCCGCATCCGACGACACCACCAGCTGCCGCGATGACGCCAGCAGCGCCCACACCAGGGCGGGAACCACGAGGGCGTACAGACCCGCGGATGCGGGCAGCCCGGCGATCTGCGCGTAGCCGATGTTCAACGGGATCGCGATCGCGACCAACGTCACGCCGGCGAGGAGTTCGCCCGCCACGTTGTGCCGGTTCAGGCCCGGAATGAGAACTCGCATCGGGGCAATAATCCCGACTGCGGGGTGCCGGAACGGGCACTCTCATCCTTCTCGGATGAGGCGGCGTTGTTTGTGACGCGCGCGCCCGGGTTATGTGACGCGTGCGCCCGGCCGGGACGCGGTGCGGCGATACTCTGAGAGCCATGATCGACGCCGTGCGCCGGGAACTCTCCGCCGGGAGGACCGAGGCCGCGGCTCGTCTTCTGCGGCGGAACTGGCTTCGCCTCGTGCTGGAGTCTCGGACGAGCGAGCTCGAAGAGCTCTGCATCGAGTTTCCCGACGGCCACGACCCGCACATCCTGCTGATCCGGGCGTGCTGCAGAGATCTGGCCGGCGATCAGCACGGCGCCGCATTCCTCCGCGGGCAGGGGATGCGCGTCGCCGCGGACGACTTCGTCGTGTGCTTCACGACCCTTCTCCTCGCGCCCGACAACGCCACGAAGGCGGCCACCGCAGATCGCGCGCGCGACGCCCTCGCCCAGTGCGGACCGGAAGACGACTACCCGTCCGCGCTGTTCCTGCTCGGCTGGACGGAAGTGCGTCTTCGGCGGAACTTCGCCGACGCGATCACTCTTCTGCGCTCCGCCAGCGACGAGGCGCGCCTGCAGTCGCGCGAGGAGACGTTTCGGCTCGCGCAGTCGAACCTCGCATTCGCGCTCACCCAGGCGGGCGCCTTCACCGAGGCTGAGCGGATTCTCGACGGGCTCCCCACCGCGCCCCGGCAGAGTGACTGGGATCGCTTCGAGGGCGGCCTGCCGCAGTCCAACCGCGGAACCATCGCGTTCTGGCGCGGCGACTTTCCGGAGGCCGTTCGACTTCTGGACTCGATCGTCGTCGAGGGAAGCCCCGGCAACGATTTCGAGGCGCAGGCCCGGCTCTACCTGACGTTGAGCCTGATCGCCCTGGGGCGGGCGGAGCGTTACCCCGAGGCAGCGCGTCTCCTGCAGGGCGTCAGCGCGGCCGACAAACACGGCATCTCCTGGGGCACGCTGCGAAGCGTCGTCGGCGCCTGGCTCGCGCACGCCGAGGGGCGCGACGAGCGGGCGCTGGCGATCGCCGCTCCCGCCCTGGTGCGAACCGGAGCGGCCGTCGCACACGCTCTCCTCGGCGAGCTCTACGCGCGGCTCGACGAGTTCGACCGTGCCCGACAGGCGCTTGCCCTCGCCGCCGCGATGCCTCTCCCGCAGTACGCGCTCGTGAGCACGCTAGTCACCTCGGCCGTGCTCAGCGCCGCATCCGGTCGCGGACGACAGGCGCACGAGTATCTCGACCGCGCCCTGGAGCTGGCCGCGCGGGAGGGCGTTCTGGCGCCCTTCCTCACGTCCGACCCGACGGTCGGCGATCTTCTCGCCGCGCACGCGAAACGAGGGTCGCCGCACGACCCGCTCCTGCGCGCGATCTTCGCGCAACGCGACACCCTCTCGCGGCTCGTCACCGGAATCCTGACCCCGCGGGAACGCGAGGTGCTCGCCTACCTCCGCACCACGATGACCGCCGAAGAGATCGCCACGCGAATGGACATCGGCTACCCGACGGTCAAAACGCACATCCGCGCCATCTATCACAAGCTCGACGTCCGCACCCGACGAGCCGCGATCCAGGTCGCAGACTCCCGGTAGGGGTGGGGTCGGGTTTCGGCGGGCGGCGGGGTTCTGCGGATGCGGTCAGGGACGCGTGATCCGCGGCATGGGAGCAGTTCCGCTGTCATCCTTGATGAGCGTCTTCAGCATCGCCCGGAGCAGCTCACTGTCTCGCCCCGTCGGATCGAACGGACGCTCCTTCGCGAGAAGCGCGAGCGCATCCGGAAGCCCCACGGTGGGCACCGCATCCGGCCACATCACTCCCTCGACGACCCCGAGACCTTCGGGGCGCGGCATCATCACGACGAGCGGCTGCACCCGGAGCCGGATGCCGCTCCCGGTGAATCGTGCCCCGAACCGGTCGGTGGCGAACTGCATGTTCCGGGTCATCCACCGCGGCTGGCCGACGTAGCCGCCCGTGACGTTGTCGACGGCGACGAGCTGGTGATGCGATCGGCCGTCGCCGTCATCCACCGCCTCCGTGACCCAGGTGACGTCGCCCTGCGCGAAATTCTTCACGTCGATCAAGAACACGGATCGGCCCGTGATGATCACGCAGTCGACGTCTGTCGGAAACTCGGCGCTGGCCCCCAGCGTCTGATCGGGCATGTGCACAGACCAGAACGTCGCGAAGCGGTCGAGAAGACCGGCCTTCGCGAGCGCCTTCGCGAAGTTGCGCTCGCCCTGCCGGCCCAGCTCCGTGGCCACTTCGGGATACCCGGCCGCCTCGAGTCCGACGCCCGGAACGCCGTACATGTGCGGCGGTTGCCCCAGCGAGACCCCCGCAAGATCATCGGGCTCGTACCCCGTCAACGCACCCGGCCGGCTCGCCTGCGCCACCGCGCTGTGCGCGCGTTCGACCCGTCGCGAGTACTCCAGCTCGCGTTCGCGATTCGCTTCGATCCGCCGCTGCTCCGCGCGCCGCGCATCTCGCCGCACGTCGGCACGCCGCGCCACTCCGATCGATGCATCCGCGATCTCGCGCGTCACGAACGCAACGAGGAAGAGCACCACCCACACGACATGAATCTGAGCAAGGGATGCCGGCACCGCCAGCTGCACGATCGAGAACGTCGTCCAGCCGCCGAACGCCTGCACGACGAAGAGGAGAAGAATCCACGCGCGCGACCACCCGGTGATGCGGCGACGGCACACCGGCCACAGCAGGAACACTCCGATGAGCAACCCCACCGCGACGAACGCCCACGCCTGACTCGTCAGTCCCGCGAGCGCCCAGCTCACCGCATTGACGACAGAAACCACGACCATGACGATCGTCGCAGCGATGGATACGGCGCGGTGCCGGGATTCGAGAGTTCCCATCGGTCCCAATCTGTACGGGCGGATGCGCGGGGGCGGTGATGCGGGGTCGTGGCGGTCGGCGGTGCGGTGCTCGTTCTGGATCTTATCCTCCACAGGAAGCTCTTTCGGGGAGTTCTCCACGGGTCTCGAATGAGGCGCTGATCTGGGATGTCGATGTCGGAGGCCCTTCGTAAAATTGGGGCATGGCAACGAGCACGTTCATCGGATTCAGCGACGCGGAGACCGCGACGCTGGCCGACATCGTGCACGCGGCGAGCACCGCGAACGCGCAGGTCGCGGCGGGGCAGGCGCGCATGAGTCGGGCGCTCGCGCGCGCCCTCGAGCTGGCCGAGCAGCACACGGCGCACGCGTCGTCATCGGTGAAGGCGACCGAGATGGCGCTGCGTGCGATCGCAGCCGAGCTCGCCGGAGCGATCCGCAGTTCCGACCGGTCGGTGCAGCGGCAGATCAACGACGCCGGCATGCTGGTCGACGGGTTTCCTGCCACGCTCGACGCGTGGGAGACGGGCACGATCACCCGCGCTCACGTGCAACTGATCACGGAGCTCGGGCGGCCGCTTCCGCCCGAGGTGCGGGCCGAGTTCGAGCAGCTCGCGCTGATCCGCTGCGAAGACGAGACCGCGGGGCGTCTGCGCGCGGAACTGGCGATCCTCGCCGAGCGACTGCATCCGCGCACCCTCACCGAGCGGCACGCGGAAGCCCGTGAAGATCGCTGCATCCGCACCTTCGTCGTCGGCGACGGCATGTCGGGGCTGACCCTCATCGCCCCGACTCTGCACATCGACGCCATCTACGACCGACTGACGCAGCAGGCCGCGGCCACGGTCGATGCGCGCGGCCAGGCTCGAGAGCGGGTGCGGGCGCGGGCCGCAGCTCAGACTCGAGCTGCAGGCGGCACCGGCGCCGGTCTCGGTGTTGGTGCGTCCGATCAGGACGAGATCGTGGCGTCCGATGAGCGCACCGTCGATCAGTTGCGCGTTGATCTGCTTACCGACATGCTGCTCACGGCGCAGCCGGGTGCCGACCCCACGCGAACCGACGATGGGCCGGGCACGCTCGGCGCCATCCGCGCGAAGGTGCAGGTCGTCGTGCCCGCGCTCACCCTGCTCGGCGCCGACGAGCACCCCGCCGACCTCGTCGGTCGCTCACCCATCGACGCGGCGACCGCACGCGCCATCGCCGGAGCCGTGAACAGCGCCTGGGACCGCCTGATCACCGACCCCGTCACCGGTGCCGTGCTGCACACCGATTCCCGGTTCGCGAGCGACCCGATGCGCCGATTCCTGACGGCCCGCGACCGACACTGCCGTTTTCCCGGATGCCGTGTGCCCGCCATCCGCTGCGAGATCGACCACACCGTCGACCATCACCTCGGCGGACCCACCGACGTGGAGAACTGCGAAGGCCTCTGTCAGCGCCACCACAGCATGAAGCAATTCACCGCCTGGCGGGTGCGGCAGCTCGGCGGCGGGGTACTCGAATGGACCTCCCCACTCGGCACCACCTACATCGACACCCCGCCGGCGCCGACCGTGCACTTCATTCCCGACGATCCCGGCGGTCCCCCGCCCGGAGTCGAACCCGGCGGTCCCCCGCCCGATCGCCTGCCGCAGTTCTGATGCGGGCAGCATTCCTGCCACCCGCATGACTCGCGTTTGCACGGCTGCACACGCGCACACGTGAAGGGGGCGCACCGCAACGCGGCACGCCCCCGATTGCACTCCGACGGCGTCAGTCCGCGCGGCGACCCCGGCGGGAACGAAGGATCCCACCCACGATCAGCGCACCCGCGGCGACGAGCAGCGTACCGAGCACCGAGACACCCGTCACGGCGAGCGCCGACACCCCGCCGCGGGGCGGCTCCTGCGAGACCGGGCCGCCCTCGATCGGCTGATCGATCGGGATGATGACCGGCTCCTCGACAGCGGGAGCCTGCACCGTCACACGCTGCCAACCGAGTACGTCACCGGCCGCCGAGTACACCGCGACACGGTGCTCACCGAGCGCGAGACTCGACGGGGTGCTCACGCGCAGGGTCGAGCCCGAACCCACGGTTCCGGTGCCGAGCACCGCCGGCGTGGAGAACGCGAACACGTGCACCGTCTCGCCCTCGTGACCTGCCGGCACGGCGACCGTCAGCTCAGCCCCGGCGACGAACGGGTTCGGTGTCACCGCGATCTTGCCCTCGAGATCGGCGGCCAGATCGGACTCGGCCGGCGTCCAGCCCGCATCCTCACCGATCACGACGACGGCATCGAGCGCCTTGCCGTCACGCGAACCGATCGACTGCACGAACGACAGACCGTACGACCCGGAACCGGCCAGCGGCTCGGTGAGCGCCACCGTCCACGTGCCGTCGGCAGCGACCTCCGCCTTCCCGAGCAGCACGCCGTCGGACTCGACGCGCACCGACGCACCGGCGTGACCGCGCCCGGAGAGCGAGGCGATCCGACTGTCGTGCGGGTAGACGCTCGCGAGATCGGTCGTCACCGCGAAGCCCGCCCCCGTCGCGTCGATGTCGACACGGTTGTAGAGGAACTGGTCCGCCTTCAGGGCGTGATCGACGATGCGGGTTTCGCCGACGCATCCGTTCCAGCCGTGCTCGGGCTCGGAATCCCACGTCGACGCGCCGATGATCCACGGCATGAAGTTCGACGCCATCATCCCGCCGACCTGCGACGCATTCCGCAGCACCGGCACCCCGTCGACGTACATGATCGCCGTGTCCGCGATCGGGTCGTTGACGATGGCGACGTGGTGCCAGGCGCTCTGCATGATCTCGCCCGACCAGAGCGTGTAGCTCTGACCGCGATCGGAGGTGGCCGCCGAGTACTGGTACTCGCGCAGGCTGGAGATACCGAGCCACGCGACCCCCGCACCGGGGTCGGAGCTGTCGGCGATGCCGGTCCACGCGCGAGACCCGCCGCGGGTCAGCGCGGCGCTCCAGCGGTTGGCGCTCTCGGTCCAGCTCGCGTCGAGCTGCAGGAACGTCTCGATCGTGTACCCGTCCTCCGCGTTCAGATCGACGAACGTCGCCGGAGCGCCGTACTCGGTCGTGATGTACGACAACCGGTCCGGTCCACTCGGGTTGCGGGTCGCGCCGGTGAAGCAGATGGCACCCGGGTCGGCCGAGTACAGCGCCCGGTTCGTGTGCGTCACGTTCACATCTTCGAGAAGCTCCGGGTGATCGGTGGTGTCGACCGCGTTGCGGTACATCGGGCTCGAGCCCGCCACATCCGGGATCACCGTCGTCTCATCGACGACGCCCGTCGCCACATCGCCGAAGCGCCAGTGCGCGACGGTTCCGTCGACCTGCGGGTAGTCGCTGGGCGCGCCCGCATCCGCACGAGTGCCGCTTCCGTCGCCGCCGACCCATCCTTCCGACACGATCTCCTTCGCGCGCTTCGACAGGTCGGCGTTGTTCTCCTCCGCCGCATCCGTCGTCCAGCCGAACCGGCCGTTGAAGTCGAACGCGAAGCTGAACGACTGGCTGGGGCCGGTGAGCACGGGCGTATCGGATGAGGCCCGCGAACCCGCGTCCTTCTTCGTCACCCACGGCGACACCGACTCGACGTCGATCTTCTGGTTGCTCAGATCGAACTCGAACAGCGTCAAGATGCCGTTGCCGCCGTCGGCGGCCATCTGGTAATCGGTGAGGATCTGGTGCACCGGGTGACCGAAGTCGTTGGTCAGGGTGCGTTTGGTCGCGCCGTGGAAGTGACCGTTGACCGTCAGCATGATCTGGTCGTTCTTGCGGATCAGCCGGTCCCAGAGCAGGTCGCCCCACCACCAGGACGCGGGCGACGCCTGGTCGGCGGCGATGTTGATGATCGCGTGCGACGACAGCACGACGGGGATGCCCTTGTTCTGGTCGAGGATGCCCTGCGCCCACGCGAACGTGTCATCGGAGGCGTTCCACGCGATCGCGAGCGACATCCAGGTGTGGCCCTCGGCCTCGAACAGGTACGCCGACGAGAGTCCATCCTGGAACGTGCCGAGCAGCGTGCTCCCGGTCGCCGCCGACTGCGCAGCCATCGCGGACGCACCGAAACGCGCGCGGTAGTTGGCGGAGATCCCGGTCGACGAACGGGCGTTCATGTCGGAGACGTCGTGGTTGCCGGGAAGGATCGAGTAGGGCACTCCCCCGGCGGTGAGCATGTCCATGGCCTTGTCGGCGGCTTCCCACTCGCCGGTCACACCCTGCTGGTCGACGACATCGCCGACGTGTACGGCGAACGGCATGTTCAGTTCACGCTGGTTGTCGACGATCCACTGGGTCTGCACCTCGAACGGGTTGGTGCCGTACTTCGGGGAGAACTGCGACGCGCTGTACCGCGAGTAGAACTGCGTGTCGGGGAGCACGGGAAGGATGAAGCTGGAGCCGTTGTCGGCGTCGGGGGCGGTCGGTGGCGTTGCCGCCGTGGCGACCGTGGCACCGGTGGTGGCGAGGCCGAGAGCGACGGCGGTACTGACGACCGCGGCGAGCGTTCGACGCAGGGCGCGTCGAGGGGCAGGTGATTTCACGGGGTTCCTTGCGAGAAGTGGGAAAGCGGATGCGGGTCAGCGCGCGGACGGAGCGGATGCGGGTCCGTAGACCTCGAACTCGGAGAGCGACATCCAGGTGGAGGTCGATTTCGTCGTGATGACCACGCGGGCGCCGGTCGCAAGCACCGGCTCGCTGTCGACCGTCAGCTCGAGCTGCGGGGTCGCGTTCGTGTACGGCCAGGTGAGGTTCTTCGCCGGAAGGTCGACCCATCCGCCGGTGAGGTTCCGGTACTGCACGGTCGCGGTGCCCACGTTGAGCTTCGCGTCGGCGCCGCGATCGAACACGGCAGCGCCGGTGATCTGCTGCGGCTGATCGAAGAAGTACGTGGCCCGGTTCAGCGTCACGCGGTTCGCCGCGCCGCCGCTTCGCCAGTCGGAGAACCCGACCCGGTCGCGGTTGCCGTCGTTGAGCGCGGAGCCCTCACCGAACAGCACGCCGAAGTGGATGCCCGGGCCCCGCGCGATGTTTACCTGCTCGGTCGCCACGATCGTCACGACGAGCGATGCGGAGAATCCGCTGCTCGCTGCCGCCGGCACGGTGAAGGTTCCCGGCTGGGCGGCCGCCGCATCCGTGATCCCCGTCCAGTCCCAGACGACCGGGGCCGACACGGTCGCGGAAGACCCCGAGACCCGGCGCTCGACCCGCGCCGGCTCGAGCATGCGAAGCTGCTTCACCGTGATGCCGACGTGACCGCTGATCGTGGCGGGGATGGCGTCGCCGAGCGAGCCGACGACGTACTGCGCACTGACGGGCACGGTCTCGCCGAGCAATCCGACGCCGGTTCCGGAGACCGTGACGGTCCCCTCGGACTGCCACACCTCGGGGGCGGGCATGTTCCACGAGATCGACGTGAGTGCGACCGTCGCCCCCCAGCTGTACCGTGCCGTGCGCTCCGACGGCAGAACCGGGATCGCGCCCAGGTCGGTGCGACCCGAGAAGACCGCCACCTCCGGGGTCATGGAACGCAGCAGCCACTTCTGCACGGCGGCGGTTCCCGAGTCGTAGGTCTGGATCTGCGAGGTGTCTGCCGTCTTCCAGTCGTACATGTCGAGCGCCGCGGTGCGACCCTGCCCGTCGGGCTGAACGTTGTGGAGGTAGACGGCACCCGATCCGGCATCGACCGCGACCCACTGCGCGTACGGGTCCTGTGCGGCGGCGACGATGTCGACCGTCCGAGCGGAGAGGAAGCGGGGAGCCGCCGACTCGTTCGCGTTACGGACGAGAACCTCGCCCTCCGGGTTCGCGAACACGTACGTCGCCGTCTTACCCGTCACCGGGTAGGCCGTGATGGTCTGTGCGACGAGGTCGGGGCCCTTCGTGCCGCGGGTGAAGATCGCCGCAGCGGCGGGCTGGTTGTCGGCGCCGGTGAGCTGGGCGCGATCGTTGCCGATCTCGAGCACCTTGCCGCTCGCGTGGACACTCTCGATCAGCATCTGCTGCGGGGCGCCCACGCCCGCAGCCTCGGTCAGGGCCAGCGCCGCGGGGGCGGGAGCGGCGGCGGAGACACCGAGAACGAGGGCGAGCGCCCCGGTCACAGCGGTCAAGATACTCAGTCGGGTTCGGCTCGTTGTTCTCATTCGCATTCTCATCTGTCGGGAGTCGCGCTCGGGTGCGCGGTCCGTCAAGCAACGTAACGACGCCGAACGACCGTCCGTGAACGAGAAGAGCCCGCGAAGTGAACGCGACCTGAGCTACGGGAATCAGGGCTGCCGGTGGCCCGACCTAGAGTGGGCGTGTGGCAGACGGCGAACGGGGTAAGGGCTACTGGATCACGCAGATCTCCGTGCTGGGCGGCTTCGGCGTCGTATCTCTGGCCACCGGCATCTTTCTGTGGGTTACGGACTTCGACAACCACGCCGGCGACGGATTCATGGCGCTGCTGGTCAGCATCCTCTTCTTCGCCGTCCTGTACCGGGTCACGCGCATGTACCGCGCGATGTCGGAAGACCAGCGCGCGGCGTACGCGTGGGCGATCACCCAGATGCACGCGGCCGGCGTCGGCAGCGACCGAGACATGATGGCCGTCGCCGCGCGCGCCCGGGCGGGCACGCTCGAACCGGATGAGGTCCGCGCCCTCGAGACGATGCGGCCCGGGCACCCCTACCCCGGCGGCGCGCACCCGCAGGGACAGGCGCGTCCGGGCCCGCGCCAGTACGACACCCCGCGACAGGCGACCGCGTGGACCGCTGCCACGATCACCGGGTTCGTGCTCTCGTTCCTCCCCGTGCTCGCGCTGATCGGATTCGTGCTGAGTGCGGCGTCGTTCCGGCACCTCGGCCGCACCGTGCAGCCGCGGCGACTGGCCCTCGCCGGCATCCTGATCTCGATCGTGATGATCGCCGCGACGATCGCGCTGCTGGCGTACTTCGCGGCGCTCGGCAACGCCAGCATCTGCGCCGACCTCGGCCCCGGCGTGCATCTCCATAACGGGCACGAGTACACCTGCGAGTAAGGGTGTGGGTCTGGGGAGTGCGGGATAGTCTCGGCAGGCCGCCGGATTCGACGTGATCGAAACGCACCGCCGCGCCACCCGCGGCGAGAGACCGGTGGGCGCGGTGATCGGTGAGCGTCGCCGCACTCCTCCTCCCCAGGACGCTGGTTCGGGGAGTTCTCCGCAGGTCTGGAATGAGGCGCTGATCTGGGATGTCGATGTCGGAGGCCCTTCGTAAAATTGGGGCATGACAACGAGCACGTTCATCGGATTCAGCGACGCGGAGACCTCGACGCTGGCCGACATCGTGCACGCGGCGAGCACCGCGAACGCGCAGGTCGCGGCGGGGCAGGCGCGCATGAGTCGGGCGCTCGCTCGCGCTCTCGAGCTGGCCGAGCAGCACACGGCGCACGCATCCTCGTCGGTGAAGGCGACCGAGATGGCACTGCGTTCCATCGCAGCCGAGCTCGCCGGAGTCATGCGCAGCTCCGACCGTTCGATGCAGCGGCAGATCAACGACGCGGCGATGCTGGTGGACGGATTCCCCGCGACGCTCGATGCGTGGGAGGCGGGCACGATCACTCGCGCTCATGTGCAACTGATCACGGAGCTCGGGCGGCCGCTTCCGCCCGAGGTGCGGGCCGAGTTCGAGCAGCTCGCACTGATCCGCTGCGAAGACGAGACCGCGGGGCGCCTGCGGGCGGAACTGGCGATCCTCGCCGAGCGGCTGCATCCGCGCACCCTCACCGAGCGGCACGCGGAAGCCCGTGAAGGTCGCTGCATCCGCACATTCGTCGTCGGCGACGGCATGTCGGGGCTGACCCTCATCGCACCGACGCTGCACATCGACGCCATCTACGACCGACTGACGCAGCAGGCCGCGGCCACCGTCGACGCGCGCGGCCAGGCCCGCGAGCGGATGCGGGCGCGGGCTGCGAGCGGCGCGGCGGGTTGTGGTGACGCAGCGGGCGGTGTCTTCGATCAGGACGAGATCGTCGCGTCAGACGCACGCACGGTCGACCAGCTTCGGGTCGACCTGCTCACCGACATGCTGCTCACCGCGCAGCCGGGTGCCGACCCCACACGCGCTGATGACGGGCCCGGCGCGCTCGGCGCCATCCGCGCGAAGGTGCAGGTCGTCGTGCCCGCGCTCACCCTTCTTCGCGGCGACGAGCACCCCGCCGACCTCGTCGGTCGCTCACCCATCGAAGCCGAGACCGCGCGGCTTCTCGCCGGCACGGTCGATGAAGCGTGGGACCGCCTGATCACCGACCCCGTCACCGGCGCCGTGCTGCACACCGACGCGCGACTCGCGAGTGCACCGATGCGCCGATTCCTGGGTGCCCGCGACCGACACTGCCGTTTTCCCGGATGCCGCGTGCCCGCCATCCGCTGCGAAATCGACCACACCGTCGACCATCACCTCGGCGGCCCCACGGCTGTCGACAACTGCGAGGCCCTCTGCCAACGCCACCACAGCATGAAGCAATTCACCGCCTGGCGCGTGCGGCAACTCGGCGGCGGGGTACTCGAATGGACCTCCCCACTCGGCGCCACCTACATCGATACCCCACCCGCCCCGACCGTGCACTTCATTCCCGACGATCCCGGCGGGCCTCCCCCACCGTTCTGATCGATGGGTCGACCCTGCCGTTCGCGTGAGGGTCAGCGAACCCGCATCCGGGTGCGACCGGCACGCAGGCGGGAGTACTCGACCGACACGACCGCGACGATCGCGAGCACACTGACGCCCGCGAACAGCATGATCCTGGCGAGACGAACGTCAATGAGCGATCCGTCCGCGGCGAGCACGATGCCTGCGACGAGCAGCAGCATCCCGATCGTGGCGGCGAACACGGCAAGAGCGGTGGGGCGGGGACGAACCATGAGGACTCCAATGTCCACGGCGATCCAGCGAGGAGCTCTGGTTCGGCGAGCATACCGGGCATCCACCCGCATCCCGCAACGCCGCGCAGACTGTGGACAACCGGAGGCGACGACGCGAACTCGCCGATCAGGCCGGAACCTCGCTCAGGCCGGCGCCTCGCTGCGACTCACCACGCCCGCGAGGAATCCACCGACGAACGTGTCGCCGAGGCCGATCGTCGTCGGCGACGCCGTATCGATGACGTGGGCGGCGACGCCCGCCGCATCCGGCACCGCACCCTCGACGGCCGCCACCACGGCCAGCCCCCCGGGATGCCGGGGCAGCTCCCCCGTCACGTCGAGATCCGCGCGATCGAACACGTCACCGAGCCGGTACCGGGTGGCCGCCATCCGCACCGCGCTGTCGAGCGCGGTGCGCGTCGTCGCGGCACTCGGTCCGACCCCGATCGCCCAGTACCGCGTGTGCACGACGACGACGGGCGCCGGAATCAACCGGCGCACCTCCGCCAACGCCGCGACGACATCATCGGGGTCGAGTAGATCCACCGGACGCTGCACGTACTCCTGCAGTTCGTCCTCGTTCATGCCGTACACGTCGATCCACGGCAGCAGGTGCGCCCGGATCGTCTCGGCGAACTCCCGCACGTAGAAGCCCGCGTCCTCGTAGTACACGAGGGCGTCCTCCGGCAGCCGCACCATCGCTGCAGTCAGCTCACCCAGCCGTCGCACGAGCAGATCGTGGTCCTGCATCGTGTTGAATCCCGACACCAGAAAAACGCGCGCGTCGGCGAGCGCATCACCGAGATCGGCCGCGATCGCCATCTCCCGGTTCGGTGGATCGTTCGCGAAGATCAGCCGATTCGGGGCCGGTGAGACGACCTCGCCATCGACCAACCGCACGACCGTCGCCGCCGGGTACTGCACGATCAGGTGCGGATCGAGCGTGTCCTCGGTCGCCGAACAGACCGACGTGATCGACGCCGGCAGCAACCGCCGCACGTTTTCGTCGATGCTCACCAGATGCTGCACGGTCGCAACGCCCACCTGATCGAGCGCGAGCCCCGCCCGCACCCCGGTGCCGCCGAGCGTCACCTTCGTCGTGAACCGAGACGCGAACCTCTCGAGCGTCTCCGACGACTCGACGAAGAACTCGCCGCCGGCGCCGGTCGCCACGAACGCGAGGATCGTGACGACCAGCGACCGTTCATCGGTGATCGGCGCGGTCGCCGACAGCTCACCGACCCGGATCGCGTACGAGCGGGCGAGCTCCTCGAGCACCCGAGGATCCCAGTGCACCTCGAAATCGACGGTGCCGCCGAGCCCGAGAACGAGAGAACTACCCATGACGCGATCCTGATCCTCCTGCGGCGTTAGTACAGCGACGCCTTGCCGGCCGCGCCGAACAGATCGATCTTCTCGGCCGCGGTCACCTTCATCGCCGCGATGGCCTCCGGCTGGATCGCGTTCGGCTCGCGCAGACGTTCGTCGGTGCCGAGGATCTCGCGCATGCGGTTGTGGTACGACACCTTGATGTCGCTCGAGATGTTGATCTTGTTGACGCCGAGCGACACGGCGCGGGCGAGTTCCGCATCCGGGTTCGACGACCCCCCGTGCAACACGAGCGGGATGCCGACGGCCGCCTTGATCTCTTCGAGCAGGTCGTGACGCAGTTCCGGGTTCTTATCGGCCGGGTACAACCCGTGCGAGGTACCGATCGCGATCGCGAGACTGTCGACGCCCGTCTCGGCCACGAAGCGCACCGCATCCTCCGTGTTCGTGTAGATGATCTCCGCCGCGCCCGACTCGCCGTAGCTGTCGTTCGCGCCGATCGTGCCGAGTTCGCCCTCGACCTGCACGCCCACCGCGTGGGCGGCCTCCACGACCTTCCGCGTCAGCGCCACGTTCTCATCGAACGGCAGCAGCGAGGCGTCGATCATGACCGAGGTGAACCCCGCCTGGATCGCGACGATCATCTGCTCGTACGTGCCGCCGTGATCCCAGTGGATCGCCACCGGCACGCTCGAGCGGTGCGCACGGGCGTGCATCGCCTGGATCAGGTCGGTCGTGACGTGCGAAACCTCATCGGGGTGGATCGCGATGATGACCGGGGCGGCCTTCTCCTCGCTGATGTCCATGATTCCGTTGAACATCGCCCAGTCGCTGATGTTGAACGCCGGGATGGCGAAGTTGTGGTCGTTCGCGACGTCGAGGATGGACTTGCCGGTGTACAGCACTGTGGTTCTCCTTCGTGTGAGGTGGTTCGAGGATCGGAAAAGCGTCAGCTCTTCACGGAGCCGGCCGTCAGCCCGCTGATGAAGTAGCGCTGCAGAACGAGGAACAGGATGAGCACCGGGATCGAGCCGAGAATGCTCATCGCCATGATCTGGTTCCACTCGTACGAGTGCTGGCCCATGAGCAACTGGATGCCGATGGGTACGGTGCGCATGTCGGTGGTGCGCGTCAGCGTCAATGCGAACAGGTACTCGTTCCACGCGATCATGAACGTGTAGATCCCGACCGAGACGATGCCCGGAACGGCGATCGGCACGAGCACCCGCCAGAGGGCCGTGAACGACCCGGCACCGTCCATGCGCACGGCCTCGTCGAGCTCGCGCGGCAGCGTATTCAGGTAGCCGGTCATCATGATGATCGCGTACGGCAGCGTGAACACCATGTACGTGAGGATCAGCCCCGCGTAGGTGTTGTAGAGCCCGAACCCGACCATCAGGCCGAAGTAGGGGATCAACAGCGTGATCGGCGGCACCGCCTGCACGCTCACGATCACGACGTTCAGCACCCGCTTGCCGCGGAACTCGAACCGGCTGAACGCGTACGCGGCCTGGATGGCGACGAGGAGCGTGAGAATCGTCACCGCCCCCGCGACCACGTAGCTGTTGATGAAGAACCGCACGGTCTCGGGGTTCGTCAGGATCGCCGCGTACGCGTCGAACGAGAACGATTCGGTGATCAGGCGCGGCGGCAGCTCGAAGATCTCGCGATTCGACTTGAACGAGCTCGACAGCATCCAAAGCACCGGGGCCGCGGCGAACACGGCGCCGAGGAGGAGGCCGATGATGACGCCGGCGCGGGCGAGGCGGGTGCGTTTCTTCGCGCGGGTACCGGGCCGCGGGCGGGGGCCCGCGATCAGCGCCGCATCCGATCGGGTCCGCGACTTCGTGGAGATCGACATGTCAGTCCCTCGCCTTCTGGTGACGCACGTAGAACACCGCGAGCACCATCGACATCAGGAGCACGAGCACGGCGGACGTCGCGGCTTGCGCGAAGTCGTAGTTCGCGAATGCGAGCTTGTAGGTATAGGTGCTGAGCACCTCGGTCACATCGATCGGCCCGCCCCCGGTGGTCATCCAGATGAGGGCGAATTGCTGCGACGTCCAGATGAGGTCGAGCAGCAGCAGGCTGATGATGATGGGGCGCAGCTGGGGGATGGTGACGTTCCAGAAGCGCTGCACACTGCTTGCGCCATCGACGCGGGCGGCTTCGTTGAGGTCCTGCGGAATGCCCTGGAGCCCCGCGAGCAGACTGACCATGAAGAACGGGTACCCCGCCCAGATGTTGATGAACGTCACCGTGCCGAGCGCGAGCTGGGGGGAGGCGAGCCACTCGATGTTCGAGTCGAGCAGGAAGTTGATGATGCCGTTCGGGGCGAGCAGCATCCGCCACAGCACCGCGATCACCGCGGCGGTGAACAGCCACGGCAGCACGTAGATGGCCCGGAAGATCGCCCGCGGCACGGCGCTGATCAGCGGGCTGTTCAGCAGCATCGCGAAGGTCAGTCCCAGCACGAGGTGGGCGGCGACGCTCGTGACCGTGAAGATCAGCGTGTTGCCGGTCGCTTTCCAGAACCCCGGGTCGGTGAGGATGGCGACGTAGTTGTCGAAGCCGACGAGGTCGGTCGACGAGCCCATGATCGCGCGGTCCTGGAACGAGTAGCTGATCACCATCACGATCGGCACGATCATCAGCACGAACAGAAGGATGAGCGTGGGGGCGAGGAATCCGTAGGACTCCGCGGCCCGCCGCAGGTGGCGGCGCTTCTTCGCCGCCGGCACGCCAGTGACGAGCGTCTCGGTATCCGGAGCCGTCAGTGATCGCATAGTCATGGGAACGCCTTTGTGAGGGGTCGGGTGCCGCAACCCAGGGGTGCGCGGCACCCGACCCGGTCGGGAGGGATCAGAACTCGGCTGTCCAGGCGGTCTGCGCCTTCTCCAGCGCATCCGGGATGGACTGCTGCCCATCCAGCGCCGCCTGGAACTGCTCGCCGAACTGGCGCATGAGCTCCTCGGCGACGGGGAGTCCGGTGAACTCGTTCGCCGGGTATCCCGCCTTGTAGATCTCGAACGCCGTCGCGAACAGGTCGTCGTCGGCGACGAACTCGGGAACCGACTTCGTGTTGCCGGGGAACGCGTTCGCCATGGTCGACAGCTTCGAGTTCGTCTCCTCGCTCATCAGGTACGAGACGAGCTTGAACGCCGCGTCTTTGTGCTCGGAGTTCTCGGCGACGCCGATGCCCCACGACGCGTACGGGATGCCGCGTTCACCGGTGTAGTCGTCCTCTGCCGGGATGGCCGAGATCGAGAACTTCAGGTCGGGGTTCGTCTCGCGGATGAGGTTGATGTGCGCGAGCGAGTCGATCATCATGCCGACCCGGCCGTTCGTGAACTCCTCGACCTTGTCCTGCTCCTTCATCGTGAAGCTGCCGGAGGCGATCGCGCCCGAGTCCCACAGGTCGCCGATGAACTCGGTGGCCGAGGTCACGTCGTCGTTCGTCAGGTCGGGCTGACCGTCGGCGAGCATCGATCCGCCGGATGCCCACACCCACGACATGACGTCGTTCTGCACACCGTTCGGCGCCTCGAGCGACAGCGGGAGCACCCATCCGGATGCGTCATCGCCGAGCGCCGAGACCTTCTCGGCCGCATCCGCGAACTCGCTGCGGGTCGACGGCGGGGCGTCGATTCCTGCCTGCGCGAGCAGGTCGTCGTTCGTGAACATCGGGTAGACGAAGTTGACCACCGGGATCATGTACGTCTTGCCGTCGACCTGCACCTGGCTCGCCAGTTCGCTGTCGTCGTAGCCACTGTCGGCCATCAGCGTGCTGAGGTCGGCGATGACGCCCTGCGAGGCGAAGTCGTTGACCCACGCGCCGTCCAGACCCACGACGTCGGGCATCGTTCCTGACGCCGCCCCGGCGAACAGCTGCTCCTTCGTCGACGCGTACGGGCCGCTGACGAGGTCGACGGTGATGCCCGGGTTCGCTGCTTCGAAGTCGTCGATCAGCGCACGGAACTCCCCGTCGGGCAGCTCCGGTTCCCACCACTGCGCGAACTCGATGGTGACGTCACCGTCCGCGCTCTCTCCTGATCCGCCGGAACTGCACGACGTCAATACGACGACGGCCGCTGCGGTGGTTGCGATGCCTGCGAGCATCACTGCTCGGCGGTGCATGCGCCGATGTATAGCCATGGTGTCTCCTCTTCGAGATCCTGCGGCATTACGCGCTCTTCTGCGGGTTTCTGCCTCTTTCAGCATGAGTATGCAGGGGAAACTCGAACGAGTCAACAACTTTCCTGCGTGCGAGGGGCTCCGTTGCCGCGTGACGGCGTGCTGTTTCCTGCACGAATTTGCGCGGCATCTGCCGCAATGTGCTAGATATGTCGGGATGGAAGCTCAAAATCCCGAACGAGGCCGCCGCCTTCCAGCCGGCCGCAAAGCCGACCTGGCCGCGTACGTCCGCCAGTTCGGCCGGGTCACGGTCGCCGACCTCGCGGCCCACTTCGGTGTCTCGATCGACACCATCCGGCGCGATCTCGATCAACTCGACCGCGAGGGCGCCCTCGTGCGCACGCACGGCGGCGCGGTGAGCGCCACCGAGGGCCCCGGGCGCGACCGCGGACTCGATGTCAGACTCCGGATGCAGGTCACCGAGAAGGACAAGATCGCGAAGCTCGCCGTCGAGCTAGTGAAGGACGGCTCCGTCCTCATGCTGAATGCGGGAACGACGACCCTGGCCGTCGCGCGGGCGCTGCGCAACCACCGCGACCTGACCATCGCGACCAACAACCTGCGGGTGCCGAGCGAGATCTCCCCCACGGTCTTCCGCGATCTCTACATCTTCGGCGGGGCCGTTCGCACCCTCACCCAGGCGACGACCGGACCCGTCTCGCTGCCGATGAGCGCCACCAGCCCCGAGGTCGACATCCGCTGCGACATCGCGCTCGTCGCCGTCGGTGCGGTCGACGAATCGGGCTACTCCGCCTCGAACCTTGGCGACGCGTCGATGATGGCCGAGATGGTGCGCCGCGCCGACCGCACCGCGATCCTCGCCGACTCGACGAAGCTCGAGCGCCGCCTGTTCGCACAGGTCGCCCCGCTCGACGGCGTGGACTACCTGATCACCGATCAGGAGCCGCCCTCCGGCCTCGCCGCGGCGCTGTCCGCCGCGGGGGTCACCGTCCTCACCCCCTGACTCCCGGCCGCGCGCCGGTTACGGTGGAGGGGTCGATGAAGAGGGGGAGCTTCGTGACCGACAACATCTCCGCATCCGGTGCACCGACGGGCGCGACGCCGGCGGGCTGGTACGCCGATCCGTGGGCGCCCGGCGTCGTCCGCTACTGGGACGGCGCCGTGTGGACGCCGCACGTGCAGGCTCCGCACGTGCAGGCGCCGCCCACGCGCACCCCCGAGGTGAACACGCAGACCGTGTGGATCTGGCTCATCGCGCTGCTGCCGCTGGTGTCGGTGCTCACGATCGTAATCGTGCCGTGGCGCTCGATCCTGGAAGAGACCATCGCGGCGAGCATGGACCCTCGGCGCGCACCGTTCGCGTCGCTCGGCATCTACACCTCGCCCTGGTACCTGCTGGCGATGTTCGTCGGGATCGTCCTCAGCGGACTGATCGTGTGGTTCGCCTATCTCGACCACCGCGAACTGCGCGCCCGCGGAATCGACCGGCCGTTCCCGTGGCCGTGGGCGTTCCTGAACTCCGTCTACGCGGTCGGGCGCGCGATCGTCAGCATCCGCCGCACGGGCCGCGGAGCGGGCGTGCTGTGGGCCGTGGGCCTCGCAAACCTTGCTGGATTGATCGCCGGCGGAGTCATTGTCGGAATCTCCATCGAGGTCACCCTCGACTCGATCACCGACATCGTCCGCTCGGCGAACAGCTACCGCTGAGCACGTCGGCCGCGGCGATCAGTCGCTCACGCGAGCGAAGCGGGGGCCGCGATAGCCGTCGCGGTCGACCTCCTCCACGAACATTTGAAGGGGGCGCACCCATGACCCGCCGTCGCCGTACAGCTGGCGGTAGAAGACGTGCCACTCCTCGGTCTCGCTGTGCCGACCGACGCCGATCACTTCGTACCGCGCGCCGCGGAAGTGCGCGTACACGCCCGGGGACACCGCATCCGGGGTGCCCTGATCGTTGCCGTCCATCGTCGTTCCCCTCGATTCGTTCCCTCGAGCGTAGGGCGGCGGCGGGTCGTAAGCTCGACCGGTGACGAACCGCAGCCGCGCCCAGGCCGAGCGACCCCGGCCGCCCCGCATCACGCCGATCGTCGACGTCACGCGCGAACCGATCGAGTCCGCGAGCCTGTTGACGCACTCGAACCTCGAGCTGGTCGAGATCTCGGGAGACCTCACCGGCGTCGACCTCGAGGGAATCGGGCTCAGCGAATCGCTTCTGCGCGACATCTCGGCGCGCGAGCTGCACCTGCGCTCCGCGTCGCTCGTCGAGACCCGGCTCGAGCGAGTCGACGCACCGGTGCTGGGGGCAGCGTCCCTGTCGCTCCGCGACGTCGTCGTGCAGGACTCCCGCATCGGATCCGCCGAACTCTACGACTCCACCTGGCAGTCCGTGCACGTCACCGGATGCCGCCTCGGCTACCTCAACCTGCGCTCCGCGCGCCTCACCGACCTGCTCTTCACCGACTGCACGATCGACGAGCTCGACCTGAGTGCGGCGGTCGTCAGCCGGATGGCGTTCCGCGACACGACCGTCCGCGCGCTCACGCTGCACGGCGCGCGCCTCACCGACGTCGACCTGCGCACCCTCGACCCGGGGCGCATCGACGGCATCGAGGGCCTGCGCGGCGCGAGCCTCAGCACCGATCAGCTGCAGGCGCTCGCGCCCGCTCTCGCCGAGGCGCTCGGTATCCACATCGCCGACTGACCGGATCAGCTGGTCGCGTACACGTTCTCCGAGATCTGCACCGCATCGTCGGGCGGGATCCCGTCGTCGGGGTACACCCGGAAGCTGCCGCCCGGCCCGCTCGTGGCGAACTCGCCCGCAGGTTCCGTGCAGCCGCTCGCCCATTCCTTGCTCTCGGGGTACTGCACGAGACAGATTCCGCGTTCGGTGCGCAGCAGCCACAACCGCGTCCCCTCGTACTCGCCCACGAACCGCACGCTCGATTCGTCCGCGCCGTCAACCCAGGTCACCGACCCCGGAATCGCATCGTCGGCCGACGGCTCCCGGTCGAGGTCGGACCAGCGCGTACCGCCCGCACACCCGGTGAGTCCGAGAGCGGCAACCGCCAGACTCGCGGCCAGCGCAGCTACGCGGTGTTTCGGAGACATGCCTGAACGATACGCCCGAGCCGTCTCGCCGAGCCACGATACGGTGAGCCGTCATGACCAGCCCGAAACGCAGCAAGCCGTGCGCACACTGCGGACGCCCGTTCACCGACAGGAAACGGTGGAGCGGCCGGGATCAGTGGGACGAGGTCAAGTACTGCTCGGCGTCGTGCCGCGCCGCGGCGGCCCGCGACCGACGCGGTCACGCGGACTGAGGGGCACTTCGGGGAGATCGCCCAGCCGTCCGCCCTACGCTGGATCGACGCCGCCCGCACACCGACCGGAGGGGAACGGATGCACGCCCGTCCTCCCGCGCGGCGCCAGACCCGCCGGCCCCCCGCGCGACGCCGGCGCACCCGGCGGGCGTGGCTCATCGCCGTCGGCATCCTGATTCCCGTCCTGATCGGCGGCGGCCTCGTCTGGGGCGGCGGCTTCGCATTCACCGCACTCGCGGCCGCCCTCGACGACGCCGTCGACGGCGTGACGGTGCCGGCCTTCGACCCGGATGCGGCGCTCCCCCCGGCGCCCGTTCCCCCGAACATCGCCGGGTACGGCGTCGAGCAGCTCGGCAACGCGTGCACCATCCTGCGCGCGGGGCGCGACCTCGGATTCGACGACCGCGACCAGACCATCGCGATCATGACCGCAATGGGCGAGTCGTCGCTGCGCAACATCGACTACGGCGACTGGGAGACGAGCGGGGTCACCAACCCCGACGGCTCGCGCACGACCTCGATCGGGCTCTTCCAGCAGCAGGACAACTGGGGAACCCGCGAGCAACGCCTCGACGCGTACACGGCGGCGACCCTCTTCTACCGGGCGATGGCGGCCCGCGTTCCCGACCGCGCCGCCCTCGATCCGACGATCGTCGCGCACAATACGCAGATCAACGCCGACGCCAACCACTACGCGCGCTACTGGGACCGCGCCGTCCGCGTCGTCGCCGCGCTCGGCGGAACGCCGCTCGCAAACGACAAGCTCGACGGCATCCCGCTCTGCCCCGCGGGGTGAGCGCGGACGTTCTCGGCTCTTGTTGACAACTTCTCCATCCGAATCCGCCGCCGCTCCGAATGACATGCGGCGATGCGCTTCACCGATGGTCAGCGCGTCTTGCGGGGGAACAAGAACGCGACCTCGTGGAGAACATCGCCGTGGGGATCGCGTAGCGGCGACGGCCGGACGCGAAGCGTGGGCTGCCATGTCGTGGGGGGATGGCAGCCCGCCGGCCCTTCCCCGTGCGTCCGCGCTCCGCTCCGCAGCGTGATCAGCGGGGCGGGGAGCTCGCCGACGTCGGCACCTCGACGGGGATCGAGACCCGCCACCGCCGCTGCACCCCGTCGACCACCGCGAGCGCCACGAACCCCGCGATGAGCTTGTCGGGCACGGACACCATGAGGTTCGACACGAACACCGACCAGACCATGGCACCGCTCAGACCCAGGATCCGGTGCATCAGGGTGTCGGCGGAATGCCCGGCGCCGCCCTCGAACATCAGCATCAGCAGGGGCACCGCCACGAGCGTGCACGTTACCGCGACGAGCAGATTGAGCGCGAAGAACCGCGGCACGGTGCGCGCGAGCCCGAGGCGTGCGCCGTAGCCCCAGACGAGCGCGCCCGCGATGTTCACCAACACGAAGGGCGCCGCATCCGGGTTGCCCACTGCCGCACCGCTGAGATTCGTGATCACCGCGACCAGCACGCCGAACCACGGCCCGAGCGCGATCGCGGCGACCGACGTGCCGATCATGTCGAGATACAGCGGCAGGTGGAGGCTCGGTTCGATCGTGATCGCGATGAGGTTCACGAGCACGGATGCGGCCAGCACCGCAACCACGAACCTCCCCCGGGTGAGCGACCGGCGCGTGTCCGTGCCGGCTCCCGTCACGGCGACGTCGCTGGTGTCTGCGGTCGTGGTCGCCGGCCGTTCGGCACGGGCCCGCGCCGCGCGGCACCGCGCGACCCAGCGGTCCACCGCGGCGTCGCCTTCGCCGAGCACGGCGGCGATCTCGCCGACGAGGGTCGCGCTGATGCGCGCCCGACCGGGGCGGAAGACGTCGTAGACGGTGCTGCGCGCCAGTCGGGCCGCCGACGCAGGCATCCCGGCCGCCTGCCGTCGCTCGGCGACGCGTCGAGCAATCTCGGCGTACGACACGTGACCGGCATCGGCGCGCAGCGCCTGCAGATCGCCCGCGATGTCGTCGAAGGTCTCGCTCGTGCCGTCGTCCACATCCGCCCCATGTGTCTCGTGCTCGCGGTCGTTCCCGCGATCGCAGCCTAGCGACCGGGGTGTCCGAGATTGTCCGGGAATCGTCGAAACGCCCGCCGCCGCGCGGGGCGAGGGGATACGTTCGGCGGGTGCGAGATGCTGCCGCGCGCCCACCGTCGGGGGACGTGCGCGAACGCGGCGGCCAGCACGGAGCCGCGGGCTGGCATGACGTCCTGGGGGAGCATGGCAGCCCGCGGCGTTCCCCCCGCTGCGGGCGCGTAGGCCCCTGCGACGCGGCGCCGCGGCACATGAACCCGTATGACGACGGAAGTCCGGATGCGTCACACCCGGTGGGGGCGCCGCACCGCCCGGTGCGACGCTCGGGGCCATGGCCCACCGCACCCTTCGCCGTCTCGTCCCCCTGGCTGCCGCCGCATCCGTCGCCGCTCTCGCGCTGACCGCGTGCAGCGGCTCCGCCGCCGCCCGGCCCGCCGCCGACGCCCAACTCGTCAAGGGCGGCACGATCGTCTACGCCCACCAACAGGAGCCCTCCTGCATCTTCGGCGGCTGGATCGAGCAGGCGTACATCTCGTACCAGGTACTCGACAGCCTGTTCTCGCTCGACGCCGACGGGAACGCGGTGCCGTGGCTCGGCGAATCGTGGGAGGTCTCCGACGACGGACTCACCTACACGATCGCTCTGAAGAAGGGCGTCTCGTTCACCGACGGCACCCCCGTGAACGCCGAGGCCGTCGCGTACAACTTCGACTACTGGGTGGGCGGGGGCAACAGCACGGCCCGCGTCTGGCTCGGCGGCTACTACGAGTCCGCGGAGGCCGTCGACGACACGACGGTCGCCATCCACCTGTCGCGCCCGTACACGAACTTCATCCAGAACCTCACGCAGGGCTACTTCGGCATCCAGTCGCAGCACGCGCTCGAAACCCGCACCGACGAGGAGAACTGCGCCGCGCCCATCGGTTCCGGCGCGTTCACGGTCGAGGAATGGAACCGCGGTCAGAACGTCATCCTCGCGCGCAACGACGACTACACGTCGTGGCCCGCGAACGCCGAGCACACCGGACCGGCGTACGTCGACACCGTCGACTGGCGCTTCGTCGCCGACCCGACGACGCGCGTCGCGGCACTCCAGTCCGGCCAGGCGAACCTCATCTACGACGTACCGGCGACCTCTTGGGAGACGCTCGACACCGCCGGGTACACCCTCGAGAAATATGTGACGGCGGGCCGCCCGCAGCAGATCTCGTTCAACACCGCCGAGGGCCCGTTCGTCGACGAGAACGTGCGGAAGGCCTTCGTCTACGCGCTCGACCGAAAGCAGATCGTCGACACGATCGGGCAGGGCGTGATCCCTTACGAGGGCAACGGCGCCGTCAGCCAGACGACCCCGGCCTACAGCCAGGAAGCCGCCGACCTCTACACGTACGACCCGGAGAAGGCAGACGAGCTGCTGGATGCGGCGGGCTGGAGCGAGACCAACGCCGACGGCTACCGCGTGAAGGACGGCGAGGTGCTCGACGTCCTGCTCCCCTACGGCGCCGGCTCCATCATCAACACCGACGGCGCCTCGATCCTGCAGGCCGTGCAGGAGCAGGCGAAGGCCGTGGGCTTCAAGGTCGAACTGCGCCCGCTCAGCCAGGCCGACCTCTGGGGCGGCGACTACAGCACCCCCGACTCGTACGACCTGTCGGTCGGGTACTGGACGGCCATCAACGCCGGCATCCTCTACATCAACTGGCGCCCGAGCACGGACGATGATCCGAACTACTCGAACTCCGCGTTCTACAGCGACCCCGAACTCGAGCGACTCATCCTCGCCGCGAACTCGGAGGCCGACCCGGCAACGCAAAACGATCTCTACGCCCAAGCGCAGAACTACATCGCCGACCATGCCACCTCGGTCGGCCTCTACGACCGGCTCAGCACGCTCGCCGTCAGCCCCGACCTCCAGGGCGTCTGGCAGGAGCACGCACAGGGAGGACCGACGTTCTATGACGCTCACTTCGTCGAGTGAGCCCGCGCTCGAGGTCCGCGCACCCGCGCGGGCCTCGAGCTCCCGCTCACGTCTCGGCCGCCGCGTCCGCCCCCTGGTCGGCAGCGTCGGCAGCGCGATCATCGTGCTGTGGGGCGCCGCGACCGCGGCGTTCCTCGCCCAGCTCGCCCTCCCCGGCGACCGGGCGACCGCCATCCTGAACATCCGCACCGGCCAGGCGCAGCAACGCACGCCCGACGAGCTCGCCCCGATCATCGCGCAGTACGGACTCGACCAGTCCGTGCTCACGCAGTACCTCGGCTACCTCGGCGGGCTGCTCCGCGGCGACCTCGGCACGTCGTATCAGCAGTTCCGTCCGGTGTGGAACATCATCTCCGAGCAGCTCGGCGCGACGCTCGCCCTGAGTCTCAGTGGCATCGCCCTCGCGTGGCTGATCATGGTGTTCTGGGTCACCCTCACCGCGGTTCGGAGCCCCCGCATCCGCGCATTCGGCTCGGGCGTCGACACGCTCGCGGCCGGCCTCCCGCCGTACTGGCTCGGCATTCTGCTGCTGCTCGTGTTCGCCCTGCAGCTGCGCTGGTTCCCCGTCATGGGCGGTTCGGGCATCGAGGGGCTCCTGCTTCCCGCGCTGACCCTCGCCATCCCGCTCGCCGGCTTCATGGGCCAGGCGACCCGGGCCGAGTTCGAACGGGTCCTGCAGCAGCCGTTCGTGCTGAGCGCCCGGATGCGGGGCATGGGCGACCTCGAAATCCGGCTCCGGCACGTGCTCCGGCACGCCTCGATCCCCGCGATCACGCTCACCGGCTGGGCGATCGGCGCGACCATCTCGGGCGCCGTGATCGTCGAGTCGATCTTCTCCCGGCCCGGAATCGGCGACACCCTCGTCACCGCGGTCAGCTCGCAGGATCTGCCCGTCGTCACCGGGATCGTCGTGCTCGTGGCTCTCGTCTACGTGCTCGCGAACGTGCTCGTCGACATCCTTTACACCATCATCGACCCGAGGATCACGACGTCATGACGACCTTCGATTCCCCCCGGACGGATGCGGCGGCCCGCGCACCGCGTCGCCGCATCCGGATCGATCTCGGGGCGACCGCCTCCGTGCTCGTACTGGTGTTCTTCGTCGTGGCGGCCGTCGCTCCGGCGCTGCTCGCCACGCACTCCCCGACCGCGCAGGACTTCGCGCACGCTCTGCAGCCCCCGTCGCTGCAGTTCTGGTTCGGCACCGACGAGGGCGGCCGCGACCTCTACAGCCGGGTCGTCTTCGGGTCGCGTGAGTCGCTCGCGATCGGCGTCGGCGCCGCCGGGCTCGCGATGGTCATCGCGCTCGTGCTCGGCACGCTCGCCGCCCTCGGCGACCGGGTCACCGCCGCGATCGTGAACCGCGTGCTCGAGGTCGTGTTCGCGTTCCCGACGCTGCTGTTCTCGCTGCTGCTCGTCGCGATCCTCGGCCCCTCGGCCGGCACCGCCATCCTCGCCGTCGGCGTCAGCACCGCACCCGGTTACGCCCGGATGGTGCGCGGTCAGATCCTGTCGGAGCGGAACGCCGGCTACGTCGAAGCCGCCCGGGCGCTCGGCCACGGCCGGTGGCGCATCACCCGGCAGCACATCCTGCCGAACGCCATGCGCCCCCTCATCGCCATCTTCACGATGTCGATCGGCCAGTCGATCGTGTGGGCCTCCGGCCTCGCCTTCCTCGGCCTCGGGGTCGCCCCGCCGTCCTCTGAATGGGGCGCCCTCCTCGACGCCGGCCGCGCCTACCTGCTGCAGGCGCCGTGGCTCACCGTCATCCCGGGGCTCGTGATCCTCGTGCTCGCCCTCACCGCGACGACGGTCGGCCGCTTCATCCAGAACCGCCTCGAAACGGGAGAGTGACATGACACTGCTCGATACGAAGCCCGCGGCCCCGGCCGCACCGGTCGACCCGGCACGGCGCCTGCGCGTCGACAACCTCGAGGTCGGGTTCACCCGCGACGGCGAGACGCGGTCGGTGGTCCGCGGGGTGTCCTTCGACCTGCACGCGGGCCGCTGCGTCGCCATCGTCGGCGAATCCGGTTCCGGCAAGAGCGTCACCGCGCGCACGCTCGTCGGCCTCACCGGCGCGGGCAGCGTGCAGAGCGGACGCGTCCTGCTCGGCGCGGCCCCAGATCAGGGCCACGAACACGTCGCCGACCTGACCGCGCAGTCGGAGCGGGGCTGGCGCCGCATCCGGGGCCGGCGCATCGGGTTCATCCAGCAGGACGCCCTCGTCTCGCTCGACCCGCTCCGGCCGGTCGGGGGCGAGATCGAGGAGTCGCTGCGCCTGCACGGCTGGGGCGACCGCGCCGCCCGGCGGGCGAAGGCCGTCGAACTGCTCGCGAGCGTCGACGTGCCCGCCCCCGAGCGTCGCGCACGGCAGCGGCCCGGCGAACTCTCGGGGGGACTCCGCCAGCGTGCGCTGATCGCCTCCGCGATCGCCCTCGACCCTGACGTCGTGATCGCCGACGAACCCACGACCGCGCTCGATGTCACGGTGCAGGCGCAGGTGCTCGCCCTGCTCGACGATATGAAGGCGCGTGGCGCGTCGCTCGTTCTCATCAGCCACGACCTCTCCGTGGTCGCGCACCTCGCCGACGAGATCCTCGTGATGCGCGGCGGCGAGGTCGTCGAGCAGGGGCCGGCCGACGTACTGCTGCGGCATCCGCAGCATCCGTACACGCGGAGCCTCATCGACGCAGTGCCGGGCGGACACACCCGCGGCGAGCGCCTCGCGCCGCAGATCGCCGCGCCGCCGAGCCTCCATCTCGCGCGCGCCGACACGCTCTCCGGCACCGCCACGACGGACAGGGCCGAGCCCGTGCTCGAGGCGCGCGGACTCGTCAAACGGTTCGCGGCGCCCGACGGCACGCCCACCGTCGCGGTCGACGACGTCAGCTTCACCCTGCACCGGGGCGAAACCCTCGGCATCGTCGGCGAGTCGGGGTCGGGCAAGAGCACGACGGCGCGCATCGCGCTCGCGCTCGAGGCCGCGGATGCGGGCGAGGTGCGGTTGCTCGGCCAGCCGTGGACGGCCGTGCCCGAATCACGACGGCGGGTCCTCCGCCGTCGCATCTCGGTCGTCTCGCAAGATCCGCTCAGCTCGTTCGATCCCCGGTGGAACGTCGAACGCATCCTGCTCGATGCGATCCCCGCCGACGCCGGCCTCGGGCGGGGCGCCCGCGTGCAGCGCGCCCGGGACCTGCTCGCACAGGTCGCCCTCCCGCCCGAGACGCTGCGACGGTTCCCGCTGCGACTCTCGGGGGGCCAGCGTCAACGCATCGCGATCGCCCGCGCGCTCGCCCCCTCCCCCGAGATCGTCGTGCTCGACGAGGCCGTGTCCGCGCTCGACGTGTCGGTGCAGGCGCAGATCCTCGACCTGCTCGTGGATCTGCAGAACGACTACGGCCTGAGCTACCTCTTCATCTCGCACGACCTCGGCGTCATCCACCATATGAGCGACCGCGTGCTGGTCATGAAGAACGGCGTGGTCGTGGAGAGCGGCACGTCCGAGCAGATCTTCGTGGCGCCCGCGCATCCGTACACGCAGGAGCTCGTCGGAGCGCTGCCCACCCTTGATCAGAAGCCCGTCGATCAGAAGCCCCTCGATCAGAAGAGAGCGAACTCATGACCCGCCCGCTGCGTTTCAACGCCTTCGTGATGCACACGAACTCCCACATCCAGCACGGCCACTGGCGCCGACCCGACGCCCGGCAGGTCGACTTCCAGGACGTCGATCTCTGGATCGACCTCGCCCGGCTGCTCGAGGACGCCAAGTTCGACGCGATGTTCTTCGCCGACGTGACGGGGCTCTACGGCGACGCGGATGCGGACTTCGAGGTCTACGCGCGGCACGGCCTGCAGATTCCGAGCCACGATCCGACCGTGCTGCTCGGCGCCCTCGCCGTCTCGACCACCGATCTCGGGCTCGCGCTCACTTCGAACGTCGCGCAGAACCACCCGTTCAACTTCGCCCGGCAGGTGTCGACCCTCGATCACATCTCGCGCGGCCGGATCGCGTGGAACATCGTCACCGGCACGCAAGACAACGGAGCGCGCAACTTCGGGCTGCCGCAGTTGACAGACCACAGCGAGCGCTACCGGTGGGCGCAGGAGTACGTCGACGTGGTCTACAAGCTGTGGGAGGGCTCGTGGGACGACGGAGCGCTCCTGAAAGACAAGGAGCGCGGCATCTACGCCGACGCGAGCAAGATCCACAAGATCTACCACGAGGGCCCGCGCTACCGCGTCGAGGGTCCGCACCTCCCCTCCCCTTCCCCGCAGCGCACACCCCTGCTGTTCCAGGCCGGGTCGTCGGCGTCGGGGCGCCGATTCGCCGCAGCGAACGCCGAGGCGACGTTCATCATCGCGCCCTCGCCCGCGATCGCGAAGCGCCAGATCGACGAGACCCGCGCCCTAGCCGTCGAGTACGGGCGCGAGCCCGACGACATAACGTTCTTCCAGGGTCTGAGCTTCATCATCGGCGACACCGAGATCGAGGCGCACGAGAAGGCTGAGGAGTACGAGCGGTACGCGAGCACCGAGGGCTACCTCGCGCACTCGGCTCTGGTCGATAAGACCGGTCGCGTGTACGACCCGAAGACGCCGTTGAAAGACATCGACACGAACACGGCACGCGGGTTCTTGTCGTGGACGTCGCAGGCTGTCACCGACCGAGAGCCGCTCGTCGAGGATGTCGCGCTGATCAGTAGGCGAAGCTCACGCGTGGTCGGCACGCCCGACCAGATCGCCGACCGGCTCGTCGAATGGCAGGCCGCCGGCATCGACGGGGTGAACGTCGTCAACTGGGTGCTGCCGGGTTCGTTCGAAGAGTTCGCCGAGAAGGTGCTGCCGGTGCTGCGCGAGCGCGGACTCGCCCAGAGCGAGTACGCGCCGGGACCGCTCCGCCAGAAGCTGTTCGGGTCGCCGCTGCTCAACGAGCGCCACCCCGCGGCCCGGTACCGCGGGGCATTCGCGCACGGAGCGACGACCTGGGCAGAGGCCGACGACCTCCGCGCGCAGGGTCTTCTTCCGGCCGCGGTCTGACTCGTTCCGACTTCCCACCCCCGCGCGTCGGATTCGGCATCCCGCGTGGGTGATAATCAGGTATCGGCGGTGATGCCGACGATCTGGGGATGGGGGACGCGATGCCGTTGCGGAGCATGGAGACGTTGCAGTCGTGGTTGACGGAGTTCATCACCCAGGGGCACCCGGAGGTTCGGGCGCTCAAGGTGCTGAGCCAGGATGTCGACGACGACGGTGAGGTCGGACTCGTCCGCGTGCAGCTGGCGAACGCGAGCACCGTGACCTATCTCGAGCCCGCCGCTCCCGGATCGGTGCAGTGGATCGTCACGCTCGAACCGCGCGAGGACGTCGTCGTGCTGGACGCGGCCGGCCTGCAGAAGCTATCGGGCGAACTCGCTACCGTCGCGGCGCTGTGCTTCTTCCTTCAGGCGAAGTCGGAGGAGTTCCTCGCCGCCGCGCACTGACACGGCCCGGCGCCAAGCGACCGGGTCAACGCCCGGATGCGGACGCCGTCAGTTCCTCGAGAAGCTCCGCGAACGGATCCGTGACCTCGGCGCCTTTGCTGAGGGCCGCCGCCGTCAGGTCGTCGTCGAACCGGGTCAGGATGTTCCACGGGTCGGCCCGGAGGTCGATCGTGAGGTGGATGCGGCTCACCCGCCGATCGGATGCATCCGGCTCGCGGCGCACCGCATCCCGTTCGGCCAACCGGTCGATCAGGGTCGTCACACCGGCCGACGTGATGTTCAAGTGGTCGCGCAGCTCGCCGGATTTCAGACCCGGGTTCTCGGCGATGAACAGCAGCGCCCGCGCGTCCATCTCGTTGATGCCGAGCGTCTTGCGTGCTTCCCGCAGCGCGTCGGTTCGAGCGTCGATGTACCGGGCCAGAGCGCGGGCCAGGGAAGACTCGCGCGTCGTGGAACTCACCATCCGTCCATCGTGACACGAGAACCGACGATAAGTCGTGAGATTACCTAACGAACTTAGGGATAAGTCAGACTCTCTCGGAATTTTACCTAAGTTTGTTAGATAGTTTGCTAAGGTAAATCTCGCCGGGCACACCGGATCCGATCAAGGGACTCGACATGACGCTTCTCCACACGACGACCGGCCGCCCGAGCGCCCCTCGCCGCGCGACCTTCGTTGCCGCGCCGCGTCGCGCCCCGCAGATCACCGCATCCACGATGGCACTCACGGCCGTCGTCAGCGGCGCCGCAGCCCTCGCCGCGTGCGCCGCCACCCTGTCGATCACGTTCCTCTAACCCCCTCTCACACTGGAGTCGTCACCATGGGTCAGCTCTTCTACGCCAACACCGACACCGCCGTCGAGATCGACGACACGCTGCTGGCACACCTCCAGGTCGTGGCATCGACCAAGCTGCGCCGCAGCGAATCGTTCACGCTGACGCTCCGACGCACCGTCGGAGGCAAGGCCGGCCGCGAGACACTGTGGCTGCAGCCCTCCATCCCCCTCCGGTTCCAGTTCGAATCCGCCGAGCCCGTTCGCCTCGACCCAGCCGTGCTCCGGGGGCTCGCCGAACAGGCGAACTCGACCGCCGGACTCACCGTCGACCTCGACGCGGCCGGCGAACTGCCCGCGCAGATGTCGACCCGCAGCCGTCGCCCGCAGCCCGCGCTCTCGCGCGTCGCCTGATCAGTTATCCACCGTGCCCGAAATGAGCGGACGTGAACCGTTCAGTGTGGTACGAATAAGCGTTGTCGGTTCGCTCCCCGCGAAGGCCCGAACAGGCAGCACCCCGAGCTAGGCGAGGTCTCGACCTCTTCGCTCACATCCCCTCTCGCGGTGTCGCGAGAGGGGATGTCTCGTTCGAGGGAGACAGCGGTCTCAGCGCGTGATGATCGCCGCCACCACGAGCGCCACGACCCCGAGCGCGAGCATCGTCACGCCGACGTACACGCTCCAGTGCCGGCGCTGAGACACCTGGCGCCGGATGCGCGCATCACGCGATCGGGAATGGCGGGCATGCACCTTCGCTCGCTCTTTCTCTGCCGCGCGGATGCTGCGTTGGTCGGAACGCGAGTGGGTCATGGCCGTAGCCTCTCCAAAGCGGAAGACGACCGCGGAGGCACGGTCACCCGCAGGCTATCCCGCCGGCTTTTCGCCGAGGTTACGTGTCCGCGTACGTGAGAAATCGTGCGGGCGACGCGGCGCCATCCTCGGCCCTGCACCGTGGGGTGTCAGGCTTCGGCGAGGAACGCGAGCGCCGCGGTGCGGAACTCGCGGGAGCCCGGCGCGTTGAAGTGGTGCCGCCCGGGAATCTCCAGGAATCGTCCGTTCTCGCACGCGGCAGCGAGGGACTTCGAGCCCTCCAGGATGCCGTCGAGCGAGCCCGTCGCGAACAGCACCGGCTGGGTCGGCGCCCGGTCCGGCGACGGATCGGCGACGCCCGACGCCCGCATCCCCTCCGCGATCGCGAGGAGCGCCCGGAGATCGTTGCCGCCGACGCGCTCGATCAACTGCACGTAGTTCTGCGTGACCTTGTCGGTGACCGGTGTGCCGTCCTCGACGAAAGCCCGCGCCTGGTCGAGATCGAGACGACTGAGGGGCACACCATCCGGCACTCCCCCGAGCACGACGCGCTCGACCCGGCCGCGGAAGTCCTGCGCGACCTCCCACCCGACGCGGGCACCGAGCGAGTAGCCGACGTAGAACGCGGTGTCGACGAGGTACGTGTCGAGCACGGCCTCGACATCATCGGCCATCGTGCGCAGCCCGTACTGCAGAGGATCGTGCGGCTTGTCGCTGCGGCCGTGGCCACGCTGGTCGAGCGCGAGCACGCGGTACCCGGCGCGCTGCAGATCGCGCACCCACCCCGTGTTCACCCAGTTGTCGCGGGTGCTCGAGGCGAAGCCGTGCACGAGCAGCACGGTGAGGCCGGTGTCCTCGCCCCACGAATAGGTCGCGATCCGCTGGCCGTCACCGGCCATGACGTACTGGGGTTCGGGCATCGACGTCAGATCGGGCAGCGCAGTGGTCACGGCACGATTCTCCTCCCGGCGCCGCATCGGAGCGAATTACGCTGACACGGTGAGCGATGTCGTCAGCCTGGAGCTGCTCCTGGACCCCGAGAGCGAGGCCGCCGTGCGCGCCGACTGGCAGCGTCTCGCGGATGCCGGACTCTCGAGCCTCGCCGCGCACACGTCGCCAAGCAATCGCCCGCACCTGACCCTGCTGGCCCGGCCGACGCTCGCGGCCCTCGATGTCTCCGGGGTCGTCGCGCGCTTGCCGATCCCGGTGCGGCTGGGGGCCGCCCTGCTCTTCGGCGCGGGCGACCGTCGCGTGCTCGCGCGCCACGTGGTGCCGACCGGCGATCTGCTCGCGGTCCATCGCGGTGTGCACACGGCGGCGGGTGACACCGAGGCGGACGCGCCGCACACCGCTCCCGGCGCGTGGACGCCGCACATCACGCTCGCGCGGCGACTCCGGCTCGAGACGCTCCCGCAGGCGCTCGACCTGCTCGGCCCCGAGATCGAGGGCGCGCTGGTGTCGCTCCGTCGGTGGGATTCCGCATCCGCCCGCGTCACCGTGCTCGGCTGACGCCTCAGTCCCCCACCGTGGATCGGGGGCGGTCCTCGGCCATCGCCCGCGCGTGCTCGGTTTTCCCTCGGGCGATCAGGCGATCGTCCCGCCGCCAGACGCCGACCGCCTCGCGCAGCCGGCCGACGAGCGCACGGAATGCGGCTCCCGGAGTGGCCGCGAGCGGCTCGCGCACCTCGGCCTCGGCATCCGACATGCGGTTCAACAGGTCGTCGGTGTCGCGCGGCATCCGCGCGAACTCCAGGCACAGCTTCGCGACCCCGTCCGCGTGGCCGTGCATGACCGAGTGCCCGGCGCCGCCGATCTCCCACGTCGAGGCGAACGGGATGCTCTCGGCGACCCGCTGCGCCCACTCGCGCGGAACGACCGCGTCGTGCTCACCACGGATGACGAGCGTCCGTGCACGGATCTTCGCGAACCGGTCCTCGATCGGAAACCGCATCATCACGGGCAGGATGCGGAAGAACCAACGGAACCCGCACGTCAGGTAGGCGCTCAACGCGAGCAGCTTGACCTTGAACGGTTCGTGCCAGGTGGCCCGCAGGAACCGCCAGGCGAGAACCGGGAGTCGTCGGGCGTGCGGGTCGACGACCGGACCGATGAGGACGACGGTCTGCAGGTCGGCGCGACGCGCGGCGACCTCAGCCACGAGCTGCGTGCCCATCGAGTGCCCGATCAGGATCGGATCATGGAGCTGCAGATCGTCGATCACCGCCTCGACCAGGTCGGCGTACTGCCCGATCGTCATGGCGCGACCCGGATGCGGAACGCCCCCGAAACCCGGCAGGTCGAGGGCGTGCACGGCCCCGAACTCGTTCAGGTGCGGGGCGAGCCGCTCGAAGTACGTCGCGGCGACGCCGATGCCGGCGACCAGGACGAAGGCCCGCTCGCCCTCGGCGGCGATTGTCGACACCCGCGCGTAGACCGCGCCGCGGCGCACTCGGGTGACGTCGACGGTGACATCGGGGGCATTGCGACGGTGCGCGCGGGCCGGCATCCCCCCATCCTCGCAAACACCGGAGCACGGTACGCGCCGCGCGCGGGCGGTGTCCACCCCCGCGCGCCCGGCCCGCCGCGTTCTACGGTCGAGGCACCATTCGTTCGCCCACAGGAGGAGAACCCCATGTCCGGATCCGAGAACCCGCAGAACCGTGACGGCAGCGACGAGATCGCCGAGAACCTCGGCGCGACCGACGCGGCCTCGCTCGAAGGCCCCGACGTCGAGGTGTCGGTCGACGATGCACCCGGCGGCTCCGTGTCCCCCAAATAACCGATACCGGATCCGTCACGGATGCGGTGAACTGGTTTCGAGCTCGCGGGTGGCTCATGCGGCGACATAAGAAGGTCCCGACCATCGTGCGGATGGTCGGGACCTATGTCACACGAGCCTTCGCGGGGAACGTGCGTTACCAGTATGCGTCATCCGAGCGCCTCCGATGAGCCGCTCTGCACAGCTTTGCCTGTGCATTTCGCCATAGCCCGCGGCGACGCGGTCAGGACGACGCGTCGGCTAGCTTCTGCGAACGCCGGCGCACCGAGAGGTCGACGACCGAGATGACGAACGCGATCGCCACCGCGATCCCGACCGACACCATGCCGAACCCGTACGCGTCGTGGAAGACGACCGCGTCGACCGCGACGTCTTGCTCGCGGTACACCGTGGCGTAGAACAGCGCGAGGGCGATCGCCGTTCCGACGGCGGTGCCGATGCGCTGGCCGAGTTGCCCGACCGAACCCGCCAGGCCCCCCTGACGCACCGGGATGTCGGCGAGGGTGAGGGTCTGGTTCGGCGAGATCACGAGACCGCCACCGATACCGCCGATGATCATGACACCCGCCATCACGTAGGGCGTCGCCGCATCCGGCACGTACAGCGCCGTCGCGACGAGACCAGCGACGCAGACGAGCACCAGCGCGAGCCCCCAGACGACGACCGGGCGCCCGTAGGTGCCGACCAGGTTGCCGCCCACCCACGACGAGACCGCGCTCGCGAGCGCGAAGCCGATCGTGACCATGCCCGCGAATACGGGTTCGATGTGCAGCCCGCTCTGCAGATAGAGCGTCGTAAGCAGGAACATCGATGGGGCGGCTGTGAAGTACGCGGCCTGGAGAATCGTGCCGTTGCGGTACGACGCGATCTTGAAGAGACCGAGGGGGATCAGGGGCTGTTTACCGCGCTCGGCGTACCGGCGCTCCCACGCGATGAAACCCGCCCCGACGAGCACGAAGGCAACCAGCAGCCACCAGCGGCGCGGATCATCGCTCGGCGACCCCGTCGTGAAGAGGAATGGCGCCATCAGCGCCACGATCGTGAGTCCGAACAGCACGAGACCGATCGGGTCGAGCGCGAGGGGGCGCGACGATCGGGTGCGTGTCGTCGGGAGCAGCCAGACGGCCGCCGCGATCGCGGCAAGCCCCAGGGGCAGGTTCATCCAGAAGATGAGGCGCCATCCGTCGGTCTCGCCGCCGACGGCGATCAGCAGGCCGCCGAGCGTCGGACCGAAGGCCGTCGCGACACCGATCGTCGCGCCGAAGAGCCCGAACGCCCGCCCACGTTCCTTGCCTTGGAACAGCTGCTGGATGAGCCCCAGCACCTGCGGCATCTGCGTGCCGGCCGCCATGCCCTGCACGAGCCGGGCCGCGAGCAGCACGCCCGTGTTCGGGGCGACCGCGCAGGCAACGCTCGCGAGGGTGAAGACCGAGAGCCCGATGAGGAACAGCGCGCGACGCGATCGCTGGTCGCCGATGCGTCCCATCGGCACGAGGAACAGGCCGAAGGTGAGCACGTAGCCGGAGACGATCAGCTGCAGTTCGGTCGAGCCCGCACCGAACGCGGTCTCGATCGAGGGCAGCGCCACATTGACCTTCGACAGGTCGAGGATCGTCAGGCCCGCGACCGCCACACACACCCAGAACGCCCGCCAACGAGTGGCGGGCGACAGCGGAATGTCGGTCGTGATCGGGTTCGCGCCGGTGTTCGGCGAGCTCGCGGCGCCGGGCATCAGGGCTGATCGCGCCGGGCGAAGACCGACCGCAGGACGAAGAACACCACGAGGGCGACGATCGCGACGAGCACGAGCTTCACGAGGAACGCGACCACCGAGAAGAGGATGTTGACGAGGATCCAGCCGATCACGATGGCTGCGACCACGCCGAGGAGAGTCCAGAGGCTGTTCTTTGTCACCGGTCCAGCCTACGACCGACCTGTGACGGCGCGGCCAGAGGGAATCCGAATCACGCTGGGTCCCTGCGGTGTCGCCTCCACGAGCAACTGCGCGGGAAGCTGTTCCTTCATCGCCTCCACGTGGCTGATGACTCCGACCGTTCGCCCTCCCGCGCGCAGCTCGTCGAGCGCGCGCATCGCGAACTCGAGCGTCTCGGCATCGAGCGAACCGAAGCCCTCGTCGATGAAGAGCGTGTCGAGACGCAACCCGCCGGCCCGGTTCGTAACGACCTCCGCGAGGCCCAACGCCAGCGAGAGCGAGGCGAGGAAGGTCTCACCGCCAGACAGCGATTGCGGTGGGCGGGACTGCCCGGTGTGGGCGTCCATGACCTCGATGCCGAGCCCGGATGCAGCGCCGCGCGCGGCGAGCGAATCGGTGTGCAGCAGCGAGTACCGGCCCGACGACATGTCGGCCAGTCGCAGGTTCGCGGCGCCCACGATGTCTTCGAGCTCGGCGGCGAGCACGAACGTTTCGAGCGTCATGCGCCTGGTATTGGGCGCGCGCCCCTGCAGGGTGTCGGCGAGCCTGGCGACGACGGCGGCATCTTCGTCGAGGAGGGCGATCTCGGCGTACGCGGTGTCGGTGCGCTGCACCAGATCGCGGAGGCGCTCGGCGGTCGTGCGGGCGACGCTCAGCGCCGTGATGGACTCGGCCCGCGCGGCATCGGCCGCCGCGAGCGCCGCCTCCGCCGGGGCAAGGTCGACGCGCTCGTCGGGGATGCCCGCCAGCTCCAGTTGCAGCTCGAGCAGGCGCGCCCGCACGACCGCGAGCTGCTGGTCGTGTTCCGCGACCCGGTCCCGCAGCCGCTGCACCGTGGGGGCCGGGAGGAGGGCTGCGGTCGCGGCCTCCGCATCCGGGAACGGCGAGGCGGCGAGGCGGTCGGCGAGGTCGGATGCGGCTGCCGCCGCCGCGGCATCCGCCGTCGCCTGCGCGCGGATCGCGGCACGCAGCGCGCGGGCGCGCTCCCGCCGCGCGGTCGCCTGTTGCACGCGCTCGGCGACCGACGCGAACGCGCCGCGCGCGGTCTCGACCGCGCCGCGCAGGGCGTCGGCCGTGGTCGCCGCGCGGGCGGCGTCTTCGCGGACGACGGCGAGTTCGGCCGCGAGCGACTCGACATCGCGGGCCGCCTGGGCCTCGCGCTCCACGAGCGCTGCGCGGCGCGCCTGCAGCGCGTCCCGCTGGGTCTCGGCGGCCGTCGCGGCCGCGACCTGAGCCTCGGCCTCCGCGAGTTGTGCGGCGAGGTCGGCGACGGGCTCCCCGCCGGCGCGCGCGGCGAGCGCGGCGTGCGCACTGCGATGCTCGCGCGCCTCGTCTCCCGCACGGCGCTCCGCCGCCACCGCTTCCTCGCGGGCACGCTCGGCCGCCGCGATCATGTCGTCGGTGACGGGTTCGTCGGTCGGCGCCGCCGGATGCGGATGCGCGGTCGCACCGCACACGGCGCAGGGCTCGCCGTCGACCAGCGCCGCTGCGAGCTCGCCGGCGTGGCCGGCGAGGCGTCGCTGCAGGAGTGCGGTGAGGGCGCTCCCCGCCGCGGCGGACGCATCCAGCGCCGCCGCATAGGCCGCATCCGCCGCCGCCACCTCGGGGAGGAGCGTCTCGGCGGATCGCGCCGCCTCGAGCCGCTGCGCGAGAGCCGCGAGCGCGGCGCGAAGGGCCTCGGCCGCACCCGCCGCGGCGCGAGCGGTCGCCAGCTCATCGTCGAGCGACGCCAGCTCGGCAGGCACCGTCGCGCGACTGCCGCGCAGGGCCGCGAGCGCCGCCTCCTGGGTCGCCGCGCGATCGACGAGCGCCGTGTGCGTCGCCTCCGCGCTCACCAGGTCGCGCTCGGCGCTCTCGGCCGCCTGCCACCGGGCGAGGCCACCCGTCAGCTGGTCATCGAGCGCATCCAGCGCAACGAGGTCGACGTCGGGGTCGTCGCCGCCCGCCTCCCAGCGATCGGCCGCGACGCGCACCGCATCCGACGCGGCGGTCTGCGTCGCCGCCGTCTGCGCGACGGCGTCGAGCGACGCGCGCAGCGTCTCGGCGGCGACGGCGCGTTCGATTCGCGTTCGATCGGCGTCGATGTCGGCCGCTTCCGCCTCGAGCGCGGCGAGTTGCGTCGCCGCCGCATCCCGTGCGGTCTGCGCTGCACGCAGCGCGCTGACCCGGGCGTGCTCGGCCGCCGCAACGACAGCTGCAGCCTCGGCGGCGGTCCGCTCCTGTGCGCGGACCTCGACGCGGTACTCGGCGCGCTGCACGGCCGTGACCGCCGCCTGCCGCCGCGCGCCGAGATCATCCTCGGCAGGAGCCGGTTCGGCGCCCTCGAGATGCTGCTCGGCGATCAGCCGCTCGGCTTCGGTGAGCAGGCTCGCGGCGCCCACGCCCCGGTCTCGGACCAGCTGCTGCGCCGTCTTCCGCAGCTCATCGAGCGCCCGCGCGTAGTCCTCGTAGCGCCGCGTGCCGAACAGGGTGCGAAGGAGCGCCTGGCGTTCGTCGTTCTTGGCGAGCAGGAACCGGGAGAACTTGTTCTGCGCGAGCAGGATGACCTGCTGGAACTGCTGCAGGTTCAGCCCGAGGACCCCGTCGAGCACTTCGGCCACGTCGCGCGGCTTGCCCGCCCGACCCACCCACCCACCGTCCGTGAGCTCGAACAGCTCGGCGCGCGCGGATTCGCGGGTCTCTCCATCGCCGCGGAGCTTCGGGCGCGAGTACTCCGGCGCCCGGATCACCCGCCAGCGGGAGCCACCGACCGTGAATTCGAGCCGCACCTCGGTCGGGTCGTCGGGTCGGCAGTGGTCGCTGCGGAGCCGGCGGTCAGGCCCGTCGTAGCGGGGAACGTTGCCGTACAGCGCGAAGCACACGCCGTCGAGCACGCTGGACTTACCGGCGCCGGTGCGTCCCGAGATGAGGAAGATGCCGTCGGCATCGAATCGATCGAAGTCCACCGTCTGGGTGTCGCGGAACGGGCCGAACCCGGTGAGCTCCAGACGGTGCAGTTTCACCTCTGCGCCTCGGCGAGCACGGCCGCGATCGGACGGTCGTCGGCGATCAGGTCGCCGATGAGTTCGGCCTCGCGCTCGCTCGCCGCCTCGCCTTCGCGAACGTGCACGAGGAACGCGTCGATCAGCTCGCGGTCGCTGCGGGCGGCCCGCACCCGGTCGACGTACGTGCGTCCATCATCGGCAGGCGCAACGGCCGGCGTGTGGCTCACGGTCGCGCAGAACGGGAACCGCTCCTGCAGCCGGCGCATGACATCGCGCTGCGGCAGGGTGTCGGTGTACTCCACACACACCCACGCATCCGCGGCGCCCGCGTAGAGGTCGCTCTCGATCAACTCGGCGAGCGGCGCCCGCAGTACCTCGAGGCGGCGAGGCACAGGCAGGTCGAGCCAGGTGACGTCGGCGAGCCCCGACACATCGAGATCGACGAGCCACGACCCGCGCAGGCGTCCCTTCTCTCCGAAGCTGTAGTGCAGCGGCGCCCCGGCGTACCGCACGCGTTCCGACAGCCGCTGGCGCCCGTGGATGTGCCCGAGCGCGACGTAGTCTGGCCCGTCGAAGACGTTCAGCGGCACGACGTCGAGGTTGCCCTGGCGGATCTCGCGCTCGACGCCCGGGGTGGCCTCGATGCCGGCCGCGAAGCAGTGCGCGATCGCGACGGAGCGCCCGCCGCGGACGGCGAGGTCGGCCCGCACGAGATCCATCGCGTGCGCGAGGGTCTGCGCCTGGGTGCGCAGCTCGACGCCGTCCCACAGGTGACGCACGCGGGCGGGCTCGAGGTAGGGGATGCCGTAGAGATGCACGGGTCCGTCGGCATCCGGAATCGTGATGGGCGAGCCCACCGACAGCGGGTCGGTGACCACGTGGATGCCCTCACGGAGGAGCCCGGCCTGAAAGCCGAGGCGTGCGGCGGAATCGTGGTTGCCGCTCGTGACGACGACCCGCGCACCGGTATCAGCGAGACCGCGCAGGGTGTCGCTGAGGAGCGTGTAGCACTCGGCGGCGGGAGTCGCGGAGTCGAACACGTCGCCCGCCACGATCACGACGTCGACGTCGTTCTCGCGCACCTGCGTGACGAGCGTCTCGAGCACACCGCGGAGCGCCTCGAGCGTCGACCACCCGTGGAAGGTGCGCCCGATGTGCCAATCGGAGGTGTGCAGGATGCGCATGCCTTCACGCTATGTCGAGCCTCCGACACCGCCGTGATCCCGCGCCCGGGCGGGCGAAACACGAACACGAAACATACGACGCATAGGGTTTCACTCATGGAACTGCGCGCGGTCTGCGTCGTCTATCTCCTGCGCCGCAGCGCCGGGGTAGACGAGGTTCTGCTCGGCTACAAGCGCACCGGTCTTGGACTCGGCCGCGTCGTCGGCATCGGCGGCAAGGTCGAACCCGGCGAGAGCATCACGGATGCCGCCGTCCGCGAAGTGCGCGAAGAGACCGAGCTGGAGATCTCGACGGCCGATCTCGAACCGGTCGGGGTCTTCGACTACCTGTTCCCCGCCGAACCGTCGTGGTCGCAGCGATCGCACGTGTTCGTCTGCCGGCAGTTCGCCGGAACTCCCGCCGAGACCGAGGAGATCGTGCCCGCATGGTTCGCGGTCGACGACGTACCGTTCGAGCGGATGTGGGACGACGCCCGCCGGTGGCTCCCCGGAGTTCTCCGCGGCGGGCAGGCAGGCGCCACCTTCACGTTCGGCGATGATCTCGCGACCGTGGTCGCCGAGTCCCCCGGGCTCCCGGGCGGCGCGGCGATCGCACACTGACGCCCGGGGCCGTGCGGGAGCGGTCAGCCCGCCGCGACGCGCTTCGCGAGAGCGGCGAACCGGTCGTCGTCCACGCCGCCGATGCCCGCATCCGAGAACCGCTGCCGCAGCACATCCACGATGCGGTCGTGGTCGGCGCCCGGCACATCGATCCGCGTCTGCGCGACGATGCCGTTGATCTTGTCGTCGATCGACGCGTCGTGCTGATCCATCAGGGGCGCGTCCTGCGTCTCCCCTGGATGCGGCGACGAGGCCTCGGTGTCGGACTGGTTCGGGTCGGTGAAGGTCGGTGCGGCATCCGTCTCGGTGGCGGCCGCTGCATCCTCCCGCTCGTTCTGCGCGTCGGCGCTGTACTTCTCGTTGTCGCCCATGGTCACTCTCCGGTCGCGAGGTCGGGGTCGGCGGCCTGTCCGGGCTCGTCCGACTCGATCAGTTCGGGTGAGTCGATGGCCTCGGCGTTCTGCGCTTCGGTTTCCGCGTCGGCGACGTCGCCGCTCTCCCATCCGCCGGGCGGGTTCGCGTTGATGACACCTTCGGGCAGATCACGATCGTCCATGGCGTACTCCTCTTGTTGCCCCCAGCATCCTCGGCCGCGCGTGCGTGGGACGGGGGATTGACGCTGCCGGATGCGGTGAGTAGGTCCGCCGACCGCGACGGAGGCGCGGGCGGCGCGGGAGGGTAGTCCGCTTACGCGGAGCGGCGGGCCTGGAGGATTCCGGCGCGCTCCGGGTGCGCGTCGAACCACTCGGCGACGTACCAGCACACCGGGATGACCTCGCGGTCGCCCTGCTGTTCGAGCGACGCGACGGCCCGCTCGACGAGCGCTCCCGCGTAGCCGTGACCACGGAACGTGGGGATGGTGAACGCCCGGGTCATCGCCACGGATCGGCCGTCATCGCGGTAATCGAGCACGCTCACCAGATCGTTGCCATCGTGCAGCGTGTAGCGCGAGGCATCCTTCTCGTCCGTGAATCGCAGATCGGTCACCCGCCCAGGCTACGCCGCCGGGGAGGCCCCGGATCCGTTCGCGGGCACCGTCATAATTCGTCACACGGCCGGGGCCGGGGCGGCGCAGTTTGACGGGCACAGCGGACTCCGTGATAATCGGGGTCATGACTGACAATGCACGTTCTCTGTCCGCCTGGGAGGCGAACGGGACTGCCGGCACCATGATGGCCGGTCGCATTGTTCTGTGTTGTCGAATGTGCAGCTGAATCGGTGACCCCCGTCGGACTCGCCCGCTGAATCCTCGCAGCGAGTCCCCGGTGCCGTTCATTTGAGCGAGTGCCGCGCACCCGGCCCCACGACGGGCCGAGAACAACAACACGAAGAGCCGGGCGCCGCGCGCCGGCTCACTCTCCGCAAGGACTTCTGCCATGTCGACCACTGCCCTCATCGACCACACCGCCCCCGCCACGCGTCCCGCCCTCCGCATCGTGGACGACGCATCCGTCGCCGCATCCGCCCCCGCCCCCGAGGCGCCCGCCGCTGACCGCAGCATCCCCGCCGGCACCGCACCGCGCGGGTTCGGCCTGTACGTCGGGTTCGACGAGGCGAAGGCCGCCGCATCCGGTGTCTCGCTCGGCCGGATCGTCGAGGCCCTCCGCCGCACACTGCACGAGCTCGCCCCCGACGCCGAGACCTACGCGACCGTCGCGCTCGCCCCGGCCGGCGCCGGTGGCCGTGACGTCGACGTCGTGCGTCTGGCCCTGCACGAGCCGTCCGCGGTCGCCCGCACGAAGCCCGAGATCGAGGTCGAAGAGCGCGCCGAGGCCGGCGTCGTCGTCGACATCTCTCGCAAGCGCGTGCTGATCGACGGCGAGTCCGCCGCCTTCACGTTCAAGGAGTTCGAGCTGCTGCAGTACCTCGTGCTCCGCGAGGGACGCACGATCGAGCGCACCGAACTGGTCTCCTCGCTCTGGCAGCTCGGTGACGACGAGGCCCCCGGCGAGCGCACGATCGACGTGCACGTGCGGCGTCTGCGCGCCAAGCTGGGTCGCTTCGAAGACATCGTCCGCACCGTGCGCGGTGTCGGCTACCGCTTCGACCGGCACGCCGACGTCGCCATCCGCTACGGCCACGGCACTCCCTCCCCCGACCGCTTCTGACCGCGAGACTGCACTTTCGCGGCGAGACGTTGGTCGACAGCCGCTGTCTCGCCGCTCGACTGCTGTCTCGCGGTCCGGGATCGACCGGGCAGACGGCGGATGCGGACGGCGGATGTCGGCGGGGGACGCTTAGGGTGAGCCCATGACCCCGACCGGAACCGCGACCGCTCCGCGCGCGGCACCGGTGGAGCGAGCGGAGCAGGCCGAGCGACCGGCACCGGCGGAGCGAGACGCGCCCCGCGCCCCGCACGCCCGGCTCGAGACGACGTACACGCCACGGCACGCGCTCGATCTGCACCGCACGGTCGTGCACCAACGGCACGGGAGCAACGACCCGAGCCTCGTCGTCGACGGGCCGGTCATCTGGCGGGCGAGCCGCACCCCGGCGGGGATCGCCACGGTCGCCCTGCGCGCCACGGCGGGAGGCGCGGTGCGCGCCGCGGCATGGGGACCGGGCGCCGACTGGGCGCTCGATCAAGTGCCCGCGCTCTGCGGCGCCCACGACGATCCCGACGGCTTCGACGCCGATCGGCATCCGCTCATCGCGTCGAGCCATCACCGCCACCCGGGGCTGCGGCTCGGACGCACCGACCTGGTCTTCGACGCCCTCGCGAGCGCGATCTTCGAGCAGAAGGTCACCGGGATGCAGGCGTTCGGCGCCTGGCGACGGATCGTGACGTGGTTCGGTGAGCGCGCGCCCGGCCCGACGCCGCGCCCCATGTTCGCACCGCCCTCGATCGACCAGTGGCGGCGAATTCCGTCGTGGTCGTGGCATCGTGCCGGCCTCGAGCCGGCCCAGTCCCGGACGGTCGTGCAGGTCGCAGCGCGCGGAACCTCCCTCGTCCGCACCCTCGACGCCGCGGCGGGCGGCGAAGCGCGCGAATCGGTTCTCACCGCCCTCCGCGGAGTCGGGCCGTGGACGTCGGCCGAGACCCGCATCCGCGCCTATGGGGATCCGGATGCGGTCAGCGTCGGCGATTACCACCTCGCGCACCAGGTCGGTCACGCCCTCACCGGAACCCGCACCGACGACGACGGCATGCTCGCGCTGCTCGCCCCCTGGGCCGGGCACCGCCAGCGGGTCATCCGGCTGATCGGCGCGAGCGGGGTGCAGGAACCGCGCCGAGGGCCTCGACTGCATCCGGAGGACCACCGCGCGCGCTGACCCCCTCTTGTGGCCGTCGGGCCCCGCGGTCACACTGGCCGTGTCCGAACCCGTTTCGAAGGAGAAACCATGTTGCGCCTCAATCCGTACCTGTCGTTCCAGGCCGAGACCCGTGCCGCGATGGAGTTCTACCAGTCCGTTCTGGGTGGGGACCTCGTGATCGACACGTTCGAGGGCTACGAGGAGATGGGCATCTCGCCCGATGACATGCATCTGGTCATGCACGCGCAGCTCACCACCCCGGGCGGCCTGGTCCTGATGGCGTCGGACACCCCGCCCGGCATGCCGTATCAGGCGGCCGCGGGCGTCTCGGTTTCGCTTTCGGGCAACGACAGCGAGGCCCTGCAGGCCGCGTGGGACGGGCTCGCCGCAGACGGAACGGTGACGCTGCCGTACGAGATCCCGCCGTGGGGCGGAAAGTTCGGCATGCTCATCGACCGTTTCGGGATCCCGTGGATGGTGGCGGCCGACGCGTGATGCGCCGCATCCGGACGCGGTCCCCTAGCCTGAGTCCATGAGCGCATCCGGAACCGGCTGGCCGCGTGGCCGCACCACATGGGCCCTCGGCACCGTCCTCCTCTTCGCGGTCGGGGTGTTCGTCGGCCTCGCCCTCGGGAGCGTGTGGGTCGGCCTCCTGATCGCCGCCGCGGTCTCGGTCGGCTGGGTGATCGCCTACGAGTCGTGGCGCGGGCGCAACGTCGGAATCTACGATCGCGACGACGACGGCGCACAGCTGTAACGGCGTCGCCCGGGCGAGGAATCTGGATCCCGGTCGCGGCGACCTCCTAGGATGAGGCCGTGACGACACCGGCAGCCGCGATTCCTCCGATCGATGTCCCCTCCGCCGCAGGGCCCGCGCTGCAGCTGCGCGGTCTCCTCAAACGGTTCGGCGAGAAGGTCGCGGTCGACCAGCTCGATCTGGACGTGCCGACCGGGTCGTTCTACGGACTCGTCGGCCCGAACGGCGCCGGAAAGACGACCACCCTGTCCATGGCGACCGGACTTCTCCGCCCCGACGCGGGTGCGGCGGTCCTGCACGGAGTGGATGTCTGGCGCGACCCGGTCGCCGCGAAGGCCATGATCGGCAACCTCGCCGACGGCGTACGGCTCTTCGACCGGCTGACCGGCGAGCAGCTCATCACCTACACGGGCATGATGTTCGGCGTCCCGCGCGACCAGCTCGCCGGTCGCACCGCGGATCTTCTGGCGCTGATGGATCTCGGTCAGGCCGCGGGCACCCCCGTCGTCGACTACTCCGCCGGCATGACCAAGAAGGTGGCCCTCGCCTGCGCGCTCGTGCACGCGCCCCGCATCCTCGTCCTCGACGAGCCCTTCGAATCGGTCGACCCGGTCTCTGCGGCGAACATCGAGGACGTGCTCCGCAGCTACACGAGCAGCGGCGGAACCGTCATCGTCTCCAGCCACTCGATGGACCTCGTGCAGCGCATGTGCGATCACGTCGCCGTCATCGCCGGCGGGCGCGTGCTCGCGGCCGGAACCGTCGACGAGGTGCGCGGGGCGAACACCCTGCAGGATCGCTTCGTCGAACTCGTCGGCGGCCGCCACCACACGGAAGGCCCCGAGTGGTTGCGACTCTCCTGAGGATCCGGTTCCGCGTCCTCGGCAACACGCTCGCCTCGAGCCCCTGGCAGCTCGTCGGCTTCATCCTCGGCACCCTCGGTGCGCTCGGCATGCTCGCGCTCGTCTGGGCGGGCCTGTTCGCGGTCGGCTTCGCCGGACTGGATGCGAGTCGCCTCGTCGTGACGATCGCCGGGGCCGTGCTCCTCCTGGGGTGGACGCTCGGCCCGCTGTTCATCGCCGGTGTCGACACGACGCTCGATCCCGCCAAGCTCGCGCCCTTCCCCATCACGACCGGTCAGCTGATGCGCGCCCTGACCCTCGCCGGGCTGACCGGCGTTCCCGGCCTGGCCACGACCGTGGGCGCGCTCGGCATCTTCCTGGCGTACTTCCGCTGGCCGGCCGCCGCAGCCGCCGCCGTGCTGTGCGTTCCGCTGGGCCTGCTCACGGTCGTCGTCGCGTCGCGCCTGGTGGCCGCGCTCACGAGCGGAGCCGGCGGCAACCGGCGCACGCGAGAGCTGATCGGCGGGGCCGCGTTCCTCGTGATCCTGCTCGCCGGCCCCCTCACCCTCGGCATCCTGAACCTCGTCGAGGCGGGCGTCACGGCAGGACCTGACCCCCTCGGCCGGATCAGCGGGTTCGTCGCGACACTCTCGTGGACGCCGCTCGCCGCAGTCTGGGCCGTGCCCGGCGATCTCGCCGCCGGAGCTCTTCTGCCGGCGCTCGGCAAGCTGCTCATCGCGATCGCCACCCTCGTGGCACTGTGGCTGCTCTGGCGGCTCAGCCTCGTCACCGCGCTGACCTCGCCCTCGCACCGGAGCGCCGCGACCGTGAAGTCCGGAAAGCTCGGCTGGTTCGGGCGGATGCGGACGAGCCCGACCGGCGCCACCTGGGCGCGCGCGCAGACCTACTGGCTGCACGATCCGCGCTACCTCCGGCAGCTGCTGGTCGTGCCGATCTTCCCGCTGCTCATGCTGTTCTACTCGGGCGGCGACGTGACGAGTCCGCTGTTCGCATTCTCCGGGGTGCTCGTCGCGTTCATCCTCGGGGTCGTGCCCTACGCGGACGTGTCGTACGACGGCACGGCGTTCGCCACGGTGCTGACCACCGGCATCCGGGGCCGTCAAGACCGCGCCGGACGGATCCTCGCCGCCAGCGCGATCGGCGTGCCGCTGATCATCGCCATCGACCTGCTCGCGACGGGGCTGTCGGGGCGTTGGGAGCTGCTGCCGCCGGTGCTCGGTGCGAGCATCGGGCTTCTGCTCACCGGATACGGCGTCAGCGCGGTCACGTCGGCGTACATCGTGGTGCCGGTTCCGGCGCCCGGCGACAGCCCGTTCAAGCGGGTCCCCGGCACGAACGCCCTCGCCGGCCTGACGATGCTCGGCATCTGGCTCGGAATCGGTGTGCTCGGGCTCCCCTCGCTCGTGCCCGCCATCCTCGCCGCGGCCACCGGACAGGCGCTGTTCGGTTGGGTCGCGCTGGTCGCCGGGTTCGGTCTCGGCGCCGTATTCGCGGTGGGCGGGGTGTTCCTCGGCGGTCGCTCCTTCGATCGCAACGCTCCCGCGCTGCTAGCGCGCCTGCGCGCATTCAAGAACGCGTAACCCTCCGCTGCATCCTCCTGCCATCCGCTGAGCCGACCGCTCCGAAGACCTTTCGGGCGCCCGAGCCGATCGTGCTCCGGGGCGGAAGCGGCTGCTTCCGCGTGCGCCCCCGCTGTCGTCACCGCAGCGCGCACGGCAGATCACGGCAGGAAGGACCACCCGCGCTATGCAGGAGCACACCACCGAACCACTCGTCGATATCGACGACCGGCGCAATGTGACCGATCTGCTCATCGAGCGCGCCGCGATGGCACCCGAGCACGTGGCTTTCGAGGTGCCGGATGCGGACCCCGCCGCGCCGTGGCATCCGGTCACCACCGCGGAGTTCCTCGCCGAGGTGCGGCAACTCGCGAAGGGATTGATCGCCACGGGCATCGCGCCGGGCGACGCGATCGCGATCATGGCTCCCACCCGGTACGCCTGGGCGGTCGCCGATCTCGCTTCGTGGTTCGCGGGGGGCGTCGTCGTGCCCGTGTACGAGACCTCGTCACTGGCCCAGGTGGCCGCGATCGTGCGCGACGCCCGGGTGCGCCTGGCGATCGGAGGCGCGGCCCAGATCGACGTGCTCCGCGAGGCGTTCGCTCAGACCGGCACCGGGGGGCTCGGCGCCTGGTCGATGGATGCGGCGGACGGCGTCGCCCTGCTCGCGACTCGCGGCGCGGAGGTCGATGACGACGAACTCGAGCGGCGACGCATTCACGCCGACCTCGATGCTCCGGCGACCATCGTCTACACGTCCGGTACTACCGGCGAGCCGAAGGGCGCGATCCTCACCCACCGCAACTTCGTCGGCCAGGTGCTGAACATCGCGGCCGCCTACCGCGAGGTCGTGCATCCCGGCGGCAACACGATCATCTTCCTGCCCCTCGCCCACGTGCTGGCCCGCGGGCTGCAGCTCATCTGCCTCGCGAGCGGGATGCGGATCGCCCACCTCTCCGACACGACCCGCGTCGTCGAGACGCTCGGCACCATCCGCCCCACGTTCCTCGTCGCCGTGCCGCGCGTGCTCGAGAAGATCCAGGCCGCGGCGGCGCAGAAAGCCGCCGACGCGCGGCTCGGCCGGGTGTGGGCTGCCGCGGTGTCCACGGCCGTCACCGCGGGCTCCGCCGCCGAGGACCGCGCGCCTGCGCGCCTCTCGGTGCGCGCCCGCCGCGCCCTTTTCGACCGGTTGTTCTTCCGGAGGCTGCGCGCCGTGATGGGCGGCCGAGTCGACTACGTGCTCTCCGGCGGCGCGGCTCTCGACCCCGAGCTGTCGCTGTTCTTCCGCGGCATCGGCGTTCCCGTCATCGAGGGATACGGGCTGACCGAGACGACCGCGCCCCTCACCGGCAACCTGCCCCGCGACATCCGCTCCGGCACGGTCGGCCGCCCGCTCCCCGGGTCGACCGTGCGTATCTCCGCCGAGGGCGAGATCCTCGCGCGCGGCGTGGGCGTGTTCGCGGGCTACCGCGATCCCGCGGACACGGCCGACGCCTTCGTCGACGGGTTCTTCCGCACCGGCGACCTCGGTCGCCTCGACGCAGAGGGCCGGGTCGTGCTCGAGGGTCGCCTGAAAGACGTGATCGTCACGAGCAACGGCAAGACCGTCGTGCCGAGCGTCTGGGAACGCGCCGTCGAAGCGAGCCCGCTCGTCGCCCACGCGGTGATGATCGGCGAAGGCCGCTCGTACCTTTCCGCGCTCCTCGTGCTCGACCCCGCTGCCGCCGGTACGTGGGCGGATGCGGCGGGCAGTGCGCTCGAGCGGGATGCGGCGGGCGTTCTCACCGAGGTGACCGACACGCGTCTCCGCGCGCATCTGCGCGGGATCGTCGACAGCGCGAACGCGCGGGTCTCGCGCAGCGAGCAAGTGCGACGCTTCGCGATCGTGCTCGCCGACCTCGATGACACCGAGCTCGTCACCCAGACGCTCAAGATCAAGCGCCGTGCGGTGCTCGCCCGCGCGGCCTCGTCGATCGAGAACCTCTACCGCTGACCCCGCGGACCGCGTCCGCATCCGAATCGCACTCCTCTGCACCGAAAGGCCTCCGACGGATGGCAACCAAGAAGACCCGCACCTCGATCGCGACCATCGTCGTCGCCCTCGTCATCGGCGCCCTCGTCGCCCTCGCGGGCAGTGCGAGCGGCGCCACGCTCGGCGGCATCCCGCTCTTCGCGATCGCCGTCGCCGCCGCGTTCGGCATCCAGGTTCTCGTCTACATCCCGTCGGTGATCGCGCGCACGGAGCGTTTCTTCGATCTCACCGGCGCCGTGACCTTCACGCTCATCTCGATCGGGCTGTTCGTGCTTTCGCCCGGCGCCGACGTGCGGAGCGGAATCCTCGCCGCGATGGTGACGCTGTGGGCGGTACGGCTCGGCTCGTTCCTGTTCCTGCGCATCCGCCGCTCGGGCGCCGACGACCGCTTCGATGACATCAAGGGCGATCCGGTGCGGTTCCTGCAGGTCTGGGTGATCCAGGGCGCATGGGTGAGCCTCACCGCATCCGCCGCCTGGATCGCGATGAGCGGCACCGCACGCGAGCCGATCGGCTGGCTCACGATCGTGGGAGTGCTCGTCTGGGTGCTCGGCATGACGATCGAGGTCATCGCCGACGCGCAGAAGAACGCCTTCACCGCGGATCCCGCCCACTCCGGGCGATTCATCGCGTCGGGCCTGTGGTCCCGGTCGCGGCACCCCAACTACTTCGGCGAGATCGTGCTCTGGATCGGGGTGTTCCTCGTCGCCGCGCCGGTGCTGTCGGGCTGGCAGTGGATCGCCGTCATCTCGCCGCTCTTCGTGATCCTGCTGCTCACCCGGGTCAGCGGCATCCCCCTGCTCGAGGCGAAGGCCGAGCGAAAGTGGGGTGGCGACGACGACTATCAGGCGTACAAGCGGCGCACTCCCGTGCTTCTCCCGCGCCTGTCTCGGAGCGCCTGAGCGGGCGCCCCGCGGGGCGCGATCGCGGGCCGGGTCAGCGCGGGGCGAGTCGGTCGCGCGAATGCGGCCCGGGTCAGCGATCGAGCAGCTGCTCGAGCACGCGGATGACGCCGTGGTCGCGGTTCGACGGGGCACGATGGCGGGCTCGCGCCGCGACCTCGGGGTGCGCGTTCGCCATCGCGTAGGAGTGCTCAGCCGCATCCATCATCTCGAGATCGTTGAGGTAGTCGCCGAAGACGACGGTCTGCGCCGCGGTCACCCCGAGGGCGGTCTGCAGTCGCCCGAGCGCCTCGCCCTTGTTGATGCCCGTGCTCATCACGTCCACCCAGTGCTCACCCGACACGACGACCTGCAGCGAGCTGCGGAAGCGCTCGAGTTCCGGCGCCACCTCGGTCTCGGCGTTGCCGAACACGAAGACCGCGATCTTGATGATGTCGTCGTCGACGGCGCCGAGGTCCGACACCGGGGCGAGTTCGGCGTAGTAGCGGTCGGCTTCGGCGCGGAACGCGGCATCCGTCCGTTCGATGTACGCCGAACGCTTGCCGCACAGCACGACGCCGGCGTCGACCGTGAGCGCGCGGGCTGCCGCGAGGACGTCGGCGACGACCGGGGGCGCGAGCACATCCGAGCTGATCTCCTCGTCGTGCTGCACGACGTACGTTCCGTTCTCGGCGATGAACACCATGTCATCGCCGTGGGCGCCGAACTCTCGCCGCAACGTCGCGTACTGGCGGCCACTGGCGGGGGCGAAGAGGATGCCGCGCTCTCGCAGCCGGTCGAGCATCGGCCACAGCCCCTCGGGCACCTGGCCGTGTTCGTCGAGCAGAGTGCCGTCCATGTCGACGGCGACGAGCCGCAGGTCGAGTCGGTCAGCGAGCACGGGAACGGATGCGGATGCGGTCACCCCTCCATCCTCCCCCGCCCGGGGCGCCTGCTCCGCCGCGGCTCAGGCCGGGACCTCCGCCGGGAGGGGCGGCGCGGCACTCGCGTACGACCGTGACAGCCGTCGGTACGGCGGCGACATCAGGGCGAGCAGAACGAGCACGAGCATCACGAGGCTCGCGAGCACGAACACCAGCGCGATCCCCCGTGCCTCGCCGTCACCCAGCAGCCACCCCCAGGCGTTTCGCCCCGCATCCGTGTTCATGTACGGGATCAGCCAGAACTGGGCCAGCGGTCCGATCATGAATGCCGCCCCCACCCCGCTCACGTGTCGCGATCCGCATCCGGGGGCGACAGATTGCGCCACTTGAGCACGCCCCGCCCCGCGCTCGAGCGCGAACCCGCCCCACCCCGCTCACGTGTCACAATCCGCGCCCCGACCCGACAGATTGCGCCACCTGAACCCACCCCCATCCCGCTCACGTGTCGCGATCCGCATCCGGGGGCGACGGATTGCGCCACTTGAGCACGCCCCGCCCCGCGCTCGAGCGCGAACCCACCCCCACCCCGCTCGCGGGGCGGTCACTCGGCAGCACCGGCATCCGCCGAGAAATCGACATCGGAACGAACGCGACTGAACAGGTGTCGGGACTTCGCCCGTAGCCGGGACCGGGCCGCCCCCACCGCGTTACGGTGATCGCGCGCCTCGCATTCGTCGAGGAGCGAATTTCCCAGGAATCGTTCCGAGCACGACTCGGCGCGAGACGAACTCGGAGGTCGATCATGCCGTTTGTGACCACAGAAGATGGCGCAGAAATCTTCTACAAGGACTGGGGCAGCACCGACGCCCAGCCGATCATGTTCCACCACGGATGGCCGCTGTCTTCCGACGACTGGGACGCCCAGATGCTCTTCTTCCTCTCGAAGGGCTACCGCGTCGTCGCCAGCGACCGCCGCGGTCACGGTCGTTCGTCGCAGATCGGTACCGGCCACGACATGGACCACTACGCCAGCGACGCATCAGCGGTCGTCGAGCACCTCGATCTCCGCAACGTCATCCACATCGGGCACTCCACCGGGGGCGGGCAGGTCGCGCGCTACGTCGCGAAGTACGGCGAGCCGCAGGGCCGTGTCGCGAAGGCGATCCTCGTCTCCTCCGTGCCGCCGCTCATGGTGCAGACCGACGCGAACCCCGACGGAACCCCGGTCTCGGTCTTCGACGGATTCCGCAGCGCGCTGGCCGCGAACCGCGCCGAGTTCTACGTCGCCGTCGCCTCGGGGCCCTTCTACGGCTTCAATCGGCCCGGCGTGACGCTCTCGCAGCCGGTCGTCGACAATTGGTGGCGTCAGGGCATGACCGGTAGCGCGCTGGCCCACTACGAGGGCATCAGGGCGTTCTCCGAGACCGACCAGACCGAAGATCTGAAGGCGATCACCGTGCCGGTTCTGGTCACGCAGGGCGACGACGACCAGGTCGTTCCGTACAAGGACGCCGCCCTCAAGCAGGCCGAGCTCCTCCCGAACGCGACGCTCAAGATCTACGAGGGATACCCGCACGGGATGCTGACCACGCACGCCGACGTCATCAACCCCGACCTGCTCGCCTTCATCCAGGCGTAAGCACGCCGACCGCACCACGACACGGCGCATCCGGGAACATCCCGGGTGCGCCGTGTCGTGTGTCCGGCCTCCGCGGAGCAGATGTGCTCTGGCGATAGCGAGGCCAGTCGTCCGACGACTGCATCATTCGGAGATCTCGATCACGATCCTGTTGTCGCCGTCGATGACCCCCGGCCCCTTGTCGGGCGTCGGTGCCGGGACAGGAATCATCTGCTCGGCTTCCCACGCGATCCGCGCGTTGTGAGCGGACGGGTGGAAGAGCTCATCAAAGCCGAGCAAACCGGCGGATGAGGGCGCGCCAGCGTCGCCTGCACGATGGCGCCGGCGCGTTGCGATTCCCACCACCCCGAAGACGATCGGGATGGCGAGCACAACCACGATCGCACCCCAGCCAAGAAAGTCGTCCATGTCTCCCAGGTTAGGAGGAGCATCTTGGCTGGGCCTCCTTCGCTAGATGGAGATCTACGGACCGGTTTCGCAGCCACTTAGGACTCTCGCGGGCCCACGGACCACGTGAACGGCCTCGGCCGCTGCGCGGGACCGACGCGGATGGATGTCCAATGACAAGCCATCAGTAGTTTGTGTCAACGATGTTGTGGCTGAGTCTGGAGGAACTCGCGGCACCTGCAACTGAGGCGCCAATCGCCCGGCGCGGTCGCGCGCCATTAGACCTGTAGTTCGTCATCGAAGCTTGGATCCGCGGAGTGGACTCTGCGCGCACCTTGGACCTGGGAAGCAGACTCGCGCTCGGCACCGCGAGGAGCCGACGACAATCGTCTTGCCGTCGACTATGCAAACATCTGGCGCAGCACTTTGAGATCGCCAGTCTCGAGCGCATCGGCGATCAGGTCAGCGTCGGCTGAGTTGGGGAACAGCGCGGATAGCTCGCCTTCGAAGATCTCGCGCATCGCGCCGACGTCGCCCGCTTGCGCGGCGGAACTCATCGCTTCGACAGCCAGCTGATATGGGATCTGCTGATAACCAGCGGGGGCGTCAGCCGGGTTGAAATACGGGATCCAGGGGATGGAGCTGTCTGGGGCGAGCAGAAGCACCTCGCCAGGTTGAATCGTTCGAGTGTGATTGAGGGTGGCGATCGTCAGAGCATTCGCAATACAGAATCTGTCACCGATCGAATACAGCGCGTCACCGGCCTCCACGGTGTACGTGAGGATCTGACCTTCTTCACCTAGGCCTACGGTCCCCGCCGCGAAGTCGCTTGCGCCGCGGTCGATGAGATTACCGCTGAGGCTCGCACTCATCGCACCGAGATGCATCCAGGCGGGCTCATCGCAGCCGGGCGGACTGTCCTTCGGAATGGCGGTCCCACCCCCGACGTACACGTAATCGTCGCCCAGCTCGTCGATCATCTTTTCGCCGAGTGGGTCGTCTGCCGACGCAACCTCAGGTTCTTCCTCTTCAACTGGAGCGAAGACCCTCCATGACGACAGCTCACCATGCACGGCAGCAACGGCTGGTGCAGCCAAGACGACGAGCCCGCCCACGACGAGAACTGCGATCCCCGCAGTGACCTTGCCAGCGAGCTTCATGACATGACCGTAGCGGATTCGATTGAGGCCGCGACAGGTTCGGTCTGCGCTTCTCGTACTCTCTAAGTGTGTCGACTGCACCTGTGACAGCAATTGCGGCTGAGGGCAACCCGCCGCCGCTGCCGCGCAGAGGTCGACGCATCGGTCTCTTGGTCGCCGGAGCGAGCCTTCTGTGCGCCACCGCCGCGCTCGCGATGCTGTTGCTCGTCTCTACAGCATCGGATGGCGAGACCTCTGTGCTAATCGGCACTCTCGATTCGGACCGACTCGCCGCTCTTGCGCTTGGCATCGCTCTCGCCGCTCTCTCAGTCGGACTGTGCGTCATTCCAGTAGGTAGGGCTTGGCTCCTCCTGCTCATTCCTGCCCGCATCGTAGCCATCGGTGCCACCGCGCTAACCGGGGCCATGTGGATACTCACTTCCTCGGCAACCGTCGTGCCGCTGGTGGCCGCGGGCTGTGAAACCGGATACGTAGTCGAAGAGGAGTCGTTTCTTTTCGCGGCGTGGGGGACTGTGTACCGGCGGGATGGTCTGCTGGTCACCGCCGTCGACCAGTTCACCGCTGATGACGGTTACCACCCCTTCGCGGACGGCGCGTATACCGTGGTCGATACGGGCGATTCACTCGACGTCTGGTACAGCTTCGCCGTCGACTACTCGGCAACGCCGGTGTCCGCCGACGGCGACCCTGCGTTCACGGTCCCGAAGCTCACCGACCGCACGCTTTCTTGCGGGGTCAGCACAGGCGCACGTACGCCTATCCCTCCAGCCCCCGCAACGCCGACCTACGACGCGGATGAGGCACGAGCGGGCCTCCAGAACATGATCGCGGCGTCATTGGAGGCAGCGGTCGGCCCGGTGCGCGACTCTTCAGGGGGGCTGCTCGACCCCGCTGAGCTCTCAGTAGTGGCGACCGCGTGCGGGGAGGACGGTTCCCGAAGTGGGCTCGGGTTCACATTTGCGACCGCGGATAACGGCTCCTCGCTGGCACGAATCCTCCAAGTTTGGGATGCCGAGGGCTACTCCCCAGACCAAGCCATGCAAGAGGACATCCGCTACAGCGACGCGTTGCCGGTGGAGAAGATGAGCATCCGCGACTCCACGACGATCGATGGACTTATTCACATGCAGCTCTCGTCTCAGTGCAGCGTGGACTGAAGTCTCAGTCGGGCTGCGGTCGACGGTTGATTAGCACGCTGTTCTTGGGCGCGGCGAGACCGGGTGTGAACGGGCGGATCTGGATCCGGACGGTGCTGAGGTGTCGGAGCAGGCAACTGCGGTGACGATGCGAGCTGGCGATGAGTGCCTTTTCGAGGGCGGCGGGTCGCTTGTTGTGGGTCCTTTGGCGCATGCCGAATGCGGCTTCCACGGCCGCTTTGCCTCGTGACACGATCGGGACTGCTGACCTGGATTCGCCTCTATCCGATCGCGTTTCGATGGCTCGACGGCGAGTCTCAATTCGCGAAGTACGACGTCATCGAACTCGAAGTGCGCCGCCGAGACTCCGACACCCGGACGGAGAGCTACTCCCCCGCCCAGGACTCGTGGCACAAGATCAACCACCTCCGGCCAGGCAAGTCGCGCCACCAGGTGATCGGCCGCCTCCCGGTGACCACGACCTGCGAGCTAATGACCGCCGCATCCGCAGACCCGGCGGCGACGTCCCTAGGACTCGTTTACCCAGCCGACGTGGACCGACTCGAGTTCGAGCCTCACCCGAAGTGGACGCCGGAACAACTCGCGAAGATGCAGGACCGCATTCTCAAGGAGTCAACGGCCCTCATTCCAATGAGCGGCTCCATACCCTCCGTGTTGAAGGAGCCAGCGTTCAAGGTTCGCTACCGCTACCGCTGCGAGAGCACAACCTGTCGTGGACACCAGGGCCGAATCCTCGACTGGGAACTGACGGCCCTGCAGAACCGGCTCCGCCACGACGGGAAGGACGTCAAGGCTGGCGTGACAGAGAAGTTCCTGGATCAGATGTTCGCCTCGGACCGGCGGACGGGGTTCTACATGGGCAACTTCGAACTCGCGGCCCGCCGCGGCAAGTTCAGCGTGTTGGGCGTGTACTGGCCGAAGGCAGAAGACGCCGTCGCTCCCCAGCCGGCACTCTTCTAGCGCGAGACGAGATCGCGATCGAGGATCCCCCGCACCTGCTCGAGCACCTGCTCGCGGTGGCAGTGCTGCTCGTCCGCTTCGTAGCAGAAGACCGCGACGGGCCCCGTTCGAGCGAGATCGGCCAGCTCCTCCAGAGCCTTCCTTGCGCCCTGTGCTTCGAGTTCCGCTGTGAACCTTTCGCGGACCTGACGGGCGAGCGGGGAGTCGAGCTCGCCATATCCAGCGCGGTTGTCGCGCTGGTTGCCCAGCACCGGCATGTGGACGTACGCGATGCCCGCCTCCGCGAGAGCGGCCGCGAGAGCGCGCTTGCTGAATCCACGTTTGCGAGAGATCGCGTTAAGTCGCACGTCGACGAGCGTCGCCACTCCGCGAATACGCAGCTTCGAGACTAGAGCGTCGACGGTCTGCCCCTCGTATCCGATTCCTTCGATGCTCACGTCTCGTTCCTTCCGATGACGCAGGCGGTGCTGGGCTACGCGACACCGACTGCTGCAGTAGAGCGCGTCACTGCGCGCTGCGAAGCCGCGCCCACAAGCCGCGCATATCCGATTTGGCGACCGCCGCGCGCGAATCTCGCGAGCCACAGCCGTCGACAGCGTCGTCAACTCACTCAACGATAGAGTCGCGACATCTGTCATGTAACAGATACTAACCGTTACATCACTCAAACGACTCGTACGCTGGTGTCGTGATTCACCTTGTCGCCCGCCGGATCCGACTCGACCAGCGCGACCGCGTCGCAGCTTCGCTAGGCGAGGTCGACGGCCCGCGCCGCGCAGAAGCACTCGAGTCGCTCGCGGCGGAGGGCGTCGCCCATGAGACGGCGATGCTTATCGACACCGGCGACGGGCCGGTGATCGTCCACGCGATGGAGACGGAGGACCTGGTCGAATCCAGGTCGGTGACAGACCAATCCCCTCGACCCATCGATGCCGAGCGCCGGGCCGTCATGCGCGCTGCCGACGACGGGCCCGCCCGCGCAGAAGTCGTACTGGATCTGCGACCTGCTTGACCTCCCGAACTACAGATCGGTTGGCAGAAACTACAGGTCGTCTGTCAGAACCACAGAATCGACGGCAGAAACTACAGCTGGGTTGTCATCGGACAATGGATTCGGGCGAACGCGAGCACATGATCACAAAAAGATAACGACACCTCTTCCCTTCCGTTATCTTTCCGTTATATAGTCATCGAACGGTGATCGTTTGCTGTGGCGGTCACCGACATGTGATTGCAGGACAACTCTTGGTGCAGAGGGAATAGGGCCGGTCGAAAGCCTCTTCGACCGGCCCTTCTTCTTACCCGGACGACGGCCATGTCGGCACTCTGGCCGCGGACTGCGCAGACGCCGGCGGCAACGCAAGCGGTCGTCGAAGCCCGCCTCGTCCCGCAGGCTGGACGAGTGACTGCCGCCACCGACATCCTCACCTACGACCTCGACGCCCTCCGCGATCGCGTGATGCCGGAGACCTCGGGAACCGTGTCCGACAGCATCCCGCAGCTCGCACATGCCGATCCGGACCTCTGCGCGATCGCCGTGGTCACGATCGACGGCGAGCTGCGGACGACGCCGGATGCGGATGCGCCGTTCAGCATCCAATCGGCGGCGAAGCCGTTCCTCTTCGCGCTGGCGCTGCACGACACCGGTCGCGCGGCGCTTGGCCGGGTCGGTATCGAGCCGACCGGTGAGGCGTTCGACGCCATCAAGCTCGAGAGCGGCACGGGCCGGCCGCCGAACCCGATGGTGAACGCGGGCGCGATCCTCACGAGCTCGATCGTCGACGGGGGCGATGTCGATGCGCGCACCGAGCGGATCGTCTCGGGCCTCTCCGCCTTCGCCGGCCGATCACTGGAGATCGACGACGACATCGCTGCCAGCGAGCATCTGCTCGGCGATCGCAACCACGCCCTCGCGCACCTCATGCGCGCGGAGGGCACGCTGCAAGTCGACGCCGACGAGGCGATCCTCGTCTATGCCCGTGCCTGTGCGGTGCTGGTCGATGCAGAAGCTCTTGCGACGATGGGCGCAACCCTCGCGGCGGGCGGGGTGAACCCCCGCACCGGCGAGCGCGTCGTCTCTCGCGAGGTCGCCCGCGACGTGATCTCCGTGATGGCGACCTGCGGCGTCTACGACGGTTCCGGGCGTTGGATGCGGGAGGTCGGGGTGCCCGCGAAGTCGAGCGTGTCCGGTGCGATCGTGCTCGCCGCGCCGGGCGTGCTGGGCGCGGCGGTCGTCAGTCCGCCGCTGGACGAACGCGGGACCAGTGTGCGCAGCCACCGCGTGAGCGACCGGCTCAGCGCCGACCTCGGACTGCACTCCTTCGACGTCTGAACGAGGTCATCGACCGACCGGGGGAGAAGCGCGACCGACGCGAAGACGGCGCGCACGCTCGCGTCATCCGCCCATCCAACCTGGGCGTCTGCGAAAGGGATACCCGGGCGTTCCCGCGTCTATGACGCGTGCGGCGCGACGGCGCGCGCGAGGGGGCCCGCCATCCATCGCTCGATGTCTCGGTCCGACCTCAACCGCACCACCGACAGGCCCGGCATATCGGCATCGAGCTGAGGAATGCGATCGCGATACTTGTGCCGCGTCGATACCGCCCACCGGACGATGTACTCCGGGTCGGTCACGATCCGCCGGAACGGTGGTTCGATGTTGCCGTTCCAGAGCACTTCGCGTCGCACGCGCCGACGCACGGTGCGGCGCACCACACGCGGGAACGTCAGGGTCCAGAAGGGCAGATCCAGCCACACCAGCACGTCGGCGTGGGCCGCGAGCAGCGGCCGAGCGGCCGCGTACTGCCACTCGGTGACCCACGCATCCTGAACCACGAGTCTGTCGACGTCGCCGAGGAACGTCGGGCGCGGGGTCCAGTTCGGCCCGTGGAAGAGCGCGTCGATCTCGATGTGCGGCACTTTCGCGACCTCGGCGATGCGACGCGCGAGCGTCGTCTTGCCGACTCCGGCCACCCCCGCCACCACGATGCGTCGCGGCCGGAGTGGGATCGGATCGACGGCCGTCAACACGTGACGATGCTACGGCGAAACCCACCAGGTAGCTCCGCCACGCCCGGGTCCACGAAGGCGCCGGGCCGATTTCTTATGCATCCGCGGAGCCGAAGCTATGCGTCACCAAAGAATCACGAAAAGATAACGGCGCGCCCTTCCGTTCCGTTACCTCGCCGTTATACAGTTCAGGAACGGTAGTTGTTTTGCTGTGGCAGCTACCGACATGTGATTGCAGGACTCTCTTGGTGCAAAGGGACAAGGGCCGGTCGGAAGCCTCTCCGACCGGCCCTTACTGCATCCGTCGCGGGCCGCTCGGCGAAGGCAACGCTGGCCCTGCCTCAGACCCCGCCGCCTCCGCCGCCGCCTCCACCGCCGCCGGCCGAACCACCGCCGGTGGATCCGCCGGTCGTGCTCGAGGACGCCATCGCGCTGGCCGACAGCGACCCGATCCCGGACGAGAACGCCGAGGCGTTGAATGCGGCCGCTCCCGCGTACCACGCGGGCGAGACGCCGTCGCCGTAGAGGTCGGCGAGACGCGCCGCCCACTCCTTCTCCTGGCCGAACACGACCGCGTACGGCAGCAGCGGCTCGTAGATCTTCAGCACCTGCGCCGGATCGCCCGTGTCGACCGGCGTGCGTTCCGCGCCGCGAGGGGACTGCAGCATCCGGATGCGGTCCGCCTCCGCCCAGGCGATGAACTCGCGCAGGCCCTCGAGGTGATCCCGCGCTTCGGCGCCGCGCGCGCTCAGCGGGCGATGCGCGACGACGACACCGAACACTACGGCGAGCAGCAGAGCGAGCACGAGGAGCGTGACCGGCAGCGCCGGCGACACGAACGCGAAAAGCGCCGCGATCCCGAAGCCGAGCGTGGCGAGCGTGGCGATGCCGACCAGCACCGCGGGAATCAGCCGGGTTCCGGGTCGCACCGCGCGGTAGTACCCGTCGTCCTTGAGGTGCCCCGCGGCCCATGCCAGCAGCTTCTGCGCGGTCGACGACAGGCGCGTGTCGGTCGACCCGAACTCGAACTCGGCGCCGGGCACCGCATCCGCCCCGAAGATTCCGTCGAGCAGTTGGGTGCCGTCGCCGTCGGCGAGCGACCGGTCGACGAGCACGGCCCGGAGCTTGGCACCGCCCCATCGCGACGATTCGCCCTCCTCGATCCGGATGCTGCCGACCACCGCCTGCTCGAGCACTTCGGCCGGGATGGCCTTCGAGGTCTTGCCGAGCAGCACGGCGCCCGTCAGCGCGTCCACTCCGACCGGCGGCTCGTACTCGGCGATGATGACGCTCCGCCCGGGGGCATCGCGGAGAGCCCGCACCCGCACGACGATCCCCCACGCGAGGCCGATCAGCAGCACGAGGAACGAGCCGGCCTGCCACCAGCCCCAGGGCGACGCGAAGTAGCCCGTGTCGTAGAGCACGAACGTGTCGCGCTCGAAGCCGACGGCCACGGTCACGGTCTCGTGAGGAGCGACCCCGGATGCGAACGCCACCGCGACCGCGTCGTCCGGGTTGCGGTCGAGGTCGATATCGCAGGTGCGATCCTGTTCGCCCTGCGTCCCGACGTAGCAGGCGGAATCGCCCGTGAGCGCGCCGGCGAGCTCGGGGGCGACGTGCACGGTCGCGGTGATGCGCCCGAAGTCCTGCGGCCAGTCGACCCCGTTGACGTCCCAGTAGAACTCGTCGGCATCCGTGTTCGGGAAGCGCCAGGTGACGTTCTCGAGGTCGTAGGTGAACACGTACACCTGCGCGCCGTGCACGAAGTCCTCGTCCGCCGACGTCATCGTGAAGGCGCCGTCGTCGGTGTCGGTCTCGACCGGGCGGGGAGCGCCGTCGCCATCCGTCACCGACACCAGCTCCGGATGCAGCGGCTGTCCGTTGTACGTGGTCGGGATCGCGCGTCGCATGCCGTGGTTCTGGTCAGCATCCGGGAACTCCGCCGTAAACGTCTCGACGACCCGCAACCGACTCGTCCCGTCGTCCGCACGCGTCAGCGTGTAGTCGGCGTCGAGACTCGTGAAGGTGAAGTCGTTCAGCGCATCGTCGTCATCGTCGGCGGATGCGGGCGCCACCCCCACGCCCCACACGAGCAGCAGGGTCGCCGCGGCGGCGAGAAGATAGCGAACCAGGGCGTGCGGCATCCGTCGCTCCGTCATGCCGACAGCCTAGGTCGCCGATACGCTTAACCGCATGACCGACCGCCGCCTCGCCATCGATGCCTGGGAGAGCCTGTTCCGCGCCCAGCACGAGATCTTCGGCGAGATCAGCGCGGATTTCGAGGGCACCGGGCTGCTTCAGGGCGAGTACGACGTGCTCCTCACCATCACCCGCGCACCCGAGATGACCACCCGGTTGCGCGATGTCACGCGCAACATGCTCATCAGCCAGCCGAGCGTGTCCCGGCTCGTCGACCGGATGGTGGCCCGGGGCCTCGTGCGCAAGTGCGCCGATCCCGAAGACGGCCGCGGCGCCCTCGTCGCCGCCACCGAAGAGGGCGCGCGCACCTTCCGGTCGATCGCCGCGGTGCACGGCCGGTCGATCGCCGAACGGATGGCGGCGCTCGACGACGACGAGCTACGCACCCTGCTGGCGCTGACCGAGAAGCTGCGCCCCGCCTGCGAGTGACGCCGTTGCTCTGAGTCGTCACGAGATTCGGAGATGTCGCGAGATTCGGATGCTGACGCCCGATCCGGCCCGAATCCCGTCGCATCTCCGAATCTCGCGACGCGACAGCGACGCGCAGGCGGAGCGAAGCGGCCGCCGGGAAAAAAGACAAGACCCGGGATGCAGATGCATCCCGGGTCTTCACTGTCTCAACACAGTGTGCGCCCGAAGGGACTCGAACCCCTAACCTTCTGATCCGTAGTCAGATGCTCTATCCATTGAGCTACGGGCGCTCGTGCCGCGTCCGAACCGGCGCGCGGGCACTAGGAGAGACTACCCCAACCGCGAGCGCGTCGCGAATCGAGACGGGCTTCGCGGTCAGTCCTTCTTCGGGTCGGCGCGGGTGCGGTCCTTCACCCGACGACGATGCGCCGCGAGCCGTGGCAGATCGACGAGGCGGAGGCTCTGCATCCGAGCCTGCCGCATCTGCGCGTAACCCGGTTCGAGGTCGGGTCGCGCCGCTTCGATCCGCAGCGTGCTGTCGATGTTGCGAGCGACTTCAGACCACGCGGCTTCTCGCGCGGCCTCGACCAGCGCGACGAGTTCGTCGGTGTCTTCGGCGCGTTCCCGAAGCTCCTGTGCGATGCGCTCGGACTGCTTGCGCCGGCGGCGCAGGTTCCGCACGTCGCGGCTGCGGTAATCGTGCGTGCCATCCGAATCACTGAAGCGCCGGCGGGCCAGTTTCCGCTCGCGCTCCGCCCGCTCCGCATCCGCTTCCGCCTCGGCGGCCAGCGCCAGCAGCGTCTCTTTCGCGTCCGGAACGAACCGGTCGGCGTCGAAGCCTTCGCCGGCGGAGAGGATGTCGACCAGGATGCGGTTCTTCAGCGCGAGTCGCGTGGCCGCCGCGGCGATGTACAGCCCCTCGGCGACGATATCGGCGAGGCTCGGACGGGGCGACAGCTTCGCGCGCACAGCGCTCAACGCACCGCGCGCGACCGACTCATCCTCATCTTCGGGCACGACACTCCCCTCGCATCGATCCTACCCGCGAGCCCCCGACACGCCCCGGGCGAACCGAGATCCGCGAGCACGCCGACACGGGCACTCAGTCGCCGAGCGCGCTGACGACCGCTGCGATGCGCCGGGCACGGGTCTCCGCGGCCTTCGCCCCCTCGACGGCGACCACATGGGCCTTCCGCCGGCTCGGCGCGAGCGCGTCGAACGCGGCCCGCACCCCGGCCCCATCGAGCGCCCCCGCGAGATCGGTCGGCACCTCGACCTCGCGCGGTGCGGTATCGAGGTCGATGTCGACGGCGATCGGGTCGCCGCCCGCGATCCCCGTCGCGGCACGCTTGTCGGAACTGAACGGCACCAACGACAGCCCGTTCATGACGCCGACCGTCGAGCGGTACTCGTACCCGTTGACCGTGATCCGCACGGCCGGGCGTTTCCCGGCCCCGAGCGCCTCGATCACGTCCGCCGGCACCTCGATACCGGTGTTGTTCCCGAACTGCGACAGGGTCGTCTCGAAGCGCATAGGCACAGTATGGCGGGCTCCCGCCGCCCCGGAATGCATACCGCTCCGCGCACGCGCAAGCCCAGGATCCGGCCCCGACCGGGGCAATACGTTCGGGCCAGCCGGATGGTGCTCACAGGGATGATTCAGCCAACTCACATCCATTCGGGCCCTCGGTCCGAATACATGGTGCGGCATTCGTCGCTCACACTGCATCAATCAGAGAGGACGAACATGAGCTCTTCACCGAACCGGATCGTCGCGACCATCTTCGGCGCGGTCTATCTGCTCGTCGGCGCACTCGGCTTCGCCGCCACGAGTGGCGTCGACTTCATCGCCACCGAGGGTGGCCTGCTGCTGGGCATCTTCGAGGTCAACCCGCTGCACAACATCGCGCACCTGCTCATCGGAGCGGCACTCCTCGTCGCCGGACTCTCGTCCGTCCGCGGCGCCAAGTCGGTCAACGTCACGATCGGCGCGGTCTACCTGCTGCTCGGCATCGTCGGCTTCTTCCTCGCCGGCACCGCCGCCAACATCCTCGCGCTGAACACGGCTGACCACTTCCTGCACCTCGCGAGCGCCCTCGTGCTCCTGGGCGTCGGACTCGGCACCGAGCGCGGCTACCGCGACACGCGGACGGCCGTGGCGTGAAAGAGGACGTCGGCTTCACCCGGTCGTGGCCATCGCTGGCCGCGGTCGGTGCGGGGCTGATCCAGCTCGCCATCGCGGCGGGCGTCGTCACCGGGGCCGGAGGCGAATCGCGCGCCACCGGCCCCGGTGTCCTGGCCGCAGTGCTGCTGGTCCTCGGACCGGCAGCACTCGGCTGGGCCGCGTTCTCCCTGACCCGCGGCCGGATCGTCGGTCCGCGACTCGGGATGCTGGGAGCCCTGGTTTCGATCCTCGTCCTGACGGCCATGCTGATGGTCGAGCCTGCCCGCACGAGCATCCTCGCGGTCGGCGTCGCCGTCGGAATGCTGGTCGTCGTGGGCGTCGCGTGCGCCCTGCAGGCACGGCGCACCGCACGGGCGACCGATCCGACGGCAGCGCCCCGCACCGCCCGCGCGAGCGCGATCGGTGTGCTGATCGGGGCCGCCGTCGTCGGCGCCCTCGTGACTCCCGCCCTCGCGTCCACCGAGGCGGGCCAGCTCGCCCCGAGTCACAGCGAGCACATGGTCGACCCGGGCCACGGGCACTGATCACCCGAGGCCCGCGGTCGTCCTGACCTCGGCCTCGGCCGACCCGCGCGCGATCCCGCTCAGATGGCGGCGATACGCCACCCGGCGTCGACGGACTCCCCCGGTCCCACCACGAGAAGCCCCGTGTCGAACGGGTACGCGGATGCGTGGAACGCATCCGGTGCGCAGGTCATCGGCTCAACGGCCAGGCCGCCGCGATGCCCCGGCCCGCGCGTCGGCAGGTCGGCCGTGTGCACCTGCACCCAGCCGCACGCGGCATCCCACGTCATCGCCACGCCGGAGCCGTCCGCATCCGTCACCCGCACGGTCGCGATGCCGTCGCCGTCGCGACGAAGCCCGGTGTAGGCGTGATCGATCTCGGCGTCCCCAATTGTCCGCGGGATGCGGTAGTCGAACCGTGCGGGGTCATCGGCGTCCACGGCGCGCAGCTCCGTCGGGATGAGACGGTCGGGCGTCACGTGCAGCACGTCCGCCGCGGGCAGCTCCAGCGTCCAGTCGTCGACGGTACCGGCGCCGGCCACCAGGTACGGATGCGGGCCAGTGCCGTAGGGCGCCGCCGCATCCGACTCGTTCGTCGCGCGCACCGTCTGGGTGAGACCGTCGGCATCGAGCGAGAAGCGCGTCTCGATCCGGATGCGCCACGGGTAACCGGATTGCGCCTCCACGACCGCGCTCACCGTCACGTGGTCGGGGCCCTTGTCGATCGCCTCGAAGTCGAGCCACGCGGCGAGCCCGTGCAGGGCATGGCCGCGGCCCGGCTCGGTGAGCGCGAGTTCGTACTCCGTGCCGGCGAACTCGTATCGGCCATCGACCACGCGATTCGGCCAGGGCGCGAGCGTCGCACCGCGGTAGGCGGGACGCACCTCGTCGGCCGCGAACGGCACGACCAGGTGGCGTCCGTCGAATGTGAGGGTGCGAAGCGTCGCCCCCACGCTCGAGATGGACGCCTCGTACGCACCCGAGCGCAGAACGTGCGGGGTGCCCGAGAGCGGAATGCCGCCCATCACAGCCCCTGAGCGAGGCGGTAGTACGCCTGGTTCCAGCGCAGCTCTCGCTGGAAGTCGCGAACCGTCGTCGACTCGTCGATGACGACGAGCTCGGTCTTCGCGATGTCGGCGAAGTCGCGGAACACCTCGATGCCGACCGCGGTCGACATGACGGTGTGGTGCGCCGCGCCGGCGGCGAGCCAGCAGGCGGCAGAGGTGGCGAAGTCGGGGGCGGGCTTCCAGATCGCGCGGCCCACCGGCAGGTTCGGCAGGTCGGGAGCCTCGACGTTCTCGACGACGTTGGCGACGAGCCGGAACCGATCGCGCATGTCGCTCATCGCGACGACGACCGCGGGCCCCGGGTCGGCGGTGAAGACGAGGCGCACCGGGTCGTCCTTGCCGCCGATGCCGAGCGGGTGGATCTCGAGCCGCGGCTTCGCGGTCGTGAGCGACGGAGCCACCTCGAGCATGTGCGCGCCGAGGATCTTCTCGTCTCCCGCGACGAGGTCGTAGGTGTAGTCCTCCATGAGGCTCGCGCCTCCCGGCAGGCCCGCGCCCATGACGTTCGCGACCCGCACGAGGATCGCCGTCTTCCAGTCCCCCTCCGCGCCGAAGCCGTAGCCCTCGGCCATCAGGCGCTGCACCGCGAGGCCCGGGAGTTGCGTCAGTGCGCCGAGGTCTTCGAAGCTCGTCGTGAAGGCGCCGAAGCCGCCCTCCTCGAGGAACGAGCGCAGCCCCACCTCGATCGCCGCGCCGTCGCGCAGCGACGAGTGCCGCTCCCCGCCGCGGCGGAGGTCGTCGGCGACGTCGTACTCCGCCTCGTAGACCTCGATGAGGGCGTCGATCTCGGATTCGGATGCGGCGGCCACCGCATCCGCCAATTCGTTCACACCCCAGGTGTTGACCTGCACGCCGAACCGCAGCTCGGCCTCGGTCTTGTCGCCCTCGGTGACCGCGACGTAGCGCATGTTGTCGCCGAAGCGGGCGAGTTTCAGCGTGCGGGCGGCGGTCCACCCGGCGGCGGCGCGCTCCCAGTCCTCGATCTGCTGGCGCACGACCGGGTTCGACACGTGCCCGACCACGGTCTTACGAGCGACGCCGAGACGCGTCTGGATGTATCCGAACTCGCGGTCGCCGTGGGCGGCCTGGTTGAGGTTCATGAAGTCGAAGTCGATGTCGGCCCAGGGCAGCTCGACGTTGGCCTGCGTGTGCAGGTGGAGGAGGGGCTTCCGGAGCGCGTCGAGGCCCGAGATCCACATCTTCGCGGGGCTGAACGTGTGCATCCACGCGATCACGCCGATGACGTCGTCGCGCCCGTTCACCTCGAGCGCGAGACGGCGGATGGAGTCCGAGTCCTTCAGCACCGGCTTCCACACGACGGTGACGGGCAGCCCCTCGAGGCCGGCGACGACGGCCTGCGACTGCTCGGCGACCTGGCGGAGCGTCTCCTCGCCGTAGAGGTTCTGACTGCCGGTGACGAACCAGACTTCGTAGTGGTCGAGCGAGGTGGACAACGGGGTGCGAGTCATGACGGTTCTCCTTGCGCGGGTGCGGCGGGGTCAGAGGGACTGGACGGCGGCGGCTTCGACAGCGAGGCCGGCGCGATAGCGGTCGAGGTACGACGCGAAGCCCGCGACGTCCTCCGGGTCGGGGTGGGCGGTCTCGAACACGGCGCCCGCGAACACCCGCTCGCGTAGGTACTCGTCGAGGCTGTGTCCGGATGCGGCGGCCGCGAACGCGGCGAGAACCGCGATGCCCCACGCGCCACCCTCGGACGCCGTATCGGCGACCGCGACGGGCGCATCGAGCGCGCCGGCGAGGAAACGCTGCGCGACCCCGGCGGTGCGGAACATGCCCCCGTGCGCGAACATGCGGTCGAGATCGACGCCCTCGTCCGCCAGCACCCGCATGCCGAGCGCCAACGTTCCGAACACCCCGTAGAGCTGAGCGCGCATCACGTTCGCGAGCGTGAACCTGCTGTCGGGCGTGCGAACGAAGAGCGGCCGCCCCTCGGTGAGGCCCGCGATCGGTTCGCCGGCGAGGTGGTTGTAGGCGAGCAGGCCGCCCGCATCCGCCTCTCCCGCGAGCGCTTCGCGGAAGAGCGTTTCGAACGCCTGATCGGCCGAGACCGGCGCACCCGCGGCGGCCGAGAACCGCGTGAACATCTCGACCCAGGCGGCGAGCTCGCTCGCCCCGTTGTTGCAGTGCACCATCGCCACCGGGTCTCCGGCCGGAGTGGTGACGAGATCGAGTTCGTGGTGCACGTGCGCGAGCGGCTTCTCGAGCACGATCATCGCGAAGATGCTCGTCCCGGCGCTCACATTGCCCGTGCGCGGTGCGACCGACTGGGTCGCGACCATTCCGGTGCCGGCGTCGCCCTCGGGCGGGCAGAACAGGGCACCGGGCCGGAGCGCGCCGGCGGGATCGAGCAGGGCGGCGCCCGCCGCGGTCAGGTTTCCGGCCGCTTCTCCTGCCACGAGCACCTCGGGAAGCAGCTCGGCGACCCGGAGCCCGGGAGCCGCATCCGCCGCGACACCGTCGAAACGCGCGATCAGCTCGCGGTCGTAGTCGCGGGTCGACGAATCGATCGGGAACATGCCCGACGCGTCGCCGACGCCGAGCACTCGACGCCCGGTGAGCTGCCAGTGCACGTAACCCGCGAGGGTCGTCACGAAGCTCACCTCGGGTACGTGCGCCTCGCGGTCAAGCACCGCCTGATAGAGATGTGCGATCGACCAGCGGAGCGGGATGTTGGTGCCGAACAGCGCGCTGAGTTCTGCGGCCGCGGCTCCCGTGTTCGTGTTCCGCCAGGTGCGGAACGGCACGAGCAGCTCGCCGGAACGATCGAACGGCAGGTAGCCGTGCATCATCGCCGAAACACCGATCGCCGCGAGGTTCTCGATCGGCACGTCGTAGCGCGCTCGCACGTCGGCGACGAGGTCGGCGTACGCCGCCTGCAGCCCCGACCACACCTCGGCGAGCGAGTAGGTCCACATCCGGTCGACGAAGCTGTTCTCCCACTCGTGCGCGCCCACGGCGAGCACGGTCGCGGGGTCGTCGCCGATCAGGCACGCCTTGATGCGGGTCGAGCCGAACTCGATGCCGAGGGTGGCGCGCCCGTCGCGGATGGCGGCGCGGACGGCGTCGGAGGCAGAGGTGCTGTCGGTGGTCATCGTCGTTCGTCCCCGCTCTGGCCGTACACGTTCTGATATCGGTCGTACAGGCTGTCGATCGCCTCCTGCGGAAGCGGCACGAGCGGGCCGCCGTCGCGCGCGATCTGCACGGTACGCGCGACGTCTTCGACCATGACGGCGGCTTTGACCGCGTCTTTCGGGGAGACCCCGATCGTGAACGGACCGTGGTTCTGCATCAGCACGGCGCGCGAGCGGTGACCGCGGAGCGTCTCGACGATCCCGCGCCCGATGGAGTCGTCGCCGATGATCGCGAAGGGACCGACGGGGATCGGCCCGCCGAACTCGTCGGCCATCGCCGTGATCACGCAGGGGATCTCTTCACCGCGCGCCGCCCACGCGACGGCGTAGGTGGAGTGCGTGTGCACGACGCCGCCGACGCCCGGCATCTCCCGGTACACGTACGCGTGCGCCGCGGTGTCGCTCGAAGGGCTGCGCTCGCTCCCCGGCGACCCCGGCACGACGGCGCCGTCGAGGGTGCACAGGATCATGTTGTCGGGGGTGAGGTCGTCGTAGGAGACGCCCGAGGGCTTGATGACGAACAGGTCGGTGCCGGGCACGCGCCCGGAGACGTTTCCTCCGGTCCAGACGACGAGTCCGTACCGCACGAGTTCGCGGTGCAGACCCGCGACGTCGACGCGGACCGCCTGGATCGCCGCGTCCGTCGCGGTGCCGGCGCTCACCGGTCGCCCCGGTTCGCCCGCGCGGTGGGTACCGCATCCGGCTCCGTCGTGGCCAAGAGGTCGGGCGGGCAGGTCGTCACGGGGTCCTCCGTCGGGCGTCGTGGTCGCCGGGCGCGCACAGATCTCGCACGCCCGGCGTGATCCGATGTTACCGGTCACATGGCGTGCTCGCAACGGGATCAGTGCGGGCCGGGCGCGATCCTCGGCGGCGGCGCGGTCGAGCCTCGCGTCACGAGCGCGGGAGGCAGGGTCGAGACCGCATAGACCGGCGCGTCACGCTCCGGTTCGACCGTGGCCGCGAGCACCGCGGCGACGCTGCGTCGTGCCTCTCCCCCGATGTCGAGGCGCACCGTGGTGAGCGCGGGACGGTAGTACGCGGCATCCGGGTTGTCGTCGAACCCCGCCACGCTCACGTCGCCGGGAACCGAGATTCCGGATGCGGCGAGCCCCGCGACGAGCCCGAGCGCCAACTGGTCGTTCGCGCACACGATGGCGGTGGGCCCGTCGGTCTCCCGGATCGCGGCCGCCGCGACCGGGGCGACGGCTGCACCGGCCGCCGCCGACCAGTCTCCGGTCCACGCCGCCACCTCGTGCACTCCGTGCGCGGTGAGCGCCGCTCGGTATCCGGCGGCGCGGGCGATCTCATCGAGCCAGTCCGGCGGTCCGCCGAGCCGGGCGACGCGGCGGTGCCCGAGCGCGGCGAGGTACTCGACGACGAGCGCGGCCGCGGCCTGCTGCGCCGCACCGTCGTCGTGCGCGTGGAAGAGCTCGACGGGCAGGCGGCCGTCGAGGTCCGCGAGCGCACGGGCCGAACGGGTATGCGAGGCGACGACGATCAGTCCGTCGACGCCCTGGTCGCGCAGGTGCAGGGCTGCGGCGCGGACGGAGGCCGCATCCGCCGCATCCGCGTACGCCGTGGCGACCCATCGGCCGGCCTGGCGCGCGGCACTCTCGATCTCGGCGACCGCGACCGCCGGGCCGTACAGGGTGGCGTCCGACACGATCAGGCCGAGCGTCCGCGAGGTGCGGGTGCCGAGGGCACGGGCCGCGTTGTTCACCCGGTAGTCGAGTTGCGCCATGGCGTCCTGCACCCGCCGCCGGGTCTCCTCGCGAATGCGCGGGTGGTCGTTGATGACCCGCGACACCGTCTGCGCCGAGACGCCCGCAACGCGCGCCACATCCCGCACGCCGACGCGTGCGGGCCCACTGTCCGGCTCGCTCATTCCCCGAAGGCTACCGGCCCGCCGTCACGGATTCACCGGCAAAATATGCACATGGGTGCATCTCCTCGCGGTCGGAGGGAGGCGGCCGGCGGGAACGACGACCCCCGCCTCGCGGCCGCCCGGTATCGTGCTGACCCGCACGGCCCGGCCTCGCCGCACGATGCGCGCGAGGCCGCCGCGGATCGCCCGGATGCGTCGGCGGATGCCGCCACCACCCGCACCCCGACCGCCGCCGATCGGGCGGCGTACGTCGAGACGGCGATTCAACAGGCGATTCGACGCGGAGAGTTCACCGACCTGCCCGGCGCCGGCAGACCGCTCGTCGGTCTCGGAGCGACCCACGACCCCGACTGGTGGATTCGTCGCAAGATCGAACGCGAGCAGCTCCGGGGTCTCGGGCCGCCGGCCCTCATGCTGCGCGTGGAGAACCGTGAGCTCGATGCCCGCCTCGACGCCCTCGCGACCGACGGAGAGGTCCGCGAGGTGCTCGACGACTTCAACGCCCGCATCCGGTCTGCGCGGATGCAGTTGCTCGGCGGCCCGCCGGTGGTCACGCCTCTGCGTGACGTCGACGCGGAGATCATCGCCTGGCACACGCGGCGAGCGCAGCGGGCGGCCGTGGCACCGGAGCCTCCCGCGACCGGTGACCGCGGCGTGCGGAAGACGCCGCGTCGGCGATGGTGGCGGAGGCCGGAGGAAGGGACCTGACGCCGACCCGCGCGCGCTACAGGATCGCGTTCAGATAACTGATGATCGACGCGTAGACCAGAGCACCGACGCCGAGAGCCAGCAGAATCACCCCGACGTACACGAGCCAGCGAGAGTTCGTGTCGTCCGGGTTGCGTTGCCCGTCGCGCGCCATAGCCAGCATCGTACTGAGGAAATGTGTCGGGATTGTGTACGTGACGTACGCAAACCGAAGATCGTGTTCTGTCAACCCCTCCGGAGTCGGCGACGACTGTCGCAGATACTGGGGGCAGCAACACCGCTCAGATCAGATGTTCGGGTCATCTGCGACGAGTGAAGGCACGGCGCGGCGAAAGCCCCCGTGTGAGAGGAGCCCTCTCCGGTCCCCCAGCCGGAGGGGGCTCTTCCTTATCCGCTCTTCTTCAGAGAGCCGCCCCGGGGTAGCATTCTCGGCGGTAGACCCGTCAACCCTGGGCCTCGGTCGTTTCGATCGGGGCTGGCGGCGCCCGCGGCCCCCGCAACCACCCGGTGCTGGGGGCCGCATCGCCTCTCCCGCCCTCCGGGCGCGGCGCTCCCCGCGCGAATCAGCGCACGACGGCGGTCGGACCGGCCAACCGCCCGATGACCTCTTCACTCACCGATCCGAGCAGGAATCGTGCGAGCGCTCCGCGGCCGTGCGAGCCGACGACGGTGAGCCGGGCCTTCCGCGCGTGCTCTGCGATGACCTCCGCCGGGTCCCCCTCGACCACGGCCGCGCGCACGGTCAGGTCCGGGTGCGCCGCCTGGATCCGCTCGATCACCGCGTCGACGGCGGCTTCGGTCACCCCGGCGAGGTCGGTGAGATAGGTGTCGGGGTAGACGCCGAAGTCGCCGGGCACCGCGACCGGCAGCCAGGCCGAGACGAGCGTGAGCGCGTCGCCCCCGCGCGCGGCCTCGGCCGCGGCGAACTCGATGGCGGCGGCCGAGGCGTCCGACCCGTCGACGCCGACGACGATCCCGCGGCGTTCCGCATCCGCGGCGCTCGTCGCCGGGACGACGACCACGGGACTGTGCGCTCCGGCAGCGATCCGAGCGCCATGGTGGCCGCGACGCCCGTGCCCACGGGCCTCGCCGCCGATCACCAGCAGATCGGCGGTCGCCGACGCCTCCACGAGCACTCCGACCGGATCTCCGGCCACGGCGCGTGCGGTGACGGAGAGCCCGGATGCGGTCAACCCGCTCGCCTCCGCATCGAGCGCGGTGCGCGCCCGTGCCACGAGCCGATCCACGACATCGTCCTCGCCGACGACGCCGACCGCTCCGCCCACGACCGCGACGAGTTCGACGGTCTCACCCGTTCGCCGTGCACGCTCCACCGCCCACTCGAGCGCGCTCTGCGATGACGGTGCGTCCGCTACTCCGACGACGATGGTTCCCGGCATGTCACGACCTCCCCATTCCCCGCCAGGCTAGCGCTCCCTGCGCGGTAGAGTCCTTCCGTGACCGCAACTCCCGCCGCCCGCGCGCCTCGCCGCCGCCGCGGCTTCCCGCGCTGGTTGCTGGTCACGATCCTCGCGGCAGCACTCGTCGTGATCCTCGTCGTCATCGGCGTCGTCGGTTGGCTCGTCACGAGCGGCCTGCAGGCGCTCGGTGCCCAGCCGCCGGCGGTAGGGACCACGATCGTCGCCCCCGCCGAGGCGAAGTCCGCCAAGGCCGTCCTCGACGACGACGCCTCCACGCGCGAGCAGATCGAGGCCGCCCAGTACCTCGCCGCCCAGCCCACGGCGTACTGGTTGACCCCCGAGATCGATCCGATCGGTGAGGTCGGCGCGCGCGTGCTGAATCTGGCGTCCGAAGCGCGCGAACAGAACGCGAGCCTCGCGGTCGTCGTCTACGGCCTGCCCGAGCGCGACTGCGGCAACCACTCCGCCGGAGGGCTCGACGACGCGGACTACGACACCTGGACGACGCAGATCGGCGAAGCGCTCGACGCCACCAAGGACGTGCAGAAGATCGTCGTGCTCGAGCCCGACAGCCTGGCCCTCGCCCCGGAGTGCGGCAATGTCGACGAGCGGGTGGCGCAGCTGCACGACGCGGTCGGACGACTGACCGGCGTCGACACCTGGATCTACCTCGACGGCGGGCACTCGAACTGGGTCCCCGCCGATCAGATGGCCGCCCTCATCGACAGCGTCGACGTCGAGGGCGACGTGCGCGGATTCACCACCAACGTCTCGAACTTCAACACGACGACCGACGAGTTCTCGTACGCGCACGAGGTGGCGGGCATCCTCGGCTGGGGACACGCGCTGATCGACACGTCGCGCAACGGCGCCGGTGCGACACCCGACTGGTGCAACCCGCCGGGGCGCCTGGTCGGCGACGCCGGCGGCACGTACGGCGACGATGTCGTCGACACGAATCTGTGGATCAAGCCGCCCGGCGAGAGCGACGGCGAGTGCAACGGGGGCCCCGCCGCCGGTGTCTGGTGGCCGGATGCGGCCGTCGAACTGACGCGCGACGCCCGCTGAGCCCGCTCGTCGGCGAATCTCGCCGGACGACGCAACGTCCGAGCGCGGTGTGTGTTGTATGGAACAATTGGCCGCGCGGCGCTCCTTCATTCGGAGCACCGCTCGAAAGTTGACGACGGGGGCCGTGATTTCATGACCGATGCATCGGACGGGCAGAAGACTGCGGTCATCGTCGAGGACGATCCGGACGTCCGCCACCTCCTCGCAGAGGTGCTCGAAGCCGCCGGATTCTCCACCGTCTCGGTCGGCAACGGCATCGACGGCGTCCGCGCTGTGCTCGCCTACCAGCCGCTGATCACCACGCTCGACGTCAACATGCCCGGTATCGACGGCTTCGAAGCCGCTCGCCGCATCCGGGAGAAGTCGAACACCTTCATCATCATGCTGACCGGACTCGCCGACGAAGCCGACGTGGTGCTCGGCCTCGGTGCGGGCGCCGACGAGTACATCGTGAAGCCATTCCGTCCGCGCGAGTTCCGCGCGCGCGTGGAGGCGCTGCTCCGCCGACCGCGACCCGAGTCGGGCGCCGCAGCGGGCAACCCGCGTCAAGAGAGCGTCGGTCCGTCCTTCCCGGGCGCCCGGGCGCAGACCCAGGCGATCCCCGTGCAGCCCGAGATCCGGCACCCCGGCGGCGTGCCCGCCCAAGCATTCCCGGACCCCCGCGACTACCCCGCGGTCGCGGCGATGCCCGAGCCGGTGGCCCCGGTCATCCCGGTCACCGCCGTGGTGATTCCGCCCGCCAACGCTCCCGGCTCCGAGCTGGCGCCGACGAGCGCGGGTCCCGTGCCCGGCGGCGGCTACTGGCTGACCCACCGCGATCTGCAGTTGAACCCGGAAACGCGCATGGTGCTGACCGGCGGGCGCGATGTCGAGCTGACCCGCACCGAATTCGATCTGCTGGCGACGCTCCTCGAGTCGAAGCGCCGCGTGCGCAGCAAGGCCGATCTCACCCTCGTGCTGCGCGGCGAGTCCTACGTCACGTCGTACTACGTGGGCGAGGCCGACAAGCGCGCGGTCGAGGCGCACATGACGAACCTCCGCCGAAAGCTCGGTGACAACCCGGCCAACCCGCGCTACATCGAGACCGTGCGCGGTGTCGGCTACCGCCTGACGGCGGAGCTCGCCGCTCCCTGATCGGGCACGCGGCCCGCGCGGGTCAGACCTTGTAGCCCTGGTAGCGGCGGAACAGCTTCGTCAGCATGAGCAGGGTCTGCAGCACGGTCACGACACCGACGATCGGCCAGCCGATCCAGAGGATCGACGACTGGACGACGGGTCCGAGGGTCGACCATCCGAACGCGCCCACCAGCAGCACGAGCGCCAGGATGATGAACGGCGCCCAGTGGCCGATCGATGCGCCGCCACGCTCCGCCTTCGCCTGCATGGCCCAGTTGTCGACCTTCTTACGCGAGAAGAAGCGTGCCCACGAACGCACGAAGTGGCTGAGGCGGATCCACATGAAGACCTCGGCCGGGAACCCGAGGCCGGCGAACAGCATGTCGCGGTTGTTGCGTTCCTTCATCGTCATCGCGATCCGGATGTTCAGCAGGATCGCGATGCCGATCGGGATGAGCCAGATCGGTGAGAAGACGAAGGCGTTGATGGAGAGCGACCCCGCGAGGAGGATGAGGAACGCGACGCGCACGAACAGGTTCGTCAGCATCCCGAAGTTCTCGAACCACCGCAGGCGCAGGTTGGGGTGGAACGGCTGCCCCTTGGTGTCGCCGCGCTGGCCGGGCCACATGAGTTCGATCGCACCGAACGTCCACTTCACCTGCTGGGCGTCGTAGCCCTTCAGGGTTGTCATCCCGCCCACGCTGGCACGCGCGTAGGGGCTGATCTTCGTGAGGTATCCGGCGCTCTTGATCTGCAGCGAGAGGAGCGAGTCCTCGACCTCGCTGTCTTTGACCCACGGGGTGCTCTGGTGGTTCGCCTTCATGGCGTCGCGCAGCGCGTTCGTGGAGAAGATCGAGAACTGCCCGCCGAGCACCGCCATGTTGCGACCGCGCAGCAGGTTCTGCAGGTTGAAGGCGGCGAACTGCGTGCGCTGACCGGCGATCAGCCACTTCGCGATCGTGCCCTTGATGGGCGCGTCATCGATCGTGTAGATGGCCGAGATGCCGCCGATGCGCGAGTCGCTCACCGCTTCGGTCTCGAGGTACTCCACGGCGCGGGAGTCGGCGACCGTGTCACCGTCGACGCCGAGCAGGTAGTCGCAGCCCTCGACGAGCGAGTAGCCGTAGTTGAGGGCGCCGACTTTCTTGTCGGGGTTCTTGCCGATGTCGTGCACGAAGACCTCGGTGAACTGCTCGCCCAGCTCGGTCGTCACCTCGTGCGGCCCGGCGTACTGGCTCGCGATCTTCACCGTGTTGTCGGAGGTGTTGTTGATCACCACGTGGATGACGTCGGGCACGCGCGTCTGCGCGAGCAGGCTCTCGATCACCTGGGCGATCGATTCCTCCTCGTTGTACGCGGGGATGACGCAACCGATCGTGGAGCGGTGCACCGTCGTGTTCTCGAGGACGGCCATGAAGTCCTGGCCGAAGTGGTCCTCGAGCGACCCGGGGACCGCATCCGGCGCGAAGCCCTGGGGCGCCTCGATCGCCTGGGGCACCTGCGGCGAGTAGCTCATGCGCGGATCAGTCATGTCGTTTCGTCCTGTACTGACGTCGGGGTTCGACCGCGCCGCAATCGGCGCTGGGACCAGAATGCCGCATCCACCGCCGGGCGGGGCGAGTTCGAGCGCAGGCTTAGCGCAAGATTTGCGCAAGATCCTCCGGCGGGAGGACCGGTGGGAGCGTTCAGTCCTGGTAGATCGCGATCGGCAGGTACTGGTAGACGATCTGCTGCGAGAACGAGGCGTCGGTGTTGGCCGTGCCCTCGACCGCGACCGTCAGGGCGAACTCGAGCGTGAGTCCGTAGGTGTCTTCCGGCAGCTGATGGATCGTCTGCTCCGGAACGAGCAGGCCGCCCTGGAAGCTGTTGAGCAGCAGGCCGCGGTCGGATCGCTGCGTGTCGGTGGGCACGAGCGTCCGCGGGTCGGCGCTGAACTGGTACGGCTGCTGCATCTGTCCGGAGGTCTGCGTCGTCGTCGACTGGATCTGCACCGCCGAGATGAACACCCGGCGCTTCTCGGTGAGAACCGCCTTGTCATCGACGCGGTGGTCGTAGACGTTCACCGAGAAACCGAAGGTCTTCTCGCGCGTCGGAGTCCACTCCTGAGTGCGCTTGGAATCGACCGCCCACACCTCCAGCCGCAGCTCGAGATCGTCGGCCACGTCGCTGGAGAGCGACACAGACCCGTCGTAGCTGAACTGGGAGTTGAAGGCCATGGATGCGGACGGGCTCGCCGACGGCCGAACGAACGTGTTCTCGGCGGTTGAGTCGGACGACGTGTTGCCCTGCGCCGCGTTGAACGCGTCGACGAGTTGCGTGCATCCCGACAGGGCGAGAGCACCGACGAGGGCGACTGCCACGAGGGACAGTCGCCGGGTACCGGAAACGGAAGGACGACGAAGGCTCACTGATCACTCCTCGGAGAGGTCCGCGGACAAGGCGGAAGACGGTTCGGGTGTCACCGTCGGGTCATCGAGGAAAACGCAGACAGCGCCGAAAGTATATGGCAAAACCGCCGATTCGAACACGCCCGGGATTCGGCACGCCCGGTGGAGCGGGTCTGCGGCTACTCGCCGCCGCCGGAGATCGCGATGGTGAGGGTGTCGCTGGCGGTCTGTTTCGCGTACTCGGCCGACGTCGGAGTGGTCTGCACGAGGAAGTCGTACGTGAACTGCACCGTCACGAACGTCGCTTCCGGGGGCACCTCGCCGACGTTGAACGTCTGCGAGTAGCTGTACGGCGAGAGCACGAGGTAGCCCGGGCTCACCGAGGACTGGTCGGTCTGGGCGGAAAGTGCCGGGAAGGACGTGGACGCGTTCCCCGGGACCGCCACCATGCTGGCCTTCTGCAGGTACACCTTCTGGCCGTCATCGGGTGTCACGGTCGTCACCATGGAGACGCTGATCGGTTTCAGCGCGGTCGCCGTCCACCGGTCCATCGAGAGCGTCGACCAGTAGTCGATCGTGGCGGCAACGGCACCGGCCGTGACCTGGCGCTGCGTCGACCCGCTCGACAGATCGTTCGAAACCGGCGTCGGCACGGGGCTGTTGCGGCTCGCCGACGGCGAAGGGGACGCCCCCGCACCGCCCGCATTCCACGGCGCCTGCCCGCATCCGGCCAGGGCGAGGAGGGCGGCAAGCGTCGCGGCGGCCACCGCATACCGGCGACTGCGCGTCATCTGTTCCCCCATCCGATGGCAATGATTCCGTCAGTCTAGACTCGCGCGAAGCCTGCCCGGACGCACCCCGTAGGGTGAGGGCGTGACGAATCCGCTGCTTCCGCGCCCGGCTCGAACGGCGGGCCGCGTCTTCGTGTGGGTCCTCCTGGCCGTCGCCGTGCTCACCGTGGCCGCGGCCGCGTGGCTCGGTGTGCGCGGATACCTCGCCTATTCGCACCTCCGATCCGCGGAATCCGCCGCCCGTCAGCTTTCCGCCGACGTCGGCGATCCCGCCACCGCAGCGGCCGGTCTTCCCGCCATCTCCTCCGACACCGCGGCGGCGCGCGCGCTGACGTCAGACCCGATCTGGACAGCGGCCGAATCGCTTCCGTGGGTCGGCCCTCAGCTGTCGACGGTCGGCACGCTCGCCGCATCCATCGACGACGTCGCGGGATCCGCGCTCGAGCCCCTCGTCGATCTGGCCTCGACCTTCTCCGTCGATTCGCTGCGCCCGACAGATGGCCGTTTCGACCTCACCAAGTTCGACTCCATGCAGACGGCGGCCGCCTCGAGCGCAGCGCAGGTCGGCGTCGCGGCGAACACCCTGCAGAACATCGACCGCGGCCCGCTTCTGCCCGTGCTCGCGACGAGCGTCGACGAGGTCGGGGAGCTGCTCGGCACGGTGCAGACGGCGGCGGATGCGGTCAGCCGCACCACAGCGCTCATGCCCGCGATGCTCGGCGAAGACGGCCCTCGCAATTACCTGGTCGTGTTCCAGAACAACGCCGAGTGGCGCTCGCTCGGCGGCATCGTCGGGGCCATGGCCATGATCCACACCGAGGACGGCTCGCTCACTCTCGCCGCCCAGGGATCATCCTCGGACTTCACGAAGTACGACACCCCGGTGCTCGACATCGGCCCGGAGCTGACCGGAATCATGGGCGCGAAGCCCGCCCAGTTCATCCAGAACGCGACCCAGGTGCCGTCGTTCCCCCTCGCCGCCGAACTCGCCCGCGAGATGTGGGCCCGCGAGACCGGCACCCAGGTCGACGGAGTGCTCTCACTCGACCCCGTCGCCCTGTCGTACCTGTTGAAAGCGACCGGGCCGATCACGCTACCGACCGGAGACGTGCTCAGCAGCGAGAACGCCACGCAGCTCCTCCTCAACGAGGTCTACCAGCGGTATGAGCGGCCCGCCGATCAGGATGCGTTCTTCCAGGCCGCCGCCGCATCCGTCTTCGGCGCTCTCGCCGCCGGGAGCGCCGACCCCGCGACGCTGATCAGCGCACTCGCGCAAGCGGGCGAGGAGCAGCGGCTGCTCATCTGGAACGCGAACGAGACCGAGCAGGCGATTCTCGACGGCACGACCCTGCAGGGGGACCTTCCCGAGACGGATGCGGAGCAGACCGCGTTCGGCGTATACGTCAACGACGGCACCGGATCGAAGATGGACTACTACATGACGCTCGGCACCGGCGTCGCCTGGTGCACCGACACGGAGTCCACGCCCGACGCCGCGCTCACGGTCACGCTCCGAGACGATGCTCCCGCGGATGCCGCCTCTCTCCCGGCCTACATCACCGGTAACGGCGGCTTCGGGGTGGAGGCCGGCCTCACCGAGACCATCACCTACCTGTACCTGCCCGAGGGCAGCGAGGTCGTGGCGACCTCCTCATCCGGCGGCGGATCCGAGACCGGCTTCGGTACCGGCACCGACAGCGGACGCACCGTGCTCACCTGGTCGACGACGCTCCGCCCGGGCGAAGAGGCGACCGCCACCGTCCGGGTGCGGACGCCGCCGACCGCATCGCTCGTCGCCGAGACCACCCCCGTCCTCCCCGGAAAAGCGCAAGAGGTCGAAGCCCGCTGCTCGGCCGCGGGATAATCTCAGAACACCCGCCCTCACCGCTGTGCCGCTCCCCCCGGCTGAACGGAATGCAATGCCCCGTCGACTGTCGCGTTTCGCGGCCGCATCCGCCCTCGCCGCGATTCTGACCCTCGTTCCGGTTGCCGCGTTCGCTTATCCCCCGAACGACGCCGCCCGCGTGACGCAGACATCCGTCGACCCCGGCGGCTCCGTGCAATTGAGCGTCGCGGCGGACGTCTTCACCCCGGGTGAGCAGGTGACGATCACGGTGCGCGGCGAGAACGCCTCGGGTGTCACGTTCGCGATGGTGCGGACGGCACTCGAGACCCGCATCTATACCGACGCGCGCGCGAACTCCGACGGGGGCCTCGATCCGCTCACCGTCACCTTCCCCGCGGATGCAGCCGGCGCCTACACGATCGCCGTGTTCTCGCCCTCGACGCCCGGCGACACCGTCACGGTGACCGTGGGCAGCCTCTCGGTCACGGGAATCGACAGCCAGTCGGTGCTTGGCATCTGGGTGGGAGGCGCCGCACTCATCGTCGCCGGCGCGCTCATCGCCGTGACGGCGACGGTCGCCCGGCACCGGCGACGTCACGCCGACTGAGCGCCGATCAGGCGACGCGGGACGCCGACGACGCGCTCGGCAGCTCGGCGGTGACGAGGATCGGCAGATGGTCGCTGAGCCCCTGCGGGAGCGTCCTGACGTGCGCGATCTCGAACCCCGACGACGTCGCGAAGTCGTAGTGCCCGCGGAAGAAGCGGTACCGCGTGTAGGTGCGCGAGTCGCTCAGGGTGAGCTCGTAGCCCTGATCGCGCACGCGCTGACCGAGCTTCTCTTTGAAGACCGGGTAGTTGTAGTCCCCGACCATCAGGGCCGGGAGACCGGGGCCGAGGTTCTGCAGCGCCCCGAGCGCCGTGCGGATCTGATGCCGCCGGAGCGAGTTCAGCGCGGTCAGCGGCGCCGCGTGGAAGGACGCCACGATGAACTCCTGGCCGGCGTCGATGTCGTGCAGCCGGACGCCCAGCATCCGCTCCTCCGCCGGCTTCAGCACCCGGTCGTGCAGGGACTTCTTCAGCGATAGCGCCCGCACCTCCTCGAGGCGGAAGCTGCTCTCGCGGTAGTAGACCGCGAGTCCCAAGCGGTTGCGCACCGTGGCATCGGCGAGACGGAGCCCGCCGGTGCGCTCGGGGAGGTCGGTGGTGTCGGCCTCCTGCAAGCAGAGGATGTCGGCGCCGTGGCGATCGGCGAGATCCGCGATCTCCACCGCAGCGCGGTGTTTGCGGAGGTTGTAGGAGATGACCTTCATCAGATACCCCACCCTAGGCCCGGCGGATGGCCGCGCCGTGACCGCTTGACGAACTCAAAGGTAGGCGTCAGTCGGCGACGCGTCGTGCCCGCGTCTGCGCGGCCCGACCGGCCAGCAGCTCGTCGGCGGGGTAGCCGACCTCCGCCAGGACGAGGCCCCGCGCGGCGAGCACCGCGAACGCACTCGTACGCACCGCCGCGTCACGCAGCAGCGCCGCGTCGGCGACCTCGAGCCGCCCCGCGCCCACGGCGGCGCACGCCCCGACGAGGGCGCGCACCATGCTGTGGCAGAACGCATCCGCCCGCACATTCGCGATCAGCGCGCCATCCTCGTCGCGATGCCAGTCGAACTCGAGAAGCGTGCGGATGGTGGTGGCCTCCTCGCGCGGCTTGCAGTAGGCCGCGAAGTCGTGGAGACCGATGAGCGAGCGCGCGGCCGCGTCCATCGCCGCGACGTCGAGGTGGCCGCGCACCTGCGTCGTACGCTCGCGCTGGAACGGGTCGTAGCCGGTGCTGTCATCGGCGAGACGGTAGGCGTAGCGCCGCCAGACGGCGGAGAACCGCGCATCGAAACCCTCCGGGGCGAGCGAGGTGCGCCGCAGCGTCACGTCGGGGTACGCGCCCAGCACGCCCCGCACGCGCGCCGCGAGCGCCGCGACCGGGTCATCCGGCGTGCGTCGCCCCAGCGTCAGTCGCCGCACCTGCGCCTCGTCCAGATCCAGATGCGCGACCTGTCCGCTCGCGTGCACACCGGCGTCGGTGCGCCCCGCGACCACGAGGGTCGGGGTTCCCGACAGGATGCGGGCGAGCGCATCCTCGAGCGTTCCCTGCACCGTGCGAAGCCCGGGTTGACGCGCCCATCCGCGAAAATGCGTGCCGTCGTAGGCGATGTCGAGGCGGATCCGCATCCGACCAGCCTACGGGCCGACGACTCGGCGCGAACGAGGTCCGGCCGTAGACTGGAGGGTCCCCGCAGGACCCTTCCGCCATGATCCCCCACGAATCCCCGACTCCTCCGCGCGCCCGGTTCGCCGGCCTCGACGGCCTCCGCGCGATCGCCGTCGCGCTCGTCGTGATCTACCACCTCTTCCCCGGCTCGTGGGTGCGCGGCGGCTTCATCGGGGTCGACGTCTTCTTCGTCATCAGCGGGTTCCTGATCACCTCGCTCCTCCTCCGTGAGAAGTCGGATACCGGCCGCATCGGCCTCCTGGCGTTCTGGCGGCGGCGTGCTCGACGCCTCCTCCCCGCGCTCGCCCTCGTCCTCGTCGTCGCCGCCAGCGCCGCGTGGATGCTCGGCGGCGACATCCTCGTCGGTCTCGGTCGGCAGCTCCTCGGCGCGGTGACGTTCAGCTACAACTGGGCCTCGATCTCCGCGGGTGCGGACTACTTCGGCGCCGACGGCTCCGAGCTCTTCCGGAACCTCTGGTCACTCGCGGTCGAAGAGCAGTTCTACCTCGTCTGGCCGGTTCTGCTCCTGCTTCTGCTCCTCCTCCCCCGCACCTGGATGCGCGTCGCGATCGTCGGAGCGCTCGGTGCCGCGTCGGCCGGATGGATGACGGCGCTCGTCATCACGGGAGGCGCGACGCCCGCATCCGTCAGTGCCGAGATCACCCGCGTCTACTTCGGCACCGACACGCACGCGTTCGGACTGCTGCTGGGAGTCGCGGTCGCGTTCCTCTGGCGAACCGTGAGCCAGCGCGCATGGGTGCAGCGTGCCGCCGTGCGCCGCGGGGCCGAGGCCGTCGGCATCATGGCGACGATCGGCCTCATCGCGGTCGCCACCATCCCGCAGGGGCAGACGATCGCCACGTTCCCGGGCGCACTGCTGGCCGCCAGCGGGTTGTCCGCCGTGGCGATCGTCGCCGGATGCTGGCCGGGCTCGGTGTTCGGGAGAGTACTCGACGTCGGGCTGCTTCGGTGGCTCGGCAACCGCTCCTACGGCCTGTACCTCTGGCACTGGCCGGTGCTGGTGCTCCTCGTGGCCGCCGTACAGGAGACGGGGCCCGACCGCCCGTTCCCCGTGTGGATCGGCGCGGCCGCCCTCGCCATCGCGCTCGTCGCCACGGAGGCGTCGTACCGCTTCTGCGAGATGCCGGTGCGGCGCCTCGGATTCCGCGGCAGCATCCGTGCCCTCCGCGCCGGTATCCGGAGCGGAGGACGCCGCCGCGCGGCCGTCGTGACCGCGGTCGCGGCATCCGTCGCGCTCCTCGCCGGCACCGTCGCGGGTGTGGTCTCGGCGCCGGCCGTGTCGAGCGGCGAGGCCGTCGTCGAAGCGGGCATGGCCGCCCTCCGCGACAACCCGCCCGCGGAACGGATCCCTGCCGGCCCGGGAGTGACGGGCGATCAGATCACGGCCGTCGGAGACTCGGTCATGCTGGCATCGGCACCGGGTCTTCTCGCCCGCTTTCCCGGCATCCACGTTGACGCCGCCGTCTCCAGGTCGATGTATGCCGCTCCGGGAATCCTCCGCGACCTCGCCGCAGCCGGGCAGCTTCGGCCCTACGTCGTGGTCGCACTCGGCACGAACGGTGCGATCTCGGAGCGCTCGCTCGACAGCATCCTCGACGCCATCGGTCCCGACCGTCAGCTCGTGCTCGTGAACGCATTCGCTCCTCGGGACTGGATCGCCGGAGTCAACACCGAGCTGTCGGAGTACGCGCGCACGCATCCGACCGTGCAGGTTGCAGATTGGGCTGACGCGATCGCCCCGCATCCGGACCTGCTTGCCGGCGACCACATCCACCCCGGCGAGGCGGGTGGGCGCGTGTTCGCGGATGCGGTCGCCGACGCGCTCGAGCAGGCGCAGCGCGCGCAGGCCCGCTCCGCGGAGTTCGCCGAGCAGCGCCGCTTCGCCCAGGAGCTCCGCCAGGAGCAACTGTTCCAGCCCCCCGGCGCCCCGCACCCCTCCTGACCTCCGGCAGCGCCCTTCCGCCCCCATCCGACCGCGAGACGGGATCTTCGCGCCGAGACAGCGGGGTTACCCCACGGTCTCGGCGCCCAGATCCCGTCTCGCGGATGGCGTGCACACGCGGGCGCGCAAAAGCGAAACCCGCGGGACTCGGATGAGTCCCGCGGGTTTCGCTTTGGGCCGGGTCTCCCCGGCGGTTCCGATTACTCGGACTTCTTCTCCGCGTCGGCCTCGGCCGGAGCCTCGACCGCATCCGCAGCGTCAGCCTCGGCAGCGGCGCCCTCTTCGGGCGACTCTGCGCCGGCCTCGTCGGCGGCGGACTCCTCTGCAGGAGCCTCCTCGACGGGAGCCTCGGCGACGGGAGCGGCCTCGGTCTTCGAGGCCGGAGCCGACTTCGACGACGCCGACTTCTTCACGACGGGCTCGAGCACCAGTTCGATGACGGCCATGGGAGCGTTGTCGCCCTTGCGGTTGCCGATCTTCGTGATGCGGGTGTAACCGCCGTCGCGCTCGGCGACGAGGGGCGCGATCTCCGCGAACAGCTCGTGGACGGCGTCCTTGTTGTTACGCAGGACCGTCAGCACGCGACGACGCGCGTGCAGGTCGCCGCGCTTCGCGAACGTGATGAGGCGCTCGGCGAGGGGACGCAGGCGCTTGGCCTTCGTCTCCGTCGTCGTGATCGACTTGTGCGTGTACAGCGCGGCAGCCAGGTTCGCCAGCATCAGGCGCTCGTGTGCGGGACCGCCTCCGAGGCGGGGACCCTTCGTGGGCTTAGGCATTCTCAGTTACTCCAGAGTTCTCAGGGGAAGGCCGGTCAGACGGTTTCTTCGTCGTAGCCGTTGTAGAAGTGGGCGCCGTCGAAACCGGGCACCGAATCCTTCAGCGACAGACCGAGCGAAGTGAGCTTGTCGCGCACCTCGTCGACCGACTTCTGACCGAAGTTGCGGATGTTCATCAGCTGGGTCTCGGAGAGGGCGACCAGCTCCGACACCGTGTTGATGCCCTCGCGCTTCAGGCAGTTGTACGAACGCACCGACAGATCGAGGTCCTCGATCGGCATCGACAGTTCGTTGGAGAGCACGGCCTCGACCGGCGCGGGGCCGATCTCGATGCCCTCGGCTTCGACGTTCAGCTCGCGAGCGAGACCGAACAGCTCGGTGAGCGTGCGACCGGCCGACGCGACCGCGTCACGCGGCGCGATGGACTGCTTCGACTCGACATCCAGGATGAGCTTGTCGAAGTCGGTACGCTCCCCGGCACGAGTCGCCTCGACGCGGTAGCTGACCTTGAGCACGGGCGAGTAGATCGAGTCGATCGGAACCTGACCGGCCTCGGCGTACTCGTTGCGGTTCTGCGTCGCCGAGACGTAGCCGCGGCCACGCTCGATCGTCAGCTCCAGCTCGAAGCGGGCCGTGTCGTTCAGGGTCGCGATGACGAGCTCGGGGTTGTGGACCTCGACGCCGGCCGGAGCCGAGATGTCGGCGGCCGTGACCTCGCCCGCACCCGTCTTGCGCAGGTACGCGGTGATGGGCTCGTCGCGCTCGCTCGAAACGACGAGCTGCTTGATGTTCAGGATGATCTCGGTGACATCTTCCTTGACACCCGGGATGGTGCTGAACTCGTGCAGCACGCCATCGAGGCGGATGCTGGTGACGGCGGCACCGGGGATGGAAGACAGGAGGCTGCGACGAAGCGCGTTGCCGATGGTGTAACCGAAGCCGGGCTCGAGCGGCTCGATGATGAAGCGGCTGCGGAACTCCCCGACCTTCTCCTCGGTCAGAGTGGGACGCTGTGCGATGAGCACGATGTGTTCCTTTCGGCTAAGTGCCCGCTATATGACACTTGCGTGGGTGAGGTGTTGAGTTTTTCACCGGCGGATGCGGACGCGCCGCTCCCCGGACATACGGGTCGCCGGGGTGCCCGAAGGCACCCCGGCTCGCAGCGTCAGACGCGGCGACGCTTCGGCGGACGGCAGCCGTTGTGCGCCTGCGGCGTCACATCCTGGATCGAACCGACCTCGAGGCCGGCAGCGGTCAGCGAACGGATCGCCGTCTCGCGTCCGGAACCCGGGCCCTTCACGAAGACGTCGACCTTCTTGACGCCGTGCTCGGCGGCCTGACGGGCAGCCGACTCGGCAGCCATACCGGCCGCGTACGGGGTCGACTTGCGCGAGCCCTTGAAGCCCACGCCGCCGGACGATGCCCAGCTGATGACCGCACCGGACGGGTCGGTGATCGAAACGATCGTGTTGTTGAACGTCGACTTGATGTGGGCCTGGCCCACAGCGATGTTCTTCTTCTCTTTGCGGCGGGGCTTGCGCGCCGCGGTCTTGGCCTGTGCCATGTGTCTGTTCTCCTAAACCTGGGGGCGGCGCGACCTAGCGCGCCTTCTTCTTGCCGGCGACGGTGCGCTTGGGACCCTTGCGCGTACGCGCGTTGGTCTTGGTGCGCTGGCCGCGCACAGGAAGGCCCCGGCGGTGGCGGATGCCCTCGTAGGAACCGATCTCGACCTTGCGACGGATGTCTGCAGCCACTTCGCGGCGCAGGTCACCCTCGACCTTGTAGTTGACTTCGATGTAGTCACGGAGCGCGACGAGCTGCTCGTCGGTCAGATCCTTGACGCGGATGCTCTCGTCGATCTCGGTGGACGCGAGGATTTCGACGGAACGGGTACGGCCGATGCCGTAGATGTACGTGAGTGCGATCACCACGCGCTTATCGCGCGGGATGTCGACGCCGGCAAGACGTGCCATGCGGCTCTCCTAGGAGTCGGTGGAGGTATGGAGCAGGATCTGTGCTCGGGCCTCCGACCCGAGGTGTTCCCCGCGCGGACGCGGGTTCATCGATCCTGCCGATGTGTGTTCAGTTGTGCAGTGGATGCGGCGACGCGCGCCGCATCCGTCATCAGCCCTGGCGCTGCTTGTGGCGCGGGTTGGACTTGCAGATGACCATGACGCGTCCGTGGCGACGGATCACCTTGCAGTGATCGCAGATCGGCTTGACGCTGGGGTTGACCTTCATGATGTTCCTGTTCGCTGTCTTCGTTCCCGCTGTGCGGGACGTTACTTCTCGACCGGTCTAGCGATAGCGATAGACGATGCGACCGCGGGTGAGGTCGTAGGGCGACAGCTCCACGACGACACGGTCTTCGGGGATGATGCGGATGTAGTTCTGCCGCATCTTTCCGGAGATCGTGGCGAGCACTTTGTGTCCGTTGCTGAGCTCGACGCGGAACATCGCGTTCGGCAGAGCCTCGGAGATCGTGCCCTCGATCTCGATGACACCGTCTTTCTTAGCCATAGCCTCGTTAATGCTTGTGCAGACCGATCGATCTGCGGTGGATGGGATTCGGCGTGACGACACGCCAACAAGGGCGCAAAGCGCCAAAGATCAACTATACGTGATAGTTTCCGGTCCCGCCACCCGAGGCCGCTGCCGCGTGGCGCGGCGGCCGACGAGCGGAACGGGATGAGCGGGACGGAACCCGGATCTCACGAGAGGCGGTCGACGATATCCGCCTGCGGGTCGTAGGTGACGGGCACGATGGTGCCGTTGACCACGAGCGTCGGCGTTCCCGTGGATCCCTCGGGCAGCTCGCGCGACTTGGCGAACTGGAGGTACTCGTGCGAGGTGATCGACTCTTCGAGCTCGGGCGTGACGTCGACACCCGCGTCACGGGCGATCTGCACGATCTGCTCGTCCGTCAGACCCGCGGAGTTCTCCGCCGGCTGGTTGGCGTAGAGCGCCTGCAGGAACGCGTAGGAGTTCGCGGGGTCGGCGACAGCGACGGAGTACATGGCGCTGGCCGCACGGCTCGAGTACTCCGTGCCCTGCGACAGCCGGTCGAGGATCGACACCGGGTACACGTTCAGGGTGACGTCGCCGGACGCGACGAGCTTCTGGATCTCGTCGCCCTCGGTCTGTTCGAACTGGTTGCAGTACGGGCACATGAAGTCGATGTAGGTGTCGACCGTGTCGGTGCCGGTACCGAAGGAGATCGCGCCGCTTGACTGGTCGACGTTCGACGCCTCGGGCACCTCTCCCGGCCCACTCGCAACGTTGTTCATGAACACCACGAGTGCGCCCACGGCCACGATCACAACGACCGCGGCCACACTGATCCAGATCGCGAACCAGTTCGTTTTGCCCTTTGCGGCTGCCATTGCGTAAGTCCTTACTCGAATTCGACGGGGCGCACACCGAACGGCTCGAGCCCTGCGGCTCCGCCGTCGGGAGCGGTGAGCACCCAGATGCCGCCATCATGCACGGCGACGCTATGTTCCCAGTGTGAGCCGGCCGAACCGTCGACCGTCGACACCGTCCAGTCGTCGTCTTCGACGAGTGTCTCTTCCGATCCGGCGACGACCATCGGCTCGATGGCCAGCACGAGTCCGGGCTGGATGCGGGGGCCTGGATCCGGAACCCGGTAGTTGAACACCGAGGGCGCCTCGTGCATCTTGCGTCCGATGCCGTGACCCACGTAATCGCGCAGGATGCCGTATCGGTGCCCCGCTCCGACGATGTGGTCCTCGATCGCGGCACTGATCTCGCCGATGTGCGCCGCGCGGGACATCGCCGCGATCCCCGCCCACATCGATCCCTCGGTGACGCGCGAGAGTTCCTCGCGTGCCGCGACGAGCTCGGGGCGCGCCTCGTCCGGGACGACGATCGTGATCGCCGAATCACCGTTCCATCCGCGGAACTGCGCCCCCGCGTCGATCGACACGATATCGCCCGCCTCGAGCACACGATCTCCCGGGATGCCATGCACGACCTGCTCGTTCACCGACACGCACGTCGTGTGCCGGTACCCGCGGACGAGCTGGAAGTTCGACTCCGCACCGCGGCCGGTGATGACCCGTGCGGCAGCGGCGTCGAGTTCTGCGGTCGTGACTCCCGGCGCCACGATCTCACGGACCGCCTGCAGCGCCTCCGCCGTGATCCGCCCGGGCTCGAGCATGGACCGCAGCTGAGCGGGTGTCTTGTAGATGGATCGACGCAGCACAGCTCAGGAAGCGGGGTTCAACCCGCGCGCGATCAGCGCGGTGAGGATGCGTTCGGTGATCTCGTCGAGCGTTCCGACGCCGTCGATCGAATCGACGAGCCCACGCTCGCGGTAGACGCCCAGGATGGGCGATGTCTCGCGCTCGTAGATCGAGAGCCGGTTCGCGATGACTTCTTCGGTGTCGTCGGTGCGGCCCTGCTCGGCCGCACGGAGCGACAGACGGGCGATGCTCTCGTCGCGCGGAACACTCAGCTCGATGACGGCTTCGAGGCTCTCGTCGCGGCTTTCCAGGAAGGCATCCAGATCGGCGACCTGGCCGAGGTTGCGCGGATACCCGTCGAGCAGGAATCCGGATGCGGCATCCGGCTGCGCGAGGCGGTCGCGAACGACGGCGCTCGTCAGCTCGTCGGGCACCAGGTTTCCGGCCGCGATGATCTGCTGCACCTGCCGGCCGAGCTCAGTGCCATCCGCGATGTTCGCGCGGAAGACGTCTCCGGTCGACACCGCGGGGATCTCGAAGGCGCGGGCGACCCGGCTTCCCTGGGTTCCTTTGCCCGAACCCTGGGGTCCGACGATCAACAGACGAGGCGTCGCACTCATCGCAGCAGCCCTTCGTAGTGGCGCTGCTGCAGCTGCGCGTCGATCTGCTTCACCGTCTCGAGTCCCACGCCGACCATGATCAGGATGGACGTGCCACCGAACGGGAAGTTCTGGTTCGCGCTGACGGTCGCCAGAGCGATGAGCGGGATGAGCGCGACCAGACCCAGATAGATGGAGCCCGGCAGCGTGATGCGGGTCAGCACGTAGTCGAGGTACTCCGCCGTGGGGCGGCCGGCGCGGATTCCCGGGATGAAGCCGCCGTACTTCTTCATGTTGTCGGCGACGTCGACCGGGTTGAAGGTGATCGCCACGTAGAAGTACGTGAAGCCGACGATGAGCAGGAAGTACAGCAACCAGTACAGCGGGTGGTCGCCGCGCGTCAGGTAGTTCTGGATCCACACGACCCAGCCCGGCAGTGCGCCGTCTTCACCGGGGGTCTGGTTGAACTGCGAGATCAGCGCGGGGATGTAGAGGAGCGACGAGGCGAAGATGACGGGCACGACGCCGGCCATGTTCACCTTGATCGGGATGTAGGTGTTCGTGCCGCCGTAGGTGCGACGCCCCACCATCCGCTTCGCATACTGCACCGGGATGCGTCTCTGCGATTGTTCGACGAACACCACCAGCGCGACGATCACGACGCCGATCGCGAGCACGAGGAGGAAGACCTCGAAGCCGCGGGACTGCCAGATCGACCACATCGCGGCGGGGAACGTCGCGGCGATCGAGGTGAAGATGAGGAGGGACATGCCGTTTCCGACGCCCTTCTCGGTCACGAGCTCGGCGAACCACATGATGAGGCCGGTGCCGGCGGTCAGCGTGATGATCATCAGCAGCTGCGCCCACCAGGCGTCGTTCGTGAGGAGCTGCTCGCACGCGGTCACACCGGTGTTGCCGAACAACTGGCCGCTGCGGGCGACCGTGACGAGGGTCGTCGACTGCAGCAGCGCCAGCGCGATCGTGAGGTAACGCGTGTACTGCGTCAGACGAGCCTGCCCGGCCTGTCCCTCCTTGTAGAGGGTCTCGAAGTGCGGGATGACCACACGCAGCAGCTGCACGATGATCGTCGCCGTGATGTAGGGCATGACGCCCAGCGCGAAGATCGACAGCTGCAGCAGGGCACCGCCGGAGAAGAGGTTGACCAGCGACAGCACACCCTGCGTGTTCGACGTGTCGGCAAGACACGACTGCACGTTGGAGAAGTCGACGAAAGGCGAGGGCACATGGGCACCGAGCCGGTAGAGCACGATGATGCCCAGGGTGAATGCGATCTTCCGACGCAGGTCAGGCGTACGGAACACGCGCGCGATAGCGCTGAACACGTGGATTCCTCCAGAAAGGGTTCCGGCGCGCGGTGCGCACACAGGTCACCAGGTTATCCCACGCAGAGGGGATCGACGGAGGGGACCTCGGAGAGGGGACGCAACAGGGGCCGGAAGCATGCTCCCGACCCCTGTACGCGGATTACTTGACGGTGCCGCCGGCGGCGACGATCTTCTGCTCCGCAGAACCCGAGACCTTGTCGACCTCGACGTTCAGCTTCACCGAGATGTCTCCGGTGCCGAGCACCTTGACCTTCTCGTTCTTGCGCACCGCACCCTTGGCGACCAGGTCGCTGACGGTGACAGCGCCACCGGACGGGTACAGCTCCGCGAGCTTCTCCAGGTTCACGACCTGGTACTCCACGCGGAACGGGTTCTTGAACCCGCGCAGCTTCGGGGTGCGCATGTGCAGAGGCATCTGCCCACCCTCGAAGCCGGGACGCACCTGGTAGCGGGCCTTCGAGCCCTTGGTGCCACGGCCTGCCGTCTTACCCTTCGAGCCCTCACCACGGCCGACACGGGTCTTCGCCGTGTTGGATCCGGGAACGGGACGCAGGTGGTGCACCTTCAGCACACCGGGACGCGACGCGGCGACGTCCTTCTTGGCGGCCGGGGCCGCCTCCTTCTTGGCGGCCGGCTTGCGCGCGGCGGTCTTCTTCGCGGGAGCCTTCTCGGCAGCCGCGGCCTCGACCTTGTCGTTCTCAGCCATCAGTCGATCTCCTCAACCTTTACGAGGTGGGCGACGGTCTTGACGTAACCGCGCGTCTGCGCGTCGTCGGGACGGACGACAGAATCGCCGATCCGCTTCAGACCGAGGCTGCGCAGCGTGTCACGCTGGTTCTGCTTCTCGCTCACCTTGGACTTGATCTGCGTCACCTTCAGACGCTCAGCCATCAGGAACCTACCTTCTGCGCCGCAGCGGCCTCGGCCTCAGCACGCACGAGGCGTGCCGGGGCGACCTGGTCGAAGTCGAGGCCACGACGGGCCGCGACGTGGCGGGGCTCTTCGAGCTGCTTCAGCGCGGCGACCGTCGCGTGCACGATGTTGATCGTGTTCGACGAACCCAGAGACTTCGACAGCACGTCGTGCACACCGGCGCACTCGAGGACGGCGCGGACGGGACCACCGGCGATCACACCGGTACCGGCAGCAGCCGGACGCAGCAGCACGACGCCGGCAGCGGCCTCACCCTGCACCGGGTGCGGGATGGACGAGCCGGTGCGCGGAACGCGGAAGAAGTTGCGCTTGGCCTCTTCGACACCCTTGGAGATTGCCAGGGGAACTTCGCGGGCCTTGCCGTAGCCGACGCCGACCACACCGTTGCCGTCGCCGACGACGACGAGAGCGGTGAAGCTGAAGCGACGACCACCCTTGACGACCTTCGAGACGCGGTTGATGGTCACGACGCGCTCGAGGAACTGGCTCTCCGAACGGTCACGCGAGTTGCGATCCTTGTTGGGGTTGCGCTCGCGACCGCCACGACGGGCTTCGCGGGGCTCACGCTGAGCCTCGGTGGCCCCGGTCGCCTCGGCGGCCGCAGCCGCCTCGGGTGCCTGAGCGGCATCGGTGGTCACTTCGGTCTCCTTGTTGTCACTCACAGGTTCAGCCCTCCTTCGCGGGCGCCCTCGGCGATCGCGGCGACGCGTCCGGCGTAGCGGTTACCGCCACGATCGAACACGACGTCGGACACACCAACGGCCTTCGCACGCTCTGCGACGAGTTCGCCGACCTTGCGCGCCTTGGCGGTCTTGTCGCCGTCGAATCCACGCAGATCCGTCTCGAGCGTCGAGGCGGAGGCCACGGTGCGGCCCAGGCTGTCGTCGACGACCTGCACGAACACGTGGCGGGCCGAGCGGGTCACGACGAGGCGCGGACGTTCGGGCGAGCCCACGATCTTCTTGCGAAGACGGAGGTGACGGCGCGTACGCGCGTCTGACTTCGAAGTCACGGCCATGGTTACTTACCAGCCTTTCCGGCCTTGCGCCGAACGATCTCGCCGGCGTAGCGCACACCCTTGCCCTTGTACGGCTCGGGCTTGCGGATCTTGCGGATGTTGGCAGCCGCCTCACCGACGGCCTGCTTGTCGATGCCGCTCACGGTGACCTTGTTGTTGCCTTCGACCGTGAACGTGATGCCCGCGGGGGGCTCGACGAGGACGGGGTGCGAGAAGCCGAGAGCGAACTCGACGGACGAGCCCTTCTGCGCGACGCGGTAACCCGTGCCGACGACCTCGAGGCCCTTGGTGTAGCCCTGGGTGACGCCGATGATGTTGTTGGCGATGAGCGTGCGGGTCAGGCCGTGAAGCGACCGGGACTCGCGCTCGTCGTCGGGGCGGGTGACGAGAACCTGGTTCTCCTCGACCTTGACCTCGATGGGAGACGCAGCGGTCAGCTGCAGCTCGCCCTTGGGGCCCTTGACGGTGACATCCTTACCGGCCACCGAAACGGTGACGTCGGCGGGGATGTCGATGGGAAGACGTCCGATACGAGACATTCAGCGTCACCACACGTAGGCGAGGACTTCCCCACCCACGCCCTTCGATTCGGCCTGACGGTCTGTGAGCAGACCGGAGGAGGTGGACAGGATGGCGACGCCGAGGCCGCCGAGGACCTTGGGGATCTCGGAGGACTTCGCGTACACGCGCAGTCCGGGCTTCGAGACGCGCTTGATGCCGGCGATCGACCGCTCGCGGTTCGGGCCGTACTTCAGCGTCAGGGTGAGCGTCTGTCCGACGCGGGCATCCTCGAGCTCCCAGCCGGAGATGTAGCCCTCCTGCTTGAGGATGTCGGCGATGTGGGTCTTGAGCTTGGAGCTCGGCAGCGACACGGAGTCGTGGTGCGCCGAGTTCGCGTTGCGCAGACGGGTCAGCAGGTCTGCGACCGGGTCTGTCATCGTCATGAGTGTGATTCCTTCGTTCACCAGGTTTCGACCGCCGTTACACGACGGCCGACCTGTGGTGGAAGTCGGCGGATGCCGACGTCGGGGTGTTACGCGCTTTCGGCCTGCTGGAACGGGAAGCCGAGGTGACGGAGCAGTGCCCGGCCCTCTGCATCCGTCTTCGCATCGGTGACGACGGTGATGTCGAAACCGCGAACGCGGTCGATCTTGTCCTGATCGATCTCGTGGAAGACCGACTGCTCCTGCAGACCGAACGTGTAGTTGCCGTTTCCGTCGAACTGCTTGTCCGAGAGACCGCGGAAGTCGCGGATACGGGGCAGAGCGAGGTTGACCAGACGGTCCAGGAACTCCCAGGCGCGGTCACCACGGAGGGTGACGTGCGCACCGATCGCCTGGCCCTCGCGCAGCTTGAACTGCGCGATGGACTTGCGGGCCTTGGTGACGATCGGCTTCTGGCCGGTGATCTTGGTGAGGTCGTCGACCGCACCATCGATCACCTTGCTGTCGCGAGCTGCCTCGCCGACACCGGTGTTCACCACGACCTTCACGAGACCGGGGATCTGGTTGACGTTCTTGTACCCGAACTCGTCCTGCAGCTTCTGCTGGATCTCGCTACGGTACTTCTGCTTCAGGCGGGGCTGGATCTTGCCAGCCACCGCGGCAGTGTCGGTGCTCATCAGAGGTCCTTGCCTGACTTCTTCGCGAAGCGCACGCGAACGGTGCGCTTCACGCCGTCCTTCGTCTGCTCCTCGACCCGGCGGCCGACACGGGTCGGCTTCTTGGTCGAGGGGTCGACGACGGCGACGTTGGAGATGTGGATGGGAGCTTCGAACGTCTCGATGCCACCCGTCTTGGTACCGCGCTGGGTCTGACCCACGCGGTTGTGCTTCGTGACGTAGTTCACGCCCTCGACGATGACGCGGTTCTGCTCGGCGAGGACCTCGAGGACCTTGCCCTGCTTCCCACGGTCTCCGCCGCGCTCGGGCTTGGCGCCCGTGATGACCTGAACCAGGTCACCCTTTTTGATCTTCGCCATGATCAGATGACCTCCGGGGCCAGCGAGACGATCTTCATGAACTTCTTGTCACGAAGCTCACGACCGACCGGTCCGAAGATGCGGGTGCCGCGAGGCTCCCCGTCGTTCTTCAGGATGACGGCGGCGTTCTCGTCGAACTTGATGTAGGACCCGTCGGGACGACGGGTCTGCTTGACGGTGCGGACGACGACAGCCTTGACCACATCGCCCTTCTTGACGTTTCCGCCCGGGATCGCGTCCTTGACGGTGGCGACGATGACGTCACCCACGCCCGCGTAACGCCGGTTGGAGCCGCCGAGCACACGGATGGTGAGCAGCTCCTTCGCACCGGTGTTGTCGGCGACCTTGAGGCGGGATTCGTTCTGAATCACTTGTTACTCCTTGGGTTCCAAGAAGCCCGAGGGCTTACTTGGCCTTCTCGAGGATCTCGACCAGGCGCCAGCGCTTGGTAGCGCTCAGCGGACGGGTCTCGTTGATGAGGACGAGGTCGCCGATGCCGGCCGAGTTGGTCTCGTCATGAGCCTTGACCTTCGACGTACGGCGGATGACCTTGCCGTACAGCGGGTGCTTCACGCGGTCTTCGACCTCGACGACGATGGTCTTGTCCATCTTGTCGCTGACGACGTAGCCGCGGCGGGCCTTGCGGTAACCGCGGGCGTTGACGTCACGGACGTCGCGCTCGGAGCTCTCGTGGCCGGTGGTCTGCTCTTCAACAGCAGCCTTCTTCGTGGTGGCCATTACTCAGCCCCTCCTTCGGCGACGGCCGAGGTGTCCTCGGTCTTCTTCGCCTTCGTCTTCTTCGCCTTCTCCGGCGCCGGTGCGGCGACGGGCGTGGCACGGATGCCCAGCTCGCGCTCCCGGATCACCGTGTACAGCCGCGCGATGTCGCGCTTGACGGCGCGGATGCGACCGTGGCTCTCGAGCTGGCCGGTGGCCGACTGGAAGCGCAGGTTGAACAGCTCTTCCTTGGCCTTGCGCAGCTCCTCGACGAGGCGCTGGTCTTCGAACGTGTCGAGCTCGCTCGGAGCGAGCTGCTTGGTGCCGATCGCCATTACGCGTCGCCCTCCTCGCGCTTGATGATGCGTGCCTTGAGAGGCAGCTTGTGAATGGCACGGGTCAGTGCCTCGCGAGCGAGTTCTTCGCTCACGCCGGCGACCTCGAAGAGGACGCGACCCGGCTTGACGTTCGCCACCCACCACTCGGGCGAACCCTTACCGGAACCCATGCGGGTTTCGGCCGGCTTCTTGGTCAGCGGGCGGTCGGGGTAGATGTTGATCCACACCTTTCCGCCACGCTTGATGTGACGCGTCATGGCGATACGAGCGGACTCGATCTGACGGTTGGTCACGTAGGCCGGGGTGAGCGCCTGGATGCCGTACTCGCCGAACGACACCGTGGTGCCGCCGGTAGCCTGCCCGGAACGACCCGGGTGGTGCTGCTTACGGAACTTGACCTTGCGGGGAATAAGCATCAGGCAGACGCTCCTTCTGCGACGGGGGCCTCGTTGCGAGGCGGACGACGACGGTCGCCACCACGGTCGTCACGACCGCGGGGAGCCTTCGGCGCGTTGGCCTGCTCGCGAGCGAGTTCCTTGTTGGTGAGATCGCCCTTGTAGATCCAGACCTTCACGCCGATGCGGCCGAAGGTGGTCTTGGCCTCGTAGAAGCCGTAGTCGATGTTCGCGCGCAGCGTGTGCAGCGGCACACGACCATCGCGGTAGAACTCCGACCGGCTCATCTCGGCGCCGCCGAGACGACCCGACACCTGGATCCGGATGCCCTTGGCACCGGCACGCTGAGCGCCCTGCAGACCCTTGCGCATCGCGCGGCGGAAGGCCACACGTGCGGAGAGCTGCTCGGCGATTCCCTGCGCGACGAGCTGGGCGTCGGCCTCGGGGTTCTTGACCTCGAGGATGTTCAGCTGGATCTGCTTGCTGGTGAGCTTCTCGAGGTCGCCGCGGATGCGCTCGGCCTCAGCTCCCCGGCGGCCGATCACGATGCCCGGGCGGGCGGTGTGAATGTCGACGCGAACGCGGTCACGCGTGCGCTCGATCTCGATGTTGCTGACGCCCGCGCGATCGAGGCTCGTCAGCAGCAGCTTCCGGATGCGGATGTCCTCGGCCACGTAGTCGGCGTAGCGCTGACCGGGCTTCGTCGAGTCCGAGAACCAACGCGACACGTGGTCGGTGGTGATACCGAGGCGGAAGCCGTACGGGTTTACTTTCTGTCCCATTACTTGCTCGCCTTCTTGGTCTGGGTCGAAGCAGCATCAGCGACCGCGGGCGTCGCGAGGACGACCGTGATGTGGCTGGTGCGCTTCTTGATCTGGAACGCGCGACCCTGCGCTCGCGGCCGGAACCGCTTGAGCGTCGTGCCCTCGTCGACGAACGCGTTTGTGATGAACAGGTCCTGCTCATCGAGGAACTCGTTGTCCTTGTCGGCCTTGACGCGCGCATTGGCGATCGCCGAGGCGACGAGCTTGTAGATCGGCTCGCTGGCACTCTGAGGTGCGAACTTCAGGATGGCGAGGGCCTCTTCGGCCTGCTTCCCCTTGATGAGCGCAACGACACGACGAGCCTTCTGAGGGGTCACGCGGATGTGTCGCACGCGTGCGATGGACTCCACCATTTCTTCTCCCTGTGCCCCCGCGTCAGCGGCGGCGGCCCTTCTTGTCGTCCTTCACGTGGCCGCGGAAGGTGCGGGTGGGCGAGAACTCGCCCAGCTTGTGGCCGACCATGGTCTCGGTCACGAACACAGGAATGTGCTTGCGTCCGTCGTGCACGGCGATCGTGTGACCCAGCATTGCCGGGACGATCATCGAGCGACGTGACCAGGTCTTGATGACGTTCTTGGAACCCGCCTCGTTCTGCGACACGACCTTGCGAAGCAGGTGCTCGTCGACGAAGGGGCCCTTCTTAAGACTGCGTGGCATCTTCTGTTCCTACCTACTTGCGCTTCTTGCTGGCGGTGCGACGGCGAACGATGTACTTGTCGCTTTCCTTGTTCGCGTGACGGGTACGGCCCTCAGGCTGTCCCCACGGGGTGACCGGGTGGCGTCCACCGCTGGTCTTACCCTCACCACCACCGTGCGGGTGGTCGACCGGGTTCATGGCGACACCACGGACGGTCGGGCGGATGCCCTTCCAACGGTTGCGGCCGGCCTTGCCCCAGTTGATGTTCGACTGCTCGGCGTTGCCCACCTCGCCGATGGTCGCGCGGCAGCGCGCATCGACGTTGCGGATCTCGCCCGAGGGCAGACGCAGCTGGGCGTAGGGGCCGTCCTTCGCGACGAGACGCACGGATGCGCCCGCCGAACGTGCCATCTTCGCTCCGCCGCCGGGACGCAGTTCGATCGCGTGGATCACGGTACCGGTGGGGATGTTGCGAAGCGGCAGGTTGTTGCCGGGCTTGATGTCGGCGGAAGGACCCGACTCGACGACGTCACCCTGCGACAGCTTGTTCGGCGCGATGATGTAGCGCTTCTCGCCGTCCGCGTAGTGCAGCAGCGCGATGCGCGCCGTGCGGTTGGGGTCGTACTCGATGTGGGCGACCTTCGCGTCGATGCCGTCCTTGTCGTTGCGACGGAAATCGATCACGCGGTACTGGCGCTTGTGTCCACCACCGATGTGACGGGTCGTGATGCGACCCTGGTTGTTACGTCCACCTGTCTTGGACAGGGGGCGAAGGAGGGACTTCTCGGGCGTCGATCGGGTGATCTCGGCGAAGTCCGCCACCGACGAGCCACGGCGACCCGGGGTCGTCGGCTTGTACTTGCGAATAGCCATAATCTGTGTCCTCTATCCCGACCGTCAGCCGACTGCCGTGAAGATGTCGATGGTGCCCGACTTCAGGGTGACGATGGCGCGCTTGGTGTCCTTGCGCTTGCCGATCCCGAAGCGGGTGCGACGGAGCTTGCCGACGCGGTTGATCGTGTTGACCGAGGCCACCTTGACGCCGAAGATCTTCTCGATGGCGAGCTTGATCTCGGTCTTGTTGGCGCGGGTGTCCACGTAGAACGTGTACTTGCCCTCGTCGATGAGACCGTAGCTCTTCTCCGAAACGACCGGCTTCAGAATGATCTCGCGCGGGTCCTTGTTCACGGCGGTCATGCCGAGACCTCCTCGGTGGACGACTTCGACGCGACGAACGCGTCGAGGGCGGCCTTGGTGAAGACGATGTCGTCGGAGACGAGCACGTCGTAGGCGTTCAGCTGGTCGAACGTCAGGACGTGAACGTACGCGAGGTTGCGAACGCTCTTGACCGTGATCTCGTCGTCACGCTCGATGACGACGAGGACGTTCTTCGTCGGAGCCAGGGTCGCCAGCACGGATGCGGCGGACTTGGTCGACGGGGCGCCCTCGATGCCGAAGCTGTCGACGACGTGCAGACGGGATCCGCGGGCGCGGTCGCTGAGCGCTCCGAGAAGGGCCGCGGCGACCATCTTCTTGGGGGTGCGCTGCGAGTAATTGCGCGGCTTCGGACCGTGGACGATGCCACCACCGGTCATGTGCGGGGCACGGATGGAACCCTGACGGGCGTTACCGGTGCCCTTCTGCTTGAACGGCTTGCGGCCGGCGCCGGAGACCTCGCCGCGACGCTTGGTCGAGTGCGTGCCCTGGCGTGCGGCGGCGAGCTGCGCCACGACGACCTGGTGGATGAGCGGGATGTTCGTCTTGACGTCGAACAGCTCGGCGGGGAGCTCGACCGAACCGGTCGTGCTGCCGCCGGAGGTGCGGACGTCGAGCGCGAGCGTGGAGTCAGCCATGCGTTCAGGCACCCTTCACTGCGTTGCGGACAAAGACGATGCGGCCACGAGCACCGGGGACGGCGCCCTTGACGAGCAGCAGGCCCTTCTCGGCGTCGACGGCGTGCACCGTGAGGTTGAGGACGGTCACGCGCTCGCCACCCATACGGCCGGCCATGCGCATGCCCTTGAAGACGCGGCTCGGGGTCGACGATGCGCCGATCGAACCGGGCTTGCGGTGGTTGCGGTGCGCACCGTGCGAGGCGCCCGTGCCCTTGAAGTTGTGACGCTTCATGACACCGGCGAAGCCCTTGCCCTTGCTGGTGCCGACGACGTCGACCAGCTGGCCGCCTTCGAACACACCGTCAACGGTGAGCTCCTGGCCGAGCGAGTAGTCCGCGGCGTTGGCCGTGCGGATCTCGGTGAGGTGGCGACGCGGCGTGACACCGGCGGCCTCGAAGTGACCCTCGAGGGGCTTCGTGACCTTGCGCGGGTCGATCTGGCCGGCGGCGATCTGAACGGCGTTGTAGCCGTCCTTCTCGGGGGTGCGGACCTGGGTGACCACGTTCGGGGTGATCTGGATCACGGTGACGGGAATGAGCTTTCCCTGCTCGTTCCACACCTGGGTCATGCCGAGCTTGGTGCCGAGCAGACCGTGGGAGACCTTGGAGTTGATGTCAGACATACCGGACCTCAGAGCTTGATCTCGATGTTGACGTCGGCCGGGAGGTCGAGACGCATCAGCGAGTCGACGGCCTTGGGCGTCGGGTCGATGATGTCGATGAGGCGCTTGTGGGTGCGCATCTCGAAGTGCTCGCGGCTGTCCTTGTACTTGTGGGGCGACCGGATGACGACGACGACGTTCTTCTCGGTCGGCAGGGGCACGGGGCCCACGACCGTCGCGCCGGCACGGGTCACGGTGTCGACGATCTTGCGCGCGGAGCTGTCGAGCCCGGCGTGATCGTACGACTTCAGGCGAATGCGGATCTTCTGTCCCGCCATTGTCTGCTCACTCTCTTTTCTCGCGTCATACCTCTGGGGCATCGGACGCACGGTGACGCTTACGCGCCGGGCACTTCTCCCGCTTTCACGGTGACCGCACCACTGTTCTGATGTCAGACCGGAGCCGGTGGCTCCGGTCCCGCCCTCGCACGCGTGGAAGCGCCCGTTTCCGGGATGCGAGGTGTGGGATGTGTTGTTCTGCTGTCCGCGGCCTAGGTTGTCGCGCTTTCGCGCCGCCTATGCACTGCCCTGACAGTGATCCGGGGCGTGAGCCGCCGGAATGTGGAACCTCAACAGTCTACGTGCCGCCCGGGCGTGTCGCAAACTCGGGCGTGTCTGTTACGGCGTGTCGCCGAGGCGGGAGCCGCTCCCTCGCACGCAAGAACCCCCGGACCTTTCGGTCCGGGGGTTCTCCGTGAAGCGAAGGTCAGACGGTCTCGCGCTGACGACGAACTGCGAAGACCGTGACGGCCAGGCCGCCGAGCAGCAGCACGCCGCCGCCGATCCAGACGCCCATGAGGGACGCGCTGTCGACACCGGTTGCCGGCAGGCCACCGGCTGCGCCAGCGACGATCGTCGCCTCGGCGACTCCGCCCGCTGCGCCCGTACCGACGAGCCGGTATGAGCCGGTCGCGTTGGTCGGAAGCGTGACGGCCACCGAAACAGCGCCCGACGCCGAAGAGACCTTGGCGATGGTCTTGGTGTTCACAGCGGTCTTCACGGCCGCGAGCGTTGCTCCGGCCGCGTTCTCGCCCGTGAGGACGAAGGTGACCGTGTCGTTCGGCGCGAAGCCGGTGAACGGAACCGTGACGGTGCCACCGGGGGCGACCGTCTGGTTCGCGCCACCGGGAGCGACCGGGGTGTAGGCGTTGGCCGCGGCAGGTGCCGCGATGATGGCGGCAGCGGCGATAACGACCGCTGCGAGCTTGGTGCGAAGGCTCTTCATGATGTGATCTCCGTGGGGTTTGAGGCGGCGCCTCACTCGCGTGAATGTGGCCGGAGGAACGAATAAGACCGAAAGTCTTGTCTGCCCCTCATGCGACAGTAACCGCTCACTCAGCCGATTCTCAAGTTGAGGGGGGTATCCGTGACGTTTCTTTACCTGGCCGTAACGTTGCCGTGGCGGCGGCGCGCCGCATCCGCGGGCTAAATCTCCACCGATGGCGACGTCGCGAACGACGACACCCCCCGGACCGTGAGGCCCGAGGGGTGTCGACTGACGCAGATATTACTTGGTGATCTTGGTCACCGTGCCGGCGCCGACGGTGCGGCCACCCTCACGGATCGCGAAGCCGAGGCCCTCTTCCATAGCGATCGGCTGGATCAGCTCGACGGCCATGTCGGTGGTGTCGCCGGGCATGACCATCTCGGTGCCCTCGGGCAGCGTGATGACGCCGGTGACGTCGGTGGTGCGGAAGTAGAACTGCGGACGGTAGTTCGTGAAGAACGGGTTGTGACGGCCGCCCTCTTCCTTGGACAGGATGTAGGCGGTGCCGTCGAAGCCGGTGTGCGGGGTGACCGAACCGGGCTTCACGACGACCTGGCCGCGCTCGACGTCGTCACGCTTGGTGCCGCGCAGGAGCAGACCACAGTTCTCGCCGGCCCAGGCCTCGTCGAGCTGCTTGTGGAACATCTCGATACCCGTGACGATGGTCTTCTGCGTCGGGCGGATGCCGACGATCTCGACCTCGGAGTTGATGGCCAGGGTGCCACGCTCGGCACGACCGGTGACGACGGTTCCACGACCGGTGATCGTGAAGACGTCCTCGACGGGCATGAGGAACGGCTTGTCCTTGTCACGCACCGGGTCGGGGATCGACTCGTCGACGGCTTCCATGAGCTCGACGATCTTCTCGACCCACTCGGCGTCGCCCTCGAGAGCCTTGAGGCCCGAGACGCGGACGACGGGGGCGTTGTCGCCGTCGAAGTCCTGGCTCGAGAGCAGCTCGCGAACCTCGAGCTCGACGAGCTCCAGGATCTCCTCGTCGTCGACCATGTCGCTCTTGTTGAGCGCCACGAGCAGGTACGGCACGCCGACCTGCTTCGCGAGCAGCACGTGCTCGCGGGTCTGAGCCATCGGGCCGTCGGTGGCGGCGACCACGAGGATCGCGCCGTCCATCTGAGCGGCACCGGTGATCATGTTCTTGATGTAGTCGGCGTGCCCGGGAGCATCGACGTGCGCGTAGTGGCGCTTGGGGGTCTCGTACTCGACGTGCGAGATGTTGATCGTGATACCGCGCTGACGCTCTTCAGGAGCGGAGTCGATAGACGCAAAGTCGCGCTGCACGTTGGTGGCCGACGGGTACTTGTCGGCGAGCACCTTCGAGATTGCTGCGGTGAGCGTGGTCTTGCCGTGGTCGACGTGACCGATCGTTCCGATGTTCACGTGCGGCTTGGTCCGCTCGAACTTGGCCTTAGCCACTGGGTCCTCCTCAGGACGGTTGTGCAGCGAATCCGGGCGCTGGTTTGCGACCGGCACGCTGCGGGGATGGTTCTCAGTTTAGTAGAGAGTGCGGTGTGAAGTTGTGAACCCGTCGAATGGCATCGATCGCCCTTCGCTGGGAACCAGGAGAACTCGGGATGCGGCGGCGGACCGCCGCATCCCGGGCGATTACTCGCCCTTGTTCTTCTGGACGATCTCGTCTGCCACGGCGCGGGGCACCTCGGCGTAGCTGTCGAACTCCATCGAGTAGACGGCGCGACCCGAGGTCTTCGAGCGCAGGTCACCGATGTAGCCGAACATCTCGGACAGCGGGACGTTGGCACGGACGACCTTGACGCCGGCCGCATCCTCCATCGACTGGATCTGTCCGCGACGCGAGTTCAGGTCGCCGATGACGTCGCCCATGTACTCCTCGGGAGTACGGACCTCGACCGACATGATCGGCTCGAGGATGACGGGGTTCGCCTTGCGGACCGCCTCCTTGAAGCCCATGGATCCGGCGATCTTGAACGCCATCTCGGAGGAGTCGACATCGTGCGATGCACCGTCGAGCAGGATCGCCTTGACGCCCACCATGGGGTAGCCGGCGAGCACGCCGACGTTCATTGCGTCCTGGAAGCCCTGGTCGGTGGGTCCGATGTACTCGCGCGGGATACGACCACCGGAGACCTTGTTCTCGAACTCGTAGGTCTTGTCGGCCGTGACCTCGAGCGGCTCGAGCGCGAACTGGATCTTCGCGAACTGACCCGAACCACCGGTCTGCTTCTTGTGCGTGTAGTCGTGACGCTCGACGGTCTTCTTGATCGTCTCGCGGTACGCGACCTGCGGCTTGCCGACGTTCGCCTCGACGCGGAATTCACGCTTCATGCGGTCGACGAGGATGTCGAGGTGAAGCTCGCCCATGCCCTTGATGACGGTCTGACCGGTGTCGGAGTTCTGCTCGACGCGGAACGTCGGGTCCTCCTCCGCGAGCTTCTGGATCGCGAGACCCAGCTTCTCCTGGTCAGCCTTGGTCTTGGGCTCGATCGCAACCTCGATGACCGGCTCGGGGAACGTCATCGACTCGAGCACGACCTGGTGCTGCGAGTCGGAGAGCGTGTCGCCCGTGGTCGTGTCCTTGAGGCCGATGACCGCGTAGATGTGACCGGCGGTGACCGAGTCGACCGGGTTCTCCTTGTTGGCGTACATCTGGAAGATCTTCCCGATGCGCTCCTTCTTGGACTTGGTCGAGTTGACGACCTGTCCGCCGGAGTCCAGGTGACCGGAGTACACGCGGATGTAGGTCAGACGACCGAAGAAGGGGTGCGTCACGATCTTGAACGCGAGCGCGGTGAAGGGCTCGTCACGGTCGGCGTGCCGCTCGATGACGATCTCTTCGTTCTTCGGGTCGTGCGCCTCGATCGCGGGCACGTCGAGCGGGGACGGGAGGTAGTCCACGACCGCGTCGAGCATCGGCTGAACGCCGCGGTTCTTGAACGCGGAGCCGCACAGCACGGGATAGATCTGCGAGGTGACGGTGAGCTTGCGGATGGCGCCCTTGATCTCGGCGACCGTGAGCTCCTCACCGCCGAAGTACTTCTCGAGAAGCGCGTCGTCGGTCTCGGCGACCGTCTCGAGCAGCTTCTGGCGGTACTCCGCAGCCTTGTCGGCGAGGTCGGCCGGGATCTCCTGGACGTCGTACTTGGCGCCCATGGTGACATCACCCTTGGCGTCGCCGGCCCAGACCAGTGCGCGCATCTCGACGAGGTCGATGACTCCGAGGAAGTCGTTCTCGGCGCCGATGGGCAGCTGGATGACGAGGGGCTTCGCCTTGAGCTTGTTGATGATCGTGTCGACCGTGAAGTAGAAGTCGGCGCCGAGCTTGTCCATCTTGTTGACGAAGCAGATGCGCGGGACGTTGTACTTGTCGGCCTGACGCCACACGGTCTCGGACTGGGGCTCGACGCCCTCCTTGCCGTCGAAGACGGCGACGGCACCGTCGAGGACGCGGAGCGAGCGCTCCACCTCGACCGTGAAGTCCACGTGACCGGGGGTGTCGATGATGTTGATCTGGTTCTTGTCCCAGAAGCACGTGACAGCAGCGGAGGTGATCGTGATGCCACGCTCCTGCTCCTGCTCCATCCAGTCGGTCGTCGAGGCGCCGTCGTGGGTCTCGCCGATCTTGTGGTTGGTTCCCGTGTAGTACAGGATGCGCTCGGTCGTCGTCGTCTTGCCGGCGTCGATGTGAGCCATGATGCCGATGTTGCGGACCTTGGTGAGGTCGGTGAGCACGTCTTGTGCCACGGGATGTCCTTACTTGTGGTGACGGATGTCGTGGGTGCGCCGGCCCCGGGACTCGCCCGGGGCCGGCGCGCCGCTGTTTACCAGCGGTAGTGCGCGAAGGCGCGGTTCGACTCGGCCATCTTGTGGGTGTCTTCGCGGCGCTTGACCGCGGCACCGAGGCCGTTCGATGCGTCGAGGATCTCGTTCTGCAGACGCTCGGTCATCGTCTTCTCACGACGACCCTTCGCGTAGCTCACGAGCCAGCGCAGTGCAAGGGTGTTCGCACGGTGCGGCTTGACCTCGACCGGAACCTGGTAGGTCGAGCCACCGACGCGGCGGCTCTTGACCTCGAGGGTCGGACGGACGTTGTCGAGCGCCTTCTTCAGCGTGGCGACAGCATCCTGGCTGTTCTTCGACTCGACGCCGCGGAGAGCGTCGTAGACGATCGATTCCGCGAGCGACTTCTTACCGTCGACGAGGATCTTGTTGACGAGCTGGGTGACGATGGGAGCACCGTACACCGGGTCGTTGACAACGGGGCGCTTCGGGGCGGGACCCTTACGAGGCATATTCCTTAACCCTTCTTCGCGCCGTAGCGGCTACGGGCCTGCTTGCGGTTCTTGACGGCCTGGGTGTCCAGGGCGCCGCGGACGATCTTGTAACGGACACCCGGAAGGTCCTTCACACGACCGCCGCGCACGAGCACGAGGGAGTGCTCCTGCAGGTTGTGGCCCTCACCGGGGATGTAGGCGGTGACCTCGGTGCCGTTGCGCAGCTTCACGCGGGCGACCTTGCGCATCGCCGAGTTCGGCTTCTTGGGCGTGGTCGTGTACACGCGAGTGCAGACGCCGGCCTGCTGCGGGTTCGACTTGAGGGCGGGCGCCTTGGTCTTGGTGACCTTCGGCGAGCGGCCCTTGCGAACCAACTGCTGAATGGTTGGCACGTTCTCTCCTTGATTGTGCTGCACGGTGACAGCGTCGTGGTCTCCCCCGGCCGTGACGGATCTTTGCGTTCCGTGTCGGGTCGGGCTCACGCGGACCCACCCAGGCGGCAGAATGACTGACGCGAGTGAATGGTGGGTATGCCGTGGGGGTGTCCTGTTCGCAGGACATTCCCTGAGATGGCGGCCCCGACGCTCCTGCAGCACACCGAGGCACGACGCAGGGCGCGCAAGAGCGCACACCCTACCAATGATACGCGCCCGGACCGGAGCCGGTCAAACGCGTGTCGGGTTCACGCGTCCGTTCGCGCCAGGCGTAGCTCCGCATCCCCCAGCAGGAAGCGTTCGAGCACCTCGTGGTCGGCTCCCGGGTCGACCTCGATCTCGGTCTCGCCGTCGATCACGACGACCCCGTTCGTCGATCCGAGGTCGGAGAGCATCCAGGCATCCGCGCGCCGACGCAGCAGCGCGTGCGTCTTCGAGACGGTCCGGGTGTCATCGACGACCAGCACGAGCTGCGCTCCCGGTGCGGAATGCACCGGCACGGGCCGGCGTCCGAGCACGACGGTGTCACCCGCGATGTCGACCGAGCTGCCGTCAGGCAGCGTGAGTGCCCACTTCGGCCGGCGGCGCGAGGCGATCACCGTGTCTTCGACGAAGTCACCGACACCCGGGCGGGCCGCCGAGACGGATGCGGTCGCCGACCGCGGGGGTCCGGCGATCGGCGACCCGACCACCGCGGACACCTCCCCCGATGCCTCCGGGAACGCATCCGACTCGGGAAGGAACGAGTCACGCATCACGCGCGGGCTCGTCGGCGGGGCGAAGACGTCGGCGATCGACGAGGCCGGAGCCGGAGCGTCGGACGGCTCGGGCGGTTCCGGGGGCGCGATCGGCGGTGCCGGGATCGGCTCCACCGCGGCCGGAGCCGGCGGGACGACCGGGGCGGGCGGGACGACCGGAGCCGGCTCGACCGGGGCCGACGACACGGGGCGCGCCCAGTCGGGCAGATCGACGGCGGATGCGTCGTCGTCCCGGGCACCCGCAGCATCCGCGTCGTCGCTCTCCTCGACGATCGCGGGCTGCCACCACGACATCACGGCGGGCGCGGCCGGGGTGGCCGCCGGCTCGGGCCGGACGGTCTCCTCGGTCGACGGCAGAACGGGCTCGGAGACGGGGAGCGCGGGAGCGGCGGGGGTCGCGTACGGATCAACCGGCGGAGCCGTGGGGGTCACCGGCGGGGCGGCATACGCATCCGGAGCCGAGGACGCGGCCGGCGCCCGATACGGCTCGCCCCAGGCGGGCGCGGGGGCGACCGCGGGCGCGACGGGCGCGGCCGGCGGAAGCGCGGGAGCCGCAGCCTCCTGGCCGGGAGCCGGAGGTGCCGGCGGGATCCACGCCGAGGGCGACGGCACCGAGCGGCGGCCGGAGAGTTCATCCCCCTGCGCGTATGCACGGTCGTAGCGATCGTCGTACTGCCCGCCCTGATCCGCGGCCGACGTGCGCGCGGGGATCGGATGCACCGGGCGTGCGGCGCCGAAGCCGAGCACGCTCGCCCACACGGGGAAAAGGAGCGCGGCGAGCACCGTCATGCCGGGCCCGTAGCCGAAGACCACGTTCACGCGGTGCGCGGCCGTCACGACCGCGACGAAGACGAAGATGCCGCCGAAGACGGGGATCAGCAGCAGGAGGACGAGCCATCCGGACAAACCGCCGAGCCCGAGCAGCACCGCGTAGTTGTAGAACGGCACCCAGGCCTTCCACCGCTCGACGCCGAGCTTCGCGAAGACCGCTCCGAGGGCGAGAGCCGTCCACACGTAGACCAACAGACCGAGCGCGCTCGAGATCAAGGTGGTCAGCAGGAGCCAGCTGGCGTATGTGTCTGTCATGTGGTGCCTCAGAGGGTCGGGCCGTCGAGATCGCGAGGATCGAAGGGAGCGTCGAGGGATCGGGTCAACTCATCCAGCATGGCGGCGATCTGCGGTTCCACATACTCCGCGATGGAGGCTTGTATGCGGATGCGGTGATGCAGCAGGATTGCGCACACCTCACGGCCGATCATGTTCGCGTAGTCGTCGGCGAGTCCGACTTCCTGCCGGAGCGCGGCCTTCGCCGCGTCGCTGAGGGGCGGGAGGTCGGGGACGCCCGCATCCGCGTCGGCCGCGAGGCCCGAGATGGTGAAGAGGAACGGCTGGCCCGGGAGCGGTTCGGGATCGAGCGGCAGTCCGTCGAACTCGGGCTCCAGACCCTCCGCAGGCCGGTATGACCGCGACCTGTTGCGAACGGCCTGCTGGTCGAGCTCGGCCTGCAGGAGCGGAAGGTTCCTGGCCGTGTAATCGGCGACGGCATGGTCGACGATGACCTTGATCCTCGTGGAGAGCCCGTGCTGCACGCCGTGCGGCACGTCGGCGCCGACACCGGCGGCCGAGAGGATGGGCGAACCGAGGCACCGACGGCACACGGCCACACGTCCGCGATGGGTCGCGGGCTCCCATCGGGGCAACCAGCGCAGCCAGGCGTCGACTGCCTGGCTGACCTGCGTCTCGAGCGAGCGCTCCACGCTGTCAACGGTAGCGTCATCAGCGGATTTCCCGCGGTCTGCGGGCAGCGAACCGCCGTCCATCGGACGATTACTCCTCGTCGTCGCGCTCCCACGGCCACCGGGGCTGGGTGGCGCGGGTGCGTACGAGCGCGATCGCGCACCACGAGGCGATGGCCGCGGATGCGGCGACGACGAGCCCCGGCCAGCGCAGCAGCAGCTCGATGGCGACGGTCGTTGTCGCGCCGAGCGACCCCGTCGCGAACAGGGCGGCGACCCCACCGACGATGCCGTAGGCGAGGTACGACGCGATCGTCACCCCGATGACGGCCGTGAATCGGGGCCGCGCGAGCCGCACCGCCTGCCACGCCACCAACGCGTAGGCGACGCCGCTCCCGACGACGGCGAGCGGCCCGGGGAGCGGTCCGAGGCCCGGAACCGCGATGACATCCGCATCCGCGTTCAGGCTTCCGATGCCGAGCCCTGCGATCACGAGCGCCAGAAACCCGACGCCCGTCAAAACGAGAGCGAGGGGCCAGGCCACCGGCCCGGACCCCTCGCCCTGTACAGTCATGCGCTACGCGCGGACGAGCTGCGGGCCCGCTTCGAGTGTGCGCTCGTATTCGCGCTGCGCCTGCTCGTTGAGCTCGGTGATGCGCCCCGCGCGCTTCGCCGCCCAGGCGCCGAACCAGATCGTGAGTTCCCGGCCGAGCACGAACGCGAGGATCGCGAGCGGCGAGAACAGCTGACCCTCGAGAAGCTCGCGGCCCTGGCGGGCGGTGAGATCCCAGAAGGGAGCGGCGAAGAGCACGCCGAGCAGGTATCCGCCGTATGACGCGACGCCCACGAGCAGACCCCAGATGACCCAGTGCGCCCAGCGCGCCCGGTTGAGCACCGCACCGAGCAGCCAGAACGCGAGGTAGAAGACGATGACCGGAACCCAGAACACGGCGTTCGAGATGATCTCGAGCGCGTCGGTCGCGGCCGAAGCCGGGTCGACCGCGCCGGTCAGGAAGCCGTATCCGAAGATGATGGCGAACGACAGGACGGCGAACGCGAGCGCAGCGAGCAGGCCGATGGCACCCACGGCGCCGCGGTTGCCCAGCGGACGAGGAGCCTCGGGCGCCTGCACGAAGATCGGCTGCGGTGCGGCGTACGCGGTCTCGGCGACCGGCACGCGCTCGGTGGGTCGTTCCTCGACCGCGGCAGTGCGGTCGGCGGCGCGGGACGAGTCGGATGCGTACGCGGCCCCCGCCGGTGCGGGCTCGGGGTCCATCGGTACGGATTCCGGACGGTCGTACCAGGGCACGTCGTCGTTCGAGCTCGACGCGGTGTCGCGAACGGGCGAGGACACCTCTTCGGCCACGACGGTCTCGGTCACGGGCGTTCCGTCGCCGGTGCGCTCGGTGACGACCGTCTCGCGAGCGGCGATCACCTCATCTTCACGGGCGAGGTCGTCACGAGCCAGGGCTTCGCGCTCGGCGGCATCTCGCTTCGCGGCTTCCGCCTCGGCGAGTCCTTCGTTGGCGCGGCCCACGACATCGTCGACCGAGCCGGGCTCGTCGACGGGTTCTCCTGCCGACGGCGTCTTCTGGTCACTCATCGCTCTCCGCTCCTCACGCGGGGCACACGCCCGCTTTCGAGAGGTTAACTCGCCGATCCGCCGACGCCGCGGAGGCGCGCAGGCGCGCCACGCATCGCACGCGCTACCGTGTGGGCATGGTCCGCATCCGCACCGCCGTCGCAGGCTCCGTCGCCGTGTTCGCGATGATCCTCCTCACCGCGTGCGCGCCCGATCCGAGCCCGACGTCTCCGCGCACTCCTCCGCCGAGTGCGACCGCATCCGCCGCTCCCGCGGCGACGCCGACACCCACCGCCACGCCGGTCGCCGTCCCGACCGACTGCCGCGCGCTCGTGTCGGAGCCCGTGCTCGCCCAATTCGGTGATCTGCCCCTGAACGACCCCGCGTACGGGTCGGACGTCGGCACGCAGGCCGACGGCTCGCTCGTCTGCCTCTGGGGTCGCCCCGACACCGACACCGGGCGGCTGTCGACCACGATCTCGCGGATGGCGCGGGGCCCAGCCCTCGATCTGCTGAACGGCCTCGCCGACAGCGAGGGGTACACCTGCTACACCCCGGACGGCGGCACCCGCTGCGAGAAGACCTGGATCGACGAGGAGTACCCCGTCACCGACGGTCGCACCCTCTTCTGGCGTGACGACATCCTGATCGACACGAGCTACCGCAACCTCGCCCCCAGCGGGTACACCGACTCCGTCATCGCCGCCGTCTTCGGCTGACCCGCCGCGGGTGCCCGCTCACTCACGCTCGCTCCCGCTCGCTCCTCCGCTCGCTCGCTCGCTCACGCACGCACGCCCCGCACGCCCGCACGCCCGCACGCACGCCCCGCACGCTCGCACTCACGCACGCTCACGTGACGCAATCCGTCGCGCGACCCAGCCGATTCCGCCACCTGAGCGCCTCCCGCTCGACCTCACGTGTCGCAATCCGCATCCACAGCCGGCAGATCGCGACACGTGAGCGTCACAGCGCGCGCAGGCACGGGCACGGGCTCGGGCTCGGGCACGGGCTCGGGCACGGGCACTCACGCGGCTGCGCGAGTGCTGACGCCCACAGGCTCGCTCACGTGGCGCAATCCGTCGCGAGACGCGGTCGATTGCGACACTTGAGCACCTCACACTTGAGTTCACGTGGCGCAATCCGCATCCACAGCCGGCAGATCGCGACACGTGAGCGCCTCAGGCGCGCGGGGACGGGTGCCCACGCTCACAGGGACGGACGCGGGCGCGGCCGCGCGAGCGCTGACGCCCACATGCGTGCTCAAGTGACGCAACCCGCATCCGTACGCGACAGATTGCGACACGTGAGCTCCTCGCGCGCGGGCGCGGCCGCGCGAACGCTGACGCCCACATGCGTGCTCAAGTGACGCAACCCGTCGCGTGACGCGGTCGATTGCGACACGTGAGCACCTCACACCCGCGCTCACGTGGCGCAATGTGCATGCGCGGCCGACCGATTGCGACACGTGAGCGGACGGAACGAGCTCCGAGAGACTCGGCGCCTGCACGTGCGAACGAAGCGGTGCACGCGGATGCGGGTACTGGCATCGGGACTGGCGGGAGGCGGGCAAGGGCCGCCGGGGGCATGCGCCCGCGTCCGCGTGCATCGCTCAGCGCGACCACACACCGCCGCGTGCTTCGCTCAGCGCGACCAGACACCGCCGCGTGTGCATCGCGCAGCGCGAGTAGACACCGCCGCGTGCTCACCACGCAGCGTGACCACACGAACACGCACCACCCACCAGCACCTGGCGCTGCGGCAGAAGACCGGGGGGGGTCAGTCGGGCCAGACCTGACGCACCATCCGGTCGGTGTAGCGCGAGGGATGCCAGCCCGAGAAGGTCGAGGCGATCCAGACGCCGTCACGGATGGTCTGCTCCTCCACGCCGTCCGCCGCGTCGTGCTCGCAGCGCACCCCGTCGCCGAAGGCGGCGCAGGCGAACCCCCCGGCCTCGAGCGTGGCACGCGCGATGTCGGCGGCGTCCGGCGCGACGTCCGACACGGTCGTCGCGATCCGGCCGGTGTTGGTGCCGGTGAACGTGCAGGACACGCGCACCTGCGGCGCGAGCGCGGTGGTGAGCGACGCGATCGATGCCGCAGGCGGCGACGCGTCCTGCACCGGGTCTCCGCCGGCGCGCTGGGTGAGCTCCGACCAGAGCGCCTCGCTGTAGAGCGCGTGGCATTCGGGGGTCGACGTGGTCACCGCGTCGGGTGTGCGGGTCGGGGTCGGCGCGGGCTTGGGGGCAGAACCCCGGAGCGTGTCGCCCACGAGCTGCGTAGCCATCGGGATCGCCGGTTCCGCCAACACCACGAGCGTGACGACAACGCCCGCGCACACGAGACCGACGAACCAGGCCAAGGCGCTGTTGCGTCCGCCGATGCGTGCCATTTTCCCCTCCCCGGACAACGGTAAGGGCGAGCGGGCGGGCGACCCCGCAGCGGCGCGCGGGGACTCGCGCGCAACGCCGCAGGGGCCCCGAGCGTGATGCTCGAGGCCCCTGCGGGAAGGCTTCAGCCGCACGAGCGAACTCGTGCGGCTTTCGCCTCGCTTAGTTGTAGGTACCGGGCGTGAAGTCGTCCGTCGAGAAGCTGTCGAAGTCGACGTAGCTCAGGTCGGAATCGCTGTACGCACCGTCGGACGCGAAGATGCGGTTGGGGTACCGCTCGCTCTTGGCTTCCTCCGTCGCCTCGACCGTGACGTTGCGGTACTTCGCAAGTCCGGTTCCGGCCGGGATCAGCTTTCCGATGATGACGTTCTCCTTGAGGCCCACCAGCGGGTCGCTCTTGCCCTCCATGGCCGCCTGCGTCAGGACGCGGGTGGTCTCCTGGAACGACGCGGCCGACAGCCACGACTCGGTCGCGAGCGACGCCTTGGTGATACCCATCAGCTCCGGGCGGCCGGATGCGGGGCGGTTGCCCTCGCCGACCGTCTGGCGGTTGATGTCGATGAAGCGACGCGAGTCGACCATCTCACCGGGCAGCAGCTTCGTGTCGCCGTGGTCGACCACGGTGACCTTCCGCAGCATCTGACGCACGATGACCTCGATGTGCTTGTCGTGGATCGGCACACCCTGCGACCGGTACACGCCCTGCACACCGCCGACGAGGTACTTCTGCACCTCGCGGGCGCCCATGACGCGCATGATCTCCTTCGGGTCGAGCGTGCCGACCTGGAGGGCCTGACCGACCTCGACGCGCTGGCCGTCCTCGACGAGGAGGGTGGCGCGCTTGAGGACCGGGTAGACATGCGGCTCGTCACCGTTGTCGGGCGTGAGGATGACCTTCTTCTGCTTGTCGGTCTCCTCGATCGTGATGCGACCGTCGGCCTCGGCGATCGGGGACGCACCCTTGGGGGTACGCGCCTCGAACAGCTCCTGGACACGCGGCAGACCCTGCGTGATGTCCTCGGCCGACGCGGATCCACCGGTGTGGAAGGTACGCATCGTCAGCTGGGTTCCGGGCTCACCGATCGACTGGGCCGCGATGATGCCGACGGCCTCGCCGATGTCGACGACCTTGCCGGTTGCGAGCGAACGGCCGTAGCACTTCGCGCACACACCGACAGCGGAGTCGCAGGTGAGGACCGAGCGCACCTTGATGGAGGTGACACCGGCCTCGACGAGCTTGTTGATGAGCACATCACCCACGTCGTCGCCGGACTGGGCGAGAACCGTGCCGGACTCGTCCACGACATCCGAAGACAGCGTGCGGGCGAACACCGAGTTCTCGACGTTCGCGTCCTTGACGAGAACGCCGTCGGCGCCGGCCGCAGCGATCGGAAGCTCGAGACCCTTCGAGGTCGCGCAGTCCTCTTCGCGGATGATGACATCCTGCGAGACGTCGACGAGTCGACGCGTGAGGTAACCCGAGTCAGCCGTACGGAGGGCCGTGTCGGCCAGACCCTTACGGGCACCGTGCGTCGCGATGAAGTACTCCGCCACCGACAGACCCTCGCGGTACGAGGAGATGATCGGGCGGGCGATGATCTCACCCTTCGGGTTGTTCACGAGGCCTCGCATACCGGCGATGTTCCGGATCTGCAGCCAGTTACCACGGGCGCCCGAGGACACCATGCGGTTGATCGTGTTGTCTTCCGGGAAGTTCGCACGCATCGCGACCTGAACCTCGTCGGTCGCCGCCGTCCAGATCTTGATGAGCTCCTGGCGACGCTCGGCGTCGGTCGTGAGGCCCTTCTCGTACTGGGACTGGACCTTCGCGGCCTGCTTCTCGTAGCCCGCGATGATCTGCGCCTTGTTCGGCGGGGTGAGCACGTCGCTCAGCGCCACGGTGACACCCGAACGGGTGGCCCAGTGGAAGCCGGCGTCCTTGATCCGGTCGAGCGATGCAGCGACCTCGACCTTCGGGTACTCCTCGGCGAGCTTGTTGACGATCTGCGACAGCTTGCCCTTGTCTGCCTGCTCGCGAACGAACGGGTAGCCCTTCGGGAGGGTGTCGTTGAAGATCGCCTGACCGAGCGATGCGTCGACCAGACCGTGACGCTCGTAGCCCTCGGGCGCTTCGCCCTCGAGGAACGTCAGACCGGGAACGCGGATGCGGACCTTGGCCTGCAGGTCGAGGGTGCCCTCGTCCTTGGCCAGGATGGCCTCGCCGACCGAACCGAACACGCGACCCTCGCCAGCGGCGCCCACCTTGACCGTGGTCAGGTGGTGGAGGCCGATGATCATGTCCTGCGAGGGCAGGGTGACCGGGCGTCCGTCGGACGGCTTCAGGATGTTGTTCGAGGCGAGCATCAGGATGCGTGCCTCGGCCTGGGCCTCGACCGACAGCGGCAGGTGGACGGCCATCTGGTCACCGTCGAAGTCCGCGTTGAACGCGGCGCAGACGAGCGGGTGCAGCTGGATCGCCTTGCCCTCGACGAGCTGAGGCTCGAAGGCCTGGATGCCGAGACGGTGCAGCGTGGGCGCACGGTTGAGGAGCACCGGACGTTCGCGGATGATCTCCTCGAGCACGTCCCAGACCTCGGGACGAGTGCGCTCCACGGCGCGCTTGGCGGCCTTGATGTTCTGCGAGTGACCGAGATCGATCAGACGCTTGATCACGAACGGCTTGAAGAGCTCGAGGGCCATCTGCTTGGGCAGACCGCACTGGTGCAGCTTCAGCTGGGGTCCGACGATGATCACCGAACGGCCCGAGTAGTCCACGCGCTTGCCGAGCAGGTTCTGACGGAACCGGCCCTGCTTACCCTTCAGCATGTCGCTCAGGGACTTCAGCGCGCGGTTACCCGTGCCCGTGACCGGACGACCGCGGCGGCCGTTGTCGAACAGTGCGTCGACGGCCTCCTGCAGCATCCGCTTCTCGTTGTTGACGATGATCTCGGGGGCACCGAGGTCGATCAGGCGACGGAGGCGGTTGTTGCGGTTGATCACGCGACGGTAGAGGTCGTTCAGGTCGGAGGTCGCGAAGCGGCCACCGTCCAGCTGCACCATCGGGCGCAGCTCCGGCGGGATCACCGGAACGACGTCGAGCACCATCGAGGCCGGGCTCATGCCCGTGGTCAGGAAGGAGTTGACGACCTTGAGACGCTTGATCGCGCGGATCTTGCGCTGGCCCTTGCCCTCCGAGATCTGCAAGTGCAGGCTCTCGGACTCGGCGGCCAGGTCGAACGCCTCGAGGCGACGCTTGATCGACTCCGCACCCATGTGGGCCTCGAAGTACTGACCGAAGCGGTCGACGAGCTCGTTGAAGACGTCGTCCTCGGGCTTGAGAGCGCCGACCTCGAGAGAACGGAAGTCCTCCCAGACGCGCTCCAGCTTGCCGATCTGCTCGTCGGCGTTCTTGCGGATGCCGGCCATGTCCTTATCGGCGGCGTCCTTGACCTTCTTCTTCTGGTCGGCCTTGGCGCCTTCTGCCTCGAGGGCAGCGAGCTCCTCCTCCAGCTTGGCCATGCGCGCAGCCACACGGGCGTCGCGGCGGTCGCCGAGGTTCTTGAGCTCCAGACGCAGGTTGTTCTCGTGCGTGGGGAGGTCGCGGTGACGCGCCTCCTCATCCACGGAGATCACCATGTAGGCGGCGAAGTAGATGACCTTCTCGAGGTCCTTCGGTGCCATGTCCAGGAGGTAGCCGAGACGCGAGGGCACGCCCTTGAAGTACCAGATGTGCGTGACGGGCGCGGCGAGCTCGATGTGGCCCATGCGCTCGCGACGAACGGAGGACTTGGTGACCTCCACGCCGCAGCGCTCGCAGACGATGCCCTTGAAGCGGACCCGCTTGTACTTTCCGCAGGCGCACTCCCAGTCACGGCTGGGTCCGAAGATCTGCTCTCCGAAGAGACCGTCCTTCTCCGGCTTCAGCGTGCGGTAGTTGATTGTTTCGGGCTTCTTGACCTCACCGAATGACCAACGACGGATGTCGTCGGCTGTCGCCAGGCCGATGCGAAGCTGATCGAAAGTGGTTGATTCGAGCACTAGTTCTCCTGTGTCGGATTCTGTTCGTCGCCTGGCCGGATCAGATCTCGTCGATCGACGAGGACTCGAAGCGGCTCGAAATGTTGATGCCCAGCTCTTCCGCTGCACGGAAGGCGTCGTCATCGGTGTCGCGGAGGTTGACCGGCGTGCCGTCAGCCGAGAGGACCTCGACGTTCAGGCAGAGCGACTGCATCTCCTTCATGAGCACCTTGAAGGACTCGGGGATGCCGGGCTCCTGGATGTTCTCGCCCTTGACGATCGCCTCGTACACCTTGACGCGGCCGAGGATGTCGTCGGACTTGATCGTGAGGAGCTCCTGCAGGGCGTACGCGGCACCGTATGCCTCGAGCGCCCACACCTCCATCTCACCGAATCGCTGTCCACCGAACTGCGCCTTACCACCCAGCGGCTGCTGCGTGATCATGGAGTAGGGGCCGGTGGAACGCGCGTGGATCTTGTCGTCCACGAGGTGGTGCAGCTTCAGGATGTACATGTAGCCGACCGAGATGGGCGCCGGGAAGGGCTCGCCCGAGCGACCGTCGAACAGCTTGGTCTTACCCGTGCGGTCGATGAGTCGGTCACCGTCGCGGGTCGGGAGCGTCGAGTCGAGCAGACCCGCGATCTCGTCCTCGAACGCACCGTCGAACACCGGGGTGGCGACCTTGGTGCCGGCGGGGGCTTCCCACGCGGCCTTCGGGAGGCTGGCGGCCCACTCGGGGGTGCCCTCGACCTTCCAGCCCTGCTGAGCGATCCAACCGAGGTGGAGTTCCAGCACCTGACCGAAGTTCATTCGACCGGGGATACCGAGCGGGTTCAGGATGACATCGACCGGCGTGCCGTCGGCGAGGAACGGCATGTCCTCGACCGGCAGGATCTTCGCGATGACGCCCTTGTTGCCGTGACGACCGGCGAGCTTGTCACCCTCGGTGATCTTGCGCTTCTGGGCGATGTAGACGACGACCCGACGGTTGACGCCCGAGCCGAGCTCGTCGTCGCCGTCTTCGGCGTTGAACTCCTTCACCGCGATGATCGTGCCCTGCTCGCCGTGAGGCACCTTCAGGGACGTGTCGCGTACCTCGCGGCTCTTCTCGTTGAAGATCGCGCGGAGCAGGCGCTCCTCGGCGGAGAGCTCGGTCTCACCCTTGGGCGTGACCTTGCCGACCAGGATGTCGCCGGGGCGAACCTCGGCACCGATGCGGATGATGCCGCGCTCGTCGAGGTCCTTCAGCAGGTCCGGGCTCACGTTCGGCAGGTCGCGAGTGATCTCTTCCTTGCCGAGCTTGGTGTCGCGAGAGTCGACCTCGTACTCCTCGATGTGAATCGAGGAGAGGGTGTCGTCCTTCACGAGCTCCTGGCTCAGGATGATCGCGTCCTCGAAGTTGTGACCCTCCCAGGTCATGAACGCCACGAGGAGGTTCTTGCCGAGCGCGAGCTCGCCGTTCTCCGTCGCGGGGCCGTCGGCGATGATCTCGCCGGCCTCGATGCGCTCACCCGCGGAAACGACCACGCGCTGGTTGTACGACGTGCCCTGGTTCGAGCGGTCGAACTTGCGCAGGAAGTAGTCCTGCGTGCCGCCCTCGTCGAGCTGGATGGTGACGACATCGGCCGACACCTCGGCGACGACACCGGGCTTCTGCGCGGTGACGACGTCGCCGGCGTCGATCGCGGCGTAGCCCTCCATACCGGTACCGACCACGGGCGACTCGCTGCGCACGAGCGGCACAGCCTGACGCTGCATGTTCGCACCCATGAGGGCGCGGTTCGCATCGTCGTGCTCGAGGAACGGAATGAGCGAGGTCGCCACCGACACCATCTGGCGCGGGGAGACGTCCATGTAGCCGATCTCATCGACCGGGAACAGGTCGACCTCGCCACCCTGACCACGACGGGCCAGCACGCGGTCCTGCGTGAAGTGACCCTCGGCGTCGAGCGCGGCACCGGCCTGAGCGACGATGTAGTCGTTCTCTTCGCTGGCGGTGAGGTAGTCGATGTCGACCGTGACCTGACCGTCGACGACGCGGCGGTACGGGGTCTCGATGAAACCGAACGAGTTGATCCGCGCGAACGAGGCGAGCGAACCGATCAGGCCGATGTTCGGGCCTTCCGGGGTCTCGATCGGGCACATGCGGCCGTAGTGCGAGGGGTGCACGTCGCGCACCTCGACACCGGCGCGCTCACGCGACAGACCACCCGGTCCGAGCGCCGACAGGCGGCGCTTGTGGGTCAGACCCGCGAGCGGGTTGTTCTGGTCCATGAACTGCGAGAGCTGCGAGGTTCCGAAGAACTCCTTGATCGCGGCGACGACGGGGCGCACGTTGATCAGGGTCTGCGGGGTGATCGCTTCGATGTCCTGCGTGGTCATGCGCTCGCGAACGACGCGCTCCATCCGGGACAGACCCGTGCGGACCTGGTTCTGGATGAGCTCGCCGACGGCGCGGATGCGGCGGTTGCCGAAGTTGTCGATGTCGTCGATGTCGATGCGGATCTCGGCCTGCTTGCCGCCGCGGATGCCCTCGAACGTGGCGTCGCCGCGGTGGAGGCGAACCAGGTACTTGATCGTCGCGACGATGTCTTCGACGGTGAGCACCGAGTCGGACAGCGGCTTGTCGAGACCGAGCTTCTGGTTGATCTTGTAGCGACCGACCTTCGCGAGGTCGTAACGCTTGGACGAGAAGTAGAAGTTGTCGAGCAGCGCGCGGGCGGCCTCGGCAGCGACCTGCTCGCCCGGACGGAGCTTGCGGTAGATGTCGCGGAGGGCGTCTTCCTTGGTGAGGATCGTGTCCTTCTCCAGCGTCTCCTCGATCGAGGCGAAGCCGGCGAACTCGGTCGTGATGTCTTCGCTGGTGAGGCCGAGGGCCTTCAGGAAGACGGTGACCGACTGCTTGCGCTTGCGGTCGATGCGGACACCGACCTGATCGCGCTTGTCGATCTCGAACTCGAGCCATGCACCACGGCTCGGGATGACGCGGGCGGACACGATGTCCTTGTCGCTCGTCTTGTCGGCGACGCGGTCGAAGTACACACCGGGCGAACGCACGAGCTGCGACACGACGACACGCTCGGTGCCGTTGATGATGAAGGTGCCCTTGCCGGTCTGGAGCGGGAAGTCGCCCATGAAGACCGTCTGCGTCTTGATCTCACCGGTCTGGTGGTTCATGAACTCGGCCTCGACGTAGAGCGGGGCGGCGTACGTCTTGCCGCGCTCCTTGCACTCCTCGATGGAGTACTTCTCGGGCTCGAGATACGGGTTCGTGAAGCTCAGCTGCATCGTCTCGCTGAGATCTTCGATCGGGGAGATCTCCTCGAAGATCTCCTCCAGACCGCTCGTGCCGGGCACGTCGGTCCGGCCCACGGCCTCGGCCTCCGCGACGCGCTGCTTCCAGGCGTCATTGCCGACGAGCCAGTCGAATGACTCGGTCTGCAGCGCGAGAAGGTCGGGGACCTCGAGCGTGTCGGAGATCTTGGCGAACGAGAGGCGGGATGCTCCGCGTCCGTTCTTGGGGGTCTTGGTGGTGGGGGTGCTTGCGTGGGGCGCGGCAGCCAAGGGATAACCTCCATGGCCCGTATAGGGCCTGTGATCCTCGTGTCAGATGGAGTGCTCGAATCGATCCCCACGCGTTCGCACCTCACGCCGCAATCTGCGGGGGCACGTACGCACAGCCGACCACCATATGAAGACAGGGGGAATCGGAGCGCAACTACCAACTATAGGTCGGGGATGTCACGATGTCCAGTCGGATTCTTGACGAGTTTCGCGACCTGCGGTATACGCGCGCCGCGGGGGTGTGAGCGGTGCGGTTCGGCGGGGGTTACGGTGAAGCCATGGCCCGGGCCCGACGCGAAGATGTCCCTCGTCCCGAGGCGCGCCTCTCGGACGGCACGATCGCCCGCATTGTCCCCTCGGGGTTCACGAGCGGGTACGAGCTTGAGGTCGCCGGCACCCCGCAGTCGCACGTCGATCTCGACGACCCCACCCACCTGCACTTCGAATACGTCGGGCGGATGGGCGCGGTGATCGACCAGCTCCGGATGCCGCGCCAACCCCTGACCGCCGTCCACCTCGGCGGTGGCGCCCTGACGATCCCCCGCTACATCGAGCACACTCGCCCGGGGTCCCGCCAACAGGTGATCGAGCTCGAGCCCACACTGGTCGAGCTGGTGCGCGCCGAGCTACCGCTCCCCCGCGGCGCGGCCATCCGTATCCGGATCGGTGACGCCCGCGAGGGTCTCGGCCGTCTTCCCGCGGCGCTCGTCGGCAACGTGGATCTGCTGGTGGCGGACGTGTTCGCCGGCGCGCAGACCCCGGCGCACCTGACGACCGTCGAGTTCTACCGCGCCGCGGCCGCCCTCCTCGCCCCCGACGGCGTGCTGCTGGTGAACGTCGCCGACGGTTCGGGCCTTGCGTTCGCGCGCCGGCAGGTCGCGACCGTGCGCGCCGTGCTGCCGGAGATCGCGCTGCTGGCCGAGGTGCAGACGCTGAAGGGCCGGCGCTTCGGCAACCTCGTGCTCGCCGCATCCGCCGCCCCGCTCCCCACCGAGTGGCTGCCGCGACTGATGGCCGCCGGTCCCCACCCGGCGAAGGTCGCGCACGGCGAGGAGCTCGAGGACTTCGCCCGCGGCGCGAGTCCCGCGACGGATGCCGATGCCACCCCGTCGCCGATGCCCGCCTCCTCCGTCTTCGAGCGCTGACGTCGCCCCCCTGACGTCCCCACTCCTGACGTCGCCGACCCACCCCTCTGTCGCCGAGCCACCCCTCAGCGAGCGGGGTCAAAGGGGGTGGGTCGGAGACAAGGGGGTGGGTCGGAGACAAGGGGGTGGGTCGGAGACAAGGGGGTGGGTCGGCGGAGGGGTCGTCGGCGTGGGAGGCGGGGAGGGCGCGGGGCATCCCGCACACTGGAAGAACCGATCGCGGAGGGAGAGTCGTGAGCTACATCAGGGGTTACCACCCGGACACGTTGCGCGAGATCGTCGACGAGCGCGAATGCCGGGAGCGGCTGGCCGAGATCGGCCCGCAGCGCAGTCTTCCGGCGCTCCTCGAGCGCGTGTGGCTGCTCAAGGTGACCGGCGACTTCGACGAGGCTCTGCAGATCTCCGACCAGTCCGTACGGACGGCACGGATGGCGGGCACCCGCAAGGACCTGCTGCGCGCCCGCATCCTGCACGCCACGATCCAGCAGGAACGCGGCCAGCTCGCCGCGGCCGAGCAGGAGCTGACGGCCTGCGCCGCAGAGGCCGAGGGGCACGGCTGGGCCGGTATCGCCGCGTTCGCCAGCCATCACCGCGGCATGGTGCGCCTGGACGACGACGACCTGGACGGCGCGCGCGCCGACTTCAAGCGCGAGCTGTTCTTCCGCCAGCAGGCCGGCGCGCCCGAGGAACAGCTCGAATCGACCCTGCTCGCGATCGACGCCGTCGACCGACGCCGGGTGGCGGCATCCGTCGCCAGTTGAGTGTCGGACCCCGGATCTAGTTTCGGATCATGTCGGATCTGCAGCGCATCCGCGTCTGGGCTGATGCCCTGATCGCCCTCCACCTCGACGATTCGTGGAGCTTCGGTTTCGACAACGCGAAGCGCCGTGCCGGGCTGTGCGATTTCAGTCGGAAGCGCATCAGCGTCTCGCGGTATCTCTCCGCACGCTACGACGACGACACGAACCATCAGACCCTGCTGCACGAGGTCGCGCACGCGGTCGCGGGCGCCGAGGCCGGGCACGGTCCGCGGTGGAAGCGGGTCGCGAAAGAGCTCGGCTACATCGGCGGCACGACGCACGCCGGCGAGACGGCGGTGGAACTGGCTCCGTGGGTGGGGGTGTGCCCGGCCGGTCATGTCGCGTACCGACACCGGCGCGCGACACGGGAGACGTCCTGCGCGATCTGCGCCCCGCGGTTCGACCCGCGCCACGCGTTCACGTGGACCCGGCGCGAGATCACCCGCGCGGAGCGCGTCGCCGCACTCACTCCGCGCTGATGCGCAGCGGCAGGCGCACAGCCTCAGACCGAGACGAAGATCCCGTCGCGGAGGACGGGCACCACGTGCGTCGCGTCGACCTGGGCCGCCGCGAGCGCGTCGTCGCGACGCCCGGCTTCGATCAGCACCTGACCGGATCCGCTGGCCGTGAGCAGGTGCCTCACGGCGGCGCGCAGACCACGGAACGCCTCGCACGCGGCCGCCGCCTCGGGAGACGTGTGGTCGATGCCCAGCGCACCGAGCGCGTCGATGATGGCGCCGGCGCCCAGCTGATCTTCGACGGCGAACCGAGTCGCCGCGCCGGCGCGCTCGCCCACGGCGATCACCGCGATCGAGGTACGCGCGCCGCGCCGCTGCTGTTCGGCGAGCGCCTCCTTCGCGACCGCGGCCGCGTTGCGGAGCGAGCCGAGGAGCACGTGCGCGCCGGATGCGGCCGCGGCGGCCGCGACGGATGCCGCTTCCTCCCCCGCGGCGAGACCGGTGGCCAGGAGGATGCCGTCGCCGGCGGCGACCGCATCCGTCACCTGCGAGGAGAAGGTAAGCACATCCACGACCACCACGACGTCCGACGGGGCGAGCCGGGCGAGGCCGTCGACGCCCCATTCGACGCGGATCTGATAGCGGGACTGGTCGAACGCGGTGGGCATCGGACCAGCGTAGAACGGACGATCCGGGTGCCGCCCGCGCATGACGCTCTGCGACGCGGCGGGCAAGCCCCCGGGGTCTCCGCCGGTGGCGGTGCGACACTGGTGGCGTGCGCATCCTGCTGAAGTTCACGATCGACTGCGATCCGGATGCGGCCTGGCGCGCGCTCCACTCCCCCCGAGCGGTCGCGGAGCTCTACGGTCCGTTCGTCGACATGCAGCCGATGGCGCCGCTGCCGACCATCTGGCAGCCGGGCGACGATGCGGCCGTGGGGCTGTTCCTCGGCGGGCTCCTGCCGCTCGGAGCGCAGCTGATCTCGGTGAGCGACCGCGTCGTCACCGAGCAGCACGGTGACGTGCGAATCTTCCGTGACAGCGGCACGCCGCTGTCGGGTCCGCTCGCCTCGCTCGATGTCTGGGACCACCAGATGGCCATCTCCCCCGCGCCCGGCGAACCCGGCAGGACCCTCTGGCGTGATCGACTCGTGATCGGCGGCCGCGTCGCACCGCTCCTCTGGCCCGGGCTTTGGGCGGCCTGGCAGTGGCGAGGTGCCCGCATCCGCGCCCTCGCCCCCACCTGGGCGCACGACGGGGATGCCCCGGCGTAGCCCCGTTACCCCTCCGCGAGGGCGGCGACCGGGGTCACCCGCGTCGCGAGGCGCGTCGGGACGACGGCGGCGATGAGCGTCAGTACTGCCGTCGCCGCGACGATGACCAGCACGGGGATCAGCGGCACGGCCGGGAGCACGAACGTGGGGCCGCTGTACTGGTCGGGATCTCCGGGAACCGTGCCGAGCAGCGACTGGGCGCCGGCCCAGCCGTAGACGACGCCGAGCACGAGGCCCGTGAGCGTCGCGGTGACGGTGATGTGCGCGGCCTCGAGAAGCACCATCCGGCGCACCTGCGCGTTCGAGACACCGAGGGCGCGGAGCAGTCCGAGCTCCCGGCGGCGCTGCACGACGCCGATGGTGAGCAGGTTCACGAGTCCTACGCCGGCGATGACCGCACTGACGGCCACGAGCCCCATCATGATCGCGGAGAAGCCGTCGAGGATCGTGACCATGTCGGCGGGCAGGGCGCCGTCGGCGGACCGCTCGAGGAGCGCTTTCGTCGACTCGATCGCGACGGCGAACATCGTCACGAGGGTGACGCCCATGACGACGCCGATCGCCATCCGACTGGATCGCTCGGGATAGCGCAACGCGTTCTCCGCCGCGAGCCGCGCCGTCGCCGAGTCGCCGAACAATCGGCCGACCAGGCGGAGCACGGGCGGCATCATGAGCGTCGACCCGAGGATGAGGCCCGTGAACGACAGCAGCCCGCCGCCGAAGGCGATCACGACGCCGAGCGGTGACAGGAGTCCCGCCAGGATGCCGAGCGCCAGGAGCGCGACGCCGACGATCAGCAGCGCCAGCGCGACGACGTTCCGGCCGCGCCGACCGCCGACGGCTTCGTGGGTGCGCTCGACCGATCCGGCGAGCGCTTGCAGCGGCGTGACCGTCAGCACCCGGCGCGAACCCGCCCACGCGGCAGCCCACGTCGTGAGAGCGACGACGAACGCCGGGGCCAGCAGCTCGACCCGCAGCAGCGGGAAAGAGAGGTCCGGCAGCCCGAGCGCGCGCTCGGCAAGAGCGACACCGACCGCCGCGACGCCGATCCCGACGAGAAGCCCGAGAACCGCCCCGACCACACCGACGAGGAGTCCCTGTCGGGCGATCTCGGCGCGCTGGGACCGCGCCGACGCACCGATCAGCCGCAGCAACGCGATCCGGCGCGTGCGCCCGGCCACGACCGTCGCGAACGTGTTCGCCGTCACGATCGAGGCGACGTACACCGCCACCCCGACCAGCAGAACCGACAGGATCGCGAGCACGACGGCGAGCATCTCGCTGTCGCCGATGTAGGAGTTGGCGCGCAGCATCGCCGAGATGAACCCCGTCGCCGACAGCAGCACCACCCCGAATGCGGTCGAGATGGTCGCGACGAGCACGCTCGCCCCCATCCCGCGCTCGCGCATCCAGGCGACGGATGTGGTGGCCCGCGGCATCCGTCGTTCCCCGCCGCGATCGGTCGGGGCGAGAACACCGGCGCTCACGCCGACGCCTCCGCACCGAGCTCGGCGGCGAGCATAAAGGCCGAGATCTCCTCGGCCGTCTGCCCGCGCTGGTCGGCGACCACGCGGCCGTCGGCCAGGTGCAGCACGCGGTCGGCGTGGCTCGCGGCGATCGGATCGTGCGTGACCATCGCGATCGTCTGGCCGTGGTCGCGACTGGCGGCGCGAAGGAGCCCCAGCACCTCGCGCCCGGTGCGCGAGTCGAGGTTGCCGGTCGGTTCATCGGCGAACACCAGATCGGGCGCGGTGGCGAGGGCGCGAGCGATCGCGACGCGCTGCTGCTGTCCGCCGCTGAGCTGGTGCGGCCGGTGCCGCACCCGGCCCGTGAGCCCCAGACTCTCGATGAGGCCATCGATCCGCGACCGCTCGAGCGCCGTCGGGCGGCGTCCGTCGAGGTCGAAGGGCAGCATGATGTTGCCGAGGGCGTCGAGCGTCGGCACGAGGTTGAACGACTGGAACACGAACCCGATCCGCCGTCGCCGGAGGATCGTCAGATCGAGGTCGGAGAGCCCGGTGATCTCGGTGTCACCGATCCACACGCTGCCCCGGGTGGGGGCGTCGAGGCCCGCCATGATGTGCATGAGCGTGGACTTGCCCGATCCGGACGGGCCCATGATCGCGGTGAAATCACCGCGGCGGATGCCGACACCGACATCGTCGAGCGCGCGCACGGCGCCGTCGCCGGTGCCGTAGGTCTTCGTGAGTCGTTGGACGCGGGCCGCGAGCCCGAGTTCGCTGGAAGGAATGTGCATACCCCGACGCTAGAAATCGGGGCCTGCCCGCCGCGTCAGCCCGAGGTCGCGGCCGGTCTACATCCGGAGGATGACATCCGAACCGGATGCTGCTCAGGCCAGACCGTGCTCGAATGCGAAGACGACGAGCTGCACCCGGTCGCGCAGCGACAGCTTCGCGAGGATCCGACTGATGTGCGTCTTCACCGTCGCCTCGGAGAGGAACTCGCGGCCCGCGATCTCGGCGTTCGAGAGCCCTCTCGCGGCGAGCGCGAAGATCTCCCGCTCGCGCTCGGTGAGGGTGAGGAAGGTCGACGGAACCGGGGCGGGTGCCGCATCCGCGAATCGCGCGAAGAGATCGCGGGTCGCGGCGGCGGCGATCACGGCGGATCCCGCGTGCACGGTGCGGATCGCCGCCAGCAGGAACTCGGGGTCCGCGTCCTTCAGGAGGAACCCGCTCGCGCCCTGACGGATGGCGCGGGCGGCGGCCTCGTCGAGATCGAAGGTCGTGAGCATCACGATCCGCGGCGGATCCGGGTCTTGCAGCAGTTCGGCGGTCGCGGCGAGACCGTCGAGCACCGGCATCCGGATGTCCATCAGCACGACGTCGGGCCGCGTCGCGCGGACGACCGCGATCGCCTCGCGGCCGTCCGCGGCTTCGCCGACGACCTCGAGGTCGCTCTGCGAATCGACCAGCATCCGGATGCCCGCCCGGAAGAGACCCTGGTCGTCGACGAGCACCACGCGGATGGTGTTCTTCATGAGCGCTCTCCGATCGGAAGGGTGGCCGTGACGACGAACTGATCGTCGTCGGGTCCGACCCGAAGCGACCCGCCCACGAGCTGCGCACGCTCGCGCATGCCGATGATGCCGTGGCCGGGGCCGCGCTCGACCGCGTCGATGTCGAGCCCCGCACGGGCGGCGCTGCGCGGGGGCAGCGGATTGCGCACGGCGAGGTCGCAACGGTCGCCGTGCCAGGCGAGGTGCACGCGGACAGGCCCCGCACCCCCGTGCCGGAGCGCGTTGGTCAGGGCCTCCTGCAGGATGCGGAAGACCGCGAGCTGCACGGATGCCGGAACATCGTCCGGCGGCAGCGGCGCGACCTCGATCCGCAGATCTACGCCCGCCGCCCGCACCTGCGCGAAGAGATCGTCGAGGTCGGTGATCCCGGGTTGCGGCCCGTCGCCCTGGCTGTGCCGCAGCTGGGTGAGCAGCATCCGCACGTCGGCGAGGGCAGCGCGTGCCGTCGTGGAGATCGTGGAGAGCGCCGCGGTCGCCACCGACGGGTCGGCCGCTGCGGCGTACCGCGCGCCGTCGGCCTGCGCGATGACGACCGCGAGGGAATGCGCGACGACGTCGTGCATGTCGCGGGCGATCCGCACCCGCTCCTGCTCCGCGGCCGCCTCGCCCTGCGCGCGGTCGCGGGCGATCCGGTTCTGCGCCGCGCGGGCGGCGGTCCGCACGAGCGCGCCCGCGGTCCACGACAGTAGGAGGGCGAAGCCCGCGGCGAGCATCACCAACAGAACGATCGGGAGGTTGCCGACCGCGATAGTGCTTCCAGCGAAGGCGGGGATCACCACGACCAGGTAGAGCGCGATCGCCGCCGCACCGACGAAGGATGACGCGAAGCCCAGCCAGAACACGAGCCGCGATCCGTAGGCGGCCGTCACGTACAGCACCCCGAACACGGCGAGGTTCGCGGCCGTCGGCGTCATCCCGAGCGCCATCTGCGCGATCGCGGTGACCCACGCGACCGCGAGAGACAACGCCGGCGACTTCCGTCGCACCGCGAGCGCCGCCGCCATCCCGAGGGCGACGAAGAACTCCTGGAGCGGGGAATCGGCACCGCCGGACGCGAAGAGGCCGCCGAACAGCACGATGAAGACAAGAGCGCCGCCGACGTCGACGACGAGCTGCCAGGTCTTCAGTGGACGGAACACTCCTCCACGCTACGGCGCGGCGCCCGCCGCAGCATCCGTCTGCCGATGTATCCCGCCACGCCCGTTCCCGAGCGCGGCCTTCCCGCTCCCGCCCGCGGATACACGGGAGCATTAACCACCCCGTCACAGGGCGAAACGGCCGAGAAATGTCGATCCCGAAAGATGACCCCACGGGGACGGACCCGTCGCCGTAGCCGGCGACCCCCGTGAACGATATGGTTCCGCACACCCGGTTCACCCACTTGGAGGCGACGATGACGACGGTCCGCGCAGCGATCACGCAGACGACTTGGACAGGCGACAAGGCGTCGATGCTCGACAAGCACGAGGGGTTCGCGAGGGAGGCTGCGGCGCAGGGCGCCCAGGTGATCTCCTTCCAGGAGCTCTTCTACGGCCCCTACTTCGGCATCACGCAGGACAAGAAGTACTACGGCTACGCGGAGCCCGTGGACGGCCCCATCGTGCAGCGCTTCGCCGCTCTCGCGAAGGAACTCGGTCTCGTGATGGTGCTCCCGATCTACGAGGAGCAGCAGACCGGCGTCTACTACAACACCGCCGTCATGGTGGATGCGGACGGCTCCGTGCTCGGCTCGTACCGCAAGCACCACATCCCCCACCTCGACCGGTTCTGGGAGAAGTTCTACTTCCGTCCGGGAAACCTCGGCTACCCCGTCTTCGACACCGCCGTCGGCAAGGTCGGGCTCTACATCTGCTACGACCGGCACTTCCCGGAGGGATGGCGCGCCCTCGGCCTGAACGGCGCGCACATGGTGTTCAACCCCAACGCGACCAAGCCCGGTCTGAGCAACCGCCTGTGGGAGGTCGAAGGACCCGCCGCCGCCGTCGCGAACGGCTACTTCGTGCTGCAGCCGAACCGCGTCGGGCGCGAAGACAACGAGTACGGCGACCTCGCCGTCGACTTCTACGGCACCAGCCAGGTGATCGACCCGCGCGGCAACTTCGTCGGCGAGCGCGGATCCTCCGAGCACGAAGAGATCCTCATCCGGGATCTCGACATGCACCTCGTGCAGGAGATGCGCGACGACTGGCAGTTCTTCCGCGACCGGCGGCCGGACTCCTACGGCCCGATCTCGGCACCATAAGGCGACCCGTCATGGCAACGACACTCATCACCGGCGGCACCGTCGTCAACGCGACCGGCACGGGCGAGGCGGATGTGCTGATCGACGGCGAGACCATTGTCGCGGTTCTCGCTCCCGGGTCGACCCTGCTCGGGCACGACCTCACCGCATCCGTCGACACGGTCGTCGATGCGACCGGCAAGTACGTGATCCCCGGCGGCATCGACGCGCACACCCACATGGAGATGCCGTTCGGGGGAACGCAGGCCTCGGACACCTTCGAGACCGGCACCCGCGCGGCGGCGATCGGCGGAACCACCTCGATCGTCGACTTCGTCGTGCAGTACCCGGAAGAGAACATCCTCGAGCAGTACTACGCCTGGCAGGAGAAGGCCGCCGGCAACTGCGCGATCGACTACGGCTTCCACCAGATCCTGTCGGACGTGCAGGAGTCCTCGCTGACCGCGATGGACGAACTGATCGCCGAGGGCGTGACGAGCTTCAAGCTCTTCATGGCCTACAGGGGCGTGTTCCTCTCCGACGACGGCCAGATCCTGCGCGCGTTCCAGAAGGGCGCCGACAACGGCGCGATGATGATGATGCACGCCGAGAACGGCGCGATGATCGACGTCCTCGTGCAGCAGGCACGGGATGCAGGGCACACGTCGCCGTACTTCCACGGCACCACCCGCCCGTGGCAGGCCGAGGAAGAAGCCACCCACCGCGCGATCATGATCGCCGACCTGACCGGCGCACCGCTCTATGTGGTGCACGTGAGCGCCAAGCAGGCGGTCGAACAGATCGCCGCCGCCCGCGACCGCGGCCTGAACGTGTTCGGGGAGACCTGCCCGCAGTACCTCTACCTCAGCCTCGAAGACCAGCTCGGCGCGTCGAGCGAGGAGTGGGGCGATTTCGAGGGCGCGAAGTGGGTGTGCTCGACGCCGCTCCGGTCGAAGCACGAGGGCCACCAGCACCACATGTGGCAGAGCCTGCGCACGAACGACATCCAGATGGTCTCCACCGACCACTGCCCGTTCTGCATGAAGGGCCAGAAAGACATGGGGATCGGCGACTTCTCGAAGATCCCCAACGGCATCGGGTCGGTCGAGCACCGGATGGACCTCATGTACCAGGGCGTCGTCACCGGCCAGATCACCCTGCCGCGATGGGTCGAGCTCACCAGCACGACGCCGGCGCGGATGTTCGGCATGTACGGGAAGAAGGGCGTCATCCAGCCCGGCGCCGACGGCGACGTCGTCGTCTACGACCCGAACGGCCACACCTCGATCGGCATCGGCCCCGGCAAGTCGCACCACATGAACATGGACTACTCCGCGTGGGACGGCTTCGAGATCGACGGCCACGTGGACACCGTCCTCTCGCGCGGCAAGGTCGTGGTCGACAGCGGCGCGTACCTCGGTCGCGCGGGCGACGGCCGCTACATCCCGCGCGGCCTCAGCCAGTACCTCATCTGAGGCGAGCTCCCCCAGGTCTGCCACCCATGTCCCACTTTTTGCCGCTTTGCCGCTGTCAGAACGGCAAATTGTGGGACATGGACAGCAAATAGTGGGACATCGACCGGGGCACCCAGACAGACAGCAGTAAGAAGGGGGAACGACATGGACTTCGGCGTCGTCCTGCAGACCAACCCGCCCGCATCCCGCACGGTGCAGCTCGCACAGCTCGCCGAGGCCCACGGCTTCAGCCACGTGTGGACGTTCGACTCGCACCTGCTGTGGCAGGAGCCGTACGTCGTGCACTCCGCCATCCTGAACGCGACGAGGCGGGTGACCGTCGGGCCGTTCGTGACGAACCCGGCGACGCGCGACTGGACCGTGACCGCATCCGTCTTCGCCACACTGAACGAGATGTACGGCAACCGGACGATCTGCGGCATCGGTCGCGGCGACTCGGCCGTGCGGGTGACGAACGGCAAGCCGACGACCCTCCGGGAGCTGCGCGAGTCGATCCACGTCATCCGCGAACTGGGCAACTCCCGCGCGGTCGAGTACAACGGCGCCACGCTGCAGTTCCCGTGGAGCCGGGGATCGGAACTCGACGTGTGGGTCGCCGCGTACGGTCCGCTCGCCCTGAAGCTGACCGGCGAGGTCGGCGACGGTTTCATCCTGCAGCTGGCCGACGTCGACATCGCCGCCTGGATGATCAAGGTCGTCAAGGATGCGGCCGCCGCCGCCGGCCGCGACCCGGAGTCGATCGCTTTCTGCGTCGCCGCCCCGATGTACATCGGCGACGACATCGACCACATGCGCGACCAGTGCCGCTGGTTCGGGGGGATGGTCGGCAACCACGTCGCCGACATCGTCTCGAAGTACGGCACCGAGGGCGATGTTCCCGCAGCGCTCACCGACTACATCGCGGGCCGCGAGGGCTACGACTACAACTCGCACGGAAAGTCCGGCAACGACCACGTCGACTTCGTGCCCGACGAGATCATCGACCGGTTCTGCATCCTGGGCACCGCCGAAGAGCACATCGCCAAGCTCGAACAGCTTCGCGCGATCGGCGTGACCCAGTTCGCCGGCTACCTCCAGCACGACAACAAGGAGGAGACGATGCGGGTCTACGGCGAAACCGTCATCCCCGCGCTCTCCGAGCACATCACCGCCAAGCGATGACGACGAAACCGCAGTTCGGCGACGAGACGGTGGTTCCGGACCAACGTCTCGAGGCCCCACTGCCGTCTCGCGGGCGGAAGAAGAGCGCGAGCGGCGGACGGATGCTGCGCGCCGGGGCCTACGGCCTCGCGGGCGTCGTGGCGGTCGCGGTGCTGTGGGAGCTGTACAAGTTCCTCGGCCCCGCGGACGGCGTCGTGATCGGGGAGCTGCGTGTGCTGCCGCGGACGACGGACCTCGCGATGCCGCACATCTGGGAGATGGCGACCCGCCTGCTCGAACCGGTGACCTCCTCACCGACCGCGCGTCCGCTCTGGCTCGAGGTGCTGCTCGCCGCCCTCGTCACCCTCGGGATCGCCGCGGTCGGCTGGATCGTCGGCGTCATCGTCGGGTTCGCGTTCGCGCTCCTCATGCAGCGCTGGCGGATCGCGGAGTGGGCGATCCTCCCCTGGATCGTGCTCAGCCAGACCGTACCGCTCATCGCTTTCGCCCCCATCGTGAAGAGCTGGGGCTCGCGGATCGAGATCGGCTCGTTCGAGTGGGAGGACTGGATGAGCGTCGCGCTGATCGCGAGCTATCTGGCGTTCTTCCCGGTCGCGGTCGGCGCGCTGCGGGGGCTCCAGTCCCCCGACCGCATCCACACCGAACTGCTGCACACGTACGCCGCGAGTTCGTGGCAGACGCTCCTGCACCTGCGCCTCCCGGCCGCCGTCCCGTACCTCATCCCCGCGCTCCGGCTCGGTGCGGCGGGCGCCGTCGTCGGCGCCGTCGTCGCCGAGGTATCCACCGGCCTTCAGGGCGGCATCGGCCGCATCCTGATCCAGTACGCCGGGCAGGCATCGGGCGATCCGGCGAAGCCCTGGGGCCCGATCTTCGGCGCCATCGCGCTCGGGCTCGTATCCGCCGCGTTCGTGGCTCTGCTCGGCGCCGTACTCAAGAATTACCGACGCGGGGAGGACAACGCGTGAGCATCGACCGCAGCACCACGGCCCCACCGGCCGTCCATATCTCGGGCGTCGACAAGACGTTCGCGACACGAACCGGGCCCGTCCAGGCCCTGCAGGGCATCGACCTGGACGTCGCCCCGGGCGAATTCGTCTCGCTGATCGGACCGTCCGGATGCGGCAAGTCGACGCTCATGCGACTGATCGCCGACCTCGACCAGGCCACCGCCGGCACGATCTCGGTGTTCGGCAAGCCGCCGGCGCGCGCCCGCCTCGACCAGGACTACGGCATCGCGTTCCAGCAGGCGGGGCTGCTGCCCTGGCGGACCGTCGCGGGCAACGTGTCGCTGCCGCTGGAGTTGCACGGCGTGAAGGGGCGCGGCGCACGGGTGGCGGACCTCCTCGCGATGGTCGGGCTCGCCGACGTCGCCGACCGCTATCCCGACCAGCTGTCGGGCGGAATGCAGCAGCGCGTCGCGATCGCTCGCGCGCTCGCGGAGAGCCCCAAGCTGCTGCTGATGGACGAACCGTTCGGCGCACTCGATGAGATGACCCGGGAGCGGATGCAGACCGAGCTCGTGCGCATCTGCGGCGAGACCGGGGCGGCCGTGGTGTTCGTCACGCACTCCATCCCCGAGGCCGTGTTCCTCTCCGACCGGGTGGTCGTGATGTCTCCGCGCCCCGGCCGGATCCAGGAGATCGTTCCGATGCAGCTGGAGGGCGCGACGCGCACCGAGGCGCTCCGCGAGGACGAGACGTTCTTCGCGATGGTGACGGCCGTTCGCGAAGCGCTGCACCAGGGCGCACCCGCGCCGCGGGGCGTGGAGAACCGATGATGTCGTCGGCCGCGATCAGCGGCGAGCGCACCTGGCTGCGGGTGGTCGCGCCCGTAGCCGTCGGCGTGTTCGCACTGGTGCTGTGGCAGGTGCTCGTGAGCCTCGGCGGGGTCGACGACTATCTGCTGCCCGGTCCCGCCGAGATCGTCGAGGAATTCCTCGCGTTCGCGCCCGCGATCGGCGCCGCCGCGCTCACGACGGGAACGAACGCGCTCGTGGGCCTGATCGTGGGAGCGCTGCTCGGCATCGCCCTTGCGGCACTTGCGGCGCGCTGGCGCATCCTCGACCTGATGACCGCGCCGGTCGTCGCCGGGCTCGCCGTCATCCCGATCGTCGCCCTCGCACCGGTGCTGAACTCGATGTTCGGTGCCGACAGCCAGGTCGGCCGCCAGACGATCGCCGCCCTCGCCTCATTCGTTCCCGTGTTCGTGAACACGCTGCGCGGCTTCCGGCAGGTGCTGCCCGTGCACCGCGATCTGATGCGGGCGTACGCGGCGGGGTCCGGGCAGGTGCTGCGCGCGGTCACGCTCCCGACCGCTCTCCCGTTCGTGTTCACCGGCATCCGCCTCGCCTCCTCGCTCGCCGTGATCTCCGCCCTCGTTGCCGAGTACTTCGGCGGACCCCGCGGCGGGCTCGGCGCCATGATCTCGACCTCGGCGGCCACGAGCGCCTACGCGCGCGCCTGGGCGTACGTGTTCGCCGCGATCCTGCTCGGACTGCTCTTCTACGTCGTCACCCTGCTGCTGGAGCGCGCCGCCGTCCGGCGCCGACACTGACGGCACCCACCCTCGTCCCTGCGCCACCCGGGCGCCGCGGAATGCACCACCGCACATGAAAGGAACGACATGAGACACAGCACTCGCCGCATGCTCACGGCCGCCTCACTCGCCGCCGTCGGCGCCCTCGTTCTCGCCGCCTGCTCGGGGGGCGATAGCGACGCGGAGCCGGCCGCCACCGGCGACGACGAACTGACGTCGGTGAAACTGCAGTTGCAGTGGCTGCCCCAGGGGCAGTTCGCCGGCTACTTCGCCGCCGTCGACCAGGGCTTCTTCGAAGAGGAAGGACTGGACGTCGAGATCATCCCCTCCGGCGGCGACATCGTGCCGCAGGACGCGCTCGCGAACGGCGACGTCGACTATGCGATCGCGTGGGTCCCGAAGGTTCTCGGATCCATCGAGGCCGGCGCGAACCTCACCAACATCGCGCAGATCTTCCAGCGGTCCGGCACACTGCAGGTCTCGTGGGCAGACTCCGGCATCGACTCGGTCGCCGACTTCGAGGGCAAGAAGATCGGCTCCTGGGGCTTCGGCAACGAGTGGGAGATCTTCGCCGCGATGGCGGCCGAGGGGCTCGACGCCTCGACGGTCGAGATCATCACGCAGGACTTCAACATGAACGCCTTCCTGCAGGGCGACATCGACGCCGCGCAGGCGATGACCTACAACGAGTACGCGCAGCTGCTCGAGACCGTCGACCCCGACACCGGCGAGCTCTACACGCCCGATGACTTCAACGTCATCAGCTACGAGGACACCGCCGGCGCGATGCTGCAGGACGCGATCTGGGCCGACACCGAACGCCTCGAGGGCGACACCGAGTACCAGGAGACGACGGTCGCCTTCCTGAAGGCCGTCATCAAGGGCTGGGCGTACGCGGCCGAGAACCCCGAAGAAGCGTCCGAGATCACGATCGCGGCCGGTTCCGGATGGGGACCGAGCCACGAGCTCTGGATGGTCAATGAGACGAACAAGCTCATCTGGCCGTCCGAGGGCGGGATCGGCGTGATCGACGAGGCCGCCTGGGACAAGACGGTCGCCGGCGCCCTCGCCGCGGTCAACGAGACCGGCGCCCACCTCATCACCGAGGAGCCGCCCGCCACGGCGTACTCCAACGAGTGGATCCAGAAGGCTCTCGACGAGCTCGCGGACGCGGGACTCGACCTCACCGGGGCGGACTTCGCCCCGATCGACGTCACGCTCACGGAGGGCGGGGCGTAACACCGAAGCCGGGGCGGGGTGGCCATCAGGGCCACCCCGCCCCGCACCGTGTCACCCGGATGCGGCGGATACGCTGGTCCGCATCCGCTTATCGCGCCGGATCCGCCGGCCCGACCCCGCAGATCGGAGGTTCCCATGTCTACCCAAGCCGCGCTCCCCACCTACGAGCAGAAGGCCATCGTCGGCGAACCCGAGGTCGTCGAGGACGAGGTCATCCCGGCGCTCGCGGCAGACGTGGAGAACGATCCGGCCTGGCTCGCTCTCAAGGACGCCGCCGTCGCACTGCAGCAGCTGCAGGCCGCCGACGGATCGGTTCCCGAGGAGCACGACGGACCCGCCGCGCGCCGGCACGTCGACACGCTCGTCGCCTCGGTGCGTGCGCTCGCTCCGCGCTTCCCGCACGATGCCGCCTACCTCGACGCACTGGTCGGCGACCTCCTGCGCTGGTCGGCCGAGGGCTTCGGAGTTCCCGACTTCTTCGACGCTCTCGTCGCCTTCCAGCCGCAGCAGCACCGCGTCGACGGGCTGCGTCACCTGGTCGTCTTCCCGATGTACACGCAGAACGGCTCGAGCAATCGATTCGTCGAAGCCGTGCTCGTCGAAGTGATCTGGCCCGAGTTCATCGGCGCGCTCGAAACCGAGTACACCAACGGCCTGTTCGTGTCGCTCCGCCTGGTCGATTTCACGCCCGGGTACGACACGAACTCCGCCGTGCTGTTCCCGGAGACCGTGGCGATGCGCGAGGTGCCGACCTTCACGTGGGGCGCGATCTTCCAGGACCGCGAAGCCGCGCGCTACCGGCGCGTGGTGGCGGCCGCATCCGAGATCACGAAACTCGATCTGCCGGCCGACGCCGCGCGGATGCTGACCGACCAGGCGCTCACCGAGCGCACGTTCGTGATGTGGGACATCATCCACGACCGCACGCACATGCGCGGTGACCTGCCGTTCGATCCGTTCATGATCAAGCAGCGGATGCCGTACTTCCTCTACTCACTGGAAGAACTGCGGTGCGACCTGACGGCGTTCCGCGAGTGCGTCCGCATCCGCACGCGCCTGCAGGAGCGGGTCGATAACGGCGACGATCTCACCGCGGTGGAGCACGACATGCTCCAGCACGCGGTGCTCGTGCAGTACGCCGTGGTGTTCGACCGCATCTTCCGCTTCGCGATCACCGGCTCGCGCGTGCGCAACTACGACGGGCTCGGCGGTCAGCTGCTGTTCGCGTGGCTGCACCGCCACGAGGTGCTGCACTGGACCGACACGCGTCTCACGATCGACTGGGAGGCGATCCCGGATGCGGTCGTCGCCCTCGCCGACGCGATCGACCGGCTCTACTGGGAGTCGATCGACCGGCCGAAGACCGCGCACTGGCTCGCCGCGTACGACCTGGTGCGCTCGGTGCTGACGCCGCATCCGGCGTCGGTGTGGGCACGGGGACTCCCCGACGAGGTGCTCGCCGGTCCGCCGTCCGGGTTCACGAACGCGGTCCGCGAGGACGAGTTCCCGCTGTCGATGTTCTTCGAGGCGCTGGAGAAGAAGATGCGCCCCGTCATCGCGTCGACCGCCGGCATCCGCGGCGCCGACTGAGCCCCGCCGCCTCTCCGGCGTAGGAGATATCGCCAGGACAGGACGATGCAGGCCCGATCATCCTGTCCTGGCGATTTTTCCAGTCGGGCGGATGCGGCGGCGACGGCCCGGCGCCGCTCGTAGGCTGGAGACATGACGACCCTGCATGACACTGCGCTCCGCGGCTTCGCGTCCGACAACTACTCGGGCGTGCACCCCGACGTCCTCGCCGCGATCGCGGCCGCGAACGGCGGACACCAGAGCGCGTACGGCGCGGACGAGTACACCGCCCGGCTGCAGGAGGTCGTGACGGCGCACTTCGGTGCGGGCGCGGAGGCATCCCCCGTCTTCAATGGCACCGGCGCGAACGTCACGGGTCTCCAGTCGATGCTGCCGCGCTGGGGCGCGGTGATCGCGGCGGCGACCGCGCACATCAACGTGGACGAGGGCGGCGCGCCCGAGCGGGTCGGCGGGATGAAGCTGCTCACCGTGCCGTCGGAGGACGGCAAGCTGACGCCCGAACTCGTCGACCGCGAGGCCTGGGGATGGGGCGACGAGCACCGCGCGCAGCCGTTGGTCGTGTCGATCACGCAGTCGACCGAGCTCGGCACCGTCTACACACCGGACGAGATCCGCGCCCTCGCCGACCACGCGCACGGACACGGGATGCGGCTGCACCTCGACGGTGCGCGAATCGCGAACGCGGCGGCATCGCTCGACGTTCCGCTGGCCGCCTTTACGCGTGACGCGGGCGTCGACGTGCTGAGCCTGGGCGGCACGAAGAACGGTGCACTCGGCGCCGAGGCGATCGTCGTGCTCGACCCGGAGGCATCCACCGGGCTCACCTACCTCCGGAAGCTCAACATGCAGCTCGCGTCGAAGATGCGCTTCCTCTCGGCGCAACTCGTGGCGCTGCTCGAGGGCGACCTCTGGCTGCAGAACGCCCGGCACGCGAACTCCATGGCGCAGCGCCTCCGCGCGGGGGTCGAGGCGGGCCTCGCCGACGGGTCGGTGCAGGGCGTGACGTTCACGCAGCCGACGCAGTCGAACGGGGTCTTCGCGACACTGCCGGCGGGCGTGGCCGACCGGCTCCGCGAGAGCTTCCGTTTCTACGACTGGGATGCGCTCCGCCGCGAGGTGCGGTGGATGTGCTCGTTCGACACGACCGAGCAGGACGTCGACGCGTTCGTCGCCGCGATCGCCCGCGAGACCCGCACACCCTGACGTTCGGCGGGTCGGAGCGAGGTCAGCGGAGCGCGCCCACGGAGGCGAGACCGAGGCGGACGAGGGTGCCGCGACCGCCCTCCATCTCGGCGGCGAGAGCGTCGGATGCGGCCTCCTCCGGCTCCATCCACGTCACTTCGAGCGCATCCTGGCGCGGTTCGCACGTGCCCGTGACCGGCACGATGTACGCGAGCGAGATCGCGTGCTGGCGGTCGTCGTGGAACGCGCTGACCCCGGGCATCGGGAAGTACTCCGCGACCGTGAACGGGGTGGGCGAGGGCGGCAGCAGGGGGAACGCCATCGGACCGAGATCGTTCTCCAGGTGCCGGAACAGCGCGTCGCGGATGGTCTCGCCGTACCGCACCCGGCCCGACACGATCGAGCGCGTCATCTCACCGAGCGGGGTGGCGCGCAGCAGGATACCCACCTGCGTCACCGCACCGTTGCCGTCGGTGCGCACCGGGATCGCCTCGACGTAGACGATCGGCAACCGCCGACGCATCTCGGCGAGCTCGATATCGCTCAGCCACGCGGGGTTCGAGGCGCTGCCGGGCAGCGAACCGCCGGCGTTCTCACCGAGTCCGAGCGGATCGCGCGCGGCGCCGCCGTCGTCTTCGGGCTCGTTCGGGTCGGGATCGGGGGTACGCACCGGCATGTCTCCTGTATACCCCACCCCCTCGCTCGCCCGTGTCGCCACCCGATGTCAGGATGATGTCGTGATCCCCGCAGACACCCTCGACGACGCCGCCGTTCTCTGGTCGGACGGGCCGCGTGAGGGCAAACCTCTTCTCGTGCTCCTGCACGGGTACGGATCGGACGAGCGCGACCTGTTCGGCCTCGTGCCGCACCTGCCCGAGGCTTTCGCGATCGCCGCGGTCCGCGCACCGCTCGCGCCGCCGTGGCCGTCGCCGGGGTACTCGTGGTACCCGATCGACGGTCTCGACGGACGCTCGGCGCAGCCGACGACGGATGCGGCCGCGCGCCTGGTGGCGTGGATCGACGCGCACACGGATGCCGACACGATCGGTCTGCTCGGGTTCTCGCAGGGCGCGGCGGTCGCTCTGCAGGCGCTCCGTCTGCATCCGGAGCGCTTCGCGTTCGTCGTGGGCCTGAGCGGCTACGCGACGCCGGGGGCGCTGCCGGGCGACGCCGCGCTCGCGCAGACGCGTCCGCCGGTCTTCTGGGGGCGGGGCACGGCCGACACCGTCATTCCCGCACCGCTCGTCGCCCACACGATCGAATGGCTGCCCACCCACGCCGATCTGAGCGGGCGCGTCTACCCCGGTCTAGGGCACAGCGTGTCGGCCCAGGAACTGGCGGATGTGCGGCAGTTCCTCGATCTCCGACTGCAGGCGCAGGCCGCGGCTCCGCCTGCCGAGGGCGGCACTCCGCCGTCGAACGCGCAGGGCGATCCCTCATAGGAGGCGCATAGCAAGCGCATGGCGGCCGGCGAAGACCGTCGGTCAGGGTGAGGAGACGACGCAGATACTCGCTCCCCCGGAGGCCACCATGACCCGCATCCCCGTTCCCGAACAGACCCCGCAGGGCCCCGCCTACGAGGGCCGCCTGCTCGATCGTGCCGACGAGGAGGTCGTCGATCAGGGGGCGCCGTTCGACGTCCGCACCCTGATGAGTCGTCGCGGTGTCCTCAGCCTCGTCGGACTCGGTGCCGGCGTCGCCGTGCTCGCCGCGTGCACGCCCACCGCATCCGGCGCCAGCACGAGCGCATCCACCGCCACGACGGCTGCCGCGCCGTCCTCGTCCGCGACGGCCACGTCCTCGTCCGCGCTCCCCGTCGGCGAGATCCCCGACGAGACCGCCGGCCCCTACCCGGCCGACGGCTCGAACGGTGTCGACATCCTCGAACAATCCGGCATCGTGCGCAGCGACCTCCGTTCCAGCATCGACGGCGGCGCGACGGCGGCGGGCGTTCCGATGACCCTCACCCTCACGATCCTCGACACCGCGGGCGGCGACGTTCCGTTCACGGGGGCCGCGGTGTACGCGTGGCACTGCGACGCCGGCGGCGGGTACTCGATGTACTCGGACGGCCTGGAAGTCGTCACCTACCTCCGCGGTGTGCAGGTCGCGGATGCCGTAGGCGCGGTGACCTTCACCTCGATCTTCCCGGCCTGCTACTCGGGGCGCTGGCCCCACATCCACTTCGAGGTGTACCCGAGTGTCGACCGGATCACGGATGCGGCGAACGCGATCGCGACCTCCCAGGTCGCCCTGCCGCAGGATGCCTGCGACGCGGTCTACGCGCTCTCGGAGTACGACGGGTCGAGCCGCAACCTCGCCCAGGTCTCGCTCGACAGCGACAACGTCTTCGGCGACGACGGCGGTGCGCTGCAGCTGGCCACCGTCACGGGCGACGTCACGACGGGCTACGCCGTCTCGCTCGTCGCCCGCGTCGACACGACGACCACCCCGTCCCAGGCCGCGGCTCCGGCCGGCGGCGGCGGACGCTGACCCCACCCGTTCTGGAAAGGAAACCACCCATGCTGCAGAATCTCACCGGATGGCACGCGCTGATCATCCTCGCCATCGTGCTTCTCGTCTTCGGCGCGGCGAAGCTCCCCGCCCTCGCGAAGAGCGTCGGTCAGTCGGTCCGCATCCTGAAGACCGAGGCCGTCGACGCCGCACCCGCGCCCGTCGCCTCGCCCGCGGGTGACCCGTCCGACGCGCCGACCACCCGTACGACGCCGTCGCCCGGGCTCGCCCCGTGACCCCCGCCGCCGTCGCCGGGGCCGCCGGGACCGTTGCCGGGGAGACCGTTGCCGGAACGGAGGCGACCGAGCGCACCACCGGCGAGCGGATGCCGCTCGCCGCGCACGCCCGTGAAGCACGCACCCGGCTGACCCGCGCAACGGCGGCGCTCGCGATCGCGGTCGTCCTGGGGTTTGTCGCCTCCGACGGCATCCTCGACGTCCTGCGCGCCCCGATCGACCAGCTCGCCGAATCCCGCGCGGCGAGCCTCAACTTCGACAGTGTCACCGGGGCGTTCGACCTGCGCATCCGCATCGCGGTGGTCGCGGGGGCGGCGCTCTCGAGCCCGGTCTGGCTGTACGAGATCCTCGCCTACCTCGCCCCCGGCCTCACGCGCCGGGAGAAGAGGTACACCTTCGGATTCGTGTTCGCCGCACTCCCCCTGTTCGCTGCCGGATGCCTGACGGGGGTCGTGCTCTTCCCGCACATGGTCGAACTCCTCGCCGGGTTCGCATCCGCCGAGGACAGCTCCATCCTGCAGGCCTCGTACTACGTGGACTTCGTGATCAGGATCGTGCTGTGCACCGGCATCGCCTTCGTGCTGCCCGTTCTGCTGGTGGCTCTCAACTTCGCGGGGATCCTGCCCGCCCGGGCCATCGCGCACCGCTGGCGGATCATCGTCGTCGTGATCGTGCTGTTCAGCGCACTGGCGACTCCGGCGGCCGACGTGCTGTCGATGTTCTTCGTCGCGATCCCCGTGACCGCTCTGTTCGGCGGGGCACTCGGCATCGCGTTCCTCCGCGACCGGCGGGCGGCACGCGCCGCATCCGCGTCCCTCTGAAGGAGGCCACCGTGTTCGGACTGACGACCGAGAAGCTCATCCTCGTGGCGCTCGTCGCCGTGATCGTGCTGGGGCCGGCACGCCTCCCGGGTTACGCGCGACGCCTGGCCGACACCGTCCGCCTTCTGCGGTCGGCGCTCGAGACCGCTCGGCACCGCGCCGAGACGGAGACGGGCGTGCGGTGGGACCCGGAGCGGATGCGGGCGCTCGATCCGCGACGCTTCGACCCGCGGAGCGTCCTGCGCGACGCCCTCACCGCCGATCCGGTGCCGGCGGCCGCGTCCGGGGGCGCGACGCCGACTGCCGACCTCGCCGAGCGGGCACCGACGTCGAGCTCCGTCGCGGCCGAGACCGAGACCGAGACGGACCCCAGCGCCGTCGCGTACCGCATCCGGACGGTCGGTACGTCGGCTCACCCGAGGCGCGTCCGTGTTCCGGCAGACGCTCCGGATGCGGGTCAGCCGCGCCCGTTGTCCTTGCCGGCCGCGCCGGTGCCGATGCGCACACCGAACGTTCCGGGCTGACTCAGCGGCCCGTACTCGGGGTGGGAACGACGCTCGTCGCCGGCCTGTCGCGTCGTCGCCCGCGTCTCTTCGTCGTATCCGCCCGACCGGCGGGCCCGCCACATCCACGCGGCCGCGATGATCGCCACACCCGCGCCGACGATCACGCCGATGACCGCCGACTGGCTGACGAAGCCGAAGACAACTCCGACCGCCGCGGAGACGACGACCAGCAGGGCGATCTCTCCAGCGCGCCGCGCCATCGATCCGGACACGTTTCGGTTTTCCGTTCGCTTGTCCATTCATCCACGCTACGGGGGATGCCTGCGGCGCATAACCCCCTCGGCGGTCCGCACGCGCCCCGCCCACCGTGCGGGGAGCATCCAGCACGCTCATAGCTGCCGGAAATCTGCGCCAGGAATGCTGGGACTCCGCCCGCACGACCCGAGCCCTCGGAGACGACCATGAGCCGCATCCCCGAACCCGAACACACGCCTCGCGGCCCCGCATACGAGGGGCGATTGCTCGATCGCGCCGACGATGAGGTCGTCGACCAGGGGGCACCCTTCGACATCCGCACGGTGATGAGTCGGCGAGGAGTGCTGAGCCTGCTCGGCATCGGCGTGGGGGCGGCAGCGCTGGCGGCCTGTGCACCCGGCGTGTCCGCCGCACCGACCGGCTCAGCGGCGGCGAGCGCGTCCGGCTCGACCCGCACGGGATCGCCGACCACGGACGCCCTGCCCGCCGGGGAGATCCCCGAGGAGACGCCGGGGCCGTTCCCGGGCGATGGCTCGAACGGGCCCGACATCCTCGAGCAGTCCGGCATCGTCCGCTCCGACATCCGCTCGAGTATCGACGGCGGCGCCCTCGCTGTGGGCGTTCCGCTGACCCTGTCGCTCGTCCTGCTGGGCACCGCGAACGGCGACATCCCCCTCACGGGCGCCGCGGTGTATGTCTGGCACTGCGATGCCCAGGGCGGGTACTCGATGTACTCCGACGGCCTCGAGGACGTCACCTACCTACGCGGCGTGCAGACGGCGGATGCGGCGGGAACCGTGACGTTCACCACCGTCTTCCCGGGGTGCTACCCGGGTCGCTGGCCGCACGTGCACTTCGAGGTGTACCCGGACGTCGACGGGATCACCGATACGGCGAACGTCATCGCGACGTCGCAGGTGGCTCTACCCCAGGGGATCAGCGAGACGGTGTACGCGCTTCCGGACTACGACGGGTCTCGCGGCAACCTCGACGACATCTCGCTGTCCTCCGACATGGTGTTCCGCGATGACGGCGGCGCTCTCCAAATGGCGACTGTGGTGGGCGACGCGACGGCCGGCTACACCGCGACGCTCCGCGTCCGCGTCGACACCCGCACATCCGTGCGCTGATCCGTTCCGGGAGCCCGGCGATACCGATCCGATCGTCTGCCCGCAGCGCAATCCCGATCCCGGTGTCGGAGGCACCCGGGATGATGGTGGAGTGGACGACGTGCTGCACCGGTTCTCTCCTGCCACGCAGGACTGGTTCCGGAGCGCCTTCTCGGCGCCGACTCCCGCGCAGGCCGGCGCCTGGCAGGCGATCTCGCAAGGACGCCACGCTCTCGTCGTCGCCCCGACCGGATCAGGAAAGACCCTGTCGGCGTTCCTCTGGGCGATCGACAGCGTGTTCCGCGAGCGACAGGCCGAGCCCGAGCCGGCCGTCGCGCCCCCGCGTCGTGGCGGCGCCGCGACGAAGGTCGAACGCGACAGCGAGCGCACCCGCGTTCTCTACATCTCCCCGCTCAAGGCCCTCGGCGTCGACGTCGAGCGCAACCTCCGCTCGCCGCTCGTCGGCATCGGGCACTCCGCGCGACGGCTCGCGATCCCGGCGCCCCAGGTGACGGTGGGCGTCCGCTCCGGAGACACCCCGTCGTCCGAGCGTCGAAAGCTCGTGTCCGACCCGCCCGACATCCTGATCACGACGCCCGAATCGCTGTACCTGATGCTCACGAGTCAGGCGAAAGAGACGCTCCGGGGCGTCCGCACCGTCATCATCGACGAGGTGCACGCCGTCGCCGCCACCAAACGCGGCGCGCACCTCGCCGTCAGCCTGGAACGACTCGACGCCCTGCTCGAAAAGCCGGCGCAGCGCATCGGACTCTCGGCGACCGTCCGGCCGATCGACGAGGTCGCACGGTTCCTCGGCGGCTCGGCGCCCGTCGACATCGTGGCCCCGCGGGCGACGAAGACATTCGATCTGACGGTCGTCGTGCCGGTCGACGACATGCTGAACCCCCCTCCGGCACCGGGTGAGACCCCGCCGCCCACGCGTCCCGCCGCCACGACCGGCGACGATGACGGCGACGGCGACTGGTTCGCCCCGGCAGCGCCACGGCCCGAGAGCACCGAGATGACCGGCTCGCTCTGGCCGCACGTCGAAGAAGCGATCGTCGACCGCATCCTGCAGCATCGCTCGACCATCGTGTTCTCGAACTCGCGTCGCCTGGCCGAACGGCTGACCGCCCGCCTCAACGAGATCTACAGCGAGCGGATGGGGCTCGATCTGCCCGAGGCGACCGTTCCCGCCGCGCAGATGTCACAGGCCGGTGCCACGGCCGGCGCCGATCCCGTGCTCGCGAAGGCGCATCACGGGTCGGTGTCGAAAGAGCAGCGGGCGATCGTCGAAGACGAGTTGAAGTCCGGCGTGCTCCGGTGCGTCGTCGCCACCAGCAGCCTCGAGCTCGGCATCGACATGGGCGCCGTCGACCTCGTCATCCAGGTCGAATCGCCGCCGTCGGCCGCGTCGGGTCTGCAGCGCATCGGACGCGCCGGGCACCAGGTCGGCGAGACCAGCCGGGCCGCTCTCTTCCCCAAGCATCGCGGAGACGTGCTGCACACGGCGATCGTCACCGAACGGATGCTGGCGGGTCAGATCGAGGCCGTTCGTGTGCCGCAGAATCCCCTCGACATCCTCGCCCAGCAGACCGTCGCGGCCTGCGCACTGGGCGCGATCGAGGTCGAGGACTGGTTCGAGACCGTGCGCCGCAGCGCGCCCTTCCGGACGCTCCCCCGCTCGGCGTACGAGGCGACACTCGATCTGCTGGCCGGACGCTTCCCCTCCGACGAGTTCGCCGAGCTGCGGCCGCGGCTCGTCTGGGACCGCGACCAGGGCACGCTGACCGGGCGTCCCGGCGCCCAGCGGATCGCGGTCACGAGCGGCGGCACCATCCCCGACCGCGGCCTCTTCGGGGTCTTCGTGGCCGGGGAATCGCAGAACGCCCGCGTCGGCGAGCTCGACGAGGAGATGGTCTACGAGTCGCGCGTCAACGATGTCTTCACCCTCGGCACAACCAGCTGGCGGATCGTGGAGATCACGCACGACCGGGTGAACGTGCTGCCCGCGTTCGGGCAACCGGGCAAGGTGCCGTTCTGGCACGGCGACGGCATCGGTCGGCCCGCCGAGCTGGGCGAAGCGCTGGGCAAGTTCTCGCGCGAGGTCGCCGCCGCCGAACCCGCGAAAGCGCGGCAGCGCCTCACCGAGGCGGGTCTCGACGACCGGGCCCAAGACAATCTGCTCGCCTACCTCGCCGAGCAGATCGAGGCGACCGGCTCCGTTCCGAGCGACCGCCAGCTCACGGTCGAGAGAAGCCGTGACGAGGTCGGGGACTGGCGGGTCATCCTGCATTCCCCGTACGGCATGCAGGTGCATTCGCCGTGGGCGCTGGCGGTCAACGCCCGCATCCGCGAACGCCTCGGAGTCGAGGGCTCCGCGGTCGCGAGCGACGACGGCATCATCGCCCGCATCCCCGATGCGACGGCCGAGCCCCCGGGGGCCGAACTCTTCGTGTTCGACGCCGACGAGCTCGAACAGATCGTCACCGACGAGGTGGGCGGCTCCGCGCTGTTCGCGTCGCGGTTCCGCGAGTGCGCGGCGCGCGCGCTGCTGATGCCCCGCACGAACCCGAACCGCCGCAGCCCGCTCTGGCAGCAGCGCCAGCGGTCGGCGCAACTGCTCGAAGTCGCGCGGCGGCATCCGACGTTCCCGATCATCCTCGAGACCCTCCGCGAGGTGCTGCAGGACGTCTACGACCTGCCCGCGCTCACCCGGATCGCCCGCCAGATCGCCGACCGCCGCATCCGGCTCGTCGAGACCACGACCTCGCAACCCTCGCCCTTCGCGCGGGATCTGCTCTTCGGCTACGTAGGCGCGTTCATGTACGAGGGCGATTCGCCGCTCGCCGAACGGCGCGCGGCCGCGCTGTCGGTCGACCCGGGGCTGCTGTCGGAGCTGCTCGGCAAGATCGAAATGCGGGAGCTGCTCGACCCCGCCGTCATCGAGCAATTCGAACGCGAGGCGCAACGCCTCGACCCCGACCGCCGGGTGAAGGGCGTCGAGGGCGTCGCCGATCTGCTGCGCATCCTGGGGCCGCTGTCCGACGACGAGATCGCCGCGCGCCTGCGCGCGGAGGTCTCCGTGGAGGCCGCGACAGACAGCGACGTCGAGACGCCGTCGGCGTCGGCTCCGGCGCCGCTCGAGGTCGCGTCCGCGCACGCGGAGGCGCTCGTGCAGGCGCGTCGCGCCATCCGCGTGTCGATCGCAGGCACCGTCCGCCTGGCGGCGATAGAAGACGCCGGGCGCTTGCGCGATGCGCTCGGGGTCGCCCTCCCGGTCGGACTCCCGCAAGCCTTCCTGGAGCCGTTCCCGGATCCGTTCGGCGACCTCGTCGCCCGGTACGCGCGCACGCACGCCCCCTTCACAGCGGATGCCGTCGCCGATCGTTTCGGGGTCGGGGTGGCCGTGGCGCGCCACACTCTGCAGCGCCTCGAGGGCGCCGGCCGCATCACGAGCGGTTTCTTCCTCCCGGAAGCGCGGGCCCTTCGCCCCGACGAGACGGAGTGGTGCGACACCGAGGTGCTCCGGCGGCTCCGGATGCGGTCGCTCGCCGCCATCCGCGGCTCGGTCGAGCCCGTGCCTCCCGACGGATTCGCGCGGTTCCTGCCCAGTTGGCAGCACCTCACCCGACCGCTCGACGGCATCGATGGCGCGCTGGCCGTGATCGAGCAGCTCGCGGGCGTGCCCATCCCGGCCAGCGCGTGGGAGTCCCTCGTGCTGCCCTCTCGGGTGCGCGACTACTCCCCCGCGATGCTCGACGAGCTCACCGCGACGGGCGAGGTCGTGTGGGCCGGGCACGGTTCGCTTCCGGGTCGTGACGGCTGGATCTCGCTGCATCCGGCCGACACCGCACCCCTCACGCTTCTGGTACCCGAAGACGACATCCCCGCGGACTCCCTCGATGCGCGGGTGCTCGACGCGCTCGCGGCCGGCGGAGCGTACTTCGCGGCGCAGGTGCGCACCCTCGCGGGCGCCGAGAACGAGCAGTCCGTGGTCGAGGCGCTCTGGCGTCTGGCGTGGGCGGGCCGGGTGACCAACGACACCTTCGCTCCGGTCCGGGGCCTGCTCGCCGGAGGATCGCAGGCGCATCGCGTGACCCGTCGGGCCCCGCGCGCGCGGATGTTCCGCGGCACCTCTCTGCCGCGGCCGACCGCACCCGCCCGGCCCGCGTCGGTCGGCGGACGCTGGTCGGCACTGCCCGTTGCCGAGTCCGACCCGACTCTTCGCGCGACCGCCGCCGCGAGCCTTCTCCTCGACCGCTACGGCGTCGTGACCCGCGGTTCGGTGCAGAGCGAGGGTCTGCCGGGCGGCTTCGCGCAGGCGTACCGGATGCTGTCGGGTTTCGAAGAGGCCGGCCACTGCCGTCGCGGGTACCTGATCGAGAAGCTCGGCGCCGCGCAGTTCGCGGCCTCCGCCACGATCGACCGGCTGCGAGAGTTCGCCGCGGTCGCCGATCCTCCGCCGCGCGCAGCGCGCACCCTCGCCGCGACCGACCCGGCCAACCCCTTCGGGGCAGCGCTTCCGTGGCCCGCACTCGAGGGCAGCAAGCACCGGCCGGGGCGGAAGGCCGGCGCGCTGGTCGTCGTGGTCGACGGCGCGCTCGTGCTGTATCTCGAGCGCGGCGGCAAAACGGCGCTCGCCTTCAGCGACGACGAAGAGGTGCTGACCGCTGCCGCCGCAGACCTCGTGGCGACGGCCCGTGCGCGCTCGCTCGACACGCTGACGATCGAGCAGGTCAACGGGGCGTTCGTGATCGGCGCCGATATGGGGCGGATGCTGCGCAGCGCCGGATTCGTCGAATCGCCGCGCGGCATGACGCTCCGCCGCCAGACCGCGGGCGACGCGGCCCGCGCGTCGCGCGAGAGCACGGGCGGCGCGCGTGCCTGAGGGCGACACCGTCTACCGGGCCGCCCAGCGGTTGCATGCGGCTCTCGCCGGTCACGAGGTCATCCGCTTCGACCTGCGTGTGCCGAAGGTCGCGACGATCGACCTCCGCGGTGAGACCGTCCATGCGGTCATCCCCCGCGGCAAGCACATCCTCGCGCGGATCGGGGGCCTCACCCTGCACTCGCATCTGAAGATGGAGGGCGAGTGGCACGTCTACCCGCCCGGTGCCCGCTGGCGAAAGCCCGCGCATACCGCGCGCGCCATCATCGGCGTCGACACCGCGGATGCGGTCGGCTTCGATCTCGCCATGATCGATGTCGTGCCGACCGACCGCGAGCACGAGCTGATCGGCCACCTCGGTCCCGATCCCCTCGGATCCGACTGGACTCCCGCATCCGCCGCCGACGCCGCCGCGCATCTCGCCCGCGACGAGCGCCCCGCCCACGTCGCGATCCTCGACCAGCGCAACGTCGCCGGGTTCGGCAACGTGTACGCGAACGAGTTGCTGTTCGTGCGCGGCATCGCGCCCACGACGCCCGCATCCGAGGTCGACACGGTCGGACTCATCGAGACCGGGGTGCGGATGATCCGCGCGAATCGCGACCGCTCGGCGCGCACGTTCACGGGCGAGGACCGCCCGGGCCGCAGGTTCTGGGTCTACGGGCGCACGGGCCAGCCGTGCCGCCGGTGCGGCACCCGTATCCGCGAAACCTCGCTGGGCGCGAACGCGACGTCGGAGCGCAACGTGTTCTGGTGCCCGCGCTGCCAACCCGCGCGCGACACGTCACAATCTCGCGCATGAGCAACGCACGGTCAACGACCCGTGTTCTGCGTATCGCGCTGTGGTGTGCCCTCCTGGGTTTCATCGGCGCACTCGCCAGCCAATACATCGAGACGCGAGGAAGCGCTGCGTACCAGTGCGGCTTCGAGGCTCCGGAAGGGGCCGCCCAGTCCGAGATCGCCCTCGTCTCCTCGCGGGTTTCCGCCTGGCCGATCGGGCGTTCGTGCACCTGGGTCATGGAAGCCGGGGGAACCACGACGGTTCACTCGGAGTGGACGGCGACCACCGTCGCTGTGATCGCGACCGGAACGTGCCTGCTTGTCGCGGGTGCGTTCGCATACCTCGCTTGCCGCCGCCGCGCGCCGCGCCTGTGGTGGTGGGTCGCTCTGGGCCTGATCGCTCCCACGGCCACGTGGCTCATTCTCACCACGACCGCATCGATATTCGTCTACACGTTGCCGTGAGCGCGGCACTTCCGAGAGTGAGAACAGTGGATCACTTCGTCGGACGCGCCGGCGAGAAGACCCGGAGCTGAGCGGCGGTCAGTGCCCGATGTACCGGCCCGGACGGTGATTCAACGCGAGCACCACGTTCAACAGCACCGCACCGGCCGCGCTCAGCAGCACCGCGGGCCAGGGCAGCACGAAGAGCGCCGCGATGATGATCACGAGGTCGACGGTCAGCTGGGTCCACCCGGCGCGGAAGCCGGTGCGCTCCTGCACGACGAGGGCGATGATGTTCACGCCGCCGAGACTCGCCCGATGGCGGAACAGGATGAGGAGCCCGACGCCCGCGAGCAGGTTGCCGGCGATCGTGCCGTAGATCGGCTGCAGCTCGTCGATCCGGAACAGCGCGTGGTGCAGCACCGAGAACGCGGAGACGAGCGCGATGGACACCGCCGTGCGGAGGGTGAAGCTCCAGCCCTTCTTCCAGATCGCGAGTGCCGCGAACGGCAGGTTGACGACCGCGAAGATCAGCCAGAACGGCCATTCGGTCGCGTAGTCGATGAGCAGGGCGATGCCTGCGGTGCCGCCGGTGACCGCGCCGCTCGACTGCAGCAGGTAGAGGCCGAGCGAGGCGACGAACGTGCCCGTGAGCAGCCCGAGCACGTCTTCCGGGATGCTGTGCGCCGTGCTCTTGTCGTCGAAAACGAGGGTCGCGGCAGTCTCGGGATGCGGCTCCGGGGAGGGGTTCGTCACGGTACCCATCGTCTCATTCCCCGTACGCCGCGACGCGCGCACCCACGTGCCGCCGGGCCCGCACCGCATCCGCATGCCCACCAGGGGAAAACGCCGTGCGCGTGGAATCCGAAATACCTCCGGTGACGAATTACTCACGGGAATGGAAACGTGTCGGGACCGGTTCACTCATGTACTCGGTCCCGCAGGGGCCGGAGGAGGGCATCGTGGGTAAGAACTACATCGACATCGAGAACGACCGCGGTGAGATGCTGCGGTACCGCAAGCACATCAACGGCCGCGGGCTCGTCGCCAACGGCGCGAAGGTGCACCCGACCGCGTTCGTCGAAGCGGGCGCGTACATCGAGCCGGGCGTCCAGATCGCCGCGGGTGCTTTCGTCGGCCGTGGCGCCTGGGTCGAAAGCGATGTCGTCATCGGACCGAAGGCCCACATCGCACCGCACGCGCACATCGGCGCGAAGGCCCAACTCGGGCCGGGCGCGCAGATCGGTGTGCGCACGCAGATCGGCGAGGGCGCGAGTGTCGCGGGTGGGTCGCTGATCGGCGACGACCAGACCATCGCCGACGGCGAACGCGTCGCCACCGACCGCAAGGGTCTCCGCCTCGCTGCGTGAGACCGCGCCCGACCGCGTAGCCTGACGGGATGAGCGGACAGCGCGGCAAGGGGCGAGAACCGTCTCGCCGCGCGCCCGCGCGGACGCCCAAACCGGGTGCCGCACGCGCTCCGAAGCGTCCGACCCGGAGCGCGCCGGCCGCCAGACCGGCCTCTGCCCCCGAGCCCGCCGCCCCGCAGGGCCCCTTCCGGCTCGGCGCCATCCCGGGCGCGACCCCCGGCAAGTGGATCGACACGTGGCAGGAACGGATGCCGCGGAACCCCCTCGAACTCGTTCCCCTCGCCGTGGCGGGCCAGACCGAAGCCCTCCGCCGCGGCGACGTCGACGCGGCGATCGTGCGGCTGCCGATCCCCACCGGAGGACTCCACGTCATCGCCCTCTACGAGGAGCGTCCCGTCGTGATTTGCGCACGGGACTCGCACCTGACGGCCGTCGACGAACTCTCCGCCGCCGACCTCGAGGGCGAGGTGCTGATCACGCCGGTCGACGATGTGCTGTCGTTCGCCGCACCCGCGACGGTCGCGCCCCGTTTCGCGCCGCCGGAGACCACGGAAGAAGCCATCGCGGTCGTCGCCGCGGGAGTGGGCATCGTGGTCGTGCCGATGTCGCTGGCCCGCCTGCACCAGCGGAAGGACGTCGCGGTCCGCCCGCTCGTCGACGGCCCCGTCTCGCGCGTCGCTCTGGCCTGGGATGCGGAACGCACCGACCCGCTCATCGACACGTTCGTCGGGATCGTCCGGGGCCGCTCCGCGCGGTCCTCGCGCGGCTGACCGCGAACGTCACGGGCCGCGGCACCTAGACTTTCGGGATGGACTCCCGCCCGCTGCTGTACCTGTGCGTGCGTCCGGAGCAGCAGGCCGCCGTGGGCGAGTACGCGTCGTTCCGCGTTGCCATGGGCCTGGATGAGGAGTCCCTGCACGCCTGGGATCTCGTGTCCGACGCTCTTCCCGCGGACGCGCTGAAGCGCTACCGCGGTTTCGTCGTCGGCGGCAGCCCGTTCAACGTCGCCGAACCGGTGAAATCCGAGGGGCAGCGCCGGCTGGAGAGCGACCTCGAGCACGTCGCCGCCGCGGCCATCGCGTCCCGGACTCTCGCCATGTTCACCTGTTACGGCATCGGTGTGGTGACCCGGATGGGCGGCGGCGACGTCAGCCCCGACTACGCCGAGCCCACCGGCTCGACCACGATCGTCCTGACCGAGGCCGGCCGCCGCGACCCGGTGTTCGGGGTGCTTCCCGACCCCTTCGAGGCCTTCACAGCTCACAAAGAAGGGACGCTGCGACTCCCCGAGGGCGCGGTGCTGCTCGCCGCCAACGAGAGCTGCCCGGTCCAGGCCTACCGGCTGGGCGACGGGCTGTACGCGACGCAGTTCCACCCGGAGTTGACGCCGCAGGCCTTCACGGCTCGCATGGCGATCTATCGCGACGCGGGTTACTTCGAGGCATCCGAGTTCGATGCAGTGTCCGCTCGGGTGCTCGCCGCGCCCGTCGATGCCCCGGCGCGGATGCTGCGCGCGTTCGCTACGGCGTCCGTCGCAGCCGGCTGACGACGGTCACGGCGACGATCAGCACGGCCACGACGATCGCCGCGACACCGAGGACGGTGCTCTGCGGCTCGCCGCCGAGACGCCCGACGGCCACCCATGACAGTCCCCAGGCGAGCGCCGCCGCCGGCGCGAGCCGGCCACCGCTGAGCCACCCGAGCAGCGACCCGACGAGAGCGACGACGACGAGCACCACGAGGCCCCACACTTCGGCGCCGGCCACCCACTCCGGCGGCGCGATCTGCGTGAGCCACGCAGACACGTTCGCCACCGAAGCGAGCGTCACCCACCCGAGGTGGAGCCCCGTGACACCGTCGACGAGGATCGCGTCGAGGATGCTGCCGCGAGGCCGCTCGACGGTGCGGCGGAACACCACGCTGAGCGCCGCGAGCAGCAGGAAGATCGTGAGCACGGTGACGGGCAGCGTCGTGAACTGCGCCGCGACGAGCCACAGCCCGTTGAGCACCTCCGTCAGGGCGATGCCCCAGCCGAGCACGCGCTGACGCTCGTTGCGCCGTTGCGCGGGAAGCGCCTGCCAGATCGCGTAGGCGATCAGGCCCAGGTACACCAGCGACCAGATCGAGAACGCCGGTCCGGCGGGGGCGAGGAAAGAGCCGTCCTCGTCGAGCGCGCCGCCCTGGAGGTCCTGCACGGCCGTTCCGCCGAAGAGGCCCGTCCCCACCATCGCGGCGATCAGCATGAACACCGTCGCGGACAGGACGGTGATCTGACGAAGGAGGTCCCGGGGGGACGCGGCGGCGCTCATGCCCCCACGCTACGGATCGACGCGTTCCGACCCGTCGGGGCTTGACAGTCCCCGGCGGGTCGGCGGGTCGGCGGGTCGGCGGGGCGACGGCTCAGCGGCGGCTGGCCAGCACTCGCGCGGACTCGCGCTCGGCCTGCTCGTTCGGCTTTCCGGCCCGCGAGCCGGCGAGCTTCGCCCGGATGTGGTCGCCCACGGTGATGGGCGCGTAGAGGTCGGGGTGGTCGGCATCCACGCACGACGGCAGCGTCTCGATCACGGCGTCGACGTCGCCGTCGTGGAAGAACGCGGCGGACCGGCGGCGTTCGATCGTGCCGCCGATGACCGGCGGCTTCACGCGGTGCAGGGTCGACATCCAGCGCTCGTTCGTCCACCGGGCGGTCACATCGCCGAGGTTGATGAGCAGCGCGTCGTCGGCGGGTGAGACGTCGTTCCAGGAGCCGTCGGCACCGAGCACCTGCAGGCCCTTCACCTGGTCGGCCCACAGGATCGTCACGATCCCGTAGTCCGTGTGCTCCCCCATCCCGACGAGGTCTCCGTCGAGCGTCACGTCTGTTCCCGGCGGCAGGGCGTAGTTGTTCATCCGCATGACGTCGAGGGAGTGCCCCGTGCGCTCGGCGAAGAAGTCCGGGGCGAGCCCCAGCGCGTCGGCGAAGATGCGCGTCATCGTGCGCGCCACCCGCGCCGCCTCACCGAAGTAGGCCTGCACCTGCGCCTCGAACCCGTCGACATCGGGCCACAGGTTCTCCGCGTAGTCGGGCTGCGGGAGCGCGTCGGCATCCGGATAGTCCGCCTGCCCCGCCCCCACGTTGAAGGCCTCGAAGAAGTCGTTCATCCGGCTCGCCTGCTCCACACCGAGCGACAGGCTCAACGATTCGGACTTGGGCGGGCTGTAGCCGCGGTTGATCTGCGGCGGGGTGCGGTAGCTCTTCTTCTCCTCCAGGCTCAGCCCGAAGAACGCGTCCATCGCGCTCGTCAGGCCGTCGATGACGGCGTCCGGGATGCCGTGCCCGGTGATCTGGATGAAGCCGACCGTGCGGCAGGCATCGTCGATTTGACGGGCCACCTCCGCCCGCGCTTCGGGGGTTCCGCCCGTGATGTAGGGCGTGATGTCGACTGTGGGAACGTGGAAACTCATCGCAACTCCTCGATGGAGGTCGCCCCGAAGGGCAACCGTCGGATATCAGGCAGCCACTTCACGTGTGTCCCAGCAATGTCGGCGGTACCCTGCCGCGAGAGCTTTCGTTGACGCGAACGCTGAGGAGAGGTTAGAGCCCGGACGTTTCCTCCGCGTTACGGATGCCGAGGACCCACGACAGCGGCGGATTCCGGCGCGACGGTGACCGCCGCGTCCGCGATCGTCGCGTCGACCGTCGCGAGCAGCACGACGTCATCGTTCTCGTCGAGCGGAACGACCCAGGGCTCGGCCGACAGGTTCACCAGCACCGCGAGCGCGCCGCGGCGCAGCACGAAGCGGCGGGCGTCGGGAGCCGCATCCGGGTCCGCCGTCTCGCCGCCCAACTGCCCGAAGGCGGGGTCGGTCAGTTCCGGACGCTCGCGGCGCAGCCGCGCGAGATCGCGGTAGAGCTGCAGGAGGCGCGCGTGCTCGCCGTCCGCTGCCTCGGACCAGTCGAGGACGGACCGTCGGAACGTTGCGGGATCCTGCGGATCGGGCACGATCGACTCGTCCCAGCCCATTTCGGCGAACTCCGCCGTGCGCCCCTTCCGCACCGCATCGCCGAGCCACTCCTCCGGGTGCGAGGTGAAGAACTGCCACGGCGTCGAGGCGCCCCATTCCTCGCCCATGAAGAGCATCGGCGTGCCGGGTGCGGTGAGCGTGAGCACCGCCGCCACCGCCAGTCGTTCGGGCGAGAGCGTCGCGGTCAGCCGGTCTCCGGCGGCGCGGTTGCCGATCTGATCGTGGTCCTGCGCGAACGTCACGAGACGCCAGGCCGGCACCTGCTCGGGGATCGGGTGGCCGTGATCGCGCCCGCGGAACGACGAGTAGGTGCCGTTGTGGAAGAACCCGTCGGCCCAGACCTTCGGGAGCGCATCGGGGTCGGCGAAGTCCGCGTAGTAGCCGACCGTCTCCCCCGTCAGGGCGACGTGCACCGCGTGGTGCCAGTCGTCGCTCCACTGCGCGGTGAGTCCGTAGCCGTCCGCCTCCCGAGGCAGGATGAGCGTCGGATCGTTCATGTCGGATTCGGCGATGAGCGTGAGCGGTCGCCCGAGGTGCGCAGAGAGGGCGTCGGATGCCTCGGCGAGTTCCCGCAGGATGTGCACGGGCTGCTCGTCGTGCAGGGCGTGCACCGCATCCAGCCGCAGACCGTCGACGTGGTACTCGCCGAGCCACATCAGCGCGTTCTCGACGATGTACGAGCGGACCGCCGCCTCGTCGAGGTTGACGGAATCGCCCCAGGTGTTGCGACTGCCCTCGCGCAGGTACGGGCCGTACTCGGGCAGGTAGTTGCCGGAGGGACCGAGGTGGTTGTAGACGACGTCCTGGATGACGGCGAGCCCCGCGGCGTGCGCGGCGTCGACGAAGCGCACGTAGGCCTCGGGGCCGCCGTACGCCTCGTGAACCGTGTACCAGAGCACTCCGTCGTAGCCCCAGTTGTGCACGCCGTTGAACCCGTTCACGGGCAGTAGCTCGACGTGCGTCACGCCGAGTTCGACCAGGTGTCCGAGCCGTTCGATCGCGGCGTCGAGGGTGCCGTCGGGAGTGAACGTGCCGATGTGCAGCTCGTAGACGAGACCGCCGGCGAGCTGCCGGCCGGTCCAGGCACCGTCGCGCCACGAGAACGCGGCAGCATCGACGTACGCCGATGGTCCGTGCACACCCTCGGGCTGCCGACGTGAACGCGGGTCGGGGCGCAGATCACCGTCGTCGAGCACGAAGCCGTAGCGCTCGCCATCCGCGAGATCGACGTCGGCGCGCCACCATCCGTCCTCCGCGGCGCGCAGTTCGACGTCGGCGCCCTCCGCGTCAAAATCCGGCGCGTCGGCGCCCGCCACGCGCCGCATCCGAACCCGCTCCGCCTTCGGTGCCCAGACCTCGATCATGCGTGTTCTCTCTCCCCCGCGCTCGGCGGTCCGTTTCGTGCTGTTCTGATGCGGGTGCGCTGTGGTGCGGGTGCGCGTTCTGTGCGACGGAAAGCCGGCGCGGGGTCAGGACTCGCGCGTGAGCAGGGCGACGGGGTAGCGCTGCAGCAGGTCGGTGAGCGCGAACGCGCCGCCCGTGACACGTCGTCCGGTGAACGCGTCGCGCCACTGCCCCGCAGGCAGCAGGGCGATCGTGTCGTCCCATCCGCCGCGCTCCGCGAGCCCGACCGGCAGGCGGGTCGCCACGGCGATCGCCCCGCCGCGGTCGAACGCGACGGCGTGCTGCGCGGCGGCGCCCGTCACCGTCACGGGCGTGTACCGATCGAAGAGCTCGGGCCGATCGCGCCGGAGCCGAAGCGTCCGTGACGTCACCAGCAGCTTGGCCGCGCCCGATTCGTCGATCGCCGGCAGATCACCGGACGCGATGCCCGCATCGATCTCCGCGAGCAACTCGGCGCGCAGCGCGAAGTCGACCGGGCGACGGTTGTCGGGGTCGACGAGCGACTGCTCCCAGAGTTCGGAGCCCTGGTAGACGTCGGGCACGCCGGGGCCGGCGAGCTGCAACACTTTCGCCGCGAGCCCGTTCGACCACCCGGCGGCCTGGATCTCGGCGACGAAGGACTCGAGGATCGGCCGGGCAGGGCCGTGGGCGGCATCCACGAGGGCGTGCATGCGCGCCTCGAACTCCGCATCCTGATCCCACCAGCCGGTGGCCTCGGCCGCTTCGCGCGCGGCCTTCTCAGCGTAGGCGTGCAGGCGATCGGATGCGGCCGGCCACGCGCCGACGACTGCCTGCCACAGCAGGGAGTCGAAGGGGCCGTGTCCGGTCGAGGCGACGGCGCGGAGCTCACCGAGCACCTCGGCCCAGCGCTCCGGGATCTCGGCCAGCACATCGAGGCGGGCGCGGACGTCTTCGCCGCGCTTCGTGTCGTGCGTGGAGAGGGCTGTCATCGCCGCGGGCCACGCGGCCTGCCGTCGCATCTGCTCGTCGTGGAATGTCTCGACCGGGATCGCGAACACCGCGGGGTCTCCGCCCACCTCGGTCAGCGAACCGAGGCGCGTGAAGCGGTAGAACGCGGTGTCCTCGACGCCCTTCGCCATGACGGGCCCGGTCGTCTGCTGGAAACGCTGCGCGGCCTCCTCGGACGGGTCCGCGAGTACCGGCTCGAGGGCGGCGATCGCGCCGGCGAGGTCGGGGCGCCGGGCCGCTGCATCCGCGAGCGCAACGGTGAGCTGCTCGCGTCCGGCGGGGAGGTAGGAACGGTAGACCGGGAACGACGCGAGGATCTCGGCGAGCGCGTCTTCCGCGTCGTCGATCGGATGCGGAAGCAACCGCACGAGGCGACGGATCTCGGCCACCTGGATCGTGTCGGCGATCATGCGCTTGGTCGTGTGGATGAGGTCGGTCCAGCTCTGGCCGGGAGCGACACCGGTGCCTTCCCGCAGCTGCGCATCGAGGCGATCGAGCGCGCCTTCGCCGGCGGGGTCGACGAGGACGCGGTCGATCACGCCGAGCGCGTCGTACCCCGTCGTACCGTCGGTCGCCCACCAGGACGGCAGGCTCTCGCCGTGCTCGAGGATCTTCTCCACCAGCGTGTACACCCGACCGGATGCCTCGGCCAGCTGGTCGAGATAGCCGCCCGGGTCGCGGAGACCGTCGGGGTGATCGATGCGCAGGCCGTCCACGAGCCCCTCGCGCACCCACCGCAGGATCTCGGTGTGCGTCGCCTCGAAGATCTCGGGCAGTTCGACGCGCACACCGGCGAGCGTCGTCACGGCGAAGAACCGCCGGTAGTTCAGATCGGTCGCCTCGGTGCGCCAGAAGGCCAGCGTGTAGTGCTGGCGACCGAGCACCTCGAGTGGTGCGCCGACCGCTCCCGGATCGATGCCGTCGAGCGACCCCGGGGCGAGGGGGAAGGCATGCTCGAAGTAGCGCAGCAGACCGTCCGGAGCGTCGTCTGCCGGCGCGGTGTCAAGAGTGAGATCGCTCGCGACCTCCTCGAGCGGAGCGCCCAGCACGGGCACGAGCACGCGCCCGCCGCCCGCATCCCAGTCGATGTCGAACGCGGCCGCGTGCGCCGACCCGCGCCCGAGACGGAGCACGTCCCACCACCACGGGTTCTCGCGCGGTGCGGAGATGCCCATGTGATTCGGCACGATGTCGACGAGCACGGGAAGACCCGCCTCGTGCGCGGCAGCCGAGAACGCCGCGAGACCGGCCGCGCCGCCGCGCGCGGGGTCGACGCGGCTCGTGTCGACGACGTCGTAGCCGTGGTCGGACCCGGTCGTCGCCTGCAACAGCGGCGACAGGTACGCCCACGAGACACCCAGATCGCGCAGGTACGGCACGACCTCGGTCGCCGCATCCAGGTCGAACGACGGTCGGATCTGCAACCGGTAGGTCGAGAGAGGCCGCACGCCGTTACCTCGGCAGCTCGGACTTCGGCGCCGCGCTCGGCACCTCGTCGATCGTTCCGGTCATGTTCTGGGCGAGCGAGGCGGCGACGGAGTGGTCGATCTCCACCTCGGCGCCCTGGTGCTCGCAGAGCACGATGAGCGACTTCGCCCCCACGGCGAGCACGTCGCCGGGGTCGGCCGGGCGCGTGTTCGCGTGCTTGCCCGCCGTGTCGACCAGCACGTCCCAGCGCGGCGAGAACTCGACGTCGGGGAGTGTGAAGTCGACGTCGTCATCGCCCGCGTTGAACAGCACGATGAAGTGCTTGTCGCGGATGGTCTCACCCCGACGGTCGCGTTCGCGGATGCCGTTGCCGTTCAGGAAGACACCGACCGCGCGGCCGAATCCGGAGTCCCAATCGGAGGGCTCCATGACGGAGCCGTCGGGGCGGAGCCACACGATGTCGGGGATGCGCTCGTCTTCGCGGCGGACGGGCCGGCCGTCGAAGAAGCGGCTGCGCCGGAAGGTCGGGTGCTCGCGGCGCAGGCGCGCGACAGCGGCGGTGAACTCCACGAGCGGCTGGTCGACGTGGTCCCAGTCCACCCAGGTGAGTTCGTTGTCCTGGGCGTAGCCGTTGTTGTTGCCCTGCTGCGTGCGACCGAGCTCGTCGCCGTGCAGCAGCATCGGGACGCCCTGGCTGAGCAGCAGCGTCGCAATGAAGTTGCGCTGCTGGCGTGCGCGCATCTCCAGGATCGCCGGGTCGTCGGTCGGGCCCTCGACGCCGAAGTTCATCGAACGGTTGTGGGATTCGCCGTCGTTGCCGTCTTCGCCGTTGGCGTCGTTGTGCTTCTCGTTGTACGACACGAGGTCGCGGAGCGTGAAGCCGTCGTGCGCCGTGACGAAGTTGATGGATGCCACCGGCCGGCGTCCGTCGTGCTCGTACAGGTCGGCGGAGCCGGTGAGCCGCGACGCGAACTCGCCGAGCGTCGACGGCTCGCCGCGCCAGAAGTCGCGGACGGTGTCGCGGTACTTGCCGTTCCACTCGGTCCACTGCGGCGGGAAGTTGCCCACCTGGTAGCCGCCGGGGCCGATGTCCCAGGGCTCGGCGATGAGCTTGACCTGCGAGACCACCGGATCCTGCTGCACGAGCTCGAAGAACGCGGCGAGGCGGTCGACGTCGTAGAACTCGCGGGCGAGGGTGGCTGCCAGGTCGAAGCGGAAGCCGTCGACGTGCATCTCCAGCACCCAGTAGCGCAGCGAATCCATGATCAGCTGCAGCGCGTGCGGGTTGCCGACGTTCAGGCTGTTGCCTGTGCCGGTGTAATCCGTGTAGTACCGCTTGTCGTCGTCTTCGAGGCGGTAGTAGGCCTGGTTGTCGATGCCGCGCATCGAGAGCATCGGGCCCATGTGGTTGCCCTCGGCGGTGTGGTTGTAGACCACGTCGAGGATGACCTCGATGCCCGCCGCGTGGAGGGCCCGCACCATCCCCTTGAACTCCTGCACCTGCTGTCCGAGCTCGCCCGTGGACGAGTACGTGTTCTGCGGGGCGAAGAAGGCGATCGTGTTGTAGCCCCAGTAGTTGGAGAGGCCCTTCTGCTGCAGGGTGTCGTCGTTGACGAACTGGTGCACCGGCATCAGCTCGATCGCCGTGACGCCGATCTTCTTCAGGTGCTCGATGATGACCGGGTGCGCGATGGCGCTGTACGTGCCACGGATCTCATCCGGGATTCCGGGGTGGCGCTCGGTGAGACCGCGCACGTGCGCTTCGTAGATGAACGACTCCGAGTACGGCGTCTTCGGCTGGCGATCCCCACCCCAGTCGAAGAAGGGGTTCACCACGACACCCTTCATCATGTGTGCGGCGGAGTCCTCGTCGTTGCGCGAATCGGGGTCGCCGAACGTGTAGCTGAAGACGGCCTGGTCCCAGTCGACCTGCCCCTCGACGGCCTTCGCGTACGGGTCGAGCAGGAGCTTGTTCGCGTTGAAGCGGTTGCCGGATGCCGGGTCGTACTCGCCGTGGATGCGGTACCCGTAGCGCTGACCGGGCGCGATGTTCGGCAGGTAGGCGTGCCAGACGAACGCATCCACGTCGATCAGGTCGACGCGGGTCTCCGTGCCGTCTTCATCGAAGAGGCACAGCTGGACGCGTTCGGCGCCCTCGCTGAAGATGGCGAAGTTGGTGCCGTTGCCGTCGAAGGTGGCACCCAGCGGATAGGTCGATCCCGGCCACGTCTGCACGTTGTCCCCTTGCTGTGGAAGGGGTTCCACATTAGTCGGGTCGGCGGGCGCGGAAATGTCGGTCATGGGTCGAGCCTCGCGGATGCGGCCGTGCCGGGTCGGGGGCTTGACGGGGCACCCGCGGAGACCCCGGTGCGCGCCGCGCTACGCGCGCTCGGGCGGCGTGCGGAGCAGGGCGATGCGTTCGCGGAGATATCCCTCGAGCGGCTGGTACCCGCCCGACGCGCTCCAGCGCACGGCCGGGCGTCCGTCGCAAACCGCCAGCGGGCCGGATGCGGCGCCGCGATCCAGCGCGGACGGGTCGAGCACAGTCCACCCGATGTGGACGGCCACCCCCTCGGGAAACCCTCCGCGGAAGGCGGCCGCGGCGATCGCCGCGCGCTCACGCTGGGACTCGGCGGCGAAGCCCCGCCGCACCTCCTCCCGGGCGCGGATGATGTCTCCCGTGCCGAGCACCGCATCGTCCGTCACGAGCAGGACCCCGAGATGCCAGGCGGTGCCGGCCGGGGCGACCCGCGGCGCGCGCGGCACACCCAGGATGCGGCGCGGCGTGGTCCACTGGCCGAGGTTCTCCGTGGGCAGGTCGGCGAGCGCGCGGCGGGCGTCCGCGAACAGCTCCTCGACCTCGCTCATGTCCTCATTGTGCCGCGTCTGCGGCCACCGCTCGCGGTTCCCCGTGGGCGATCAGACGTGCAGGGTGTGCGGAGGGCGCGGGCCGTGCAGTTCGCGGTGCAGGCGCTCCATCCGGTCATCGAGAGCGGCGGCGTTGTCGGCCGCATCCTTCAGCTCGTCGATCAGGCGCCCCGGCACCTGCCGGTCGTACTTGTAGTAGATCTTGTGCTCGAGGCTCGCCCAGAAGTCCATCGCAATGGTGCGGAACTGCACCTCGACCGGCACCCGCATGGGCCCCGTCGACAGGAAGACCGGCACTTCGACGATCGCGTGCAGACTCTTGTAGCCGTTCGGCTTGGGCGCCGCGATGTAGTCCTTCACCTCGCGGACGGTGATGTCGTCCTGCTGCGTGAGCAGGTCGAATAGCCGGTAGGCGTCGGCGGTGAAACTGCACGTCACGCGCACACCGGCGATGTCGGTGATGTGCGCCCGGATCGACTCGAACCCGGGGTCGATCCCCTTCCGGCGCACCTTGTCGACCAGGCTGTCAGGGGTCTTGACCCGGCTCGACACGTGCTCGATCGGGTTGTACTCGTGCATCAGGAGGAACTCGTCGCGAAGGATCGAGAGCTTCGTCTCGATCTCCTGCATCCCGAATCGGTACTCCAGGAGGAACCGCTGCAGTTCATCGCGTGCGGCACGCAGTTCGACGGCGGAAACCGTGATCTGCCCGTCATCGAGCGGGATGGTCATGCCCTCGACCCTAGGTGCCCCACTTCGGCGGGCGCTGGGAGTGCGGGGGCTCGCCGCTCCTGGCCGACCGCGAGACAGCATTCTCGCAACGAGACCGCGGCTCCGAGCCAACGTCTCGTTGCGCAGCTGCAGTCTCGCGGTCGATGGGGGTCAGTCGGGGAGGGGGTCAGGCGGTGAGCAGCCGGGCGGCCTGGCGGGCGGCGCCGAGCGCCACGTACTCGCCGGGTGCGGGCACCTCGACGGGCATACCGAAGATCAGCGGCGCGACGCGGCGCACCGCCTCGGACTGCGCGCCCCCGCCGATCAGGAGCGCCCGCTCGAGCGGAACGCCGAGCTCACGCAGGGCGTCGAGCCCCGCACCGAGACCGTGCAGCATCCCCTCGACCGCCGCGCGCGCGAGGTTCTCGCGCGTCGTCGAGGCGAGCGTCATGCCGTACAGCGAGGCGTTCGCATCCGGCAGGTTGGGGGTGCGCTCCCCCTCGAAGTACGGCTCGAGCAGCAGCCCGCCGGCGCCCGGCTCGGCGGCGAGCGCGAGCGCGCTCAGACCCGCGTGGTCGGTGCCGAGCAGGCGCGCGATGGCGTCCAGCACGCGGGCGGCGTTCAGCGTGACGACGATCGGCAGGAAGTGGCCGTCCGCATCCGCGAATCCCGCGACCGTGCCGGTCGGGTCGATCGTCCGCTCCGCACTCACCGCGAACACCGTGCCGCTGGTTCCGATCGACACGACCACATCGCCCGGACCCGCGCCGACGCCGAGCGCCGCGCCCGCGTTATCGCCCGCGCCGGGGCCGACGCGGCGGCCGTCCGCATCCGTCACCCACCCCTCCGGTCCGAGCACGCGCGGCAACACCGCGTCATGACCGAGCGCCGCGACGAGCAGCTCGCGGTCGTAGCCGCCCGTGTCGGGCGACCAGTATCCCGTGCCCGACGCATCGGAGCGGTCGGTGATGAGTTCGTCGAGCACCGGGCCGTGCGCGGATTCGCCGTCGGGCCCGAAGCCGCGCAGGCGCCAGGTCAGCCAATCGTGCGGCAGCGCGACGGCGGCGACGCGCGCGGCGTTCTCGGGCTCGTGATCGCGCAGCCAGCGCAGCTTCGTGATCGTGAACGAGGCCACCGGCACGAGGCCCGTGCGCCGGGCGAGCAGGTCGGCCCCGAACTCCGCGATGAGGTCGGCGGCCGCACCGCCCGAGCGGGTGTCGTTCCAGAGCAGCGCCGGACGGATGACGCGGCCCTCCGCATCCAGCGCCACCATGCCGTGCTGCTGCCCGCCGACCGCCCACGCATCGACGCCGGACAGCCCGCCCGCCTCCGCGATCGCCGCCTGCAGCGCGACCCACCATGCATCCGGGTCCACCTCGGTGCCGTCCGGATGCGGCGACCGCCCTTCGCGGACGATCGCCCCCGTCGCACTGTCGACGACGATGACCTTGCAGGACTGGGTCGACGAGTCGACTCCCATGACGAGCGCCATCCGCGCTCTCCTTCCTTCGTGCGTTCTCCCCCGGCCCCGACCCTCCCGCGGCCCTCCCGCCCGCGCGATTACCCGCGAGACGGGATCTTCGCGCCGAAACGTCGGGGTTACCCCACTGTCTCGGCGCGAAGATCCAGTCTCGCGGTCGGGGAAGGGTCGGGGAAGGGTTGGGGAAGGGTTGGGGAAGGGTCGGGGAAGGGCTAGGCAGGGCCGGGCGGATGCGGTCAGCGAGCGCCGAGCAGGTGCTCGGTCGCGAGTTGCTGCAGGCGCACGAAGCCGCCACCCTTGCCGCCCAGGTACACGTCGGCGTCGAAGTCCTCGTAGGCCGAACGATCGGCGAGGAAGTCGTCATAGGACTCTCCCTCGTGGAGCGTGGGCACCGAGAGCTCGGCGACCCGTGCCGCCTCGAGCGCCTCCTGCACCTCGGGGTCGGCGCGGAAGGCCGCCGCGCGCTCCTTGAGCAGCAGGTAGGTGCGCATATTGGCCGCGGCCGACTCCCCCACGCCCTTCTCATCCTCGGTGCGGCTCGGCTTGTAGTCGAAGTGCCGCGGGCCGTCGTAGGCGGGCACTCCGCCGGGTCCGCCGTTCTCGAGCAGGTCGACGAGCGCGAAGGCGTTGTGCAGGTCGCCGTGCCCGAAGACGAGGTCCTGGTCGTACTTGATGCCGCGTTGACCGTTCAGGTCGATGTGGAAGAGCTTGCCGTGGAAGAGCGCCTGCGCGATGCCCGCGGCGAAGTTCAGCCCGGCCATCTGCTCGTGGCCGACCTCGGGGTTGACGCCGACGAGCTCGGGGCGCTCGAGCGAGTCGATGAACGCGATCGCATGGCCGAGCGTCGGCAGCAGGATGTCGCCGCGCGGCTCGTTGGGCTTCGGTTCGATCGCGAAGCGGATGTCGTACCCCTTGTCGGTGACGTAGTCGCCGAGCAGGTTGACGGCCTCGCGGTACCGCTCGAGCGCGGCGCGAACATCCTTCGCGGAGTCGTACTCGGCGCCCTCGCGGCCACCCCACATGACGAAGGTCTTCGCGCCGAGTTCGGCACCGAGGTCGAGCTGGCGGAACACCTTGCGCAGGGCGAACCGGCGCACGTCCCGGTCGTTCGCGGTGAACCCGCCGTCTTTGAACACCGGGGCGGAGAAGAGGTTCGTGGTGACCATCGGAATGATGAGCCCGGTGTCCTCGAGCGCGCCCTTGAGGCGATCGATCTGGGTCTGCCGTTCGGTCTCCGACGAGCCGAAGGCGAAGAGGTCGTCGTCGTGGAACGTGAGCCCGTACGCCCCCAACTCCGAGAGCTTCTCGACCGCGTGCACGACGTCGAGCGGCGGCCGGGTGGGCCCACCGAACGGGTCGGTGCCGTTGTAGCCGACGGTCCAGAGGCCGAACGAGAATTTGTCGTCGCGCGTGGGTGAAGACATGACGCTCCTTTGCGAATGTGCGGGGCGGGGTGCACCCGAATAAGTTGTGCTCGCCAACATACTACACTGGGAGGATGACCACCACCGGGGCGAGCGCGACATCCGTGCGGCAGCGCAATCTCGCCCGCGTGCTCACGCTCCTGCATCTCGACGGGCCCCGCTCACGCGCGGCGCTCACCGAGGAGACGGGGTTGAACCGGTCCACGATCGGAGACCTCGTGGGCGAACTCGCCGCGCTCGGGCTGGTCGAGGAACGGGCTCCGGATGCTGCGCGCCGCGCCGGCCGCCCGTCGCCGGTCGTGGTGACCAGCGGCTCCGCGGTCGCGATCGCGGCGCACCCCGAGATCGATGCGCTGACCCTCGCGGCCGTGACGCTCGATCGTTCCGTCGTCGCGCGCGTACGGATCCCCTGGCGCGACGCACCCTCGCCGGAGGTCGCCGCGGCGGCGATCGCCGACCGCATCGCGCAGTGGCGTGCGGGGGCGCTTGCCAACCACCGGATCGTCGGCGTCGGTGTCGCCGTGCCGGGTCTCGTGCGCACGAGCGACGGGGTCGTCCGCGACGCGCCGCACCTGCGCTGGCGCGATGCCCCCCTTGCCGCCCTCGTACAGTCGGCGGCCGGGCTCCCGACCACGGTCGGCAACGACGCGAGCCTCGGCGCCCGCGCGGAGCACCTCTTCGGCGCCGCCCGCGGCCACGCCGACGTGATCTACCTCAACGGCGGCGCCAGCGGTATCGGCGGCGGGGTGATCGCCCACGGCACGATGCTCGGCGGCGCGGGCGGATACGCCGGCGAGTTCGGCCAGAATCGCCCCGGCATCGAGGACGCCTCCGATCGCCGGGCTCCCGGCGGGGTGCTCGAAGACGAAGTCGGGCGCGCGCGGCTGCTCGCGGCGCTCGGCGGCTCCGCGACGGATGCGGACGACCACGCCCTCGCCCGCGCGCTGCAGACGACGTCCGCGCCCACTGCCCGCGCCGAACGCGACCGGCAGCGCCGCATCCTCAGCACTGCGCTCGCCAACGCGGTGAACGTGCTGAACCCGTCGGTCGTGGTGCTCGGCGGGTTCCTCGCCGCGCTGGCATCGAGCGATCTTCCGGGGCTCACCGCCGCCGTCCGCGGTCAGGCAATGCCCGCCTGTGCGGAGTCCCTCGATCTGCGCCTCGCGTCGCTCGCCGACGACCGGCTCCTGATCGGTGCCGCCGAGGCGGCCTTCGAACCCCTGCTCGCCGACCCCGCATCCGCCGGCTGACCCCGCATCCGCCGGCTTGCCCCGATCCGGCGCGCCACTTCTCTGCACTCACCGCGCGCCGCGCGCCAGTTTCCTGCTCCCGCGCCTCAGATCTGTGGAGCGGCAGCAGAAAACTGGCGCGCCCCGGAATCGGTGGGGATGCGTTCAGCGCGGGGAGAGCGGATCGAAGCCGCTCCGCGGGAGGAATTCGCCGTCGACGACGTCGATGCCGGGGACGTCTTCGAATTCGAGGGACGTCAGCGGGTTCTCGGGCACGACGTCTTCGGGTCCGGCGAGCATGGCACCACCTCCTGGGGCGGTTCCCACCTTGCCTCAGCGGCGGGCGCGGTCCGACCCCTTGACAACCCGGACGCGCCGGGAATCGCTGCTACTAGGCCGTCTGTTCCACCGGCTCGTCCGGCGGTTCGGGCACGATCGTGAGTCCGGCGGGTCCGGATGCGGCCAGCATCAGATCTTCGATCCAGGCCCGGTTGATCTTCGGCTGACGACTGCCGTAGAAGTGGAACTGCATGGGAACCGACGGGTGCACCCAGAAGCTGCGGCGCCCGCTGCCGTCGCCGATCTCGACATCGAACATGAAGGGCTCGCCACGACGGAGCTTGTTCATCACCACGATCCGCAGGTGCGAAAGCGTACGGTCTTCGATGTCGACCGCGTTCGCGTTCGTGTCATAGATGAATCGGCCCACGGCACGAGCATAGGCCACGCGACCCGCGCTACCGGGTGCGCCCCCGGCTAGGGTGATCGCATGGGCACGATCTACTACGGCGGGGGCAGCACTCCGATCCATATCGAGGACCGTGCCCTGGCACACCTGAAGGTGGTTCTCTCAACGAAGCTCCGCCGGGGCGAGAGCTTCACGCTCTCGTGGCGGCACCCGGACGATCAGCCCCGCGGCCGCAGCACGCTGTGGCTGCATCCGTCGATTCCGCTGCGCTTCGTCTTCGACGACCCCGAGCCGGCGATGCTGAGCCGCGAGTGGATCGAAGAGCTCGCCAACTCCGCGAACTCGTCGGGTGGCATCATGCTCGTCGCGGAGCACTTCGCCCCCGCACCGGACCGGCCGCCCGCCGCAACCCCCACCCCCTGACGGGGCCCCACGCCCCGAGGGCGTCGGATCAGAGGGCGATCCCCACGGCCAGCGCGACGACAGCGATCACCGCGAAGGCCATCTGCGTGAGCGCCGCACGCGTCTTCGAACGGTCCGACAGGAGGAGCACGAGCGCGGCCGCGACCATCGAGCCCGTCCCGACGAAGACGAGCGTCGCCCCGATCGCCGTGGCACCGGCGGCGAAGAACACGATTCCGAGCGCGGCCGCGATCGCCAAGAACAGGTTGTAGAAGCCCTGGTTGAACGCAAGCGACCGCGTCGCCTGCGCCTCCTGCGGGGTCGTCCCGAAGGTGCGCCGCGCGCGATCGCTCGTCCAGGCGATCGACTCGAGCCAGAAGATGTAGACGTGCAGCAGCGCGGCGAGTGCCGCGAAAACGAGCCCGACGATGATCATGTTTCCTCCTGGGTGAGCCCGCCTTCTGAGCGGGCCCGCCCCATCCTCTCGCGTCGCGCGGCTGGCAGCCACTCAGAACGTGAGCGGCCCCCACGTTCCAGGCGCGGGGAGGGTGGCATCTCGGAGCTCCACGCCGTGGGAGCGCACGCTCGCCACGCAGATGAGGAGCGAGAGCGTGGGGATGCCGAGATGCCGGTGATCGCGGATGATGGCGCGGTCGTCGGTCGCGGCGAGCGCGGTGCTCCGCTCGATCACGCCGAGCCACGGCGCCCACCATGCGCCCGCCGCATCCGTGTCTGCGGCGGTGAACTCGGGCAGCCAGCGCGTGATGCGGGCCGTGCGGGGGTCGTCGAGGTCGTCGTGGGCGATCATGTGGGTTCCCGGCGCGAGCTCGGTGACCCCGCGCCGAACGCCATCCCAGGACACCACGCGGGATGCCGCCCCGTCGATCTCGAGCAGGTTGAAGCCGCGCGTGCGCGGCGCCTCACCGGGCGGCGAGCCCGCCACGGAAGCGAGCGGCAGGATGCCGCGAGAGACGGCATCCGCGTCGGGAAGCGAACCGTCGTCGTGCCGGTTCAGCAGCACGGCCAGCCGCCCCGCGCCCGGGTCGGCGGCCAACCATGCACCGCCGGCCCGCACGTCGTGCACGCCGAGCACTCCCGGAAACGCGTCCGGCCACCACGGCCCCACGGGATTCCAGGGGCGACCCGGATCCTCATCGCGTATCGCGATCAGGCGCGTCGGGGCGTCCGGGTTCTCGGGGACGCGGACGATCACGGTGCACATCGGGTCTCCTTCGGGCGGACGCGTCGCGTGCGAGAATCATGCCGTGTTCGTCGTCGTCGGAGTCACCGGTGGAATCGCCGCGTACAAAACCGTATCGCTCGTTCGCGACCTCATCCGCGGGGGCCACGAGGTGCATGTCATCCCGACCGAGGGGGCGCTGCGGTTCGTCGGCCTGCCCACGTGGGAGGCCATCAGCCGCAACCCCGTCACGACATCGCTGCACGACGATGTTCCGCAGGTGCGTCACGTGGCGCTCGGCCAGCACGCCGACCTCGTGATCATCGCCCCGGCGACCGCGAACACCCTCGCCAAGATGGCGGCCGGTATCGCCGATGATCTGCTCGGCACGACGCTGCTCGCCACGGTCGCGCCGGTCGTCGTCGCGCCGGCGATGCACAGCGAGATGTGGCGTCATCCGGCGACCGTCGCCAACATCGAGACCCTCCGCGCCCGCGGCGTGCGCGTGATCGGACCGGAGGACGGCGCACTCACCGGCGGCGACAGCGGGCCCGGGCGCATGAGCGAACCGGAAAGCATCGTGCGATTCGCCCTCGAGGTGGCCGCCCCCTTGCGCCAGGATCTGGCCGGGCTCCGCATTGCCGTCACCGCGGGCGGCACCCGCGAACCCATCGACCCGGTGCGCTTCCTCGGAAACCGATCGAGCGGGCGGCAGGGCCTCGCGGTGGCGCTCGCCGCGGCCGATCGCGGCGCCGACGTGCACCTGATCGCGGCCCACCTCGACGCGGATGTGCGGGCGACCGCATCCGCCGATCCCCGCATCCGGGTGACGGACGTCGGGACGGCGACGGAGCTGCAGAGCGCGACGACGGATGCGGCGACCCACGCCGATGTCGTGGTGATGGCCGCGGCCGTCGCCGATTACCGCGTCGCCGCCGTGTCGGAGCGGAAGCTCACGAAGGAGTCCGGCGACGGCACGCGCACGCTCGAGCTCGTGGAGAACCCCGACATCGTCGCGGGGCTGGTCGCGGAGCGGCGCCCCGGACAGACGATCGTCGGCTTCGCCGCCGAGACCGCGACCGGCGACGAACTGCTCGCGCGGGCCGCGCGAAAGCGGGAACGGAAAGGCGTGGACCTCCTCGCCGTCAACGAGGTCGGCTGGGATCGCGGCTTTGAGACCACCGACAACACGCTGCTGCTCCTCACCCGCGACGCGCACGGCGACGCGCACGACGACGCGCAGCCCGCATCCGTGACCGGCACGAAGCGCGAGGTCGCCGACGCGCTGTGGGACGCGGTGCTCCGCCTGCGCTGAGCCCGCTCAGTCCACCGGCAGCCGCACGGCGCGGCGGGCGGCATCGAGTTCGGTGCGGCGGCGCCCGGCATCCCAGCCCAGATGCTCGGCCGCGATGTCGGCGGCCATCCCGAGGATCCGGTCCCCGGGGTCTCCGAGGTGGCCGATCCCCGTGCGGCGCAGGAGCACGTCGGTCAGGTGCACGGGAGATTCCTGCCGCACCGCGTAGGCGACGGTGGCGAGCGGTTCGCCGTCGGGCGTCGCCCGTTCGGCAAGCCTCGGGTCCTCGCTCATGAGCGCGAGCACCTCGCGGGCCTGGGTGCCGTAGTGGCGCAGCAGGAGATCGGCGGTGTCGGCGGCGACGGAGGCTGCGGCCGCATCCGGCACGATCGCGGCGCGGGCCGAGCCGATGTCGGCGATGTCGCCACCGAACAGCGGAGTGCGCGCACTGACGCTCCGCGCGGCCCCGAGTCCCGCCCGCCGCCCGAGCCGGTCGACGACCTTCTCGGCGAAGGCGCGGGAGTTCGTGTATTTGCCGCCCACCGCCGAGAGCAATCCGTCGACGCCGCCTTTCGCATGGTCGACGAGTTCGGATGATCGAGAGGCCCGGTACGTGTCGTCGCCCGACGACTCGGAGAGCGGGCGCAACCCCCCGTACGCCGCCACGACGTCGTCGATGGCGAGTCGTTCGGGCAGATTCGCGCCGGCGTTGACCGCATCCACGAGTCGCTCGATCGACTCGCGCGTAAGGCGCCAGTCGCCGACCGCGCCGGAGTACGGGGTCTCGGTGGGGCCGATGAGGCTGTGCCCGCGCCACGGTGCGACGCTGAAGTGGCCGTGCCCCGACACCGTGAGCACCATCGTGCGGGTGAGGGGCCGCGTGACGAGGTAGATGCCCTCCGAGCGCACGCGCGGCGCGGGTCCGGCGAGCGGCAGCAGCTCCGGCGTGCTGCTGAGCAGATCGTGCGACCAGGGCCCCGCCGCGTTCACCGTCACGGTCGCGCGAACGTCGTGCGTGCATCCGGTGACGGCGTCGTGCACCCGCGCCCCCTCGACCCGCGAACCCCGCACGAGCAGTCGCTCGGCGCGGGTATAGGTCGAGAAGGTGGCACCGTGCTGCTGCGCGGTGCGCGCGAAGGCGAACGTCAGCCGCTCGGGTGAATACATCATGGCGTCGTAGTAGAGGATGCCGCGGCCCACGTGCGCGAGACCGCGCGCATCGAGCTGCCCCCGGGAGAGCACCCGGTGCGCGGGGATGCGCTTGGCCGGATCCGGGATGCGGTTGCGGTCGAACGAGAGCACGTCGTAGGCCGTGAGCCCCACGTGCTCGATGAGTCCCGGGTCGGGCAGCACCATGCCGACGGGTTCGACGAGGTGCGGAGCGATGCGCATGAGCGTGCGGCGCTCGGCAAGGGACTCGCGGACGAGGCCGACCTCGAAGTTCTTCAGATACCGGAGGCCGCCGTGGATGAGTTTGCCGGTCGCCGCCGACGTGCGACCGCCGATGTCACCGGCGTCCACGACCGCGACGCGGAGGCCCCGGCTCGCGGCCTCGTAGGCGAGAGCCGTCCCGGTGATCCCCGCCCCGATGATGAGCAGGTCGACCGGCGAACCGGGCAGGCGACGGGCGAACGGGGCACTCACGACGCCGACGCCGATCGTGCCGGACCCTGGGCCGACGCACGGGCGGCGAGGTCGCGACGGATGCCGGCCAGCATCCGCTCGCGCTCCGACGCGACATCGAGCAGGCCGAGCCGCAGCACGCGCGCGGCTGTCGTCCAGCGCTCGATCTGCGCGGGGGTGACGGTGCTGCGACGCAGATACTCCGCGAGGTAGTGGCGCAGCAGGACACGCCTGACCGCCGCGTAGACGACGCGCATGGGGGCCGAGGTTCCCGGGAAGAGTTCCGCCTCCCGGAAGAGCAGGCAGGTGAGGGCGACGTCGGCCGCAGGGTCACCGGAGACGGCGGTCTGCCAGTCGATCACGACGTTCCGATCCGCCAGTACGAACACGTTCTGGGGGTGGAAGTCGAGGTGCAGCACGGCATCGCCGTCGGGCAGCGACCGCAGGTGCGCCCGGAGGGACTCTCGTTCGGCGATCGTCAACGCCGCGAACGAGGGCTTGTCGATCTGGGCGAGCGCGAGCGCACGCACATCCTGCAGCTCGGTGGTGTGCGCGGCGTGCACCGCCACGTGCTCGTCAGCGAGGGTTCGTCCCACCTCGGGAAGCCGCAGAATGTTGCGTTCGGCGACCGTGGTCAGCGGGATGCCGTCGATCCGGTCGAACACGATGCCGTGCCGGCCGTCGCGCTCGACCCGCCCGTAGCAGCGCACCGGGGTGATGCCGAGCGCGTGCACGGTCCGCGAGTCGCGCACCTCGCGGTCGACCTCGACCTCGTCGGCGCCGGCGAAGTAGAGCTTCACGACGTGCCCGGGGTCATCGGCGAACACTTCGGAGGACCGCCCGCGCGCGATCGGGGCGCTCACGGAACGATCCTCTGGGTCGTGCCGTAGCCGCGGCGCGTCGCCGCCTCGATGACGGCGCGCTGCGCGGCACCATCCAGCGCCCGCGGTTCGCCGATCGCCCGCGCACGCCAGTACAACTCGCAGAGCCATTCGACCAGCAGCGCGTTCTCGACGGCGCGGGCGAGGTCGGCGCCCAGCGCGACGGCGCCGTGGTTGGCCATCAACGCCGCCAGCCGCCCGTCGAGAGCGCCGCCCACGGCGCGCGCGAGCTCGGGACTGCCGAACGGCTCGAACGCCGCGACGCGCAGGGCGCCGCCGAGGGTCAGCTGCTGATAGTGCACAACCGGGAGTTCGTCGACCACGATCGACAGGGCGGTCGCGTACCGGGAATGGGTGTGCACGACCGCGCCTACGACGCCGGGCGGCGCGGCGCGGAGCACGCCGAGATGCAGGTCCGCCTCGGAAGTCGGCGCCCACTCCCCCTCGACGACCGCGCCATCGAGAGTCACGATCGTGACCTGGTCGGGCGTCAACTCGCCGAGCACGGCGCCCGTCGCGGTGAGGGCGACCAGGTCGCCCGAGCGGGCACTGATGTTGCCGGCAGTGCCGATGAGAAGGTCGCGGTCGGCGAGCACGCGGGCCGCATCCGCCACCGTTCGGCGCAACGCGACGATGTCTGACGTCGATGTCATACAGTGAGCATGCGCAGCGAGCAAACCAAAGTCAAGTTTGATTAGAGGATCCGTGACGACAGCCGAGGAGTGGGACGCCCTTCCGCTCCGCCGCGTCCCCACGCAAGCGCGCTCGCGCGACAAGGTCCTTCGCGCGCTCGTCGCCGCCGACCGGCTGCTCCGCACCGAAGGACCCGACGCGATCAACCTGCCGCGCGTCGCCGCCGAGGCCGACGTCAGCGTCGGCGCGCTCTACCAGTACCTGCCCGACCGCGACGCGATCACGCGGGCGCTCGTCGCGCGTTACCACTCCCGGCTCGAGCTGCTTCTCGACGATGCAATCGCCCAGACGACGCGCTCCGCCGCCCCGGCCGATCCGGTCGCGCACGTGATCGACGCCGTCGCCGGGGTCTACCTCGACCAGCAACCCGTGCGCGCCCTGCACGCGGTCTCGACGACGCCGGCCGGTTTCGACGAGCGCACCCTGCACCGACAGCGGATGGCGGCGAAAGTCGCGACGCTCATGCGCGTCAGCGGGCTCGCCTCCGACGGTCGCGACGAGCTGCGCGCCCGCGTGGCGTTCCTCTCGGCCGACGCCGTGCTGCACGAGGCGTTCGCCGCATCCGGAAGCGAACGCGCGGCGCTGCTCGCCGAACTGCAAGACATGCTGCGCCGGTTTCTGACGCCGAGCGACCCCGCGCGCTGAGCCGCTACTGGATGGGGTCGCGCATGTCGTCGAACCCGCCGGCGCGCCCCGGCGAGCGCACCCAGTCGAAGACGATCTGGGTCTCGGTCGACGCGACCGCGGGGTCCATGCTGAGGCGCGTCGCCACGAAGTCGCGGAGCTGCTCGGGCGAGGTCGTCGCGACATGGATGAGGAAGTCGGTCTGCCCGCCGAGGAAGAAGATGTTCAGCACGTTCGGCAACCGCGCGACCTTGTCGGCGTAGGTCTTGATCGACGGACGCGCCTGGGCGCGCAGGCGCACCGCGACGATCGCCTGCAGGGGAAGGCCGAGGGCGGCCAGGTCGACGTCGGCGCGCGAGGCGCCGAGCACCCCCGCCGCACGGAGCGCGCGGACGCGCGCGTGGGCGGTCGAGGCCGAGAGACCGATGCGGGCGGCGAGCGCGGCGTTCGTCAGATCGGCGTCGCGCTGCAGCTCCCAGAGGATCCGCTCGTCGATCTCATCGAGCTGACGTTTCTGCGCGCGGCCGGCATCCGTTGAGCGATTCATCGCAGATCCTCCTGTCCTGAGCGGTGTGAGAGAAGACTATTCGGCTGCTAGCGACACATCCGCGATTTTCTTCTAGATTCGGGTCGCCGACCGGCCCCGCACACGAGGAGAAACCATGCGCATCGGAGTTCCCGCCGAAGTCAAGAACCACGAGTACCGCGTCGCGGCGACGCCGGCCGGAGTGCACGAGCTCGTGCGCCACGGCCACACCGTCACCGTGCAGGCCGGCGCGGGAGCCGGAAGCGCGATCCCGGATGCGGAATTCGTCGCGGCCGGCGCCCAGCTCGGCGACGCGGCCGCCGCGTGGGACAACGAGCTCGTGCTGAAGGTGAAGGAACCCGTCGCCGCCGAGTACGGCTACCTGCGGCCCGATCTCACCCTGTTCACGTACCTGCACCTCGCTGCCGACGAGCCGCTCGTCGACGCGCTGCTGGCGGCGGGCACCACGGCCCTCGCGTACGAGACCGTGCAGCTCGCCGATCGGTCGCTCCCCCTGCTCGCCCCAATGAGCGAGGTCGCGGGTCGCCTCGCCGTGCTCGCCGGCGGCTACCACCTGCTCGGCTCGCAGGGCGGGCGCGGCGTGCTGCTGGCCGGGGTACCCGGGGTGCGCCCCGCGAAGGTCACCGTCATCGGGGGCGGGATGGCCGGCGCGAACGCGGTCGCCCAGGCCGTCGGCCTCGGCGCCGACGTCACCGTCCTGGACCTCTCGCTGCCGCGCCTACGCGCCATCGACGACCTCTACCGCGGCGCGGTGCGGACAGTCGCCTCGAGCGCCTACGAACTCGAGCGATCGGTGCTCGAGGCGGATCTGGTGATCGGCGCGGTGCTCATCCCGGGCGCGAAGGCGCCGAAGCTCGTCTCACACGACCTCGTACTGCGGATGAAGCCGGGCAGCGTGCTCGTCGACATCGCGATCGACCAGGGCGGATGCTTCGAGGACTCCCGCCCCACGACCCACGACGACCCGATCTTCCGGGTCGGCGACGCCATCCTGTACTGCGTCGCGAACATGCCCGGGGCAGCGGCCGGCACCTCCACCCCCGCGCTCACGAACGCCACGCTGCCCTACGCGCTCGCCCTCGCCGACAAGGGCTGGGAGCGCGCCGTCGCGGATGACGCCGCGCTCGCCGGCGGTCTCAGCACGGTCGCCGGTCGGCTCGCGAACGCGAGCGTCGCCGCCGTCTTCCCCGCCAAGCCCCGCGCCTGACCCCGCTCCCCTCCCGCCACTCACCTTTCCGCGAGACGGGATCTTCGCGCCGAGACAGCGGGGTAACCCCACGGTCTCGGCGCCCCGATCCCGTCTCGCGGATTGTGCGAGCGGATGCGGGCGCCGGGCGGATGCGGGCGCCGGGCGGATGCGGGCGCCGGGGCGCGCGCGACGCGAAGGTTTCGCGGGGGTTTCGGGGGGATGAGAATTGCGCCCCGGGGTTGCCCAGCAGCATCCGGGTGCGCTTTCATGAGCGGAGTTGGTCGATCGACCAACTTTCGGAGAGGACGAACATGACCGACGAGAGACGAGCGGTGACGGTGGTCACCGGCGCGAGTTCGGGCCTCGGCAGGGGTTTCGCCGAGCGGTTCGCGGCCCGGCGCCACGACCTCGTGCTGGTCGCTCGGCGTGCGGAGCGGCTCGAGGAGCTCGCGGCCCGGCTGCGCGCCGCGCACGGCGTCGCCGTCGATGTCATCCCCGCCGACCTCGCCGACACCGCGGCTCCTGCCCGCATCGCGCAGGAGCTCGCGGACCGCGGCCTCCGCGCCGCCGGGCTCATCAACTGCGCAGGCTTCGGCACCGCGGGCGCGTTCACCGCCGAGGATCCCGACCGCATCGCGCAGGAGATCGCCGTCGACGTCACCGCCCCGACCCTCCTGACCCGCCTCCTGCTCCCCGACCTGCTCGCCGCACCGCACGGCGTGCTGCTCATGGTCTCGAGCACCGCATCCCACCAGCCGATCCCGAACCTCGCGGTCTACGCCGCCTGCAAGGCGTTCCTCACGTCGCTGACGGCGGCGATCTGGCAGGAGACGCGCGGCTCCGCGCTTCGCGTGCTCGCGGTCTGCCCCGGCCCGACCGCGACCGAGTTTTTCGCCGCCGCCGGGTCCACCCAGTTCGCGGTCGGACGCATCGCGACGACCGACGAGGTCGTCGCGGCGACGCTCCGTGTGCTCGACCGGCCGGGCGGCCCGGTCGTCACCCTCGGTTGGGGAAACCGCATCCAGTCCCTCGGCGCGAAGTTCGCCCCGCGCCGGATGACGCTCCGCGTCGGCCAGCGCGCCACCGAACGCGCCGGATCCCGGGCGGCCTCCTGATGCGGCGCCTGCCCTACGCCGACCGTCGCGCCGAACTCGTCGACGCCGCCATCCGCGTGATCGCCCGCGAGGGCCTCGCCGGTGCCAGCACGCGCGCCATCGTGGCCGAGGCCGACATGCCGCTCGGCGCGTTCCACTACGTCTTCGGCACCCGCGACGAGCTCATCACCGCCGTGATCGAGCAGATCACCGAGCAGGAGCGCCTCGCCGCGTGGATCGACGCGGGCACCCCGGGCCCGGCTCCCCGCCTCGACGAGATCCTCGAGCGCGGCCTCGACGCGTACCTGCGGCTCCTCGAATCCGACCCCAGCCGCGAACTGGTGCTGCTCGATGTCGCCACCCACGCCATGCGCCACGACCCCGCCGTCGTCGAAGCACAGTGGGCGACGTACCGGGATGCGGCCGAATCGAGCCTGCGCTACGCCGCCGAGCTCGCCGGCACCTCCTGGTCGCAGCCGCTCGACGAGATCGCCTGGTCGTTCGCGAGCGCGCTCGATGGGCTCACCCTGACCTGGCTGACCGACCGCGACGGCGCCTCCGCGCGTCGCCACATCCGATTCCTGGCGCGGTCGTTCGCCGCACTGTCCACCCCTGTTCCCACCCCGGAGGCGCCCGATGCTCACTGAGATCGACCCGCGAGTGCTCGCCGCGACCAATCTGCGCGCCGTGCTCGGCTCGCTGCCGCGGCTCGCCGAACTCGTTCCCGCTGCGCGCGACATTCTTCGGCAAGTGCCGAAGCCCACCACGCTGACCTTCGTCGTGCCGGGGCTCGACCCGGTGCGCTACACGTTCACCGATCAGGCCATCACGGCGGCGGATGCGGGCGGCCGCGGCCCGACGCTGCTGTTCCGCTCGGCGGCGCACGCGAACGCCGTCATCGCGGGCTCGGCTCAGCCGATCCCGCTCGCCGGGCCGGCCGGCATCCGATTCCTCACGAAGGTGTTCACCCCGCTCAGCGACCTGCTCGGCCGGTACCTGCAGCCGAGTGACGCCGACCTCGCCGATCCGGCGTTCCGCCGGCTCAGCACCCTGATGACCCTCGACGTGGCGGCCCGCGCGATCGCCGTCGTCGGCAACGAGGATGTCAGCGGACGCTTCTCGGCCGCGCACATGCCCGACGGCGACCTCGACCTCGAGTTCGGCGACGAAGTGCGGTACCGGCTGGAGATCAAGAACCATCGCGTCCGCCTCGACGACGACCTCTCCGGCACTCCCCGCGCCATCCTCCGCTTCGCCGACCTCGATGTCGCCGGCGGCGTCATCACGGGTCGCGACAGCGCCCTCGCCTGCGTCTGCGATGGCCGCCTGGCCATGCGCGGCTTCATCCCCCTCGTCGACAACACCAGCCGCATTCTCGACCGTGTCGGCGCCTACCTCGGAGCGTGACCCCATGAGCAGCGATCTCCTCACCCCCACCTACTCCTATGCCCGGAGCGAAGAGGCCTTCTCCCGTGCGATCAAGGTGATCCCGGGCGGCGTTCCCGGTCACCTCGGACCCAGCGAGGGATGCTTCATCCCCCGCACCGACTACCCCCTCTTCTCGCAGCGCGCCGAGGGCACCCGGTTCTGGGACGTCGACGGCAACGAGTTCATCGACTACATGTGCGGGTACGGCCCGAACGTGCTCGGATACGGCGACCGTCGCGTTGCGGCCGCCGCGGAGGCGCAGGCGCGCCTGGAGGATGTGGTCTCGGTTCCGTCGACCGTGATGGTGGATCTGGCCGAGCTGCTCGTGGACACCGTTGCGAGTGCCGACTGGGCGTTCTTCGCCAAGAACGGCGGCGACACGACGACGCTCGCCGTGATGACGGCGCGGGCGGCGACCGGTCGCCGGCGCATCGTCTTCATCGAGGGCTACTACCACGGCGTCGCCCCGTGGACGCAGAAGCTCGACTACCCGGGCGTGCTCGACACCGACGTGCAGGGCAACATCGAGGTGCCGTGGAACGACGTCGAAGCCATGCGACGGGTGTTCTCCGAGCACCGCGGCGAGATTGCGGCCCTCATCGCGCAGCCCTACCGGCACGGGAACTTCTTCGACAACGAACTGCCGGCGCCGGGGTACTGGCAGGCGGTCCGAAAGCTCTGCGATGAGCACGGCATCGTGCTGATCGTCGACGACGTGCGCGCCGGATGGCGACTCGATCTGGAGGGCAGCGACCACTTCTACGGGTTCGAAGCCGACCTGATCTGCTTCTGCAAGGCCATCGCGAACGGCTACAACGTGTCGGCGCTGTGCGGCAAGGAGAGCCTCCGCGAAGCGGTCAGCAGCATCACCTACACGGGCAGCTACTGGATGAGCGCGGTGCCGTTCGCCGCCGCGATCGCGAACATCACGACGTTGAAGGAGATCGACGCCCCGCGGCTCTTCCGCGAACTCGGCACGTCGCTCACCGACGGTCTCGTCGACGTCGCGCGCTCGCACGACCTGACGCTCGTGGCATCCGGCGAACCCGCCCTCTTCTACCTGCGCCTCGCCGACGACGACTCGCTGATGCTGCACCAGCGGTGGATCGCGGAATGCGTCAAGCGCGGCGTCTTCCTGAGTTCGCACCACAATCACTTCATCAACGCGGCGCTCACCCCGGCCGACATCACCCGCACGCTCGAGATCGCCGACGACGCGTTCCGCGCGCTTCGCCTGCCGACGGCCGGATGATGAACACGGTCACCGCCCCCCGGACCGCCCGTCGCGGCGCCGTCCCGGCCTCCTACGCGGCACAGGGTCTCGGCTACGCGACGGTCGTCACGGCGCTGCCCGCGATCAAGGATCGCGTCGGCATCGACGACATGACCGTGTCGCTCCTGCTGCTCGGCACGTGTCTCGCCGCCGCTCTCGGTTCGATCCTCGCGGATGTGGTCGCCGTCCGCCGGGGCAGCCGTGTCGCTCTGGTCGGGGGCCTCGCCATCCAGGCCATCGGCCTGTTCGTGATCGCCGCGACCGGCTCGTTCGAGGTGCTCCTCATCGCGGTCATGGTCTACGGGGTCGGCCTCGGCGCGGTCGACGCGTCATCGAACATGCAGGGTGCGCTGCTGCAGCGCCGGCACCCGCAGCCGATCTTCGGTCGGCTGTACGCCGGGTACACCGCCGCCGCGATCCTGGCGACTCTCGGCACGGCCGCGGTGCTCGGCGCGTCGGCACCCGCGACCCTCACTCTCGTGGTGACGGCGATCGTGCAGCTGGCCGTCGCGGCGTGGGGCGTCATCGCTTTCGACCCGGCGCGCGCGGCGCACCAGACCCACGACGAGCCGCGCCGGCGGACGCCGCTTCCCCGGCGCGCGATCTGGGCGGTCGGGGCGATCGTGTTCGCCGCGTTCGTGATCGATTCGGCGGTCTCGAGTTGGAGCACGATCTACCTGACCGACGGGTTGCAGGCGGAGCCCGCGGTGACCCCGCTCGGGTACGCCGCCTACCTCGCGGCCATGCTCGTCGCCCGCCTGGGAACCGACCCCGCGGTGCGTGCGGTCGGCGCGGTGCGGGTGGGCGTCGCCGCGATCCTGCTGGCCGTCGCCGGAGCCGTGCTCGTCGCCGTGTGGCCGGTGGTTCCGGCCGCGATCATCGGGTTCGCCGCGATGGGCGCCGCATCCGGAACCCTCGTTCCGCTCGCCTTCGCCCGCGCCGGCGAGGTGCTCCCCGAACGCAGCGACGAGGTCATCGCCCGCGTCAACCTGTTCAACTACGCCGGCGCCGTGACGGGAGCCGTCGTTCTCGGGCTCGTAGCCACCGGGCCCGCCCTCGGGGTCGCGTTCCTCATTCCTGCGGCGGTGCTTGCGGCGCTGCTTCCGGTGCTGCGCACCCTCCGGCGCTGAGGCGGGGCGGCGGCGCGCCGCGACTGGGCTTCGGCTCAGCGGGACTCCGGCTCAGCGGGCCGCGGTCCGGCTCTGCGGGACTCCGGCTCAGCGGGCCGCGGTGCGGATGCGCTCGAGGGTCTCGAGGGTCAGGCGCGTGCGCTCGTTGTCTTCGGCCGCGGTTTCTCCCGCGACGATCAGGTCGACGAAACGCTGCACCTCACCGACCAGGGAGTGCTGCGGAGCCTCGACGTTCCACTCCTCGACGGATCCATCGACACCCGTGCGCACGAGGTGGCGCGGGCTCGCGATCTCATCGATCGTGAGCGTGGCGTCCTCGCCCTGGATCTCGCTCGGCCGCGACGAGTTCGTGATCTTCGAGTAGCTGACATCCGCGACGAATCCCGGGTACCCGAGCAGGGCGATCCCCGCGCCGTCGACGCCGGCATCCAGGGGAACGGATGCGGCCTGCACCGTCTCGGGAGCCCCGAACAGCAGGATCAGCGCGTGGACGCCGTAGACGCCGAGGTCAGCGAGCGCACCGCCGCCCATGGTCGGGTCGAAGATGTTGACCCGCTTTCCGGCGAGCACGTCGGAGTAGCGCGAGGAACGCTTCTGGTAGTGCACCGACGCCCGACGGATCGTGCCGAGCGAGGGCAACAGCTCGCGGACCGCCGCCGTGCCCGCGTCATAGGCCGTGCGGATCCCCTCCAGCAGTACGACGCCCGCGCGGTCGGCCGCGGCGACGAGCTCCGCCCACTCCGCGGCCGTCGCGACCGCCGGCTTCTCCACGAACACGTGGACGCCGCCGGCGATTGCCCGCCGCACCTGCTCGGCGTGCACGGCATTCGGCGAGCCGACGTAGACGGCGTCGATCGCGGGGTCGGCGAGGATCGCGTCCAGGTCGTCACCGGATGCCGGAGCACCGATGCGTGCCGCGAACTCGCGCGCCCGCTCGGCATCGCGCGAGAAGACCGTGCCGAGCTCGATCCCCTCGACCTTCGCCACCGCATCCGCGAAGTGGGTCGTGATGACGCTGGTGCCGATGGTCGCGATACGGATCATGCTCGCCACCCTATTCCGGCTCGCGGCGAGGCTTCAGCCGGCCGCCGTGTTGTAGGCCGAGATCTGATCGGCGGCCTTCGACTCCGCATCCGACATCGTGGCGGTCACGTCCGCGCCCTCCACGACCAGGCCGAAGGCCCCGATCACCGTCGCGCGCACGGTCGGGAAGGCTCCCGTCCGACATCCCGCACTCGCGATCGAGGCGGGCGTGTTCGCGAGCTGGTCGGCCATCGTCGTCACGTTCGGGTCGGAAAGCCACTGCGAGCCGGTCGTGGTGGCTGCCGCCGCCGTGTTCGACGCCAGGTAGCCGGTCGCGCTGGCCCAGGCCGCCTGCACCTCAGCCGAGTGCAGGAAAGTGACGAACTCGTAGGCCGCCTGCTGCTGAGCGGCCGAGTGGCCGTCACCGGAGATCCAGAGGGCATTGCCCCCGATGACGACACCGGCATCCGATGCGTCGGAGGTCGTCGGGAAAGCGGCGACCTTCGAGGCCGCCTTGGTCGGATCGGCCGTCGTGTACGCACCGGTCGAGGTGAGCATCATGCCCACTTTGCCGCTCGCGAATGCCGACACCATCGAGGCGTTGTCGGTGCCGGGGTTCAACGCGGTTCCGTCCTGGAACAACTGCTGCAACCGACCCATGAACGAGACCTGGGTGGGGCTGGTCAGTTGGAGCTCGGTGACCCGATCGGCGCCGCGACCGTTGTCGGGCGTGCAGAAGTTCTCGCCGCCGGACGCCGACATCTCCTCCAGCATCCAGGAGTCCGACATGTTCATCGTCATGCCGTAGGCGCCCGTGGCCGCGTGGATCTTCTCCGCCCAGGAGGCGACGTCCGCGAGGGATGTGGGCGGAGCATCCGCATCGAGGCCGGCGCGGGCGACGAGGGCACGGTCGAGATAGAGCACCGGCTGCGACACCGCGAACGGCATGGCGGCGAGGCCGCCGGACGCGTCAGCGTAGTAGGCGCTCACGATCGGCGGAAAGCTGTCGTCCTGGAACGACGGATCCGCGTCGGTGAAGGACGAAAGGGGCACGGTCTTCTTCGAGTCGACCATGAATCCGGTCGAGATGTCGTTCATCATGAGCACGTCGGGAGTCGTTCCCGACTGGACCGAGGCCGTGTACTTGGTCTGCGCGTCGGCGTAGGTGCCTTGAAACGAGGAGTCGACGGTGATCTTGCCCGACTCCTGTGTATTGAATTGCGCGACGAGCGCGTCGAGTTCGGTGGCGGCCGGCCCGGTCATCTCGTGCCAGAAGGTGAGAGTCACGGGGCCGGATGCGGTCGCCGGATCGGCGTCGGAGCCGGATGCCGCGCATCCGGAGGTTGCGAGCAGAGCAACAACGCCGGCGGCGGTGAGTGCGAGCCGGGTGCGAGTGCGAGTGGACATGACGGGAGATTCCTTCTGTGGGGGCTACTTGAGGGCGCCGGCGGTGATTCCGCCGGCGAGGAATCGCTGTGCGACCAGCACGACGACGAGAACGGGAAGGGTGACCATGGCGGCGCCGGCGAGCACCACACCGACATCGGCCGCCTCGGCGCTCGAGAGCTGCGCGATACCCACCTGAACCGTCCTGTTCTCTGGCGAATTCGTGACCAGCAACGGCCAGAAGAAGCCGTTCCAGGCGGCGGTCGCGCTGACCAGGGTCACCGAGATCAACGTCGGACGGGCGATCGGCAGCAGCATCGACCGGATGAAGCGGAAGTGTCCGGCACCGTCGAGAAGCGCCGCGTCGCGCAGCTCACCGGGGAAGCTGAGGAACGCCTGGCGGAATAGGAAGATGCTGAGCGCCGATGCCACGAAGGGCAGGAACACTGCCGGCAGGGTATCGATGAGGTGCCACGACGAGATCGTCAGGTAGTTCGCGATGAGGGTTGTCTCGGCGGGCACCATCATGCTCGAAAGCAGCACGAGGAAGAGCGCCCGGGTCCCCCGGAGCCCGCAGAACACCAGCGCGTACGCGGCGCTGATGCCGATCGTGACCTGCAGCAGCGTCTGACTGAAGGTCACGACGATGCTGTTGGCGAACTGCTGACCGAGCGGGATGACCTGGGTGGCGCGCACGACGTTGTCGAGGGTGAGATGGATGGGGAGGAGCCCCTCCAACCCGCGGTCGAGCCACGCCGTGGGAGTGAGTGCCCCCTCGAAGATGTAGTACAGCGGAAAGCACACGACGATCACGGCTGCCACGAGCCAGGCATAGAGGAACGCGTCGCGCAGCCGGGACCGCGTCGCTGGGCGTCGCCGCTTCATTTGCAGCGCGGGAGCGAGCAGGGTCGGGGCGGCCATCAGTAGTTCACCCGCTTCTCCAGCACACCGAACTGCACCAGCGAGAGCGCCAGCACGAGGACGAAGAGCACGACGCCGACGGCCGCCGCGATCCCGAAGTTGGCGCTACCCGCCCCGAACGCCGCCTGGTAGATCGTGTAGACGAGGGTCGTCGTCGCGCCCGCCGGCCCGCCTCCCGTCAGGATCTGAATCTGTCCGAACGCGGTGAGCGCCTCGACCGCGCCGGTAACGGCGATGAAGAACAGGGTCGGCGTGACCAACGGCAGCGAGATCGACCAGAGCGTGCGGACCGGGCCGGCGCCGTCGAGGTGCGCTGCCTCCACCACGTCGTGATCGATGGCACCGAAGGCACCGAGCAGGAGCAGCACGGTGAACCCCAGCGAACCCCAGACGGTGACGACGATCACGCTGCCGAACGCCCACTGCGTGCTCGTCAGCCAGGGGACCGCGGCACCGCCGAACCGGGTGATCACGGAGTTCACCAGACCGTTGCCCGGAGACAGCATGGCCGCGAAGGCGACGGATGCGGCCGAGACCGAGACGACCAACGGGGAGGTGAGCAGAGCGCGGAACACGGGCATGCCCCGCAGCCTGACCGTCAGGGGAATCGTGATGAACAGCCCGAGGACGATTCGGCCGACGACCACCGCGACGCAGAAAGCACCGGTGCGGAGCATCGTGCCCCCGAACTCGGGATCGGCGAAGATCGTGACGAAATTCTTCGCGCCGACGAAGCCCGCGGCCTGTCCGAAGATGTCGGTCCCCTGCATGCTGAGCCAGACGACTTTGCCGAGCGGATAGAACACGAAAACGGCGAAGACCGCGAATGCCGGAGCGAGCAGGACGATGCCGACGCGGCGATCCGCATGCCGCCAGGAGCGTGCCGCCAAACGCCGTCGCGGGGCGATGACGACGCGCCGGCGGGCGTTGATCGAGACCGACATTCGGCTACCTTTCAGGGATAGGGAACGTTCCCTTTTTGGGACGGCTCCACTCTGCGACACCATCCGAGACTCGGTCAACCACGCCGACCGAGCGGTCTCCGAGCGTTCATGTCGCGTTCAGAGAGGCGTGAATCAATCCCTACGTCCACGAACGGAAGAGCCATGACGACCCACACGTCCTACGACCCGAACGCCCTCTGCGACCTGGCCGAGATCGCCGCGCGAACCGCAGCGCCCGCCCTCCTCACGGCCTTCCGCTCCGAAATGAGCGTCGCCTTCAAACGTGATGCGCACGACGTCGTAACGGTCCACGACAAGGCGGCAGAGCGGGTCATCAGCACGGTCCTGCAGCGAGGGGTTCCGGGGTCCGAGGTTCTCGGCGAGGAGACCGGAAGTTCGGGCGACGCGCGGCTCCGGTGGATCGTGGACCCGATCGACGGCACAGCGAACTTCGCCCGCGGCCTGGCGTACTGGTGCATCTCCATCGCCGCCGAACTCGACGGCGAGGTCGTCGCGGGTGCCATCCTCGATCCCGTGGCCGGCAACATGTTCGCCGCCGCCGACGGTGGGGCGACGCTGAACGGCACACCGATCCGATCCGCATCCGCTGCCGATGGCCGGGCGACCCTGCTGACCAGCTTCCCGACCCAGCACGACGTCGATCTGCTCGGCGACGGGGCATTCGAGCTGCTGGCGCAGATCACGCGCTCGTATCAGCACCACCACAGCACGGGAAGCGGTGCACTGAATCTGGCCCACGTCGCGGCCGGCTGGTCGGATGCGACGATGGGCTTCGACACCCACCCGTGGGATGTCGCGGCGGGAGCCCACATCCTGTCGCGCGCCGGTGGCACCTACACCGGCTTCCGCGGAGGCGTCCCCGCGAATCGTCCGCAACACAGCCTCGACTACGTGGCGACGGGAGCGGGCGGCGACCACCGCGCTCTGATCGACGGGGTGCGCGACCTCTCCGCGCGGTGGGCGCCGGAGGCCGAGTAGCCGCCGACGCCCGCCGCTCTCACCCGCTCGTCAGCCGCCAGGTGCGGATGTGCTCCCAGGTCATGGTCTGCCACCAGCGACCCGACCAGTCCGCACACGCGGTGCGGTACATGACCACCGTGCGACCGACGAATCCCGCGGGGACCGGAACGTCGAGTTCACGGATGAACTCCCCCACCTCGGCGTAGAGATCGGGCCGCACGTACAGGTCGTGCGAAGCCAGCGAGAGGTGCGCGTGAAAAACGTCGGGCTCGAAGTCGTTCGGGAGCGGGCTGTTCATCGGGCGCCGAAACGGGGCCACAGTGGCGTCGATGTCTCGGGCGAGGCGCACGAACTCCTCATTCACGCCTCCGTCGGGGTTCTCACTGACGTCGTAGACGTAGCCACGGCCCTGCGGCCGGATCCCCGCATTGTGCACGTCGAACGAGCGCTGGCTGCGCAGCAACGTCGTGACCGCGTCGATCACGTCGGGCTCGGCGAACCCGAACGGCTGGCTGCCGACGAGCGTCGCATGCGGGGGGAACGCCCCCGCCGAAAGCAAGCCGTACTGGGCCCGAAGCTGGTCGGTCACCACGGTGACCGCTCGACACGTGCGGGCGTCGGGTCGGAGGTAGATGCCGTAGCGGAACGGGTCGCTGTCGTCTCGAGGCAGCTTGGGGGCGATCTGGTCGGTCACGCGGTCACGCTTTCGATGTCGGGACGGAATAGGGAACGTTCCCTATTCTCATTCCGGTCCGCTTAGCGCGTGCGACGCGAAGGAATCCAGCGGATGAACGGGCGGTGACCGAGTCAGAGTGCCGCCGCCGTGCGGCCGACGATGAGCTCGCCGTCGATGGCGCGATGTGCCGCACCGGCGAAGCGATCCTCGATCTGGTCGACCACATCGTCCACCGACAGTCGACCGATCAGACGCAGCGGCTGCCGCCACGAGGTGATGCCGAGCAGCGATGTCATGAACGGGGTGACGCCGTCGTACCCGGTCACCGAAAGCTCGTCCGGCACCCGGACCCCGCGTCGCTGCAGCGCCTCCAGCACCGCGACAGCCCAGGCATCGCTCGGCGTCATGAACGCGGTAACGCCGCCCGCGTCGAGGACGGCGTCGGTGATCGCATCCGCCCCCGCGAAACCGGGTCCCGCGTCGTCACCGCGAAAGGTGACCACGTCGACGCCGTGCTCACGAAGACGCGCGACCATCGCCCGCGTCCGCTGCGCCTGCGTGATCGATGACTGGGGCGTGAACGTCATGACGGCGACTCGGCGATGGCCGAGGCTGGCGACGTGGTCGGCCATCCCGTGACCTCCACCGACCTCGTCGCAGTACACGCTGCTGACCGCCGGGGCCTGCTCCGGGCGCCCTGCCACGACGGTCGGGATGCGCCGCGCGAACGGGATGATGTCTGCGACGGGGAGCGCCCCGCTGCAGACGATCAGCCCCTCGACACGCAAGGCGACGAGGGTCTCCAACGCACGACGTTCCTCCGCGATCGGAAAGGAACCGGCGCCCGTCGCCGTGACCGCGCGGTAGCCGCGGGCCGAGGCCTGCTCCTGGAACGCCGTCAGGAGATGTCCGTAGAACGGCGTCGAGGCATCCCGGACGAACACCCCGAACGTGTGGGTGCGGTGCGCTGACATGCCCCGCGCATTGGCGTTCGCCACGTAACCGAGCTCTGCGGCCGCCTGCTGCACGCGGGTGACGGTGCGGGCGGCGACGCCGGGAGCGCCCGAAAGCGCGCGCGACACGACCGACTTCGACACCCCGGCGGCAGCAGCCACATCGTGGATCGTCGGCACCGACCCGGTGCGTCGATCGGCGGGCGCGGACTCCGCCGGTTCAGCATCGTCGGGGCTCAGTTCATGCACGACTTCACGCTAGCGTCAGCGCGGCAGCGACGGCGGCGACGCATCCGTGCTGTCAAGACCCGGGTGGGTGCGCGAACGACGACCTAGCGTCGAAGGATGGTGACGTCGTGGCCCGCATCCGAGGATCAGCCGAGCACTCTGCCCGCCCTCGCTCCCCCGCTCGCCCGGCTGATCGAGGGCGCCGGTCCCGACGTCGGGACGCTCATCGCCCCGACCCTCGACTGGGTGCGCACCGTGGCGGAGGTCGCTCCGCTGCCGGGCGACGACACTCGAGCGCGCTGGCGCCTTCTGGCGGAGACGGCGCGACTCGATGTCGGCGCGGCGCGGATGCTGGAGCCGCACCTCGATGCGCTCGCCATCATCGCCGAGGCCGACCGGGACGGCGTGCTCGCTGAGCCCCTCGACACCGACGGCACCTGGGGTGTCTTCGCGGCGGAGGGCGGCGATCGTCCGGTGCAGGCCGAGCAGCAGCCGGACGGCCGCTGGACGCTGACCGGGCGGAAGCCGTGGTGCTCGCTCGCCGCCCACCTGGACCGGGCGCTCGTCACCGCGTGGCGGGGCGACGAGCGCGGGCTGTTCGCGATCGACCTGCGCGGCCCGGGCGTGACGGCGCTCCCCGGTCCGTGGCACGCGCGGGGCCTTCGTCAGGTCGTCAGCGCGCCCATCGACCTCGACGCGGCAGCCGCCGTGCCCGTCGGCGGTCCGGGCTGGTATCTCCGCCGATCCGGCTTCGCGGAGGGCGGCATGGGAGTCGCCGCCGTGTGGTGGGGCAGCGCTCTGCCGCTCGTCGACGCCCTCACCGCGGCCGCTTCGCGCGACGGCGCCGACCAGCTGGCCGCCGTCTTCGCCGGGCGGGCGGATGCAGCGAGCTGGTCCGCATCCGTCGTCCTCGACACCGCGGCCCGCGCGGTCGACGATGGGCGTGCCACCGGCGAGGCGGCGAAGCTCCTCGCGTCGCGCGTGCGGGCGGTCGTCGCGGCGAGCGCGCGCGAGATCCTCGACCTCGAGTCGCGCGCGCTCGGGCCCGGACCCGTCGCAGTCGATGAGTCGCACGCGCGACGCGTGGCCGACCTCGAGCTGTACCTCCGCCAGGACCACGCCGACCGCGATCTCGCGAGGCTCGGACGCCTCGCCGTCGGAGCCTCGGCATGAGCGTCCCCTTCGACCACCGCGATGAGGGGACGGCGGAATCGCTGTGGCGCGAGGCCGCACCCTGGGCCGCCACGCCCCTCCTCGACCTCGACATCGAGCGCCTGGTCGTGCTCGCCGCCCACCCCGACGACGAGACCCTGGGCGCCGGCGGGCTCATCGCGCGCGCCGCCGCATCCGGCATCGCGGTGACCGTGGTCGTCGTCACCGACGGCGAGGGCTCGCATCCGGACGACCCCGATCCGGCGAGCCTCGCGACCCGGCGCCGGGCGGAGCTGCTCGCGGCGCTCGGCGAGCTCTCGCCGAGCATCGCCCTGCACCTGCTCGGCGTGCCCGACGGCGGGATCCGCGAGGCGAGGCCGGCCGTGACCGACGCCGTCTCCGCGATCATCCGCCTCGGGGCGGCCGAGCGCACGCTCATGGTGACGCCCTGGTGGGGCGACGGCCACCGCGACCATCGGGTGCTCGGCGAGATCGCCCTCGCCCTGCGCGGCTCGGGCGTGCGGGTCGCCGGCTACCCGATCTGGATGTGGCTGTGGGCGACGCCCGAGGGGATCGACACGGCGACGTGGCGGCGGCTTCCGCTGAGCGACGCCGAGATCGCGCGCAAGCGGCGGGCGATCGCCGCGTACCGCAGCCAGCTCGACCGCGACCCGGCGCATCCGGATGACGGAGCGATGCTGCACGCGAACACCCTCGCGCACTTCGCCCGCGACACGGAGGTGTTCCTCGTTCCGGATACGGCCACCGCCCGGCCCGAACGGACGGTCGCCGATTTCGAGGAGTTCCACTCCCGCCACGACGACCCGTGGGGACTCGACACGCGCTGGTACGAGCGGCGGAAGCGCGCGCTGCTGCTCGCGTCCCTGCCGCGGGAGCGATTCTCGCGCGCGCTGGAACTCGGGTGCGCGTCCGGGGCGACGACCCGTGCGCTCGCGGAGCGCGCCGCATCCGTCGTCGCGGTCGATGCCTCCGAGACAGCGCTCGCCCGCGCCCGCGCCCGGGGTGTGCCCGAGGGCGTGCGCTACGCGCTGCATCCGCTTCCCGAGGAATGGCCGACCGGCAGCTACGACCTGATCGTCGTGTCGGAGCTGGCGTACTACTGGTCGCCGGAGCGACTCGCGCGGGCGCTCGACCGCATCGACGACAGCGCGACGGATGACGCCGTGCTCGTCTTCTGCCACTGGCGGCGGCCGATCGACGACGCCGCTCAGAACGGCGACGACGTGCACGCGGCTCTCGCCGCCCGGCGCGGGTGGCGCTCGCTCGTCCGCCACGTCGAGGAAGACTTCCTGCTCGACGTGCTCGTGCGGCCGGACGTGCCGTCGGTCGCGGCCGCGGAGGGACTCGCGTGATCCGCGCCGTCGCCGTGATCGTGCCGGTGCACGACGAGGAGTCGCTGCTCGGCGCGTGCCTGGCGTCGGTCTCGGCTGCCGTCGTGCAGCTGCGCGCGGAGCGGCCGGAGATCGCGTGCAGCGTCTGGGCGGTGCTCGACAGCTGCACCGATCGCAGCGCCGCGATCGCCGCGGAGGCGGGAGCGGAAATCGTCACCGTCACGGCACGGAACGTGGGGCGCGCCCGCACGGCGGGATGGGAGGCCGCCCGCCGTGCGTTCGCCGACGTCGACGCGGCGGAATTCTGGACCGCGCACACGGATGCGGACTCCGCGGTTCCGCCGCACTGGCTCGTGCACCAGATCGAGCTCGCCGACGCCGGTGCCGACGTGATCATCGGCACCGTCCGCCCGGATTTCCGCGACCTCGACGCGATGCGCACGCAGGCGTGGTGGCGCCGGTACACACCGGGCGCGGCGAACGACGCGGTACACGGGGCCAACCTCGGACTCCGGGCCGACGTGCTCGCCGCCGCCGGCGGATTCCCGCCACTGGCCGAGCACGAGGACGTCGAGCTGGTCGCGGCCGCGCGGAAGCGAGGCGCGACAGTCGCGCTGAGCGACGACGCCTGGGTGCGCACGAGCGGCCGCCAGACCGGTCGCACGCCCGGCGGCTACGCCCGGTACCTCCGCGACGACCTGCTGTCCGAGCGCGGCTGACCCGCTCGGGGTGGGGTTGGGGGGGTGCGGGCTCGGGGGGCTCGGGGGCCGGGGGCCGGGGGCCGGGGGCTCGTGCCCGGGCTCGGGTCCGGGGTGGGCTCGTGCTCGGGGGCTCCGGGGGGCTTGGGTCGGGGTGCGGGCTCGTGCGGCATGCCCGGCCCGAAGCGAGGAGATCTGCTCAAGCGAGGACCGAAACCCCCGCATCCGCCCTCGCTCCGGCAGATTCCCTCGCTCCGGCAGATTCCGTCGGGCCAGCAGGTCGCGCCGGATGCAGATTCGACCAAGCAGGCAGAGCGCGCCGGATGCAGGTTCCGCCGGGGTGCAGTCCCGCCGGAACGCCCCGCGCACTCGCGGGCGCGGCCCCAAGCGAGGAGATCTGTGCAAGCGAGGACCAAAACCTCCACATTCGCCCTCGCCTCGGCAGATCTCCTCGCTCCGGCAGATTTTGTGGAGCGGACAGAGCGTGCGGGATGCGGATTCCCTCGGGCCAGCAAGTCGCGTCGGGTGCAGATTCAGTCAGGCTGCAGGTCCCCCCACATCACCGCCTGCGCACTCGCGGGCGCGGCCCGAAGCGAGGAGATCTGCTCAAGCGAGGACCGAAACCCCTGCATCCGCCCTTGCTCCAGCAGATCTCCTCGCTCCGGCAGATTCCGTCGCGTGCAGGTCCCCGGACGGATGCCGATGCCGAATGCGGACGCGGATGCCGAATGCGGATGCGGATGCCGCCCAGCCGCAGGCCGCCCAGCCCCAGCGCGGTCAGTCGGCGCGCGGGCCGCGTTCGGTGCCCATGAGGGGGCGCAGCATCCGGGACAACGCCGCGATCTCGCCCGCGTCGAGCACCTCCAGCGCCGCCGCTTCGCGCGCGACGAGCTCGGTCATGGCCGCGTCGACGCTCGCGGTGCCGGCCTCGGTCAGGGTGATGATCACGCTGCGCCCGTCGCGCGGGTTGCGCGCACGGCGGATCAATCCGCGCTCGGTGAGGTTCGCGAGCCGATTGGTCATCGCCGCGCTGCCGATCATCGTCAGCTCGATCAGCTGCATCGGGCTGAGCTCGTGCGGGGGTTCGGCGCGGCGGAGCGCCGCGAGTACGTCGAACTCCCACGATGCGAGACCCGCCGTCGCGAAGGCGGCGGAGCGCAGCCGGTCGAGACGGATGGCGGCGCGCCGCAGCCGCGACATGACGTCGAGCGGGGTGAGGTCGACGTGGGGCAGGCGCTGCGCCCAGGCATCGATGAGCAGGTCCACCTCGTCGTCGCTGTTATCGACCGCCACAGCTCGACCGTACCAACGCCGCGATGCCCTCCGGCCCGCATCCGCTCAGATCGGTCCGCCGCGTCAGCCGGCGAGCGCGCGATGCACCGATGCGACCGCGCTCGAACCCTCACCGACGGCGGCGGCGACGCGTTTCATCGACCCTCGTCGCACGTCGCCCGCGGCGAAGATGCGCGGCACCGAGGTCTCGAACGGCAGCGGCTCACGACCCATCGTCTGCCATCGGGCGAGGGACTGCACGGCGACGTCGGTGCCGGTGCGGAGGAACCCGTCGCCGTCCCGATCGAGGCCCGACACCCAGGAGGTCGCCGGTTCTGCGCCGATGAAGCAGAACAGGCCGCGCGCATCCACCTCGCCGACGCTGTCGATGACGACGCGTTCCAGCGAACCGCCCCCGTCGAGAGCGGTGACGTGCGACCCCGTGTGCACCTGCACGCGCGGATCCTCGCGGATCCGGTCGACGAGGTACGACGACATCCGGCTCCCCAGGTCGTCGCCGCGCACCACCAGGTGCACGGGGCTTCCGTGGGCTGCGAGGTAGAGCGAGGCCTGCCCGGCGGAGTTCGCGCCGCCGACGACCACGACGGGCGCGCCGGTGACCTGACGCAGTTCGAGCTGCGTGGCCGCGTAGTAGATGCCCGACCGCTCGAAGTCGCCCCACCGTTCCAGCTGCAGCCTCCGGTACGCGGCACCGGAGGTGACGATGGCGCTCCGGGTGCGGATGCGGCGCCCGTCCGCGAGCGTGACGTCGAGCTCGTCGCCGACCGTGTCGAGCGCGACGGCCTCGCACGGGGCATACACGCGCACGCCGAACTTCAGCGCCTGCAGCGACGCCTGACCGATCAGCTCGGCGCCGCTGACCCCGAACGGGAAGCCGAGGAAGTTCTCGATGCGCGACGTGGATGCGGCCTGGCCGCCCGGTGCGACCGCATCCAGAAGCACCGTGCTGAGTCCTTCGGAGGCCCCGTAGATCGATGCCGCCAGACCCGCTGGACCGCCGCCGATCACGACGAGGTCGACGATCTCGTCGACGGTGGACTGGTAGCTGAGGCCGAGCCGGTCGGCGACGAGACCGGGAGTGGCGTGCCGGATCGGCTCGCCCTGGATGAAGGCGACCGGGAGATCCGCCGCGGTGATCCCGTGGTCGCCCATCGAGTCGAGATCGTGCGGGGAGAGTTCGACCGCGGAATGCACGAGATCGAGCCGCTCGGCGAAGCGCCGCAGCGAGAGCAGCTCGGTGTCGGCCGCGGGTCCGACGAACTTCAGGGTCAGTGCTGCCGGACCGCGCCGCAGCGACTCCCGCCGGGCCCACAGCGCGTGCAGCACGAGGTCGCACAGTTCGTCGTCTTCGCTCATGAGGGTGTGCAGTTCGGCGCGGTTCACCCGCCGCACCCGACTGGCACGCGTCGCGCGCGCGGAGAGGAATGCACCCTGTCCGTTCAGGATGCCGAGTTCACCGACGAACGAGCGCGGACCCATGTGCGCGAGCACGGCCTCCTCGATCCAGAAGAGCGAGTCCCGAACGACCTCCAGTCCGCCGTCTTCGACGAGGATGAGGTCGTAGTTCCGGTCGCCGGAGCGGAAGACGTACTCTCCCGCGGCAACATGTTCGGGCGTACCGAATCGGGTCAGCCGCTCCCACTGGCTGTCGGTGAGGGTCGGTCGCTGGATCGGATCGAGGTCGTGCGTGCCCATCGTCATCCCGTCGGTCGCGGCGCGGGTGCCACTCGGCGTCAGCGTAGCGGGATGAGGCAGGCGGCGCCCACGAGCGGCGCGTCGGCGCCGAGGGCGGCCCGGCGCACGTCGATCTCGTACGTGGCGGGGAGGATCGCGAGGGAGCGCGCGGTCGACTGCACCAGGTCGATGTAGTCGTCGGCGGCGTGCGAGAACCCGCCGCCGATCACGAAACGATCGATGTCGAGCAGCGCCGACACCCCCGCGAGCGCGTGCCCGACGGCGGTGGCCGAGCGGACGATCGCCGCCCGCGCGACCGCATCCCCCGCCGCCGCGTCGCGCGCGAGGTCTTCGCCCGCGCGGCCGACCCACCCCTGGGCGTTCGCCCAGCGCACGGACCCGGGTCCGGCGGCGACGTCCTCGAGTGTGCCCGTCCGCGGGCCGCCCTCGGTCGCCATGGTCACGCGCACCTGCCCGAGGTGTCCGGCGTTGCCGCGCTCGCCGGCCAGCGGCATCCCGTTCCAGACGATCCCGCCGCCGATGCCGGTCGACACCACGAGCGAGACGCTGGAGGCCGCGTCGGCCGCCGCGCCGTAGCGCGCCTCGGCGAGCGCGATGCAGAGACCGTCGAGGCCGAGTCGCACGGGCACATCCGCGCCCAGCGCGCCGGCCGCGACCGCGACGAGCGGAAACTGCGCGATCCGCAGGTTGAGGGGCGACACCGTGCCGGTGACCGCATCCACGGGTCCCGCACTGCCGATCCCGAGTCCCCGGATGCGGTCACCGCCGGCCAGCGCGGCAGCCGCCTGGGCGACCACGCCCGTCACCGCGTCCGAAAGGTCCGCCGCCGAGGCCTCGGGGCCCGTCGGCGCGCGATGCCGCGAACCGGCGACGATCGTTCCGTCGTCCGCGACGAGCGCGGCATCCACCTTGGTTCCGCCCAGGTCGACCGCGAGCACGTGCTCGGCCATGATTGCTCCTCGAATCCGGGGACGCACCCCTGCGAGATCCCGAGCGGGCAGCGGAGCACGACCGCGCGACAGCCTACGGGTGCGGAGCCCGTGCCAGCGACTCCGCGTCCCCGCGCGGGCATACGCTCGGCGCATGGTCACTCGGCTGCTGCTCGTCTCCGACACGCACATCCCGAAGCGGGCGCGCGAACTTCCGCGCGCGGTGCGACAGGCGGCGGATGCGGCGGACCTGATCGTGCACGCCGGCGACTGGGTGACCGCATCCGTCCTCGACGACCTGCAGCAGCACGGGGACGTGCTGGGCGTCTGGGGCAACAACGACGGCGACGACCTCCGCGCGCGTCTCCCCGAGATCGCCCGGCGCCGCATCGAGGAGCTCGACGTGGCCGTCATCCACGAGACCGGCGACGCGGCGCGACGGGAGCGGCGAATGGACGACGCGTTCCCGGATGCGGCGCTCCTGGTCTTCGGGCACAGTCACATCCCGTGGGACACGACGACCCCGCACGGTCTGCGGCTGCTGAACCCTGGCTCCCCCACCGATCGGCGGCGCCAACCGCGGCACACGTTCATGACGGCGACGGTCGACGGCGACGTACTGCGTGATGTCGTCCTCGTCGCGCTCTGATCCCGCCCGCAGGTCAGTCGGAGCGGGCTCCCGCCCAGGTCAGGAGTCGAAGCCGACGCCGAACATCCCCGCGGCTTTCAGGAGCAGGCCGTCCTTGCCGCCGTTGCGATCCGACCGCGCGACCGCGCCGCGCATGAGTTGGATGAGCGGGTACGCGAAGGGCTCGGGCGGCACCGGCACGGGCAGGCGCCGCGACATCTTGAGCCGGGTGCGCTCGGTGTCGCGACCCTCGATGAGATCGAGCATGACCGACGCACCGAACCGCGTCGCGCCGACGCCGAGCCCGGTGTACCCCGCGCTGTAGGCGATGCGGCCCCCGGCGGTCGACCCGTGGAACGCGACGAGCTGCGTCGACATGTCGATCATCCCGCCCCACTTGTGACTGAACCGCGTGCCCTCGAGCGCGGGGAACGTGTCGTACAGGTGGTCGGCGAGGCGGAGGAAGGTCTCCTCGCGCTGATCGTGCGCGGGCGTGATGCGACGACCGCGGTGATAGACCGCGTCGTATCCGCCGAACAGGATGCGGTCATCCTGCGACTTCCGGTAGTAGTGGAACTCGCGTCCGGAGTCGGCGATGCCGTGCCGGCCGGTCCACCCGATCTCGGCGAGCTGCGCCGCGGAGAGCGGTTCGGTCATCAGCACGTAGTCGTAGATCGGCACCGTGAACAGCCGCAGCCGGCGAAGCAGCGAGGGGAAACCGTTCGTGGCGAGCGCGACGGCCGCCGCGCGCACGACACCGGACGGCGTCTTCAGCACGACGCCGCTTGCCGAACGCTCAAGGGCGAGCACGGGTGAGTTCTCGAAGATCTCGACCCCGAGTCCGACCGCGGCCGCAGCCAGCCCCCAGGCGAGCTTCGCCGGGTGCACGAGCGCCGTGGTGTCATCGAACGTTCCGGCACGGAAGAGGGGGGAAAGCGCGTACCGCTCCAGTTCCGCCCCTTCCCATACCTGCTCGCCCGATTCGCGCAGGTCCGCGACCTGGTGCGGCTCGGTCGCGACCGTCAGCATTCCGGCGTGCTCGTACTCGGCATCGATGCCGTAGCGCACCAGGGTGTCGGCGAACTCGACGCTGTTCTCCTTCTCGAGCCGCGCGATGACGTCGAGCTCCTCGGCGAAGTGCAACTCACCGTTCTCGGGGCCGTGGGTCAGGCTCTCCTCGACGAAGCCGCCGTTGCGCCCGCTCGCTGCCCATCCGATGCGTTTGCCCTCGAGCAGCACGACGCGGCGATCGGGCTGACGTTCCTTCGCCTGGATCGCGGTCCAGAGGCCCGTGTACCCGCCGCCCACGATCACGAGGTCGGTGTCGATGTCGGCAGCGAGGGCCGGACGGGCCGCCGGACGGAGCGGCGAATCCACCCAGAACGCCACCGGGGCGGCGTCGGCGAGAGCGGCGGCGAGCACGGCGCGGGGCCGTCGCAGCCGGTGGTCGTAGGCGATCGGGTCGGGCATGTCCGTCCTCACGGGTCGCGTCTCAGGCGTCGGCGCCGGAGACGATGTAGATCTTCCGCAGCGTGCGGTGGACGGTCCACCGCGTGCGGGTGCCGGCGTGGAGCCGGCACACGACGCCGGGGCGGAGCGTCAGTGTGCTCCGGATGAGACCGCTCGCATCGAGCACGGCCACCTCGGCGAGCCCCTGGATCACGACGAACACCTCGTCGACCTCGACGTCGTACATCGCACCGACGCCCATCTCCCAGACGCCGACCTCGAGGCCCGCATCCGTTCCGGGCAACGTCAGCAGCGCTTCGGTTCCGACGGATGGTTCGCCGCCCGCATTCTGATCCGGGGCGATCGGGGTGCGCGGTAGCACGAGGTCGAGCGCGTCGATGCGGTCGATGGTCGGGGTCATCGCCCCAGGATGCCTCGGCCCGACCCGACCGGCGCCTACCCGTCTGTCGATCGACACCGACGATCGACGACAGGTTGGCACAAGACGCCGCCGGATCCGCCGACCACACTGAGTGTCATCCGCCCGTGCCGGGCTGGCCGTGGTGCGCCGCGGCCGACAGTGATCCGCCCCCTCCGATTGCGAGCACCACGATGACCCTCACGAACGACGCCACCGACGCCGCGCTCTACACCCACGCCACTCTCGTTCCGCACTGGATCGACGGCGGCCGGGTGTCTTCATCCGACTCCCGCACCGCACCCGTGTTCGATCCGGCGACGGGCGAGGAGGCGCGCCGGGTCGTGCTGGCGGATGCGGCAGACGTCCGCCGCGCCGTCGAATCGGCCAAGGCCGCGTTCCCCGCGTGGCGCGACACGTCGCTCGCCAAGCGGCAGTCGATCCTGTTCCGCTTCCGTGAGCTGCTCGATTCCCGCAAGGGCGAGCTGGCGGAGATCATCACCGCCGAGCACGGCAAGGTGCTGTCGGACGCGATGGGCGAGATCACGCGCGGACAGGAGGTCGTGGAGTTCGCGACCGGCCTCGCGCATCACCTCAAGGGCGAGTACTCCGAGCAGGTATCGACGGGCGTCGACGTGTACTCGATCCGTCAGCCGCTCGGTGTCGTCGGCATCATCTCCCCCTTCAACTTCCCCGCCATGGTGCCGATGTGGTTCTTCCCGATCGCGATCGCGGCGGGCAACGCGGTCATCGTGAAGCCGAGCGAGAAGGACCCGTCCTCCGCGATCTGGCTGGGCGAGCTCTGGCGCGAAGCGGGCCTGCCGGATGGCGTCTTCACGGTGCTGAACGGCGACAAGGTCGCCGTCGACGGGCTCCTCGAGCACCCCGACGTGGCAGCGATCTCGTTCGTCGGATCCACCCCGATCGCGCAGTACGTCTACGAGACGGGCGCCCGGCATGGCAAGCGAGTGCAGGCGCTCGGCGGCGCGAAGAACCACATGCTCGTGCTGCCGGATGCCGACCTCGACCTGGTCGCGGACTCGGCGATCAACGCCGGCTTCGGGTCGGCCGGCGAGCGCTGCATGGCGATCTCGGTCGTCGTGGCGGTCGAGCCGGTCGCCGACGAACTCGTGGCGAAGATCCGCGAGCGGGCCCTCGGCATCCGGGTCGGCGACGGTCGGCGCGGCTGCGACATGGGACCGCTCATCACGCGGGAGCACCGCGATCGCGTTGCCTCGTACATCGACATCGCCGAGGCGGACGGCGCCACCGTCGTGCTCGACGGTCGTGACGTCGACGTGGACGGTGCGCCCGACGGGTTCTGGCTCGGCCCCACCCTGATCGACTCCGTGCCGACCGCGTCGCGGGTCTACACCGACGAGATCTTCGGCCCGGTGCTGTCGGTCGTGCGCGTCGGTTCGTACGAGGAGGGCGTGCACCTCATCAACAACGGCGCCTTCGGCAACGGCACGGCGATCTTCACGAACGACGGCGGCGCCGCCCGCCGGTTCCAGAACGAGGTGCAGGTCGGCATGATCGGGGTGAACGTACCGATCCCGGTTCCGGTGGCGACGTTCTCGTTCGGCGGATGGCGCAGCTCGCTGTTCGGCGACACCAAGGCGCACGGCGTCGAGGGCGTGAAGTTCTACACGCAGCAGAAGGCGATCACCTCGCGCTGGCTCGACCCGAGCCACGGCGGGATCAACCTCGGCTTCCCCCAGAACTGACGCCCGCTCCCCGCCGTACCCGGGCACGGCGGGGTCAGGCGCGCACGAGCTCCAGCGCCTGCCACACCTCGGCCCGGGCGCCGAAGGTCTCGAAGTCGCGGCCGAGCAGGCGCCCGGCGGTCTCGATGCGACTCCGGAGTGTGTGCCGATGGATGCCGAGCACGCGCGCCGCGGGGTCCCACGTGCCGTTGTGCGACAGCCACACCCGCAGCGTCTCGCGCAGGTCGACGCCGCGTTCCACATCGAGCGGCTGCAGCAGGCGCGCGGCGAGCGCGGCGGCGCCGGTCTGCTCGAGGTGCCAGAGGAGTCCCGCATCCGCCAACCCGTCGAGGTCGAGGAACGGGGTCGCCTCGGTGGTGCGCTCGGCGGCGCGGCGAGCTTCCACGAGCGCCGACGGCAGATCCGCCCAGGAGGCGGGCGCCGAGAATCCGGCGCGGGCGTCGTGCATCCGCAGGATCCCGTCGACCTGCGCGCGGTCGCCCTGCGGCACGATCACGTAGACATGACCGTCGCGCTCGGCGAAGAACACCTTGCCGGCGCCCTCGTCGCTCATCGCCTCGAAGGCCGCGATGAGCGGGTCGGCGCGCGATGAATCGGCGAGCACGACGCAGCCCACGCGAACGGGCGCCGCGGGGAGCGCGCCCCACAGGTGCTGGACGGTGCGGCCGGCCGCATCCGTGCTCCCCGACGCGAGGAGTTCGAGAATGCCCGCGCGCAGCCGCCGCCGCGCGGTGTCGAGCGCACTGCTCTGCTCGAGCGCGATGCTCGCCAGCGCGATGACGCTCTCGATGAGGTCGGAGTCGGCGCGGTTCAGGGCGACCCCGGTGCCGACGGCGAGGACGCCGCGGAGCCGATCCGCGCGGCCGAGCGTCTGCAGGGTGACTTCGCCGACGTCGGGAACGCCGACCCGGATCGCCGCGGTGCGCCCCCGGGCGAGGGTCGCCCGCACCACCCGCTCCAGTTCGCCGTGGCGACCGAGCGGGGCCGGATGCAGCGTCGGCACGGGCACGAGCGTGCCCGACGCGTCGAACAGCGCGACGCCGCAGTCGAGGTTCCGCTCGAGTTCGCGGAGGATCCCGGCGAGCCCGTCGGGCCGGAGGGCGGCGCGCGCGATCGAGCGGAGCGCGGTGAGCGAGCGTTCCAGCCGCTCGCGCTGCTGGCTAGCGAGGGCGTCGGAGACGAAGCGGATGATGCCCATAAACGGGGTGCGGGCGGACACCTCGATCAGCGGGAGCCCCTGCGCCGTGCAGGCGTCGACGAGGGCATCCGGGATGCTGTCGTGCACGATGCTGATCGCGAATCCCAGGGCCCGGACACCCCGCCGCACGAGCCGGGCGACGTACGCATCCGCCGTGTCGGCGTCGGTGCGGTCGATGAACTGCACGCCGTCGGTGAGCAGGAGCCCGCCGGACCCGACCCACGGCGTCGGGTCGGGCAGGTCCGAGCTGTGCGCCCACTCGAGCGGGGCGTCGAGATGCGCGTCGTCGATCTCGGTGCGCCGGCGCAGATCGAACTCGCTCGCGTGCAGCAGCGAGCGGAGAGTGGCCGGGGCGGATTCACCGGATCGTCGAGTCGACATGTCGTTGTTCGTCATACTGGCACCCACTCTGGTGCACGCGGGACCACAGAATCGACAGTGACCCCGACTCTCGAGGAGCAGTATGAGCATCGACGCGCGATCCACCGGCAACGCCGCCGTCTCCGAAGACGACCGCAGCCACGTCTTCCACTCGTGGTCGGCCCAGGCGTCGCTGGCTCCGCTGCCCATCGCGGGAGGTTCGGGCACGACGGTGTGGGATGAGGACGGCCGCACCTACCTCGACTTCTCGAGCCAGCTCGTGAACGTCAACATCGGGCATCAGCATCCGAAGCTCGTCGAAGCCATTCGCGCACAGGCGGCCACGCTCGCCACCGTCGCCCCCGCCCACGCGAGCGCGGTGCGCGCCGAGGCCGCGAGGTCGATCCTCAGCGTCGCCCCCGAAGGTTTCGCGAAGGTGTTCTTCACGAACGGCGGCGCCGACGCCAACGAGAACGCGATCCGGATGGCGCGCCTGACCACCGGCCGCGACAAGGTCGTCTCGCACTACCGCTCGTACCACGGCAACACGGGAGCAGCCGTCGTCGCGACGGGCGACTGGCGCCGCATCCCGAACGAGTACGCACGCGGGCACGTGCACGTCTTCGGCCCGTACCTCTACCGGTCCGAGTTCTGGGCGCAGACCGAGGCCGAGGAGTCGGCGCGCGCGCTGCACCACCTCGAGCGGGTGATCCAGGCCGAGGGTCCGCAGTCGGTCGCCGCGATCCTGCTCGAGTCGGTGCCGGGCACCGCCGGCATCCTCGTGCCTCCGCCCGGATATCTCGCGGGCGTCCGCCGGATCGCCGACGAGTACGGCATCGTGATGATCCTCGACGAGGTGATGGCCGGATTCGCGCGCACCGGCGACTGGTTCGCGTTCCAGGCTCACGGGGTGCGCCCCGACCTGGTCACGTTCGCGAAGGGCGTCAACTCCGGTTACGTCCCCGTCGGTGGCGTACTGATCTCGGACGAGATCGCGCACCACTTCGACGACCGGGTCTTCCCGGGCGGGCTGACCTACTCGGGTCACCCCCTCGCGGCCGCGAGCATCGTCGCCTCGATCGCCGCGATGAAAGAGGAAGGCATCGTCGATAACGCCCGCCGCATCGGCGTCGACGTGCTCGGCCCGGGCCTCCGCCGCCTCGCCGAGACGCACGAGGTGATCGGCGAGGTGCGCGGCACGGGCGTCTTCTGGGCGCTGGAACTCGTCTCGGACCGGGACGCCCGCACCCCGCTGGGGGCGGCCGAGATGGCGCGGCTGAAGGCATCCATCCTCGAGCGCGGGATGCTGCCGTTCACGGCCGAGAACCGGTTGCACGTCGTGCCGCCCGCGGTCGTCACCGACGCCGAAGTGGGCACGGCGCTGGAGATCATCGACGCGGCGCTACGGGAGCTCTGAGCTCGCCGGGCACCTGCGTTGTGACGTCTCGGCCATGATGCCCGGCGCGTCAGAGGCCCGTCACCCGCCGTTCGGGGCCGAGTCGGCCGCATCCGTCCGCCATCTGCGCGCACCCGCCCCGGCGACGAGCGGGAGCGCCGCGAGCCCCGTGCAGACGGCGATGATGGTCTCGCTCCACGGAGTCGTGTCGTGCGATTGATAGCCGACGATGAGCGGGGCCGCCGCGAAGAGGGCGAACAGGTAACCCGGCATCGTCGTCGCCAGAAGGGGCAGACAGGCGAGGGCCGCGGCGGGCGAGCGCCGCATCCATCGGATGCTGAGAACGATCAGCCCGGCGAAGGGCAGCAGCGTCGTGATCGTCAGGAACGGCCCGTGCTGGAGCGCGGATGGCGCACCGATCCCGCCGGAGACGAGCGCGTGGATCCCGGTCAGGGCGGTCGGCACGGCCACGGCGACGACCGCGACCGTCGTCCACAGCGTCCCCGCGCGCACCGTTCCCGCGCGCACCGAGACCGCGAGGACGATGACGCCCACCGCGAGCACCACCATCCCGAGTCCGAGGAGTTGGGCCGCCGCACCGACGTTCACCCAGGGGTCGGCGGGCCAGAAGTAGTCGTAGAGATGGTCTTCGAGGGTGACATCCCCCGGCGGTCGGCCCGCGCGTGCCGTCACCCAGCGTTCCCACGAGGCGACGAACTGCAGCGCGCCGGAGAAGACGAAAAGGCCCGCTGCTGCGAGCGACGAAACGGATGATGTCCTCGCGCGACGGTCGTCCACACCCATCGCACCGCCTCGGAGGACCGTCACGCCGCCAGGCTACGCGCGAGCGTGCCCTCGGGGGACGAACAGTGCGTGAACGCGCCAGGCGTTCTCGGATCCGGTGTCGATACACTCGCGCCATGCGAATTTGCGCCGATTCCTCGCCCGACTCTCATAGTCCCGGCGCCCGGGTGACCCCGGGCGCGCCCCGCCGCACGAGGGAGGTTGGCCGATGAACGGCGACCTCCTTTTCAATATCGTCCTGGTCTTTGTCTTCGTTCTGATCGGTGGTGTCTTCGCCGCGACGGAGATGGCGCTGGTCACTCTTCGCGACAGCCAGGTCAACGCGATCGCTCAGCGCGGCAAGCGCGGGCAGAAGGTCGCGAGCCTCGCCCGAAACCCCAACACCTTCCTCTCCGCGGTGCAGATCGGCGTGACGGTCGCCGGTTTCGCGTCCGCCGCGTACGGGGCGTCCTCGATCGCCCCGTCGGTCACGCCGCTCCTGGAGTCGGCGGGACTCGCCGCTCCCGTCGCCGCCACGGTCGCGACGGTTCTGCTCACGCTTGTGATCGCGTACCTGTCGCTCGTGCTCGGCGAGCTCGCCCCGAAGCGGCTCGCGATTCAGCGGAACGCCGAGTTCGCGTACGCCGTCGCACCGGTGCTGGCCGGCTTCGCCTGGCTGATGCGCCCGGTTATCTGGCTGCTGTCGGTCTCGACGAACGCGATCGTCCGCGTGCTCGGTGGGGATCCGAATAAGACGGCCGACGAGATGACCGACGAAGAGCTCCGCGACATCGTGTCGAGCCACGAGGGCCTGCCGGAGGACGAACGCCGCATCCTCGACGACGTCCTCTCGCTTCGCACGCGCCAGCTGAGCGAGGTGATGCGCCCTCGCCCGGAGGTGAACGCGCTCGACGGCTCCGAGTCGGTCGGGGACGCCGTCGGTCGCATCTCCGATCAGCCCTTCTCGCGCTATCCGGTCGTCGACAAGTCGATCGACGACATCACCGGGTTCGTGCACGTGCGCGACGTGTACGACGCCGTCGGCACGGATGCGGCGACGCGCCTCGACGCGATCGCCCGGCCGATCTCGTACTTCCCGTCCACCGCGCGCGTGCTGCCCACTCTCACCCGGATGCGCGCGAACGGCCACCAGATCGCGGTCGTCGTCGATGAGTACGGCGGAACCGATGGCATCGTCACCCTCGAGGACCTCGTCGAGGAAGTCGTCGGCGAGATCTACGACGAGTACGACACCGAGGGCGTCCCGAGCGACCTGGCGGAAGCCGGTGGCGTGGTCGACGGTCGCCTGAACCTGCAGGACTTCCAGGAAGCGACCGGGTTCACGCTCCCCCGTGGGGCGTCCGACACCGTCGCCGGCTTCATCGTCGAGCGCCTCGGCCGCCTGGCCGTGGTGGGCGATGTCGTGGATGTGGACGGACTCGTTCTGCGGGTCACCGAGATGGACCGGCGTCGCGTCGCCGCGATCCAGGTGACCCCGCCCGCGGTCGACGCGGAGTCCTGAGGCCCGCCCGCATCCGGGTGCCTCCGGGTGCCCGGACGCGGTCGCGGGGCCGTGGCGACAGTCGCCCGTGCCCCGTGCGGTGCCCCGCCGGTTCTGGTAAAAAGGCCGGGTGAAACAGGGGCGGAGACGGTCGATCGGTATCTGGATGGTCGCGGCGATGGCGGCCGTGGCCCTGAGTGCGTGCACGTCTGCTCCGGTGGATTCCGCATCCGCCTCCCCGGTCGCGCCGCCGACGACCGCGTCTGCGGCGGCTTCTTCGCCGGCGTCGGAGCCCGCCGAATCGCCCGACGCCGAGCCCGTCTCGGCGGCCGACGCATTTCGCGCGTGGGTGGCGACCTCCCGGGTTCCGGATGCTGCCGCCGCGTGCGCCCAGCTGACGCCTGAACTCGCGGCGCGCATGGTGGCCGAGCTCAACGCCAGCGGGCCCTTCACCGTGCAGAGCTGCGAGGAGATGATCACCGCGACCGCGGAGCTCTACCGTGCGGCGGGGCAGAGCGCCGACGTCGACATCGAGGTGCAGCAGGAGACCGACACGGACGCCACCCTCTTCGTGACCTACCTCGAGTCGGGGGACTGCGGCACGGTGGTCATGACGCGTTCGGGCACCGGGTGGATTCTCACCGAGCTGTCGCAGGAGTGCGCCGCGTAGGCACGCGGCGAGGGTGCGCGCACGGCGGCAAGGGCTCGCGATAGCGGCGTTCGACGCCCCGGGGCGATGTCGGAACCCCCTCGTAGTGTTCGAGTATGTTCTTCGACAGCTCGAACGAGACGGATGCCGCGTGGGGCGCGGATCCCGACGAGTTCGTGCGCGAAGACGACTACCTGAGCGGTCGTGACGACTGGGCGCCGCCGGCACCCGATCCGCTCGAGGGCGTGCTCGAAGTCACCGGCATGATGGCGATCATGGCCGCGCAGCGCTGCGAGCGCGTGTACGGGTGGCGGCACGAGGTGCTCCGTGCCGCGGAGCGGACCGACCGCATGAGTCGCGAGATGGCCGAGCGGTCGCTCCGGCTCGAGCTCGCGTGCGCGATGCGGATCACCGAGGCGGCGGCGAGCCGCGTGATCGATCAGGCCGTGGCCCTTCTCGAGAGGTATCCGGCCGCTCTCCGCGCGCTGGCGTCCGCCGCGATCACCGAACGTCACGCCGATGTCCTGGTCGACGCGCTCGATCCCCTCGAGCCCGCGCTGCGCGACCGCATCCTTCCCCGAGCGCTCGAACTCGCCGAAACGCAGCCCGTCGGAACCTTCCGGCGGCAGCTGCGCGCGCTCGTCGAACGGATGCGGGCCGACACCCTGTCCGAGCGCCGAGCGCGCGCCGTGACCGGCCGGCGGGTCGTCGTCGAATCGGCCGAAGACGGGATGGCGTGGCTGATGGCGCTCATCCCCGCGGTCGAAGCCCGCGCAGCCCACGGCCGTCTGACCGCGATGGCCACGGCGCTCCGCGCGTCGGAAGACGAAACCCGCACGCTCGATCAGCTTCGCGCCGACGCCCTCGGCGACCTGTTGATCGACGGCACGGCCGACGTGCACTCCGCCGATGTGCGCGGAATCCGCGCGACCGTCACGGTCACCGTGCCCGCGCTCACGCTGCTCGCCGAGAACGGCGTCTCTCCCGAAGGTCCCGCCGTCGTCGAGGGCGTCGGCCCCATCCCGATCGAGACGGCCCGGGAGCTGTGCGGAGGGTCCGCCGACTGGATGCGAGTTCTCACCCACCCCGAGACCGGCGTCGTCCTCTCCGTCGGACGAGACCGGTACCGCCCGCCGAAATCCCTGCGCGACGTGGTGACCTGGCGCGCGGGTCGCTGCATGGCACCCGGATGCGGAATGCCCTCCGCACGATGTCAGATCGATCATTCGATCCCCTGGGTCGAGGGCGGCATCACCTCTCTGGCGAATCTCGCTCCCCTCTGCGAGGGCCATCACACCGTGAAGCATCACGGCGGGTGGACGATCACGCAGATACGCGGAAGCGGTGGCGCGCTCGAATGGACATCTCCCGCAGGGCGGCGCTACGTCGTGCCTCCCGAACGCCCGATGCCGTTCTTCCGCGTCGGCCCCGCGGATCTCGCGTCATCCGCACCGTTCTGACGCCACGCTCGCGGTTCTGACGCAGCGCTCGCAGATCTGACGAACCGGTCCGGCCCGAACCTCGCAAACCGCAGAGCTTCCTCAGCGGATGCGGGCGATCTGAACCTCGATGCGGGTCGCCGCCGGAAACCCGTCGAGCAGCACGTCGGCCACCTCGCGCGCGGCGGCCGCCCCGCGCGTGGCCGCGTGCACGCCGATCCGCACGTCGATCCGCTCCTCGGCGGGTGCGGCGCCGACCAGCACCTTCGCCTCGGTCGCCATCGCCGAGATCGTCGACAGGATCCGCGGGCGGAAGACCTCGGTGACGCCGTCGACCGTGAGGGCCAGGGCGTTCTCCGGGGCCTCGTGCACGGGAACGACGGGCGCGATGCCGACCAGCGCTCCCGCATCCGGGTCGAGGGGGTCCATGAGCGTCATCGGTCGTCCTTCCGCAGTTCCCACCCGTGCACGTCCTCGACGGTCACGTCGACGCCCGTCACGTTCAGATCCGTGTGGCGCTGCAGCGCATCGAACGTCTCGCGCCGCAGACGATCCAGCACCATCCCGACATCGACGCCCCAGGCGACGGATGCGGTCAGCGCGATCGCGACCGGAGCCCCCAGCGTCTCCGCATCGCCGACGATCTCCGTGCGCCCGACGTATACCCCGGCGACGTCATCGGCCACCGAACGAAGCAGTCCGCGGACGGCACCCTCGGTGACGGTGATCCGCACCTTCGGATCCGGATGACGGATCGGCAACTCGCGTCCCGCGCGCAGCTCCGCCGACACGATGTCCATGATGCCGGCGATCCAGGTACTCGATGGCTCCGGCAGCTGCGCCGCATCCGACTCCAGCAGTTCGCGGGACAGCCCGCTCACCCGTTCGAGCGAATCCAGCGCGTTCAAGCACTCCGGGCACTCGTCGATCGAGGGATCCGGCGGCGTGCGCCCCGACTCGAGATAGAGGCTCAGCTCTTCGATGCTCTTGCCGCAGTCGAGGATGTCGGCGCGGTCGGAGGATGCGTTCATCGCCACTCCTCCATCCGGATCATGATGCTGGCGCGTGCCCGTGCAAGGTTTCCCCGCACGGTACTCACGGGAAGGTCCATCTCCGCGGCGATCTCGGCATACCCGAGACCGACCGACTCACGCAGCAGCCATGCGCGGCGCTGAGCGTCCGGAAGCATGTCCAGAGCGTCGGAGAGTGCGGCGAGTCTAGCGTTCCGGATGGCGACGTGCTCGGGACGGGTGTCGACGGGTGTGGAGAAGTCCCGGTCCTCGATCGGCTCCTCGCGCCCGCGGCGGCGGATCACGGCGTACGCCTCGCGGCTCGCGATCCGCATGAGCCAGGCGCGCACGGCCGCACCGTCCCGCAGCGACGGCAGTTGACGCCAGGCCACGACGAACGCGTCCTGCACGACGTCGTCCGCGTCCGTCGCCGACGACAGCATGCGCGTCACGTAGGCGCGCATCAGGCCGCTGTGGCGCCGCACGATCTCGCGGAACGCGACCGTGTCACCGTCGATCGCGCGCTCGACCAGGATCTGGTCGGGCACCTCCGCGAGCGGCATCTCGGGCCGATCGGGATCCTCCATGGATACCCCTGAATATTCGTCGGAACTTTTTTGTGACGATCCGACGCGTCCCCGCCTCGTATCTGTAGGGCGAAAGTAACGCCCGGTGTTGATTCGGACCCGAACGCTTGCCGGATCTCATTTCACGAGATAAAGGGAGAACAAGATCATGGCCACTGACGACAAGACCACCACCCCCACGACCGGCGCTCGCGTCGACCGCAACCCGGCCGCGTCGTTCGGCACCTCCGAGGTGACCGCAGCCGGCCGCACCACGATCGCCGACGGCGTCGTCGCGAAGGTCGCCGGCATCGCTGCTCGCGAGGTCGCCGGCGTGTACGCGCTCGGCGGCGGCGGAACCCGTGCGCTCGGCGCCATCCGCGACGCGATCAACGCCACCGACCTCGGTCAGGGCGTCAAGGTCGAGGTCGGCGAGACGCAGGCCGCCGCGGACCTCACGATCGTCGTCGAGTACCCGACCCCCATCCAGGAGGTCGCGAACAACGTGCGCTCCGCCGTGGCGAACGCCATCTCCCGCCTCGTCGGTCTCGAGGTCGTCGAGGTCAACGTGAGCGTCAACGACGTGCACCTGCCCGGCGACGACTCCGACGACGAGTCGGACGCGCGCGTCGCATGAACGCCACGGTCGTAGGCGCCGCTTTCGGCGCCATCCTCGCTGCTGCGGCACTGCTCTTCGGCTTCTGGGGCTTCTTCCTCACCGCCGTGTTCATCGCCGTGGGCGCCCTCATCGGACGCGTCGTCTCGGGCCAGCTGGACCTCCGTGCCCTGGCGAGTGTCTTCTCGGGACGCCGCACATCATGAGTGCGCCTGCGACCGTCGGAGTCCGGGGTCACACCGACCCCGGCGTCACCCCGGACTCCACCGTTCTGCCCGGCCGCACGGTCGTCGCCGATCGGGCGATCCACGCGGTGTGTGCGCACACGGCGGCGGTGGCGATCGGCGTCGCTCGGCGAGAAGTCAAAGTCACCGTGGGCACGACCGGCGGCGGGCTGGCGCTTCGCATCGAAGCGCCCCTGCCCGTGCCGAGTCTCACCGACTCGGCCGCTATCGCCGCAGGTTCCGACCTGCTCGAACGCGTCCGGGTCATCCAGCGCTCCATCCATGAGCGCGTCGCAGAAATCGCCGGACGCACCGTGTCGCGTGTCGACGTGGTCGTCACCGGCGCCACCGTCCAGAAGGAGAAGAGAGTCCGATGAGCGCGAACGACACTCTGACGACGGACCGGACGCTGCGTCGGGTTCTGCGGCGCGAGTCGCACTCTCCGCGCACGACGGCCATGGTCGTCTCGGCCCTGATCGTCGTGATCGTGGCCGGATACCTCGCCGTCGAGGCCGTGCTCTTCCTCGTCGGCGCCGCCCCGCTCCTCATCGGACCGGGCGCTCTCCTCCAGCAGGCCGCGACCCTGCCGGAGCAGGGGGCGAACGCCATCGTGATCGCGATCGCCGCCGTCGTCGCGATCATCGGCGCGGTACTCGTCTTCCTCGCGCTGGCTCCCGGACGTCTGGCGAAGCACGCCATGACGGTCGAGGGAGAGGCGGGCGTCCTCGTCGACAACGGCGTGCTGGCCTCGGGACTCGCACACCGCATCAGCAGCGAAGCGGGCATCGACCGCGACCGGCTGACCGTCGGCGTCGGCCACCGCAGCGTCGACGTGACCGTGCGCCCCGACGCCGGGGTGCCGCTCCCGCTAGACGCCGTCCGCGAGATCGGTGAGCGCGAACTCGCCGCCTACGCACTCCACCCGGCACCGAAGCTCGTCGTGCGGCGCGGCCGCATCCAAGGAGACGAACGATGAATCACACGAACCGTGCGCTGAACCGCATCCTGACTCTGGTCATCGGTCTCGTCTTCTTCGCGGCCGGGGCCGCAACGATCACCGCCCTCGTGTGGCCGGCGGCCGCAACGATCTGGACCGACACCCTCGGCGCCGGACGCGACGGCCTCGTGTCGTTCGCGGACGCATCGCGCATCGGCGACGGACCCGCATCCTGGGTCGCGATCGGTGCCATCGCGGTCGCCGCCGTGCTGATCGCTCTACTGATCTGGGCGATCGCGCGCCTCATCCGCGGCCGCGGCCGCACCGTGCTGCGGATCCCCGCCGACGACACCGGCCTCGGTCGGATCGTCGTACGAGAAGCATTCGCGTCGGATGCGGTCACCACCGCGCTCGATAACCGTCCCGATGTGCTGTCGGCCCGTGTGACGGCCGACGTGTTCGGAGATGACCCGGTGCTGCGCATCTCGATCACCCCTCGCCAGACCGCGTCGCCCCGCGAGCTCGTCGACGAGGTCAGCATCCTCACCGCCAACCTGCACGCGCTGATCGGGCAGACGACGCGCACCTACGTGTCGCTGCACTCCGGTATCCGCGCCAAACTCGCGGCAGACAGCCGCCACCTGACGTGATCACGCCACCGGCGTGATCCATCCCCAATGAGAAAGGAGCCCATCATGGGCCTGGACGACAAGATCAAGAACGCCGCCGAAGAAGCCGTCGGCAAGGCGAAGGAGACCATCGGCAAGGTCACCGGCAACGAGAAGCTCGAGGCGGAAGGCCAGGCTGACCAGGCCAAGGCCGACGTCAAGAAGGCCGGCGAAGACGTCAAGGACGCCTTCAAGTAATACCGGACCGCCACACGGCGGACCGCCCGAAGAGCGCACGGTGGGGGCCCTGCGGTCATCGGGCGCGCTCCGCGTCGAGGACCATCCGATTGCGCACGGGGGAAGGTGCGTCCCGAGGAGGCCTCGGTCACAAGGAATCGCCCGACGGGCGCACGGTCGACCGTGCGGTCGTCGGGCGATTCTGCGTCCGGCCGGGCCCGTGAACTCAGCCCATGAACTCAGCCGCCGAGGACGTCGGCGACGTCGTCCCACCACAGGTTCGTGCGGGCCCGGTGCGCCGGATGCCGCGCGGCCGCCGCGGCGCGGACCGCATCCGACTCCGCCACGATCTCACGCAGGCGGACGCGGGCAGACACCGGGTCGCCGAGGTCCGCTGGGGCGCCCTGCCCCCAGTGCCCGAGCGCCCCGCCGAGCTTCACGCTCGTGTACGCGTCGGCTGCGAGGGCAAGCACCGGCACACCGGCCGGCGCCGCGAACACCACCGGGTGGTACCGCGACGAGATCAGCAGGCGCGCCGAACGGGCGAGGGCCACCGACGAAGCCGTGTCGCCCGTGGGCACCACGACACTCGGCGTTGCCATCGCGGCGCGCACCCGCTCGTGCACGAGCCCGTCTCCGGCGGGCGGCGCCGCGGGGTCGTCGGGCCCGAAGTGCGCGTGGAAGACGACCGGTCCGCCAACGATCGCCGCCGCGTCGTCGACGATCTGGGCGATGCCGCGCTCGACCTCGTCACGGTCGCGACCCGCGTACCAGCCCGACAGGCTCACGAGCACGCCGGGCGCGTCGGCGGGGGCCGCCGCATCCGTGCCGAGGAGGTCGTCGAGGAACGACGCGTCGTCGACCTCGGCGCGCACGTCCGTGCCCCAGGAGCGCACGAGCGCCTCCGTGGTCGGTTCGCGCACACCCACGAGCGCGGCGGTCGCGAGCGCCTCCCGCAGCAGGCCCTCGTCCTCCTCGTCGAGATCGGGGCCGAACGTCTGCCCACTGAAGACGACCGGGATGCCGCGCGCGGCGGCCATCGCGGTGAGCGTCGTGCGCTCGTAGATATGCACGGGCCAGCGCGTCGCGAGGTTGCCGCCGCCGGTGTGCAGCACGCCGGTGGCATCGTCGAGCGCCGCGAGCACCGCGTGCGCGTCGTCGCCCGCGGGCAGCGCGCGGGTGCCGGATGCCGCATCCACGAGCAGCCGCGCGCGCTCCCGCGCGGCGGGCCGGTCGAGGCCCGCGAAGCCGAGGCGTGCGACCGTCGGGATGCCGTACCGCGCGGTCGATTCGGCCGTCGCGGACGACACTCCGACGACCGCGAGACCGCGCCGGCGGAGCTCCCGCTCGGCCGCGTCGAACATGGCTTCGTCGCCGACGTGGAACATGCCGTTCAGCACGCCGATATCTCCGATGGCAAGCACGGTCACCGGGAAGCCTCCAGAGGGTAGTGGGGAGCGATACGCCGCATCAACGCTAGCCGTACGGATAGTTCGCTGGCGTACGATCATCGCCGGAAGAGGGAGTCACCGTGGGGATCCAAACATCATCGGATGCGGTCGCGCAGGCGCCGACCATCGTCGACGCATTGCGGCGTGCGGACGAGCTGGCATTCGAGGCCGGGCGCGAGCCGGGCCTGCGCTCGCTGCGCCATCTGATCGCGGCTCTGTCGAGCGGCGACGACGTCGTCACGATCGCCGCCGTGCACGCCCTCGCGGAGATGCCCGACGAGCAGGCCTCCCGCGTGCTCGTCTCCCTGCTGTCGGACCGTCGCGCGTTCGTGCGCGAGCACGCCGCGTGGGCGCTCGTGCAGACCCTGCCACGCACCGACGCGATGGGCCGGCTCATCGCGATGGTTATCGCGGGCGGATTCTCCGGGATGCTGGCGCAGCGCACGCTCGAGACCTGGTCGGTCTCGGCGGGTGAGCTGCTCGCCGTCGCGCTCGAAGCCGCGCTCCTGTCAGCATCCGAACCCGGACCGCGCTCCCGCCTCGTCGAGACGCTCGGTCTGGTGCGCCAGTCGATCGCCACCCGCCCCCTCCTCGCCGTCGCCACCGACACCGCCGAGCCCGCGATCGTGCGAGAGGCGGCGATCGCCGCGCTCGGCCAGCGCGGCCCCGCGGACGGCGTCGAGACGGCGCTCGAGAGCATCGTGGCGGAGGGCGACCGGATCGGCGCCCTCGCCCGGCTCTCGCTCATCGACCTCGACGCGACGCGCGTCCCCGACCGGGACGCGTCGGGCGCGCCGCTCACGATCGCACAGCTGTTCCTGCACGCCGACCTCGACCCGCAGTTGAGCGCCGCGGGCGCCGGCGACAACGGCGGCATCGCCACCCTCCTCGTGCGCTTGGGCGACGCGCTCGTCACCGAGTCCTCGCACGCGGTCACCCGCACCGTCACCCTCGCGCGGGGAAGCGTCGAGGATGCGGCCGCCGACCTGCTCGATGTGAGCACCCGGGCCGCCGGCCACGTGTTCGGCCGCGTTCCGCTCGCCGCCGAGCCCGTGCCGTCGTCGGCGGCGTGGCCGCTGCGCGTCACCGCGCGACGGGGCATCCGCCGGGCCCTGCGCGCCGCCGGACGCATCGACGTGCTGCACCTCCGGATGGCGGATGTCGGCAGCCTCGCCGCGGCCGACGTCGCCCGCGAACTCGGCATCCCGACCGTGTTCACGCTGGCCCCCGACCCGCACTCCGTCATCACCTCGCTCGAGAACGCGGGGCAGCTCAGCCGGCAGAACTTCGGCGACGCCGACCTGCGCGAGCACTACTGGTTCCGCGCGCGCCTCGTGCAGTCCCTCGCCGCGAGCTCGGAGCACACCGTCCTCTTCCCCCGCCCGACCCTCGTCGACGACATGAAGCGCCTCGTCGGCGTCGACATCGAGACGCACGCCGAGCGCCACACCGTCGTCGCGGAGGGTGTCGACATCGGCGTCGTCGACACGGCCGTCGACGCGATGGCGGCGCACCTGCACCGCGGCGCCGACGCTCCGGCGGAACTCGACGGCCTCGTGAGCCTGCTCGCGTCGCTCCCCGAGCAGCGTCGCGGCCTGCCGCTCCTCGTCTCGGTCGGACGCCTTCACCGGGTCAAGGGCATGGCCTCGCTCGTCTCCGCGTGGGCGGGTTCCCCGCTCGCCGATCGCGCGAACCTGCTGATCATCGGCGGCGACCTGCAGCATCCGTCCGCCGACGAGCAGGAGCAGATCGGCCTCATCGACGCCGAAGTTCCTCCCACCGACCGCCTCGCGCGCGGGCTTCTGCTGCCCGGGCACCAAGCGAACGCGACCGCCGCGACCTGGCTCGCCGCGGCGCGGTTCGGGGTACCGGGGCTCGCGGCGCCCGGTGGCGTGTACGTGTGCTCGAGCCTCAAGGAGGAGTTCGGCATCGCCCTCCTCGAGGCCATGGCGACCGGTCTCGTGGTCGTCGCCCCGGATGCCGGCGGCCCGGCCACCTACGTCGAGCACGGCGACACCGGCTTTCTCGTCGCGACCTGGGACCGCGCCCGTATGGTCGGCGCGATCGATGCGGCACTCGAACGCGCCGCGACCGGCGGCCCCGAGGTCGCCGAGCGCGCGCACGCGATGGTCTCGGACCGTTTCACGATCCAGGGCATGGCGGCAACGCTCGCCCCCGTCTACGCCGGCGTCGCGGCGCGCGATGCGCACCTGCAGCAGCTGGCGGTGCTGCCCTCGTGACGCTGCTCGTCATCAGCCCGGACTACGCCTCGCACTTGCTTCCGCTCGTCACCCTCGCGGGAGCCTGGCGCGATGCGGGGCACGAGGTCGTCGTCGCGACGGGGCCGGCGACGGCGCCGATCGTCACCGAGGCGGGGTTCCGCCGCATCGACCTGTCGCTCGGCCGCGGGGCCAACGCGGGCGTCATGCGCACCGAGCAGCAGCAGGCCGAGGAGGCCGCATCCCTCGCCGGCTTCTTCGCCGCCACCCGTGAGGGCATGGTCGAGACGCTGACGTACCAGGCCACCGAGCGCCTCACCGACCTCATGTGGGAGCCCGTCGACCGCGCCCGCCAGACCCTGCGCATCATCGAGGAGGTCGCCCCCGACGCGATCCTCGTCGACCACCTGGCCTTCAGCGCGCGGATGGCGCTGCACACCGCCGGGATCCCGTACGGCGACGTCGTGCTGGGGCACCCGACCGCGCTGCCCGTCGGCGACGAGCGCTACGGCTGCCCGCCGTTCTGGCCCGCCGCGTTCACACCCGAACCCGAACGCGTGGCCGCCCTCCGGGAACTGTGCGAGCGGGTGTCGACGGGATTCACCGCGCAGTGGAACAGCGCGGCGGCGCAGCTCGACCCGACGGCGACGCCCGTTGCCGACGCGTTCGCGGTGCACGGGGAGACGGTGCTCTACAACTACCCTGAGCCGCTCGCCGCCGGAGACGGACGGATGCTGCCGCCCCGCGTGTTCCTCGGGTCGACCCTGCGCGGCGAGGCCGTTCCGACCGACGTCGCGGCATGGCTCGACGACGACGCACCCTTCGTCTACGTGAGCTTCGGCAGCTTCCTCTCCGTGCGAGGCGACGTGCTCGCCCGCGTCGCCGACGCGCTCCGTCGACTCGGCGTCCGCGCGGCGATCGCGACCGGCGCCACCGACCCCGCCGCTCTTGGAGATATCCCGGACACGTGGCTCGTGCGCGACTTCCTCCCCCAGGTGCGACTGCTGCAGTCGGCCGCCGTCGCCGTCACCCACGGCGGCAACAACTCCGTGACCGAGGCCACCGCGCAGGGGGTACCGCTCGTGGTGCTGCCGTTCTCGACCGACCAGTTCGCCGGCGCCGCCGCGCTCGAGCGCACCGGGGTCGGCGTCGCCCTGGCCCCGAACACCGCCACCGTCGACGACCTCGTCACCGCCCTCGCGACCCAGCTGGACGCTCCGGCGGCCACGCGCGAGGTCCTCGCGGAGATCCGTGCGGCCGAGCGTCGCGAGCCGGGTCCGGCGCGCGCCTACGCGGCGCTCAGCGCGCGCTGACCGCCAGCAGTTCCCGCATCGCGACCGGGTCGCCCTGCACGGCGCGGTAGCGCTCCATCCGCGCGGCGTTCGCGTCGTAACCGGCGCCCGCCCGCGTCTCCGGGGCGTGATGCATGGCGTATACGCGGCCTTCGTGGCGCCGCGGCGGCTCGCCCAGGAGCGTCTCGTGCGCCAGGTACCAGGCGGCGTCTTCGAAGCCCCATCCGCGGAACCCCTCGTCCTGTCCGCCGTGCGCCCACCAGGCCGACGGCGTCGTCACGTAGACCCCCGAGCAGGCGCCCCGCACGAGCTGCTCGTACTCGCACGCCTCGAGCGGAGTGCCGCTCGCGTATTGGGCCGTGCCCGCACCGCCCAACCAGCGGTACTCCGTGTAGGGCAGGTGCACGAGTCCGCTCGTCCGCGCCGACTCGATCGCGCGGCGGAGCGGCTCGATCTCCGGCAGGGTGTCGGCATCCGAGAGCACCACGACGGCGTCGTCCGCGGCCGTGCGAACGGCCTCGTTGCGGCAGGCGGCGAGCACGAACACGTCGTCTGCCGTGTCGATCGTGCGCAGGCGCGCGTCGGGCAGGTTCGCGGCGTACCAGTCCCACACGCGCTGGAACGGTTCGAGCCGCGACGGGGCGGGCCGCCAGGGGATGACCACGTCGATGGAATACGGCGGGCTCACCCTGCTCATTCGTCTCCTGTTCGGCTGCGTGGGTCACGCGTTCCGTGCGGCCCATCGACGAGATTACCTCGCGCCGGGCCCCGCTCCGACGGGCTCAACGAGCGGCGAGCGCGACGACGAGGTTGATGGCCGCGGCCAGCACGATCACCCCGAAGAGGAACGACAGCAACGCGTGGCGCAACACCTCGCGACGCATCGGCGTGCTCGTGATGCCGGTGTCGGACACCTGGTACGTCATGCCGAGGGTGAAGGCGAGATAGGCGAAGTCGTGGTACTCCGGGCGACCCGCCTGGTTGAAGTCGATCCCCGTGCCACCCGAGCGGTAGTAGATGCCGGCGTAGCGCAGCGTGAACAGCACGTGCACGAGGATCCAGGATGCGGCCACGGTCGCCAGCGCCGCCCCCGCGAGCGCGAGGCGCGCACCGCCGCCCTGCACGCGTCCCGATTCGATCAGCAGGAGCGCGATCGCGCCGACGCTCGCCAGGCTCGCCGCGATCAACAGCCCCTGCGCCATCGGCTGGCTCGGGTCCTCGCGGGTCGCGTGCGAGGCCGTGTCGTCGGGGCCGAGGCGCACGACTGTCACCCAGATCCAGGTCGTCAGGGTGCTGGCACCGGCGATCCACCCGATCGCGGGGGCGAAGGCCCACGAGCCCAGCAAACCCGTCGCGATCGTCACCGCGGCGAAGATCGTGAACATCAGCCCGACCCGCGCGCTGGCGCGATGCCAGAAGCCGGTGAAGTCGGGGGCTGCATCCGGCATCGTTCGCTCGATCGGACGGGTGCGTCTCGACATCTCCGACTTCCCCTCTTCCCGGGCCATCTTCACCCCGAACCCGACCAGCGTCAATTCTGCGCGGGGCCGCCCGAACGGACGGCCCCGCACAGATCAATGCCTCACTCGTAGCGCAGCGACTCCACCGGGTCCGCCTGAGCGGCACGTGCCGCGGGGAGGGTGCCGGCGAGGAACGCGATCACCATCACGACGAGGATCACCGCGAGGATCGACACCGGGTCGAACGCGATGAGTTCGAGGCCGGGCAGGTCCGCGAGGAGGGATCCCGAGAGGGCTGCGCTCACCCCGCTTCCGACGATGATGGCGCCGAGCGCGCCGAGCGCGCTCCCGAGGAAGCCGATGAAGGCGGCCTCCAGGCTGAACAGCCCGAACACCTTGCCGCTGCCCATCCCCATCGCCTTCATGAGGCCGATCTCGCGGGTGCGTTCCTGCACCGACATCAGCAGCGTGTTCACGATGCCGAAGCTCGCGGCGAGCAGGGCGATGACGGCGAAGGCGTTCAGCACGAGAACGATCCCGTCGATCACGGTCTTGATCGTGCCGAGCTGGTCGGCGACGGTCGTGCCCGTGTACCCCGCATCCGAGAGCGCCGTCTTCAGGTCGCTGATCTGCGCCTCGGTGGCATCGGGGGCGAACCAGACGGTGGCCTGAGCGTACCGTTCGACCTGGTCGGCCGGTACCCCGATGTTCTGGGTCTCGTAGAGCTCGTCTGTCAGGGCGGTGTTCGCGGTCAGCGACGCCCCGGTCGGCGAAGCGATGCTCTCCTCCGCCACCCCCGTGATCGTGGCCTCGATGACGTGCTGCGTGCGCTGGGCGTCGGTCACGGCGATCGACACCGTCTGGCCCACCGCATCCGCATCGCTCGCGAACCCGAGGGGTTCGACGTACGACGTCGGCAGCGCGAGCTGCAGATCGCTCGTGTCGCCGGACGGCTCGCTGCCGGCGAGCAGCGTCACGGTCTGCCCGCCGACGAGACCGCCGACACCGATCACGTACTTGGTACCGCCGCCGGCCTGGATGTAGTCGGCCGAGACCGACTTCACCGCCTGTACGTCGAGCACGCCGTCGATCTGGGCGAGGGCGTCGAGGTCGGCGGGCTGGAGCGCGACGACCGTGGCTCCCGGGGGGCCGTTCTGCCCGCTCGAGATGGACTCGGGGTCGTACTCGGTCGGCCCCGCGCTCGCGGACCCGATTCCGGATGCCGCATCCGCGGTCTTGGTCACCGTCATCGTGTCGGAGGCTCCGACCCCCGAGACGGTGTCGTCGATGTAGTTGTTGATGCCCGTTCCGAGCCCGTTCGTGAGGGTCAGGGTGAACGCGCCCACGAAGATGGCGAGGATCGTGAGGATCGTCCGCGTCTTCGAGCGGAAGGTGTTGGCGACGGCGGTACCGATCAGGTCGATGGTTCTCATGCGGCCACCGCCGTCGTCTCGTCGACCAGGAGGCCGTCTCGGATCAGGATGCGGCGGTCGCAGCGGGCCGCGAGCTCTTCGTCGTGGGTCACGACGATGAGGGTGATGCCGCTCTCGCGGTTCAGCGAGAAGAGGATGTCCTCGACCACGGCGCCCGTGTTCGAGTCGAGGTTGCCGGTGGGTTCGTCGGCGAAGATGATGCGCGGGTTGTTGACGAGGGCGCGGGCGATGACCGTGCGCTGCTTCTGTCCGCCCGAGAGGTTCAGGGCTTTGTTCTTCGCCTTGTCGGCGAGTTCCAACTGTTCGAGAGCGTCCATCGCCCGGCGTCGGCGTTCGCCGCGGCGGATGCCGGCGATCTTCATGGGCAGCACGACGTTCTCGAGCACTGAGGAGTTCGCGGTGAGGAAGAACTGCTGGAAGACGAACCCGAATGTCTTGTTGCGGGTGCGGTTCAGGCGGCGCCCCTTCAGGGTGCGGGTGTCGACGCCCTCGAGCTCGACCGAGCCGGATGTGGGCGCATCGAGCAGGGCGAGCACGTGCATGAGCGTGGACTTCCCCGATCCGCTCTTTCCGACGATCGCCACGCTCTCGCCCTCGAAGATGTCGAAACTCACCCCCTTGAGCGCCTCGAAGCGGTTCTGGCCGCGTCCGTACGACCTGCGTACGTCCTTGACCGAGATGATCGGCGTCATGGGTTTCCTCCTCCGGTGCCCCCGGTTCTCCGGGACATCTCCAGACTCCGTCGGCCGAGGCATTCGCGCGTCACCCCCCGGCGGACACCTCGCGTACTCCTCCCGCGGTACGCGCAGATGCCACGCCCGGGTGAGGCGCCGCCGGCCCACCACCGGCAGACTGTGCACATGACGGATGCGGCGGACCAGTGGCGGAGCCCCGGCCACTCGCCGTTCCCCCATCCCCCGGCCTGGGTCGGCGACGTGTTCGCCGCGGTGATCGTGATCGGCGCGGCCTTCGCCCCGTTCCCGGAGGCGGGGTTCCGCGCGACGACGCCGTTGACGATCGCTCTCGCCATCGCCCCGGCCCTCGTGCTCCCGTTCCGGCGCCGTCGCCCCGTGCCGGCGCTCGGGGTCGTGATCGCGTTGTTCGGCGCATCGTCTTTCGCCGGCACCCTGTCACCCGGGATCGCGATCGCGGGCGCCATCGCGATGTTCGGCGTGGCCAACCGGTCGCCGTCCCGCCAGCGCACCGGTGTCGTGCTGGTGTGCGCGATGCTCGCGATGCTGCTGCTCAGCCTGCCGGCGGCGATCGGGAGCGTGTTCGACGCGCGGCTCATCCAGTTCGCGATCACGATGGCCTTCGCCGCCGCGGCGGGAGATGCGACCCGATCGCGGCGCGCCTACATCCGGGCCATGACCGACCGTGCGGAGCGCGCGGAACAGACCCGGGATGCGGAAGCCAGCCGCCGCGTCGCGGAGGAGCGCCTGCGCATCGCCCGCGACCTGCACGATGCGGTCGCCCACCAGATCTCGGTCATCAGCCTGAACGCGGGCGTCGCCTCGGCGACCCTCGAGAGCCGGCCGGAGCGGGCTCGCGAGGCGCTCGGCACCATCCGGCACGCGTCCCGCACCGTGCTCAGCGAGATCGGCAACCTGCTGGAGGTGCTCCGCGGCGACGAACGGCAGGACGGCGTGCGCGTGCCGCAGCCCGACCTCGACCAGCTCGCCGACCTCGCGAACGAGTTCGCCCGCGTCGGCCTGACCGTGCACACCCGGATCGAGGGCGACATCACGCGCGTGGGCGGAGCCGTCGGACGGGTCGCGTACCGGGTGATCCAGGAGAGTCTGACGAACGCCCACAAGCACGGGGTCGAAGGGCGCGCGCACGTGCTGGTCGACGTGCGCGCGGATGCCGTGTCGATCGTCGTGACGAACCCGACCGGCCCGAGCCGCGCCACCCTGCCCGACGATCTCGACCGGCCGGGATCGCGCGGGCACGGGCTCCTCGGCATCCGTGAACGCGTCGCGTCCGTGCGCGGCGACGTGCAGATCGGCCCCGGGCCCGGCGGCTGGCGCGTGCACGCCACGCTGCCGATCGCCCCCGAGCCGCCGGCCCCCGAGGAGACACCGTGACCACCGTGCTCGTCGTCGACGACCAGTCGCTCATCCGGCAGGCGGTGACCGACATCCTCTCGTCCGAGCCCGATCTCGAGGTGCTCGGCGAGGCGGTCGACGGCAACGCGGCCGTGACGATCGCGCAGCGCCTGCGCCCCGACGTCGTCCTCATGGACATCCGGATGCCGGGACTCGACGGCATCGGGGCCACATCCGCCATCTGCGCCGACCCGGACCTCGCCGAGACCCGCGTCCTCATCCTCACCACGTTCGAGGAGGACGAATACCTCGTCGCCGCCCTTCGCGCCGGCGCGAGCGGATTCATCGGGAAGGGCGCCGAACCCGAAGAGATCGTCCGCGCCGTGCGTGCCGTGCACGCCGGCGATGCCCTGCTGTCGCCGACCGCGACGCGGAGCCTCATCACGCGTTACGTGCTGCCCGCCGCGGCCGAGCGCGCCAGCCGGGCGCTCGCGCCCGAGATCGAGAGCCTCACCGCGCGCGAGCGCGAGGTGCTCCTGCTCGTCGCCCGCGGACGCTCGAACCAGGACATCGCCGCGGAACTCGTGATCTCGCCCCACACGGCCAAGACGCACGTGAGCCGCATCATGGCGAAGCTGTACGCGCACGATCGCGCCCAGCTCGTCATCGCCGCCTACGAGAGCGGACTCCTCGCCCCCGGCGAGCCCTGACCGCGGGTCCCTCTCCTCTCTTCGGCGCGCGCCATTTTCCTGCTGACGCGCTTCCGATCTGTGGCGCGCGAGCAGGAAAGTAGCGCGCGGACGAAGGGAGAGCCCCGGATGCGGTGGGGGACGCATCCGGGGCTCTGGACGGGGCGGGGTCAGCGCGGGGTCAGCGCGGGGTCAGCGCGGACAGCGGCGTCAGCGCACAGACACGGGCACCGGCGCGGGCGTCGCGGATGCGGGGGCCTCCGGCGCAGCGACCGCAGCCCCGCCGCCGTGGCTGTCGCCGTTGAGCGTGGCCTCGTCGAACGGCGACTCGCCGCGGAACACCCGGCGGGCCTGCGCCGCGTCGAACTCCTTCGTCCAGGTGCCGATCAGAACGGTGGCGACGGCGTTGCCGGTGAAGTTCGTGATCGCGCGCCCCTCCGACATGAAGCGATCGATACCGACGATCACGCCCACGCCGTCGACCAAGTCGGGGCGGTAGGCCTGCAGTCCGCCGGCGAGGGTCGCAAGGCCCGCACCGGTAACACCGGCCGCGCCCTTCGAGGCGATCACCATGAACAGCAGCAGACCGATCTGCTCGGGGATCGACATCGGCATCCCCATTCCCGACGCGATGAACAGCGACGCCATCGTCAGGTAGATCGCCGTGCCGTCGAGGTTGAACGAGTACCCGGTGGGCACCGTGATGCCCACGACGGGCTTCGAGACGCCGAGGTGTTCCATCTTCGCGATGAGCCGCGGCAGCGCGGACTCCGACGATGACGTACCGACGATCAGCAGGTACTCGCGGGCCAGGTACTTCATCAGGCGGAAGATGTTGATGCGGGCGACGGCGTAGAGCATCGTGCCGAGGATGCCGAAGATGAACACGGCGCAGGTGATGTAGAACGCGATCATCAGCACGCCGAGGCTCACAACCGCGGCGAACCCGGTCTTGCCGACGACGGCCGCGATGGCGCCGAACGCACCGATCGGGGCGAGCCACAGGATCATGCCGAGGATGCGGAACACGAGCGCCTGCAGGTTCTTCACCGCGTTCATGATGGGCTCGGCCTTCGTACCCATCTGCTGCAGCGCGAAACCGACGAGCAGGGCCACGAGCAGCACCTGCAGCACGCTCTCGCCGGTGAAGGCGGAGAAGAGCGTCGTCGGGATGATGCCGAGGATGAACTCCTCCGTCGTCTTCGCCTCGGTGGTGGTCGCGTCGTACGTCGAGTTCGCCATGTTCAGCCCCTCACCCGGGTGGATGAGGTTGCCGACGACGAGCCCGATGGCGAGCGCGAACGTCGTCATGACCATGAAGTACAGGAGCGCGAGGCCACCGATCTTGCCGACCGTCGCGGCCTTCGCGATCGAGCCGACACCGACGACGATCGTGCAGAAGATGATGGGGGCGATCATCATCTTGATGAGCGAGACGAAGCCTTTCCCGACCGGTTCGAGGCCCTTCGCGAAGTCGGGCCAGATCAGGCCGACGGTCACACCGAGCACGACCGCGACGATCACGGCGACGTACAACCAGGTGTGCTTCTCCCAGCGGCCGATCCGTCCGCGCAGCGAGAAGCTGGGGAGCGGGATCGTGGTGGTCTTGGGCAGGCGCGGGGCCATGGTTGCCTCCAGGTGAGTCGAAACTTCGTTGTTCTCGTGGGCACCATCGGGGTGACCTCTCACCCGGTACTGTGGGCCACGAATACCGCTGCCCCCCGGTTGCGGTCGTATTGGTCACAGCGAGGTGAGGACGCCCATGGCGGTATCACCGCGGCAGAAGAGCGCCGCATCCCGCGTGTTCTTCGCGTTCGTCGGGTCGGTGCTCGCGATCACCGCGCTGCTCGTCGCGGTGCTCGCGTTCCAGGTGCAGACGACCGAGCGCTCCACCGCCGAGCAGCTGACCCTCGCCGTCGCGCGCACGATCGCGGAGATGCCCGAGGTCGCGTCGGCGGTCACGACGGGCACGGATGCCGACGCCACCGCGTCGCTGCAACCGATCGCGGAGCGCATCATGGCCGAGACGCCGATCGACTTCGTGACGATCATGACGACCGAGGGCATCCGGCTCACGCACCGCGATCCGGCCGAGATCGGTAAGCCGTACATCGGCACGATCGGACCGGGCCGGGAAGGGCGGACCCTCACCGAGGAGGCGGAGGGCACGCTCGGTCCGTCGCTCCGGTCGGTCGTCCCGATCGAGCAGGACGGCCGGGTCGTCGCCCTGGTCTCGGCGGGCATCACGCTCGGGAGCGTGGGGGCGGGCGTGCTCCGCCAGGTGCCGTTCGTCGTGGTCATCGCCATCGCGCTGGCCGCCGTGGGACTCTGCGCCGCATGGATCGCGGGCCGCTTCACCCGGCGCATCGCCGGCGACCTGCCCGCGAGCGCCGTGCGCGACGCCGTGTCGTCGTACGAATCGGTGCGCACCCTCGGCGAGGCGCTGCACGCGCAACGCCACGAGCACGCCAACCGGATGCATACGGCGGTCGCGTTGATCGAGCTCGGCCGAGGAGACGACGCGATCGACCTGCTCACCGAGACCGCACGGACGAGCCAAGCCCTCGCCGATCACGTCGTCGCGCGCGAGGGCGACCCGACCGTTGCGGCGCTGCTGCTCGGCAAGTCCGCGCAGGCCGCCGAGCGGGGCATCGACTGGACGGTCGAGATGCAGCCGGCGATCCCGCGGACGGCGCTCGGCGCGGTGGACGCGGTCTCGCTCGTGGGCAACCTCGTCGACAACGCGATCGACGCGGCCGCATCCGGATCCGAACCCCGGTGGGTGCGCGTGGAGATGGCGCAGACGCCGGACGGGCGCATCGCCCTCACGTTCATCGACAGCGGCGACGGCGTGCCGCCCGCGCTCCGCGAGCGCATCTTCGAGCACGGGTTCAGCACGAAACCCGCCGGTGCCGACGGTCGCGGCGTCGGTCTCGCTCTCGTGCGGGCGATCGTCGACGCGGCCGGCGGCTCGCTCGAACTGAGCGCGCACCCGACGACGTTCCGGATCATCCTGCCGGCCGAGGAGTCCGCGTGATCGGGGTGCTGATCGTCGACGACGAACGACTCACCCGCGAACTGCACGCGAACTTCGTGGCCCGCATCGACGGTTTCGCGGTCGTCGCCGAATGCGCGGGCGCGCGGGCCGCGGTCTCCGCGGTGCTCGACGCGCGCGGGCCCGAGGCGATCGACCTCATCCTGCTCGACATGACGATGCCCGACGGGCACGGCCTCGACGTCGCCCGCCACATCCGGGCCCGCGGAGTCACCGTCGACATCATCGCGATCACGGGCGTGCGCGACGCCGAGGTCGTGCGGCAGGCGGCGGCCCTCGGGGTCGCCCAGTACCTCATCAAGCCGTTCACCTTCGCGACATTCCAGGACCGCATGGTGCAGTACGCGGCCTACCGGCAGAAGATGGCGGATGCCGCCGGGCCCGCCACGCAGGCGGAGATCGACGCGCTCTTCGGCGCGCTTCGACCGACCGTGGCCGAGGCGCTCCCCAAGGGGCTCTCCGCCCCCACCCTCGACCGGGTCGCCGCCGCGCTCCGCAACGGCGGGCCGTTCTCGTCGCGGGAGGCGGCCGAACGGCTCGGGATGTCGCGCGTCTCGGTGCGCCGATACCTCGAGCATCTGGTCGGCATCGGCCGCGCCGAACGCGACGCCCGCCACGGCACCCCCGGACGGCCCGAGACCGAGTACCGCTGGATGCGGTGATGCGGTGATGCGCGCGCGTTGACCGCGCCGCATCCGCTCGCTCACTCCTCGCGGAGCTCCCGGAGGAGCGCGACGAGGTCGGCGATGTCTTCGGGGCCGGTGCGCCACGACGACACCGAGATACGGAACGCGGGTTCGCCCCGCCAGACGGTGCCGCCGAACCAGGTGCGTCCGCTGGCCTGAGCGGCCGCGAGGATGCGGGCGGTCGCGGCCGGGCTCTCCGCCCGCACCAGCACCTGATTCAGCACGGGACGGTTCAGGACCGTGTATCCGCTCGCCCGGAGACCGTCGGCCGCCTGCCGCGCCAGCGCCACCGACCGCTCGATCTGGGCGGCCACACCACGCCGGCCGAGACCGCGCAGCGCCGCCCAGATCGTCACCCCGCGCGCCCGCCGCGAGAACTCGAGCGTGCGGTTCATCTGGTCGTCGGCGGTCGCCGCGGAGTACTCCGCGCCCGCGTGCATCGCGTGCACGAGCGCCTCACGATCGCGCACGATGACCGCGGCCGAGTCGTACGGCGTGTTCAACCACTTGTGGCCGTCGACCGTCCACGAGTCCGCGCGGTCGACACCGGCGGTCAGTTCGCGGTGCGCCGTCGCGCGTGCCCAGAGACCGAACGCGCCATCGACATGCACCCAGCCCGCCGCATCCCCGCCCGCATCCATGATCCGGTCGAAGGGATCGAACTCCCCCGTGTTCACCTCGCCCGCCTGCAGGATCAGGATGGTGCGGGCATCGATCTCCGGCAGCCGCTCCGGGTCGATCCGCCCGAGGTCATCGGTCGAGGCGAACGTGACGGAGTCGAGTCCGAATCCGAGCACGCGAAGCGCCTTCTTCACCACGACGTGGGTCAGTTCGCTCGCGACGACGCGCACCTGGGGCGCCTGATGGAGTCCGCGCTGATCGAGGTCCCACCCCGCTCGGGCGAGGACCGTTCGCCGCGCGGCGGCGAGCGCCACGACGGTTCCGGACGCCGCGCTGGTCGAGAACCCGACGGCGCTCTCCCGCGGAAGATCGAGGATGTCGAGCATCCACTCGCCCGCGACGGCCTCGATGGCCGCGAGCGCGGGACTGCCGGTCGCCGAGGAGGCGCTGTTGTCCCAGGCGAGCGCGAGCCGGTCTGCGGCGGCCGCGACCGGCAGCGTCGCGCCGATCACGAAGCCGTAGTAGCGATGACCGTTCGTCTCGACCGCGGCCGCCGACCCCACCCGATCGAGCAGGTCGATCGTGGACTCCGCACCGTGGCCCTCTTCCGGGAGCTGCTCGCGGAACGCGTCGAGCCCGGCGATCGCGGTCGCATCCGGGTACACCGGGCGCGTGCCGATGCCCGCGATGTAGCGGCGTGCGCGTTCGTCCGCGTCTCGAAGGACCGCCAGTTCGTGGGCGCGGTCGGTGGCGTCATCCGGGGTGCTCATCCCGGCAGTCTGCCGTGCCGCTCGCGCGCGGGGCCCAGACCAATCACGCGTCCGTGGCCTGGAGACGGGCGCCGGCCCGCATCTCTCGACGCACGTCGAAGAGCGCAGTCGCGTTCGCTGGGTAGCTTCGGCTGCACGCCGAGGGGTGCCGGAGACACCGACGACCCCCGAAAAAGGAGCATCATGTCCGCCGAGGAACTCACCGAGAACCACCGCAACACGCTCTATCACCTGGAGCAGCATCCGACCTCGCACAACCTGGAGTGGCACGACGTCGTCGCCCTCCTCCGCGAGGTCGGCGACGTCACCGACGAGCACAACGGCACGGTGAAGGTCACGATCGGCGATCAGGTTCTGCATCTGTCGCCTCCGCGCCATAAGGACATCGACGAAGACCTGGTGCTGAAGATCCGGCGGGCGCTCCGGGATGCGGGGTATTCCGCCGCGGAGAAATGAGCGGATGCCGGCCCGGTCAGTGCGCGGCGGCGTCCGACTTCGGTCGTGACACCAGGCGCGTGATGCCGGTGATGATCCCGACGATCACCAAACCGAGCGCGAGACCGAAGACGGCCGAGAGCGCGGTCTCCACGATCCAGACGATGACCGGGCCGGCCACCTCGATCGCGTGCGTCACGGTGTGGACGACGTCGTGCGGACCGTGCCAGAACGTCTCGGAGAGGTTCTCGATCACGAGGTGCCCGCCGACCCAGAGCATCGCCACGGTGCCGATGATGCTGATCACGCGGAAAACGGTCGGCATGGACGCGACCACGCGCACACCGGCGCGGCGCACGCGGCGGGACGGGCTCTTCATGAACCGGAGGCCGATGTCGTCGATCTTCACGAGCAGCGCCACCGCGCCGTAGACGAGGGTCGTCATCGCGAGACCGATCACGAGGAGCGCGCCGAGCGTCATCCAGATGCCGAAGTCCGCGTCGAGGCTCGCGAGGGCGATCAGCATGATCTCGGTGCTGAGAATCAGGTCGGTCCGGATGGCGCCGAACACGAGCTTGTTCTCGTCCCGCGGGCCGTCGTCCTCTTTCGCATGGTGCACCCCGAACCACTCGAGCACCTTCTCGGCGCCCTCGAAGCAGAGGAACCCGCCGCCGATGATGAGCAGGAACGGCAGCACCCACGGCGCGAACGCCGTGAGCAGCAGGGCGATCGGGATGATGATGATGAACTTGTTGACCAGGCTGCCCAGCGCGATCTTCCAGACGACCGGCAGTTCGCGTGCGGGTGTGATGCCCTGCACGTACTGGGGCGTCACCGCGGCATCGTCGATCACGACACCCGCGGTCTTCGCACTCGCCTTGAGGGCGGCGGTCAGGATGTCATCGACAACGGCGAGCAATCCGACCGACATGTACTTCTCCTCGGGGTGGGTGAGGGGCCGCCGCACCGACGCGTCCCCACACCGAAGGCTACCGAACCGCAGCACGTGCGAGACGACGCCCGGCCTCTGCCAGCCAGTGCTCCGGGCGACGCATGGCCTCCTCCGCGCTTCCCGCGATCGCGCTCAGCGAGAGCGTCGCCGCGAACGCCGATGTGTCGGCATCCGCAGTGATCCGGCCGGCGACGAGCGCGACCGGTGACGCCGACCGGGCGGCGATGAGCGCGGGCACCTTCCCCGCGGCCGACTGCGCATCGAACGATCCCTCGCCCGTGACGACCCATGCGGCAGAGGCAGCGGCCGCGTCCACGCCGATCAGGTCGGCGACCGCCGCCGCCCCCGGCACGAGCTCCGCGCCCCACGCCGCGAGAGCGAATCCCACTCCCCCGGCGGCGCCCGCACCCGGGGCTCGCGGATCGAGGTCGAACAGGGCCGCGTACCGCCGCAGCGCATCGTCGACGGCCGGCAGGTCCTGAGGCGCGAACCCCTTCTGCGGCCCGAAGACGTGCGCGGCGCCGCGTTCGCCGAGCAGCGGATGCGTCACGTCCGTCAGCACGACGACGCCACCGGGCGGCGCGGCACGCACCGGTGTCAGGTCGATCGCCCGGATCGCGCCCAGGCCCGCGGCACCGCGGGTGCCGGGAGAGTCCGCGTCGGCCGTTCCCACATCGATCCGCGCGCCGAGCGCGGCCAGCACCCCGGCGCCGCCATCCGTCGACGCGCTCGACCCGATGCCGAGCACGAGCCGGGACACCCCGTGATCGAGGGCCGCGGCGATCGCGACCCCGAACCCGAACGACGACGCCGACCAGGGGTCGAGATCGCGACCGAAGAGCTCGATCCCCGCCGTCGACGCGAGATCGACGACGGCCGTCCCCCCGGGCGCCGCGGGGTCCGGCGGCAGAAGCACCCACGAGGTCGACACCGGCCGCAGACCGGGAGCCGGAGCCGGCACGACGACGGGGATGCGCCGCGCACCGGGAACCGCGTCGAGGAACGCCGCGGCGGTGCCCTCGCCGCCATCCGCCATCGGCCGGAGCACCGCGTCGACATCCGGATCGACCTGCCGCCATCCGGCGGCGAGGGCACGAGCGGCGGCCGCCGCCGAGACCGAGCCCTTGAAGCTGTCGGGGGCGAAGACGACCCGCATCATCGCCGGTCCGGAGTGCTGCCCCGCAGGACGACCTCGGCGGGAGCCGCCGACGGCGGCGCCGAATCCTCCGCGAGGGCGAGGCGCAGCGCGGCCGCGCCGATGTCTTCGAGCGGGATGCGGACGGTGGTCAGTCCCGGCGTGACGTCGCGAGCCATTGGGATGTCATCGAAACCCGCGACGCCCAGGTCGGCCCCCACCTCGCGGGCCGCCGCCCGGATGGCCGCCGCAGCACCGATCGCGACGACGTCGTTGGCGCCGAACACGACGGTGCCGGGCGCCGGATCGCTCTCCAGCACGGCGCGCATCATCCGCTCGCCGTCGTCACGGGTGAACCCGCCGCGGTGCAGGTCGATCTCGCCGCCGCCCGGCACGAATCCCGCCGCGAAGCCGCGCACCCGGTCATCGGAGGTGCGCAGGCCCTCGGCGGCGCCGAGAACGACGGCGCGGTCGTAGCCCCGCGCACGCAGCGCACGCGCGAGCAGCCGCGCGCCCTCCTCGTTCGCGACGGGCAGCGCCCGCATCCCGACATCGCCCGACCCGAGTGCCACGACCGTGCACCCGGCGTCCGTGAGCGCCTCGACCTCGCGCCGCAGGCCCGGTGCGGGTTCCGATCCGAACCGCGACCCCGCGAGGATGACGGCGCGAGGGCGCTGACCGCGGAGCACGTGCAGAAGGTCCTCCTCCTGCCGCGGGTCTCGCCCGGCGACGGCCACCATGACGTGCAGCCCCTCGGCTGCAGCCGCCGCGGTCACCCCGGCGGCGATCTGACCGAAGTACGGGTCGGCGATGTCGGCCACGACGAGCGAGACGATGCGGGCAGAACCCCGCGCGGTCGCCTGGGCCAGAAGATTGGGCGCGTAGCCCAACTCGTGCGCGGCGGCCAGCACGCGGTCCCGGTACGAGTCCGCGACGATCCGCGTCGAACCGTTCAGCGCGCGCGAGGCGGTCGCCAGCGATACGCCCGCCCGGCGGGCGACATCGTCGAGCGTCGGAGCTCGTCGAGCCGGATGCGGGCCGTTCACGCCCGCGAGTCTACGGGCGGGCGCAGGTTCGGTGAGATCACGGCGCCGAAGCTCTCGGCCACGCGCCGGGCCACTGTGGCGGGCGCATCCGCCCAGATGTCGGCGTGGAAGAGCTCGACCTCGATGTCGCGGTCGTATCCCGTCGCCGCCACGGCACGGGTGAGTGCGGCGAAGTCGATCACGCCGTCACCCGGATAGTGGCGGCTGAGCAGCACATCGGCGGGCAGCGGCGTCTTCCAATCGCAGACCTGGAAGGTCGCGATGCGCCGCTCGCGACCGGCGCGGGCGATCGAGGCGAGCACGTCCGGGTCCCAGAAGATGTGGAACGTGTCGACGGTGACGCCGACGACCTCGGGGGCGAAGTCGGCCGCGAGGTCGAGCGCCTGCCCGAGCGTCGACACGACGCAGCGGTCGGAGGCGAACATCGGATGCAGCGGCTCGAGCGCGAGGGTCACCCCGGCGGCCTCGGCGTGCGGCGCGAGCTCACCGACCGCATCGCGAACGCGTTCGCGGGCCCCCGCGAGATCCCGGGACCCCGCGGGGATCCCGCCCGCGACGAGCACCAGGACCGGCGTCGACCCGGCGGCCCCGGCCGCCGCCAGGGTCGCGGCCTCCTCGATCGCGACGAGGTTGTCGGCGAGCGACGCGCGTCGCTCCGGGCCCTCCGGCATCGTGAAGAAGCCGGCACGGCAGTGCGTGCTGAACCGGAGTCCGGAGTCGGCGAGCATCGCGGCGGCGGTCCGGAGACCCACCTCCTGCACGGGCTCGCGCCAGAGCCCGATGGCGCCGATCCCGGCGTCGGTCGTCACGCGGAGCGCCGTGGCGAGGTCGGCGTGACGGATCGTCGCCTGGTTGATCGACAGTCGCGGGTCGACGGTCATGCGTCCACTCCGTTCAGCGCGAGCAGGCCGTGCCAGCGACTCACCGCGAGCTCGGGCTGTTCGAGCGCGTGCGCGGCGTTCGCGAGCTCCACGATGCGCGACAGGTGCGGAAGGCTCCGTGCCGAGTGCAGCCCGGCGACCATCTGGAACGCGGGCTGGTGACCGTTGAGCCAGGCGAGGAACGCGACGCCCGTCTTGTAGAACGCGGTCGGCGCGGCGAACACCTGACGGCTGAGCTGCTCCGTCGGGGCGAGCAGCGCGAGGTACCGGTCGGGGTCGCCCGCATCCAACGCCTGGATCGCGGCCGAAGCGATGGGCGTGATGGCCGCGAAGGCTCCCAGCAGGGCATCGGAATGCTGGCGCGATGCGCCCGGGTCGCGCGCCGGCTGCGGGGCGCCCGGCACGTCGGCGCCGCCGATCAGCCCGACGTAGTGGAAGTCGTCGCCGGTGAACATGCGCACGCCGTCGGGCAGCCGCTCCCGCACGGAGACCTCGGCGGCGGCGTCCAGCAGACTCATCTTCACCCCCGCAATGCGGTCGGCGTTCTCCTCGATGACCTGTCTCAGGACGTCGGATGCGGACCGCCAGTCGTCCGCGCCGAAGTAGCCCGCCAGCGACGGGTCGAAGGCGGTCCCGAGCCAGTGCAGCACGACCGGGCCGGACGCCGCGCGCAGGACGTCGCGGTACACCCGGCGGTAGTCGTCGGGTGATTCCGCGGCACGCGCCAGATGCCGTGAGGCCATCAGCACCGGGGCTGCGCCCTGCTCTTCGGCGAAGTGGAGCTGGTACCGGTAGGCGTCTGCGACCTCGCGCAACGGAATGTGCTCGCTCTCGACGTGGTCGGTGTTCACCCCGACCACGACCGAGCCGCCCTCTTCGCGCGCCACCTGCGCCGAGCGGGCGATCAGTTCGCGCGTCGCGACCGCGTCGAGCCCCATGTTGCGCTGTGCGGTGTCCATCGCGTCCGCGACCCCGAGGCCCCAGGAGTAGATCATCCGCCGGAACCCGAGGGTCGCGTCCCAGTCGATCTGCGCCGGCCGACCGGGCGTGTTGTCGCCGTGGCGGAGCGGTACGACGTGCGCGGCGGCGTACACGACGCGACTTCGAAGCACGCCGGAGGGGCGGGTGTACGGCGGCGGTTCATTGAGGTTCTGCCGCACGAGGGCGCCGTCAGCACAGAGGAGCGTGAGCGTCATCGCTCGCCGCGCTGCCTGTCGAGGGCGAGCGTCGGCAGCTCGATCCGCCGACCCTCGCGACTCGAGCGCAGACCCGCTTCGGCGAGCTGTACGCCCCGCGCTCCGGCCAGCAGGTCGAACGCGTAGGGGGTGTTCGACACGTACGACGCGAGGAACTCCTCCCACTGCTGCCGGAAGCCGTTCTGGAACACGTCGTTCACGGGAACGTTCTGCCAGTCGGCGTCGTAGTCGTGATCGTCTTCGAGGTCGGGGTTCCACACCGGCTTGGGGGTGGCGGTGCGGTGCTGGATCTTCGCGCCGAACAACCCGACCACCGCCGATCCGTGCGTCCCGTCGACGTGGAACTCGACCAGCTCGTCGCGGTTCACCCGCACCGTCCACGACGAGTTGATCTGCGCGACGATGCCTCCTTCGAGTTCGAAGATGCCGTAGGCGGCGTCCTCCGCCGTCGCGGCGTACGGATTCCCGTTCTCATCCCACCGCTCGCCGATGTGCACGGCGGCCTGCGCGTAGACCGAGGTCACCCGACCGAAGAGGTTCTCCAGCACGTAATTCCAGTGCGGGAACATGTCGACGATGATGCCGCCGCCGTCCTCGGCGCGGTAGTTCCAGCTCGGCCGCTGCGCGCGCTGCCAGTCCCCCTCGAACACCCAGTACCCGAACTCGCCGCGGACGGAGAGGATACGGCCGAAGAAGCCGGAGTCGATGAGTCGCTTGAGCTTCTGAAGCCCGGGGAGGTAGAGCTTGTCGTGCACGACGCCGGTTCGGATCCCGGCATCCGCCGCGAGTCGCGCCAGGTCGAGAGCGTCGTCGACCGACTCTGCGGTCGGCTTCTCGGTGTAGATGGTCTTACCGGCGGCGATCGCCTTCCGGAGCGCCGCGGAGCGCGCCTTCGTGACGAGGAAGTCGGCGTAGATCTCCCACCGCGGGTCGGCGAGTGCGGCGTCGAGGTCGGTGGTGTAGTCGGCGATTCCGTGGCGTGCGGCGAGCTCGGCGAGCTTCGCCTCGCTGCGCCCGACCAGGAGAGGCACGACCGTCACCCGCGTGCCGTCGGCGAGCTCGATGCCGCCCTGGTCTCGGATCGCCAGGATCGATCGCACGAGGTGCTGGCGGTACCCCATGCGCCCGGAGACGCCGTTCATGATGATGCCGATCTCCCGCACCGGGACGGAGCGGGACGCGACGGCGGGAGCGAGTGTCGACGATGACATGGCGTTTCCTTCGGAGATCAGGGCGGGTAAGCGCTTTCCACCCTGGCACGGGAATGCGCTTTCCGCCACCGTGAGGTCGCGCTCGTGAAGAAAATCTCCGGTGGCGAGAACAGGGTCGTTCGGCGTAGGCTCGTGTCATCTGGATGATAATGCGTATTATCATCCAGATGCGCGGATCATCGTCGACTCGCGCTCGCTTCGGAAAGGCACAACGACGTGACGACGCACCCTTCCGCCGCCGTGGCCGCCGCGGCGCGTGCGCCTGCCTCAGCGCACGGCGGCCCAGCGGGCGAGCCGGCGCAGCAACTCGCGCACGGCGGGCGCGTCGTACGCCTCCGCGTCGTGCCCGAGCGCGTCGTAGGCCGCCCGCACTCCGTCGCGGTCGATCGTCCAGACGACCGGATGCGGCTCCCCGCCGTGTTCCTGCACGTACAGCACGCGCACCCCGTCGCCCACCCGCAGCCACGAGTAGGCCTCGTCGCTCGTGCGCAGCGGATCGATGCCCTCCGTCAGCGGATCGGCGACGACGGCGCGGAGCTCCATCGGGCCGCGCTCCGGATGCATCGTGGTGCCGCGCACCCACCGACCGCCGAGCCGCGCCTCCCAGCCGTCGTCTTCGGGCAGGAGCGTGGCCGCCACGTGCAGCACGAGCAGTCCGCCCCGCAGCCCGTCGAGGGCGGAGGCCAGGAGCGGATCGAGCGGATGCGGCTCCGGGCCGCCACCGGCGTTCACGACGAGCAGATCCGCATCCGGCAGCACCCGTGCGAGCGCGTCGACCCGGTCGACGATGTCGACGTCGAACCCGTCCGCCCGCAGCACATCGGCCACAATCGCGCTCGTCTCGGCGAACGGATGCCAGGGGTCGACGTAGTCGCCGCCCCCCGAGAAGACGACCGCACGCGTCATGCGGGCGGCGCCGTCGATGCCCGCAGAACCAGGCGAGGCTCGACATGCAGATGAAGCGGAGGCTCCGCGCTCGGCTCTCGAATGAGGTCCAGCAGCATGCGCGTCGCGAGGGCGCCCACCCGCCGCCGGTCGGGCGCGACCGCCGAGATCGGCGGGTCGGCGTGCGCCGAGACATCGTCGTCGTAAGCGACGATCGACAGCTTCTCGGGCACCGCGAGCCCCCGCGAGCGCGCGTTCTGCAGCAGCCCGAACAGCGAGTTCTCATCGCCGTGGCAGAACAGGGCCGTCGCCCCCGTCCGCTCGACCGCGTCGAGGACGACATCCGCCGCGCCACGGTCCCAGCGCGGCCCGGCGCCGAGCTCATCAGGGCCGAGGATGCTGCTGCCAGGGTCCAGACCGAGCCGCTCGAGCGCGTCCCGCCACCCGCTTCGCGCAAACTCGGAGCTCTGCGAACTGCCGCGACTCACCATGAGGAGACGTCGGTGTCCGAGATTCGCCAGATGTTGGAGGGCGGCGAAGACACCGCGTTCGTGCGCCGAACGCACCGACGGAGCAGAACCGAGGCCGCCTCCCGGCGTCTCCCGCTCGACGAAGACCACGGGAACCGGAAGCCGGGCGAGCATGTCGAGGAATCCCGGCGGCGCCACCCGCTCGGACACGGTCGGCACCCACAGGAGACCCGCGACGCCGCTCGCGACCAACTCGTCGATCAGGCGGTACTCCTCCTCGAGGTCGTACTCGGAGATCACGAGCTTCATTTCGCCGCCGCTGGCGAGAACATCGTCGATCCCCTCCACCACGTAGCGGTAGTAGTACGAGGTCGGCATCACGACACCGATCGCTCCCGTGAACGGCAGCGTCGACGACTGGCCGGGAAGGGGCCGATCGGCGCGCAGCATGGCCCCGCCGCGCACCTTCTCCAGGATCTGGTCGGCGACGAGCGAATCGAGATCGCGCCGGATCGTGACGTGCGAGACGCCGAGGTCGTCGACGAGCGCAGTGATGCGCACGGCTCCGTCTTGCTGCGCGCGACTCAGAATGCGCGCGCGACGTTCGGCAGCGAGCATCGCGGTCTCCCTCCACAGCGGACTACGACCCTCAGCCTAACGTCGACGCTCGTTCCTGATCATCAGGACTCGAAAATGAGATGTGTATTGCGGTTTCGTTCGTTTACTTGCGGATCTGTGACATTGACGTCGATACTGGCTCGCGTCGCCGGCGATGACGCCGCGACATCCCCTGAGGAGGAGCCATGGCTCGACGACGAGTGACATCCATCTGGCGAGGAGCAGCCATCGCGACCGCGGTCGCCGTCGGCGGGGCGGTGATAGCCGCGCCCCCGGCCGCAGCCGCCACCGTCGAACGGGTGGCCATCAGTCAGGCCGGGTACGACGCATCCGGGCACAAGGTCGGCTCGGTCATCACCGACGGCGCTCTTCCCGGGTCGACGACGTGCCGCATCCTGCAGGGGTCCACTGTCGTGGTGCCGAGCTGCACCCTGCTCGACCGCGGCACGGTGTGGGGCGATCGCGTCTACGTGGTCGACTTCACCACGCTGACCGCGGTCGGCGACGACTACGCCCTCGAGGTGAGCGGCGTGCTCTCGCCCCGGTTTTCCGTGACCGAGAACGTGTGGGCCGGTTATCTCGACGAGATGACGGCGTTCTACCGCCTGCAGCGCTCCGGTGTCGCAACGGCCGACGCCTACCCCGCGGGATACAGCAGCATCGCCCCGTCCGAGAAGATCTTCCACGGGCCGGGCCACCTCGACGACGCCGCATCCGCCGACGGCACGATCCACTACGACCTGACCGGCGGATGGTACGACGCCGGCGATTACGGGATCTACGGCGGCAACCAGTGGGTGGGCGGCAACATCGCCATCACCTACCTCCGATACGGCGACACCGCCGAAGTGGCCTTCGACAACGACGACAACGGCGTCCCCGACCTCGTCGACGAAGCCCGGTTCGGGAGCGAATACCTGCTGCGGATGCGAGACGCCTTCGACGGCGCGTTCTGGGACATCAAGGGCAGCGGCGGTTTCCAGCATCCGGATGCGCACACCGACGGCATCGTCGGAACGGCCGATGATCGGCGCATCTCCGGCTATGGCGTCGGCGGATCCGCGAAGGCCGCGGGCTCGCTCGCGGCGACGGCACGCGCGATCGAGAAGGCCATCGCCGACGGAAAAGTGCCCACAGCCGACGTCGCCGAGTGGCAGACCTTCGCGGCGGAGGCGGAAGAGGGAGCGGTCGCGTTCTACCAGTACGCCGATTCGCACCGATCCGATCCGATCGGCGGCTACTCCACGACGCGCGGCGGGATCGCCAACTCGCTCCTGTTCGCGGAGGTCCAGCTGCACCTGCTCACCGGCGACACCGCCTATCGCGCCTCGGCGGAGACGACCATCGCGGCGACCGAGTACTCGATCCTGTCGAGCACGAACTACTGGGACATGGGGCCGCTGTCGATGGCCGAGCTCTATCCCGCGGCGACCGCAACGGGAAAGACCGCCATCCAGCGCTACCTGAAGAAGCAACTGGACTACTTCCTGTCCACGACCGACGACACCCCGTACGGGGTCGTCAACCAGTTCAAGAACTTCGGCGTCAACGAACCGCACATCGGCTACGTGGCCGACGCGATGCGCTACTACGAGCTGTTCGGCGACCAGCGCGCGCTGAAAGCCGTCCAACGGGGTCTCTACTGGGTCTTCGGAAACAACCCCTGGGGCACGAGCTGGGTTTCGGGCGTGGGTGAGAACTCGGTGAAGTACCTGCACACCCGCCTCGACGAAGAAGCGCAGAGCCAGAGCGGAACCGGCGTCGTGCTTCCCGGGGCGCTCGTCAGCGGGCCCAACGCCAAGGACCCGCTCGATGTGCGGAGCGCGAGCCCCTGGTACGCCGATCGCCCGGTGTGGCAGGACAGCGGCCAGCAGTGGCGGTACAACGAGTACAGCGTCAGCATCCAGAGCGGATTGTTCTCGACCCTGTTCGGGATGACCGCGATCGGCGACGCCGCGTGGTCTGCAGGTACCCCGCCGACGGCCCTGAACGTCACCTCGCCGCAGATCGGCGACGCCGTGACCGGAGACGTCACCGTCTTCGCGCAGAGCGGATCATCGCTCACCCAGCACGCCCTCGGCCCGAACTGGACGCCCATGACCGCGGCGGGTGGCGTCTCCACCGGCACCGTCAACGTGGACGCGCTCGCCCCCTTCACCACGACGAGGGTCGACGTGCGGGGCACCCAGGCCAGCGGCGCGAACTCGTACTCGTCGACGCATTACACCGTGGCGCCCCCGCTGCCGAACCCGGAGAGCCCGCTGTTGTACGACGGATTCGGGCGGGACGGCGTCTTCGGGATGCAGGGCTACACCTGGGTCAACTGGTACAACAACCACGCCGGTGTCGGGACGGCGAGCAATACCACGGTCGATGGGCGGACGGCCGCACGGCTGTTCCAGAATCCGGCCTCGGCGATGTCGCAGGCCAAGTTCCAGCCCTGGCACCATTCCATGGATGCCGCCGGGTACCGCTACCTGACGGTGACGATGCGCTCCCCCTCCCCCAACCTGAGGCTGCGGATCGAAGTGTCCGACGCGGACTCGAACCATCGGGTGACGGGCACGACGCCCATTCCGATCGCGACGGGCTGGACGACCTACTCGTTCGACCTCGACGCGTTCCCCGGGCTGGATCCCTCCCAGGCGAAACTGGTGTTCTGGCTGCAGCAGACCGCCGACACGGACGGCGAGCTGTTCGTCGACGAGGTCAGCTTCACCAACCAGCCGAGCGGCACCGCCCCCACCCTGTCGGGTGTCTCCCACACGTCGGGCACGCTGACGACCGGCACCGATGTCACTGTGCAGGCGACCTACACAGACCCCGACGGTGAGGCGCCGCATGCGGTCGAATTGGTGCTCGACGGGGTGATCCACCGCATGAGCGCGGTCGATCCCGCCGACACCGACGTGACCGACGGCGCCGTGTACGCCGTCACGCGCCGCTGGGTGAAGGGCGTGCACAGTTACGACGTGCGAACGACCGACACCACGTCGGGTGTGGTCACCACGCCCCTCGTCACCGGGGTCGTGGTCGGATGACCGCGCGCGCGGGGGCGGGCCGCTTCGGCGGCTCGCCCCCGCGCGTTCCCTTCTCAGGCGATGATGCCGAGCGACGCACCGTCCACCCGGTGCCGGGCGGGCACGCCCTGCACGAGGGATGCGAGGTCGTCAAGCGCCGAATCCGCCAGACGCATCGTCTCGGCGTGCATCGCACCGGCGACGTGCGGGCTGAGCACGATCCCGCGGGTGTCGAAGAGCGGGGAGTCGGCCGGAAGCGGCTCGGGATCGGTGACATCCAGCACCGCGCGCAGCATCCCCGCTCGGCACCGGGCGATCAGGGCCGCGGTGTCGATGAGCGAGCCGCGCGCCGTGTTGATGAGCACGGCGTGGGGCCGCAGCATCCCGAGCCGTCGCGCGTCGAGCAGGTGACGCGTCTCGGGCAGTTCGGGGGCATGGATCGTCACGACATCGCTCTCGCGCAGAAGATCGTCGAGCCCCATCAACCGTGCGCCGACGGATGCGGCGGCCGCCGCATCCGCATGGGGATCGGCCGCCAGAACCCTCATCCCGAAGGGGCGGAGAAGCTCGGCGACCCGCCGCCCAACCCGCGACAGACCGATGATTCCCACCGTTCCCCCGAACGTGACGGCCGGCGGGATGGCGTCTCGCCACGCGCCGCCGACCTCCCTCGAACGCGCATATCCGTCGATGTAGGCGGGAACCCGCTTGGCCTCGAGCAGGATCGTGGCGAGCGTGAACTCGGCCACCGGGATGGCATTCGCGTCTGCGGCGCTCGTGACCACGACCCCGGAACCCCAGAACGCCGGAGCGAGAAGGTGCTTCACCGAACCGCCGGTGTGGATCACCCCGCGGAGCTTCGGCGCCGCCGCCAGGACGTCCGCCCCGAGCACCGGCCCACCCCATCCGGTGAGCAGGTAGTCGACATCGGCCAGCCGCCGACGCGCGGCGAGGCCGTCGAGGGAGTCCAGGCGAACCGGGTCATCGACGCGCACGAGTTTGTGGAGTCGTCGCAGCCGAGCGTCGTCGAAGAGATCGTCGAAAGCGCGCGCTCCCATGAGCAGCATCGCCGACGGCCGGTGGGCGGCGGTGTCTTCGGTGACGGATTCGGCCATGCCGATGAGCGAACCACACATCGGTATTTGTTTACAAGTTTTAAAGTCACAATTTCTCTTCTGATCCATTTGCTTGTGTTTTGTGCAAGGCGTCCGCATACTGGGCGCAGCGCACGACGGAGTGACCGCGGGTTTCCGATTCCCGCATCCGTCGGCCACCCCCGCGACCGCCATCCGCGGTCGCAACCGAACGGAGGAATCATGCATCAGCGCACCCGATGCGCCCTCGCGGCACTCGTCCTCGTCCCCGTGCTCGCAGGCACTGCCGCCTGCAGCAGCGGCGGAGGCGGAGGCGAAGCGAGCGGTGACGGCGATGGAACGGTCACCATCACCATCATGGGCAAGCCGGCGGCCACGAACACGGCGGCCGTCGCGCTCTTCGAGCGGCAGGTCGCCGCCTTCGAGGAGGCCAACCCCCACATCACCATCGAGGCATCCGACGTGCCGTGGGACGCGAAGACCTTCGCGACGCGCCTGGCCGGCGGAAGCGCACCCACGCTCCTGCGGGTGCCGCTCACCGAACCACCCGCGCTCATCGAGCGCGGCCAGGTCGCCGACATCTCCGATGTCGCCTCCGAACTCGACAGCTTCGACGACCTGAACCCTCGCGTCATGCAGTTCCTGGAGAGCGACGGCGCCGTGTACGGCATCCCGGAGAAGAGCTACGCGTTCGGGCTGGTCTACAACCGCGACCTCTTCGAGCAGGCCGGGCTCGACCCGGACAGCCCCCCGGAGACCTGGGACGAGGTGCGGGAGTACGCCAAGAAGATCTCCGACACGACCGGCAAGACCGGATTCGGTGAGATCAGCACGAACAACAGCGGCGGATGGCACCTCACCGGCTACGACTACAGCTTCGGCGGACGCATGATCGAGCAGGCCTCCGACGGAACCTGGACGGCCGCGTTCAACGACGGCTCCGCACACGACGTGCTCGAGATGTGGAAGGCGATGCGCTGGGAGGACGACTCCCTGGGCGACAACGTGCTCGGCAAGCAGGAAGACCTGGTCGCCGAGTTCACCGCCGGCAACGTCGGCATGTGGGTCACCGCCCCGCCGGACGTCTACCCGAACTATATCGCCGCGGGCGGCGACCCGGATGTCTTCGGTGCCGGCCCCATGCCGCAGGGCGGTGCCGACGCCACACTCGCCGGCGCGACCGTGCTCATGGTGAGCGCCACCGCCACTCAGGCCGAGAAGGAGGCCGCCGTCAAGTGGATCGACTGGCGTGCGCTGCGGCCGAACTACGACCTCGAGGTCGCGGCCGAAACCGCCGAAGCGTCTGCCGCCGACGGCCTGCCGGTCGGGGTTCCGGTCGCGCCGATCTTCAGCGAAGAGGCATACGAGGCCTACCGTGACGCGATCGCGGAGTACGTCAACGTGCCGGTCGAGAACTTCGCGCCCTACGTCGGTTCGCTCGACGCGTTCGAGTACGTGCCGGAGCCCGCGGTCGCCTCGCAGGAGATCTACGCCGCGCTCGACCCGGTGGTGCAGGCGGTGCTCACCGATCCGAACGCCGACATCGACGCACTGCTCGATGACGCCGAGACGCGGGTCAACCAGATCCTGGCTCAGAACGCGTCATGACGATGACGCCCGAACGCCTGCGCGGTGCGACCTCCGGTCGTGCCGCGCAGGCACCCGTCCCGCCCGCGCGGACGCGCCGCGGCGGCACCCGCCGCCAGGCCGCGTGGGCGGGGCTGATCTTCCTCGCCCCGACCCTGATCATCTTCGGGTACTTCGCATGGTGGCCCATCGCGCAGAGCGTGGTGCTCGCCTTCCAGCAGACGAACCTCGTGGATCCCGCCGAATGGGTCGGCTTCCGCAACTTCGAGATCCTGTTCGCCGACCCGCTGCTCAGCCGCGCCGCGCTGAACACGCTCTGGTTCACCGTGCTCTCGCTCGCGATCGGCCTCCCGGTGCCGCTGTTCTGCGCCGTGCTGATGTCGGAGCTCCGCCGCGGCGGCACCCTCGCTCGCGTCCTCGCGTACCTGCCCGTGGTCATCCCGCCCGTGGTCTCGGTCTTGCTGTGGAAGGTGTTCTTCAGCCCCGGCGAATCCGGGGTCATCAACAGCCTGCTCGCCCTCGTCGGGCTCGGCCCGCTCCCCTGGCTGCAGTCCCCCGAGCTGGCGATGCCGAGCCTCGTGATCGTGGCGACCTGGTCGGGCGCCGGCACCGCGATCCTCATCTACCTGGCGGCGCTCACCGGCGTGAGCACCGAGCTCTACGAAGCGGCCGAACTCGACGGCGCGTCCGTCTGGCAGCGCATCGTGCACATCACCCTGCCCCAGATGCGCGGCATCATCCTGGTGCTGCTCCTGCTGCAGATCATCGGCGCCATCCAGGTGTTCACCGAGCCTTACGTGATGACCGACGGCGGGCCCGCGAACGCGACCGTCACGATTCTGCTGATGATCTACCGCTACGCGTTCCTCTTCGGAAACTACGGAGTGGCAACCGCTCTCAGCGTCCTCCTCGCCCTCGTCCTCGTCCTCGTGTCCGCGATCTACCTGCGGCTCACCCGCTCCTGGAGCACCCGATGACCGTCACGACACCGACCCCCCGGCGCACGCGCCCGGCCGCCACGCCGCGCGAACGCGCCATCCTGTCCGGCTTCGATTGGCGTCGCCCGCGCATCTTCGTCGGCTGGCGGGCGATGCACATCGCCCTGTTCGCCGCGCTCATCGCTCTCGGTGCGGTTCCGCTGATCTGGATGCTGCGCGCCGCGATCTCCACGACGACCGACCTGGTGCAGCATCCGCTGAGCCTCATCCCCGATCCCGCGAAATGGGAGAACATCCCCACCGCGTGGACCCTGCTCGACATCGGTCATTACCTCGGCAACACCGTCGTGCTCGTCGGCGGCTCCTGGATCGTCCAGCTGATCGTGTCGGCGACCGCGGGCTTCGCACTCGCAGTCATCCGCCCCTGGTACGGCCGGTTCGTCTACGGCGCGATCCTGCTCACGCTGTTCGTGCCGGGAACCGTCACCCTGATCGCGCTCTATCTCACGGTGCTCGATCTGCCCCTGCTCGGCATCGGCATCACCGATACGCCCTGGGCCGTGTGGCTTCCGGCCGGCGCGAACGCCTTCACCATCCTGCTGGTCAAGCAGTTCTTCGAAGAGATCCCCCGCGACCTGTTCGAAGCGGCGCAGCTCGACGGCGCCGGATGGTTCACGATCTTCTGGCGCATCGTGCTCCCGATGTCGCGCCCCATCCTCGCCGTCGTGTCGCTGCTGTCGATCATGACGGCGTGGAAGGAGTTCCTCTGGCCGCTCATCGTGCTGACCGATCCCATGACCCAGCCGTTGGCGGTGGCCCTGCCCCGACTCGCGCAGGCGACGGATCCGGCCTACCTCATCTCCGGGCTTCTGATCGCGAGCATCCCGCCCATCCTCATCTTCGTGATCTTCCAGCGCTCGATCGTTCGCGGGATCGGCTTCACCGGACTGAAGGGCTGAGGCGTGCGCGATTCGTACCGCGACCCGCGGCAGACGCCCGCCGAGCGCACGACCGACTTGCTCGGTCGCCTCAGCCTGGAGGAGAAGGTCGGGCTGATGTTCCACACCGTGATCGAGTCCGGTCCCGGTGGATCGCTCGTGGAGACGACCGGATCGCTCAGCAAGTCGCCGACGCGCACCGTCGTGCGCGACAAGCACATGAACCACTTCAACGTGCACGGGCTCGGCACCCCTCGCGAGGCCGCGCGCTGGGCCAATGCGCTGCAGCGGCTGGCCGCCGAGACCGAGCACGGCATCCCGGTCACGGTCAGCACAGATCCGCGCCACGCCTTCACCGAGAACGCCGGCGCGTCCTTCGCGGCCCGGGGGTTCTCGCAGTGGCCGGAGCCGCTCGGACTCGCCGCCCTCGATGACGCCGACATCCGCGAGCATGCGCAGATCGCGCGCCGCGAGTACCTCGCCGTCGGCATCCGGATGGCGCTGCACCCGCAGGTCGATCTCGCGAGCGAACCGCGCTGGGGGCGGCAGTTCCAGACGTTCGGCGCGGATGCCGAGCGCACGACCCGCGCTCTCGTCGCGTACCTCGAAGGGTTCCAGGGCCCCGACCTCGGCCCCGATTCGGTCGCGTGCGTCACGAAGCATTTCCCCGGCGGCGGCCCGCAGCAAGACGGCGAGGACGCGCATTTCCCGTACGGCCGGGAGCAGGTGTACCCCGGCGGCGGGTTCGCGCTGCATCTCGCCCCGTTCCGGGCGGCGATCGCCGCGGGCACGGCCGGCATGATGCCCTACTACGGAATGCCGATCGGTCTCGAACTCGACGGCGAGCCCGTCGAGGAAGTGGGCTTCGGCTACAACCGGGCGATCATCACGGGACTGCTGCGAGAGCGGCTCGGCTTCGACGGCGTCGTCGTCACCGACTGGGAGCTGATCCACGACAACGTCGCCCAGGGCCAGGTGCTGCCGGCGAAGGCGTGGGGGGTCGAGCATCTCTCGCCCGCCGAGCGTCTGATCACGGTCATCGACGCCGGGTGCGATCAGTTCGGCGGCGAAGAATGCACCGACCTGCTCGTCGACCTCGTGCGCACCGGACACATCACCGAGGGGCGGATCGACGTCTCCGCGCGGCGCCTGCTCGAGCTGAAGTTCCGCCTCGGACTCTTCGACGATCCGTACGTCGATGAGGATGCCGCGGAGCGGATCGTCGGCTCGCCCGCGCACAGCGACGCGGGTTTCCGTGCCCAGGCCGCATCCGTGACCGTCCTGCGAGACGAAGGCCCGCTGCTCCCCCTGCGTCCAAACGAGGGGAGACGCGTGTACGTCGAAGGGATGTCGGCCGCGGCGGCGGCGGAGCTCGGCACGGTCGTCGGCCGGGCCGAAGACGCCGACCTCGCGATCGTCCGCCTGCCCACGCCGTTCGAGCCGCGCGACGATCTGCTCTTCGAGTCGCTCTTCCATCAGGGGTCGCTGGAGTACCGGCCGGGTCTCGTGGCGCGGCTGCGGGGGATCGCTGCCGTCACCACACTCATCGTGGATGCGGGACTCGAACGGCCCGCCATTCTCACGCCGATCCTGCCGCTCGCGACGGTGCTCGTCGGCACGTACGGCACGAGCGACGCGGCCCTCGTCGCGGCGCTGACGGGCCGCATCCGTCCGCGTGGTCGCCTGCCCTTCGAGATCCCGCGGAGCATGGATGCGGTGCGGGTCTCGCACGAAGACATTCCGAACGACACCGCCGACCCGCTGTTTCCCGCCGGCTTCCGATGGAGCGGAGCGTCGGAGTGAGCGTCCGCGACAGGCTGACCCGGTTCGTGGCGGAGACCCTTCGCGAGGCCGCGATCGTGCACACGGCGCCCGTGGCGATGACGGCCTGGCCCGTGCCCGGCGAGCCGGTGCCCTTCGCGGTCGCACGCGCCCAGGACTTCGCCGCGTTCTCGGTCGGAGACCGCTGGGGGCGCGCGTGGAGCACGCTCTGGGTGCAGGTGCACGGTGACGTTCCGCCGGACTGGGTGCGCGATGCGCACCGCCGGGTCGAGCTGGTGGTCGACCTCGGGTTCCACGATCTCGCCCCCGGGTTCCAGGCGGAGGCCCTCGCCTTCCGCCCCGACGGCACCGTGATCAAGGGCATCTCGCCGCGGAACGCGTGGTTGCCGGTCGACGGTGACCATCTCGACGCGTACCTGGAGCTCGCCGCGAACCCCACCATCCCCCCGGAGTCGCACTGGCGCCCGACGGCGCTCGGCGCGCCCTCCGCACCGGATGCTCCGCCGCTCTACCGGCTCGAGCGGATGGAACTCGCGCTGATCGACGCGCGCGCGGAAGATCTGCTCCGCGACATCGACGTGCTCGCCGGTCTCGCCGAGCAGCTCCCCCCGGGCACACCCCGCGCCGCCCGGATCTGGCAGGCGCTGGACCGGATGCTGGACGCCATCGACCCGGACGACCTCTTCGGGTCGATCGAGTCCGCGCACGCGGTGCTCGCCCCCGCGCTGGCCGCCCCGGCGGCGGCGAGCGCCCACACGATCGTCGCCACCGGCCACGCGCACATCGACTCCGCGTGGCTGTGGCCGGTGCGCGAGACCATCCGCAAGTGCGCCCGGACGTTCTCGAACGTGCTCGACCTGCTCGAGCGGCACCCCGACCTCCGCTTCTCCTGCTCCTCGGCGCAGCAGCTCGCGTGGGTCGAGGAGCACTATCCCGACCTCTTCGCCCGCATCCGGGACCAGGTGCGCGCCGGACGCTTCGTGCTCGTCGGCGGGCAGTGGGTCGAACCCGACACGAACCTCCCCGGTGGTGAGGCGACTGCACGTCAGCTGATCGTCGGCAAGCTCTGGTTCCTGGAGAAGTTCGGCGTCGAGACCACCGAGGTGTGGCTGCCCGACACGTTCGGTTACAGCGCGGCGCTGCCCCAGATCGTGCGACTGTCGGGCTCCGACTGGTTCATGACGCAGAAGATCTCGTGGAATCAGACCAACCGGATGCCGCATCACTCCTTCTGGTGGGAGGGCATCGACGGCACTCGCGTGTTCACCCACTTCCCCCCGATCGAGACCTACAACGCGGAGCTCTCTCCCGCCGAACTCGCACACGCCGAGCGGACGTTCCTCGATCACGGCACGGGAACGGTCTCGCTCGCACCGTTCGGTTGGGGCGACGGCGGCGGCGGGCCGACCCGCGAGATGGTGGCATCCGCCCACCGGCAGGCCGACCTCGAGGGCTCGCCGCGCGTGGTCCTGGGGACACCGCGGGACTTCTACGAGCGCGCCGCCAGCGAGAACCCCGCACTGCCGGTGTGGTCGGGCGAGATGTATCTCGAGCTGCATCGCGGCACGTTGACCAGCCAACTGCGCACCAAGCAGGGCAACCGGCGTGTGGAGCGGATGCTGCACGAGGCCGAGCTGTGGGCCACCACCGCCGCGGTCCGCGCCGAGCTGCCGTATCCGCTCGAGGCGCTGCAGCGCGCGTGGCAGCGGACGCTGCTGCTGCAGTTCCACGACATCCTCCCCGGCAGTTCGATCGCGTGGGTGCACCGGGAGGCCGAGGCCGACCACGCGCGGTTGCAGGGCGAGCTGGACGAGATCGTCCGCACGAGCATCGCCGCGCTCACCGGCCACGGCGACCTCGCGTTGACCGCAAACTCGGCGCCGCTCGGGATCGCGGGAGTGCCCGCGGGAGCGATCGATGCGCCGGCCGCGATCGGGGCGCCGGTCACCCTCGTGCCCGCGGGCGACGACGGATGGATCCTCGACAACGGGCTCGTGCGAGCCGAGGTGGACGGCGACGGCCTGCTGCGGTCTCTGCGCGACGCCTCCGGCCGCGAGGCGATCGCCCCCGGGGCACGCGCGGGTCGCCTGCTGGTTCACCCCGATCACCCCGACAAGTGGGATGCCTGGGACATCGACCGCCACTATCGCGCGCGAGCGGTCGATCTCGGGCACGCCGACGAGGTCACCGCGGAGGTGGTCAGTGAGGTCGCGCAGATCCGGGCGACCCGATCGACCGGGGCCTCGACCATCGTGCAGACCGTGAGCCTCCGGCCCGGCAGTGGCGCCGTCGACGTGACGCTGCACGTGGACTGGCAGGAGCGGCATCGCCTGCTCCGGATGTACGTGCCCCTCGACGTGCACGCCGACCGCTCGAGCGCCGAGATCCAGTTCGGTCATCTCGAGCGACCCACCCACAGCAACACCTCGTGGGACGCGGCGCGGTTCGAGATCGTGGCGCAACGGTGGATCCACGTCGGCGAGCCGGGATACGGCGTCGCGATCGCGAACGACTCGACCTACGGGCACTCCGTCGAACGCGAGACGCGCCCCGACGGCGGCACGACGACGACCGTCGGCCTGTCGGTGCTGCGCGCTCCGACATTCCCCGACCCGGACGCCGACCGCGGCACGCACGACATCGCCTTCGCCATCCGACCGGGTGCGGGCCTCCGCGAGGCGGCCGAGGAGGGGCATCGTCTGGACGGCGGCGTGCGCCGGGTGCGCGGCGCACAGGCGGTCGCGCCGCTGATCCGCTCGACCGATCCCGACGTGCGGGTCGAGACGGTGAAGCTCGCCGAGGACGGCTCGGGCGACGTGATCGTGCGCCTGTACGAGGCATCCGGGGGCCGCCGCACCACGGCGCTGCACATCGATGTTCCCGGGGCGCGCGTGCACGAAGTGGACCTGCTCGAGCGCACGATCGTCGGCGGCCGCCAGTTCGCGTCGGGCGACGGCATCATCCTCACCCTGCGTCCCTTCGAGATTCTCACCCTGCGCTGCGCACGGCGCGCAACGCACCTTCCCTCCCCCTGACCCTCAGCGATTAAGGACAACGATGTTCGGTACTTCGATGGTGTTCGGTACTTCGATGCGGCGGGCGACGGGCTGGACCGTCGCGCTCGCGATGATCACGGGAGGCCTCGTGCTCCACCCCTCCGACGCACGCGCAGAATCCGCACCGGTCGCGGCGCTCGAGACCGCGCCGCGCACCGTGACGACGGCGACCGAGTTCGACGGCCTACGGCAGAAGTACGCCACCATGCTGTCGGGCGGCCAGACGTTCGACGGGTCCGACCCGGATATCTCCGCCCGCGTCGCGAGCATCACGGCATCCGGTCAGCAGTACTGGGATTCGATGAAGAAGAACGCCGACCGGAACCGGCTCTGGGACGACTCGCCCTTCGGGAACGATTCGGCGAGCGCGACGCGCACCTACCAGCACCTTCGCGACATGGCCCTCGCGTATGTGACCCAGGGCTCCGCCCTGCAGGGGAGCGCTCAGCTGCGGGCCGACCTCATCGGCGCGCTGGACTGGATGAATGCGAACGTCTACTACAACGGCGCCACCCTGTACCAGAACTGGTGGCACTGGCAGATCGGAGCGCCGCTGGCGCTGAACGACATCGTCGCGCTGATCTACAGCGACCTGACCAGCACCCAGGTGTCGAACTACATGGCCGCCATCTCCTACGCCCAGCCGACGGTCGCCATGACCGGCGCCAATCGGCTGTGGGAGAGCCAGGTGATCGCGATCTCCGGAATCAACGCACAGGATGCCGCACGCGTCGCCGCGGGTCGGGACGGCCTGAGCGCTCTCTTCCCGTACGTCACGACGGGTGACGGCTTCTACGCGGATGGATCCTTCGTCCAGCACAATTTCTACGCCTACAACGGCGGATACGGCGCCTCCCTCCTCTCCGGGATCGCCGACCTCATGTACCTGCTCGACGGCTCCACGTGGGATGTGGTCGACCCGAACAGCGCCCATGTGATCGAGTGGGTGTACGACGCCTACGAACCGTTCATCTACAAAGGCAACCTGATGGACATGGTGCGCGGCCGCGAGGTGAGCCGCTTCGGCGCGCAGGACGACGCGGCAGCGGTGTCGGTGCTGGCCTCCATCTCGCGACTGTCCGAGATCGCTCCCGCCGCGGACGCCGCAGCGTTCCGGAGCATGGTCAAGGCGTGGCTGTCGGTGGATGCGGACAAGACGTTCCTCTCGACGGTGCCGGTGGACCTCATCGTGTTCGCCAAGGGCATTCTGGGCGATGCTTCCGTGCCGGTGCGCGATGAGCTCGTGACGAATCGCCAGTTCACCGGTATGGATCGCACGGTTCATCTGCGACCGGGGTACGGGTTCGGCATCAGCATGGCCTCGAGCCGGATCGGCGGCTACGAAGCCATCAACTCGGAGAACGCGAAGGGCTGGCACACCGGCGACGGGATGACCTTCCTCTACAACAACGACCTCAGCCAGTTCCACGACGGCTTCTGGCCGACCGTCGACAGCTACCGTCTCCCGGGAACGACGGTTCTGAAGAACACGACCCAGCCCGCGAACAGCCGCACCGACAAGTCCTGGGTCGGCGGCGCGAGCATCCTCGACCGCTACGGCGTCACCGGCATGGATTTGCACCCGGTCGGACGCACGCTGGAGGGCAAGAAGTCGTGGTTCATGTTCGACGACGAGATCGTCGCGCTGGGCGCGGGGATCACGAGTACCGACGGGATCGGTACCGAGACGATCGTCGAGAACCGCAAGCTGAACACCGCGGGCGACAATGCGCTGTCGATCAACGGCGCCGCAAGGCCGTCCACGCTCGGCTGGACGGAGACCGCGGCCGGGGTGAACACCGCGCATCTCGCGGGGAGCGTTCCCGGCTCCGACATCGGCTACTACTTCCCGGGCGGCGCGACGGTGAAGGGTTTGCGCGAGCAGCGCACCGGAAACTGGAAGCAGCTCAACTCCTCATCGGAGTGGGCGAACACCACGCCGATCACTCGGAACTTCCTCTCGCTCGCGGTGGACCAGGGGACGAACCCGACCAACGCGGCGTACTCCTACGTCCTGCTCCCCGGCAAGACGAGTGCACAGGTGAGCGGCTACGCCGCGGCCCCCGACATCAGCATCCTCGAGAACTCCGCGTCCGTGCAGGCGGTGCGCGAGAACGACCTGAACGTCACCGGGATCAACTTCTGGAAGGACGAGTCGACATCCGCCGGCGGTGTCACATCCGACAAGAAGGCGTCGGTCATGCTGAGCTCCACTGCCGATAGCGTGGAACTGTCCGTCGCCGATCCCACGCAGAAGAACGCCGGGCACATCTACCTCAGCCTGGACTCGGCGGCGACGGGGCTCATCTCGAAGGACCCCGAGGTCACGGTGCTGCAGTACACACCGACGATCGAGCTGAAGATTAACGTGAACAACGCGCGGGGCAAAGACTTCAACGTGAAGTTCTCGCTCGGGGGCGCTCAGCAACCCAACCCCGCGCCGATCGCGGTGCCGAGCGTCTACGAGGCCGAGACGCTGCCCGTCAGCTCCCTCAGCGATTCCGTCTCGCTCTACAACGACACGAACGCGAGCGGCGGAAAGAAGCTGGGCGTCAACAACAACGCGGTCGGCGACTACATCGAGTTCAGCGTCGATGTGCCGCAGGCCGGCACGTACGACATCGGGGCCCGCGCCTTCAAGTCGGGAGGAACGGGCATCTCCCAGCTGTCCGTCAACGGAACGAACACCGGAAGCCCGCAGGACTTCTTCTGGAACACGACCGCCGCCCAGAAGGACCTGACCTTCGGTGCGTACACGTTCCCCGCGCCCGGGAGCTATCTGGTGAGACTGACGACGACCGGCAAGAACAGCAGCGCCTCGGGGTACAAGTTAATGCTGGACTACCTGACGCTGGTCCCGGCGCCGGGGAGCTGAGGGTCGGGCGGCGGGCGGCGGGCCGGCGGGTCGGGCGGTCGCGAGCGGCGGGAACCCGGCCCGAAGCGAGGATATCTGCCGAAGCGAGGAGGGAAACGAGGGATGCGGTCCTCGCTCCGGCAGATCTCCTCGCCCGGGCCGAGGGCCGAGGGCCGAGGGAGCTCCGCATCTACTCCATCTGGATGACATCGCTTCATCCCCCGGCACGACGACAGGAGCGGGCGGCGCGAGGAGGCTGGAAACCATCATCGGCCACCCGATCAAGGAGTCCTCATGCCGAAAGCCGCCCGCCCCTCGACCCCCTCCGCCGACGCACCTCGCCTGGGCGACCCCGCCTACAGCCTGCTCGGGCTCGCCGCGGGCACGCTGCTGCAGGTGGGAACGCTGGCCACCGCGTACGTGAGCACCTTCACCCTCGCCTCGCGCAGCGACGCCCTCGGCGGTGTCGCGTGAGCGTCGCCGCACTCGCGGGCCGCACCCGGACCGCGCTGTCGGATGTCGTCGACATCGGCGCGATGGTCGTGAGCGGGGTCGTGATGGTCGGGATCTTCCTCGCCTCGCAGGTCGTCCGCGAGGTCGCCGACTCCGCCGAACGCCACCGAGTCCCTGCCGTCAGTGCGGGCTCATGACGAGAAGCGCCGCCGGCTGCACCTGCGCCCGGAATGTCTGCGCCAGGCCCGCCGTGTCGCCGTCGAGCTGGTAAGCGACCGGGCGATCGAGCACCACTTCCACCCGCTCGCCGCTGAGGCGCCGGAGCGGCGCGTCGGGGGCGTCCTTCCGACGCACACCGAGCACGAGACGCAGCAGCCCCCTCGCCCCGCCTCCGCCCGCGGCGATCAGAACGTGAAGCGCGCCATCATCCGGCTCCGCCGCCGGAATGAGCGCCAACCCGCCCTGTAAACGACCCACGTTCCCCACCAGCACCATGACGGAGTCGCCGTCGTGGACGCGTTGCCCGTCGATCGTCACGGTCGCCCGGAAGGGCCGCATCCGCATCTGCTGCACCGCCGCGACGACGTACGCGCCGCCCTTGATGAACTTCTTCAGTCGAGCGCTCGTGTCGCGCATGATCTGCGCATCCAGCCCGACCCCCGCCATGACCGCGAACGGCGTGTCGACACCGTCGACGTTCCAGTGCACCAGGTCGATCGACCGCGCTCGCCCGTGCAGCGCGAGGTCGAGCGCCTCATCCTCGTCGAGCGAGATTCGGAGGTTGCGGCCGAGAAGGTTTCCGGTGCCGGCAGGAATCAGGGCAACGGGCACACCGGAGCCGGCCAGCTCGGCGCACACGGTACGCGCCGTCCCATCGCCGCCCGCCACGAGCACGCGGTCCACCCCCTGTGCGAGCGCGTACTGCGCCATCGCTTTCCCGGGGTCGTCCTGCCGCGTCTCGATCCACAGCGGCGGTTCCCATCCGCTGCGCGCCAGCGCGAACTGAACGCGCCGGCGGAAGAGGTCCAGGTCGAGGATCTTCGTCGGGTTGTAGATCACGGCCGCTTTGCCGCCCGACTCCGCGGGAAGCTCGCGAAGACGCCAGGCGCGACCGATCGCCTCGACCCCGCTGACCCACAGCGCGCCGGTCGCGATGCTGGTGCCGAGCAGCACGCCGCCGATCAGGTCCGTGAGGCGGTCGGTGCCCATCGCCCACATGCTCGTTCCCACGAGCGCGACGAACAGCATCCCGAGCGCTCGCCGGCGACGCTGCGAGCGCGGCGACCGGCGTTCCGCGTTCGCGAGGGTCACCGCCACCCACGTCAGCACGGTCGCGCCGACGATGTGCCCGGAAGGGTATGCCGACCCCCACGCCGACACGGAGTCCGCGAAGTCCGACACCGGATGCGGCCTGCCGATCATCGCGCGCTGCACGTCCCAGAGCACCAGCCCCACCGCGGCGATCGTCAGGGCGAGTGCAAGCCGCCGCTGCCGCTGGCGAAGCGCGTTCAGCGCCGCGACCGCAGTGACGAGAAGGACGACGTACGGATGCGTCACCAGGGCGAACGCCTCGACCGCCTGCCCGGGTGCGGTGCGAGGCTCGAGCGGCGGCGTCTGGATCAGGGCGTCGATGGGAGCCGCCATCCCGGTCACGACGGCGCCCGTCCACACGGTGTACACGGCGAAGGCGCAGAGGAACCACACCAGCTCGGTCTTGCGACGAGATCTCGACGTCGTCACTTCGGTGAACTCCGCGGGGCGGAGGTCGGAGGGGCTTCCGGTCACGATGCGCTGCCTTCTGTGGAGCTCGCCGTGGCGCGATCTGCGCCGGGGATCTCGAGCTGTTCCAGATTTCCTTGCGACCGTCACGCGGGCGTGCACCTGACGGATCGATCGGTCTGCTGCATCCGCAGTACGGCTACTTCATTTGCAGTAGTCGGGCCGGTCCGTCCGCACGATTGCCCCGAGCGCCATCCCGGGGATTCTGGAGCTCGACCTCATTTCTCGACCTCGAAGGACCCTCATGTCTACGTTCTTGTCTCACGTCGGGCGCTTCAGCGCTCGGTTCCGATGGGTGGTGGTGATCGCCTGGCTGGTGGTGTTCGCCGCACTCATCGGTGTCTTCGCGATCGGCAGCAGCTCGGGTTCCGGTGATACCGCCGAGACCTCGATCCCGGATTCCGCGGCGTCGCTCGCGCTCGAGCGGATGAACGACGAGTTCCCCGCCGCGGCTTCGACCGGCGCGAGCCTTCAGCTGGTCTTCGCCCCCGAGAACGGCGATGTCACCGACGTGGCGACCGCCGCCGAGATCGAGGCGTTCCTCGCGGATGCAGCGAACCTCCCCGGTGTGCAGGCGGTGACCGATCCGCTGGATGCGGCGCAGCCCTACATCTCCGAAGACCTGACCCTCGCGGTGTCGACGATCACGTACGGCGACCTCAGCGCCGACCAGCAGATCGAGTACTACGACGCTGCGCTCGCGCTGCAGGAGAACGCTCCGCCGGCCCTGGGTGTCGAACTCGGCGGCAACCTCGTTCCCCTCGGCGCACCCGAACCAGGAATCGGTGAAGGCGTCGGCGTGCTCGTCGCGTTCCTCGTCCTCGCGCTCACCTTCGGTTCCCTGCTCGCCGCCGGCGCCAATCTCCTGATCGCCGCATTCGGTGTCGGCGTCGGGCTCATGGGCATCCTCGCCTTCGGCTCCATCGTGCCGATCAGCGACAACAGCATCATCCTCGCCGCCATGCTCGGGCTCGCCGTCGGCATCGACTACAGCCTGTTCATCCTGTCGAGGTTCCGAAACGAACTCCGCGGTGGGCGGAGCGTGGATGACGCGATCGCCCGGGCAACGGGAACTGCCGGCACCGCTGTGGTCTTCGCGGGCCTCACCGTGATCGTCGCCCTCGTGGCGCTCCTCGTCGCAAACCTCAGCTTCATCACCGAGATGGGAATGGCCGCCGCCTTCGGCGTGCTCATTGCGGTGCTGCTCGCACTCACCCTGTTGCCGGCGCTCATGAGGTTCCTCGGCGTCCGCGCGCTGTCCCGGAAGCAGCGCAAGGCACTCGAACGGGGCGAACTCTGGAACGAGGGGCAGAAGCAGAAGCGCGGGATCATGCGCGGATGGGGCAGCGTCGTCGTCAACCGTCCATTCATCTCGCTGCTCACCGGCGTGCTGGTTCTCGTCGTGGTCGCGTTGCCACTGCTCAGTATGAAGACGGCCTTCAACGTCCCCGGCGGCGCTGACCCGGCGTCGACGGAACGTGCGGCATACAACCTGGTGCTCGACGAGTTCGGCGGCGTGCAGAGCCCGCTCATCGTGCTGGCCGAAGGCGACGATGTCGCGTCGTCGACGGCGACCATCGAGTCGGACCTCGCCGCGCTCGACGGTGTGCAGCGGGTCATCCCGGCGGAGCTCAGCGCTGACGGCACCTTCGCTCGGATCATCGTGATCCCCGAGGGCGGCCCGATCGACGACTCCACCAAAGACATCGTGCACAGCGTGCGCGACAACGCCGACGCCCAACCCGGCGTCCACCTGGAGGTCACCGGCGAGACGGCGATCGGCATCGATCAGGACGCGCAGTTGATGGAGGCGCTGATCAAATACATCATCGTGATCGTCGTCATCTCGATCATCCTGCTGATCGTGCTGTTCCGGTCGCTCCTCATCCCGGTGATCGCGACCCTCGGGTTCCTCCTCTCGGTCGGCGCGTCGTTCGGCGCTTCGGTGGCCGTGTTCCAGTGGGGATGGCTGGACCCGCTCATCGCCGCCCCGCAGGGCGATCCGATGCTGAGCCTGCTGCCGCTCCTGCTGGTGGGAGTGCTGTTCGGCCTCGCGATGGATTACCAGGTGTTCCTCGTCTCGAGGATCCAGGAGATGCACCGCAAGGGCATGGACCCGAAGGCCGCGATTCGCGAAGGATTCGCGCGCTCCGGGCCCGTCCTCGTGGCGGCCGCGACGATCATGATCGTGGTGTTCGCCGGGTTCGCCACCAGCACGTTCGCGATCGGCGCATCCATCGCCTTCGGGCTGATGGTCGGTGTCGCCGCCGATGCGTTCATCGTGCGACTCGTGCTGATGCCGGCGCTTCTCTCGCTGCTCGGCAAGGCCGCCTGGTACCTCCCGAAGTGGCTCGACCGGATCCTCCCGGACGTCGACGTCGAGGGGCATTCCCTCGACGCGAAGGAGAAGAACGAGGAGAAGGAGCCGATCCTCGTCGGCTGACACCCTCCGAAGAACGGGGCCGTCGCCGCTTAGGCGACGGCCCCATTCTCGGTATGCGGATGGTGCACCCGCGCCCCGCGTCTACTGGTCGGCGGCGAGTCCCGCGCGGTACGCGAAGGCCACGAGTTGCGCCCGGTCACGGGCGCCGACCTTGGTCATCGCCCGGTTGGCGTGCGTCTTCACGGTGAAGGGCGACACGAACATCTCCGCCGCGATCTCATCGTTCGACGATCCCCGGGTCGCCGCGACCACCACCGCGCGCTCGCGAGGGGTGAGCGTCTCGAACTTCTGAGCGAGCGTCTCGTCCACGCGCTGCACGGGCGCCTCGGCCACCCGGCTGATCGCGGCAGCGGCAGCGGAGGCCGAGAGCGCGCCGCCGCCCGACATCACGTCGGTGATGGCGGCGATGAGCTCGACCGGTCCGACGCCCTTGCCGAGGAAGCCGTTGGCGCCCGCGCTGAGCGCGGCGTAGACGTTCTCGTCGTGCTCGAAGGTCGTGAGGATGATGACGCGAACCGCATCCGGCCCGTGGGTTCGGCGGATGCGGGCGGTCGCCTCGACCCCGTCGATCCCCGGCATCCGAATGTCCATGAGCACGACGTCGATGGGCGTCTTCGCGAGCAGATCGAGGGCGACGAAGGCGTCCGCCGCATCCGCCACGACCTCGATCTCGGGGCTCGAGGAGATGATCGTGCGCAGGCCCGCGCGGATCATCTCCTGGTCGTCGACGATCAGCACCCGGATCATTCCGCGCTCCCCGTGGTCGGTAGTTCGACGTGCACGCGGAAGCGCGTCCCCGTCTGTGTGATCTCGATCGTGCCGCCGGCGGAGTGCGCGCGCTCGCGCATACCGACGAGCCCGTAACCCGTGCGCGCGTCGGCGGCGAATGCGACCGCGGCGCGACTGTTCTCGACGTCGATGATCACCCGATCGCCCTGGCTCGTGACGGCCACACGAGCCGCACCGGTCCCGTACTTGCCGGCGTTGGTGAGCGCTTCCTGGACGATCCGGTAGGCCGCCGAGGACACGTCCGCGTCGAGCTCTGGGAGATCCCCCGCGACGTGCGCGTCGATCGGCGCGCCCGCGTTCGCCATCCGCTCGACCAGGGCCGGGATGTACTCGACGAGCGCCAACTCGGAGCGGCGATCGGCGTCACCGCCGGCGTCCCGAAGGAGGTCGAGGATCTGCTGCGTCTCCTGGAGCGTGCGCTGCAGCCCCTCCCGCGCCGACGTGAGCGCGGCTCGCGCGCCGTCCGCCTCCGCGGGGAGCGAGATCTCCGCGACCCCGACGTTGATGTTCACGACCGCGAGCTCGTGGCCGATGATGTCGTGCAGATCGCGGGCGATCCGCATCCGCTCGTCCGTCACGGCTCGGCGCAGCTCCCCCGCCTGGGTCGCCGCCAGGTCCGCGGCCCGCTGGCGCGCCGCATCCCACGACTCCGACTGCAGCCGGATGACGCTGCCCGCCGCGGCGGCGGCCACACAGAACGTCGCGGCCACGAGAGCCGGGGGCGACTCGAAGTCTCCCCCGTCGCGGATGACCAGCACGATGTACAGCACGGCTGCGCTCATCCCGGCCGCGAGCAGAACCCGACCGGCCTGCTTCGCGAACAAGAACATCGCGAAGACGGTGACCGTCCACACCCCGACGAACTCCACGGCGAGCAATGCGCAGACGGCGCTTCCGGCGGTCGTCAGTGCGAGCCCCACCCACCGTGCCCGGAACAAGACCAACAGGCCCATGCCCGACAGCAGAAGCCCGACGTATCCGAACGACCACTCCCGACTGATCAGCATGATCGAGAACTCCGTGACGAGGGCGGCGATCGCCGCACCCATCAGGATGATGTTCAGCAGCGGACCGCGCAGGAACCACGGCTGCCGGGGCCACTCGACATCCGGGGGATGGGGTTCGGCGTGCATCGCCCCATCATCCGGCATCCGGGTGTGTGCGGGGGCTTCCCTAGCCGTGGCGTGTACGCGAGGCCGGTCGTCGCGGCGACCTCCGCCTCCACGTCAGCGGCGCGCGACGTCGTATGTCACTCGCACGAGTCCGTCGCCGGCTGTTGAGTGGTGGCCGCGGAGGGGGAGCAGAACGTCGCGGTCAAGCTCTCCAAAGAGGCGAGTTCCGCGGCCGAGCAGCACCGGGGCGATCGACACGGTGATCTCATCGACGAGGCCCGCCGAGAGGAACGACTGGATGGTTCGACCGCCGTCGACATAGACGCGCTCGGCGTCGATCCTCGAGAGCGCGGCGCTCGCCTCGTCGACGGACCGCACGATCTGGGCGTGGTCGCTGGCGTCGAGGGTCGTGCTGAGCACGATGACGTTCTTCCCCTCGAACGGCCATTCATCGAAGCCCGACACCGTGTCGTACGTCGCCCGTCCGATGACGAGGGCGTCGACCGAGGGGAAGAACGTCTCCCAGACCAGTGCCGGATGCGTCCCCTCTTCGGTCCTGTGTTCCCGCGGCTCCGGGTCGGTCAGCCAGGCGAGGTCCCCGTCGGGGCCCGCGATGTAGCCGTCCAGGCTCGTTCCGATGAAGACGCATCCGCGCCAGGTGCGTTCCTCTGTCATGTTCGATCCTCTCAGGCGTCGGGGAATGGGTAATCGGCCGCCGCCGACTGATCACGGCAGTGTCGCCGGCCGCGGTTCTGTCCGGACGAGGGCGAGGTCCTCCGGATCGGCCGTGAAGATGTCTTCGACCGCCTGCCCGAACACCGCCGACAGACGCAACGCGATCTTCAACGTCGGCTCGTACCGGCCGTTCTCCAATGACACCACGGTCTGGCGTGACACGTTGATCCGGTGCGCGAGCTCGGCCTGACTCCAGCGGCGCTCGGCGCGCAGCGCGGGCAGGCGGTTGGCAATCACGCCTCGCCCTCGCCCCAACGACCCCAGGCGAACGCGACCATCCACACCGCACCCGCCGCCGCCGCGGGCACGGCTGCGGTCACCCGCGGGAGCCCGACCGCGGCCTCCAGCAGCGAGTACGCGAACCCCGCAACCACGATGATCACGACCGTGACCATCGAGGCACGCGCCGCGTCCTGACGCTCCACGCCCTCGGTATCGCCGCGAAGCAATGCACGCAGCGTCGTCGCCACGAGAAGCACCAGGCCCGCGATCGCGATCGCGATCACAGCAAGCGCCCATCCCGCCCACGCCGGCAGAACCCCCTGCGCGTGCAACACACCTGCGGCAACCGCGCCGGCGAAGAACACGACCGTCCCCGTGACGACCGCGGCCCGCTCCCGTTTACTGAAATCTGTCATGACTCAAAAGTAAAGCTTCCTTGTCTTTATGGCAAGTAAACTTGTCATAGAACCGCACCGTAGCCGACGGCCTCTAGTCCCCGCGACGAACTTCCAGTGGGAGGACGTAACGCCTGCGACATTCGTGACGTCGTCGGCACAACCCGGTCGCCCACGCCGAGGCCGCCGCGCGGGACGCCGTCGTCACCATGCGCCTGCCCATCACTGAACGGGCAGGCGAGATACGTGTTGCATTTTTCGCACACCCGCGTGATGGTTGATTTACTTCACATCCAGAAGATGGTATGTTTTTCTAACACAGTGACACTGTTATATTTTCTTGACACGAATCGGGCGGTCGACGTGAAGCTGCAGTCCCCATCGGATCTCGCCCGACTAGTGAAGAACGCGCGCGCGCAACGGAGCCTCACCCAGCAGGAGGTCGCCGACGCCGTCGGCATCACTCGCCAGTCGCTTGCCCGCGTCGAACGCGGCCACGGCGGCGTCTCCTTCGACACCGTGTTGCTCATCCTCGACCAGCTCGACATCCACCTGGAAGCCACCCCGAAACGTCGCATTCTTACCCCCGCTGCGGCCACCACAACGAACGCCGCCCAGGCCGCGGCAGCCGCACTGGTCAAGCGCATCAACCCGTCGATCTCCTCCGGTGCCCTCGATGCACTCAACAAGCAGATCCTGCCCCAGATCGGCCCTGCGCTCCTTCCCAAGTTCGACACATCGAGCATCATGAAGCAGATCGAAGCTCACCTCGACTCGGCCGCACTCGCATCCATCCTCAAAGCCACCCGAGGCCTCACCGAGAGCCTTACCCTCCCCGGGTCCGTCCTCTACAGCGCGCCGCGAGCGGTGGAAGTCGGCGCCGAACCCGCCAAGAAGATTGAACCGGATGCTGAATCGAATACCGCAGGGCATACCGAATGATCCGCACCCTTGACGTGTACCTCTACGACGTCCGCGTCGCCACAATCAGCCGACGGGGCGCGAATCTGCAACTGCGCTATCTGCCCGAGTACGTCGAGTCGGAGAACCCTGTCCCCATTTCTGTGACGCTCCCCGTCGTCGCGACCACGTTTGGGAACGGCGACACCACGCGGTTCCTCGATAACCTCCTCCCCGATCGCGCCGATGTTCGCACTCGCTGGGCGCGGGAAGCGAAGCTGACCAGCGACAGCACCTTCGATCTGCTCACCGCCTACGGCGCCGACGTCGCCGGCGCGCTTGAGTTCTACCCTGCGGGCACAGCTCCCCGGCAGGAAGAGAACCTGACGCCCGTGACCGAGAAGGAGATCGGCGACCGCATCCGGCAGATCCGTCGCGACGACTCCGACTGGCTGCAGCACCGCGCCGCCGAAGAAGGCTTTTCACTCGGTGGCGCACAGGGGAAGTTTGCACTCACCCTTCGCGACGGCCAGTGGTACGAGCCCTCCGGTCGGCAGCCGTCGACGCACATCTTCAAGCCGGGCATCCACCCCCTGCCCGGCTCTGATGTCACCGAGCACATCACACTGCAGGTCGCGCGCTTGCTCGGGATTGAGGCGGCCGCCTCCACCATCGGTGAGTTCGACGGCGATCACGTCCTCATCGTGGAACGCTTCGACCGTTTCGACGTGGACGGTGCCATCAACCGAATCCACCAGGAAGACCTCGCACAAGCCACCGGAACCTCGCACGTCCAGAAGTACGAGGCCGACGGAGGCCCCGGCTATCGCGACATCTTCGCCGTCCTCGACCGCAACCTCAGCGCCACCGACGCTAAGGCAGCCAAGGAGCGGTTCGTGAAACTGTTCGTCTTTTCCTGGATCATCGGACACAACGACGGCCATTCCAAGAACTACTCCCTCACCCACGTAGCCGGCCGTAGCGTGCTCGCTCCGTTCTACGACCTCAACAGCTCGCTCCCGTTCACGCTGCCCGAGCAGGTCCTCGCCCACGACCCCGCAGTTTTCGACAACATTGAACTCGCCTTCACCGTCGACGCGGTGAACACGCTCGGCACATTCGGCGCCAGCAGCGTGCTGCGCCTCGAAGTCGACGCGCAGCTGCCCGAAGGACACCTGCGCGATTTCGCACTCCGGGTAGCCGCGACCCTCCAACCCGTCGTTGCCGCCGTCATCGAACAGCTCCCCGACCACCTAAAGCAACTTCAAGCCGTCATGCTCTACCCGCACGCCACTTACACGCGGGCGCGGAGAGTCATCGACACCCTCTCCTGAAGAGCCAACCACCGCGCCCGGCCTCGTAGCGCCGGCGTGAGGAACGAACTGGTGACAGGTCAAGTTGACACCGATTCGTTCCTCACGCCCGTTAGCCAGTAGAGCTACCGCGCACGGCAGGACTCGAACGCGGTCAGGACGATCCTGGCGGCGACGATCCTGTGAACAGCCGCGCCCGAGTGGATACTTGCCGCGCATCGGAGACCGGGATTGCACCGGACACTGCATCGGGCTCGAGATAGAAGTAGGCGCCGGTCTGTCCGTCCAGCTGTACGCCGACCCAGAGGTAGCCGTTGTTGGCGAGTTCTTCCTTGGTTGCACATCCTGTAGCGCCCAGTTGTGGGTCGCTCAAGACCCGTATCGCGAGACAGATTGACGCCGGGCCTTCTCCTGTCGACGGCGATTTCGCGATCCAAACGCCGAAGTCCCCGTCGTTGGCCAGCCATCGACTGCTGTCCCTGTCCAGACTGATACCGCCGTTGGCTCCGGAGAGCAGGTCCTCGGCAGTTTGCTCGTCCGCGAACACCGCGAATTCGACGATCAGGTCTGCCGCGGAATGAGACGCGCTAGGGGCCTCTGAGGGAGGTACAAGCATCGCAAACGTCCTCGACGGGTTTTCGGTCGGCGCGGATGCACACCCCGCCACAACTCCGATCAGTCCCAAGAAAACGGCCGCGGTGATGAGCCCACGCCGTTTGCTGCACCATCGCCAGCCGGAGATGGTGCAGCAAACGTGCTTTATCGCGTAGCGAACTGGCTCATTCCTCGTCGCTGAATGCGCTCAGTCGAGTGAGACTGACGCCCGTCGGAAGTTCGATCGTGGTTGCCGCACGCTTGCTGGTCAGGGCATGCTCGCGATAGAGGTTCTCCTGAACCTCTATTAGACCGGCTCCGTCGATCGCGGTCTCTTCGGGCAGCAGGTACACCGGCTCGGTGTACCCGTCCGGGCCAGATATAGCTAGGGAGAGGCCCTCGGTCGCAAACTGCTCGACGCTTGCCCGGGCAACGGCCGTAACCCCATCGAGCCCCGACGCAATCAGTGCGATCTCACCGCCTTCCGACAAACCGATCCAGTAATCGGCCGACCCTACAGCTCCAAGACTGCGCACCGTGCTGACATCCACGTCGTCCGTGATGGCCGCTTCGATATCCTTGCTGAGGTCGTCACCGGAGTCGGCAATTTCGCCGAGCACAGGTAGCGCTGCGACTGCGTCATCGATCGCGGTTTCGTTTTGTGCATGAGCCGGTCCCGCAATTCGCATCGCGCCGGTTCCTCCCCAGCGATCGACCTTTAGCGAGACGGTTCCCGGGTCGCTCGGGTCAAGCGCGTAATCCCAACGCCCGTAACTCCTGTAGGAGCCCAGGCCGTGAATAACGGCCACCGTCGTTCCATTTGACGAAGATTGAATGGAGCCACTTCGGGCGAACGTCACCGCGTTTTTCCCGGGCACCCATCCTGTGTACGAGGTACGCGTTCCGCTGATGCTTGCCGAGGCCGTGGGCCCGTACCACGTGAGCTGCTTCGCAGAATTGTTCGTGTAGACCGCCGCCCATGCCGCGTGAGCAGGAACGCTCGCAAATAGCGCGCTGATCACGGTAAGGACAGCAACGCCGGCTGCGCTCACCCTCCAGCGCGTACGACTCTTCGTACCCATGAATCCCTCAATTCGAATGTCGGAAAGACCGCGTAAAACAGTTGTAAGCGCGCCTACCCCGCTGATGGGAAAGTAGGGCCGCCGAGCCGGCGCGTCTATGCAAACCGGCGCTGATCCGTCACGAAACGTAATTGGGAAGCGACGCCGGGGGTGGCGATTGAGGGTTCGACAGACGCGTGCTCGACGCTCGGCACTGTTACTCGAGCTACAGACCCATCGCGCTTGGTCGAGTGACCTGTCACCTATCCGTGCAGCAGTCCTTCCGTCGCGTTCGGAAGGGGCGTTCCAATTGTGGTTTTCGCGGTGGTGTTTGCCGTCGGCTCGCTGAGCGCGGCGTCTGTCGCACAAGCGGATGAGGGCGACGATGTCGCAGCAGTTAGCCAACAGGCCCTCGACGCTGCTGAGCTGCCCAGCGTCCTCCTTCCTGCTAGCTCGACGCCAGGTGTCGCAGCGGAAGGAGATGTCGCGGGGGTCTCAGTCTCACTCCCCGAAGATCCGCACGACGGAATCGTGGTCACGGGAGATGCCAGCGAGCCGATCTCCATCACGCTCCCACTTGCGGCTGCGAGCGACACTGCTCAGATCAGTAACGCCGTGGTGACGTATGGAGGCGATTCCGCATCCACCGTTCCGTTGGTTGCGGAGAACGGCACTGTGCAGATTCTGTCGGTTCTCTCTGACCCAAGTGCGCCGTCGGAGTTCTCCTATGTGATCCGCGCCGAATCTGGAGGATCGCTTTCTCCCACCGATGATGGTGGCTTCACCGTGCTTGACGCGGCGGGGGGCGAGCTGGCGACCGCCACGGCTCCATGGGCAAAGGATGCCACGGGAGCGCGGTACCCACCCACTACATTGTCTCGGGTAACACCGTAACCCGAGTCGTAGACCCGAGCGGCCTGTCGGCCGACCAGTACCCGGTGGTAGCGGACCCGGCCCTTTCGGTGAGCGGTTACGAGTACGTCGCAGTCAACGTAACTACAAAGACGCAGCAGCCGAACTACAACAAGCTGATCTGCGGGTGTCGAATCGGGGCCGCAAACTCAACATGCACAATTACAGGTAGCTACACGGCGAGCGCAACCGTAAACGCCTCCCTGGGTATTTCAGCACAACAGGTCGCATCGACTCTGGGGATCTCGGTTACCGCGAGCGTGACAGGCTCTATGGGGTGCACCTCTCCGAAGCTTTCGGCAGGTACGTCGTACAAGGCTTACGTCATGGGTACATATCGGTACTTCACGCTGCAGAAGTGGAAGGTCTCGAAGAACGGAGGCGTCACTGCACGCAAGCTCGATTCGACCGCCTATAACCAGGTGGCCTTCAGCCCGATCAACATGATTTACTGCACAAAATGAAAACATCCACGCTTGCCAGCGCTTGGCCACGAATCAGCTACTGGGCTCTCTGGGTCATAGGCGTGATCGGAATCATAGTCGGCATCATTCTCCTGTCGGCCGGGAGCACCGTCGAGTGGGTCCCGACCGGTGTCCCGGATACCTACGAGGCACACCCACTGAGCCTCGTACCTGTCGGAGCCGCGCTGACAGCCGGTGGATCTCTCGTCATCGTGACTCTCCTAATCCTGGAAGCATTCGTCGGTCCGCTGCACCGTCGAGGTGATGAAGGCGCAGACTGACGAAGCCTCACTACGTGGTCTGCAGGCAGCACACAGCGGGGCCGCGGACCCACCCCTGACCGTCAGCGAGAAGGCCCCGATTCCCGCGTGATTCCGCGGATCTCGGGGCCTTCTCGGTGGCGGTGACGGTGGGATTTGAACCCACGGTAGGGGTGAACCTACACAACATTTCGAGTGTTGCACCTTCGGCCGCTCGGACACGTCACCGCCGGAAAGCTTACGTCAGGTTCCGGGGAGCCGCCAATCGGCGGCGATCCGCTACTTCACGAGGGCCGCGGTCTGCGCGATCACGTCGACCGCGCGGGACGGCTCATCGATGCCGGCGGCGAAGACGTACGTCGCCGTGAACCCCGCCGCAGCGAGATCATCGACGCGGGAGGCGACCGCATCCGGCGTCGATCCGGGGTTGATCGCGATCATCGCGGTCTTCTCGATCTCGTCGTAGTCGCGGCCGACCGCCGCGCAGTGCTCACGCAACACGTCGAGCTTGTGCGTCGGCACGCCCTCCATCGCGCTCAGGTTGCACGCGTCGGCGTACTGGGCCACCAGCTTGAGGGTCTTCTTCTCTCCCCCGCCGCCGATCATCAGGTACGGCTTCGTGACGTTCTGCGGCGAGTTCAGCGTGCGCTCGAGCTGCCAGATCGCTCCCTCGTAGGGCTCTTCCGAGTCCGACCACATCTGCAGACAGATCTGCAGGGTCTCCTCGAGCTCGCGGAAGCGCTGCGCGACCGGCGGGAACGGGAATCCGAGACCCTTGCACTCCTCCTCATTCCACGCCGCCCCGATCCCGAGGCCCACGCGCCCACCCGACAGCACATTGAGGGTCGAGATCTGCTTCGCCAGCAGCGACGGATGCCGATAGATCACGCCCGTGACGAGCGTGTGCAGCAGCGCCTTCTCGGTGTGCGCCGCGATGAAGCCGAGCGTGGCGTACGCCTCGAGCATCTCGTGCTCGACCGGCCCGATACCCGGCAGCTGCCAGAAGTGGTCCATGACCGTGATGCGCTGGATGCCCGCCGCCTCGGCGTTCCGCACATGCGCCGCGAGCGCCGGACCGAGCTGAGCGGAGCCGCTCTTCCAAGTGAAGTCCGCGATGTGGATACCGAATTCCATGCGAAGTCCGTCCCGGGCGGATGCCGCATCCGCCCTCCGCAGATCAGGCTACGACCGCGACGGCCGCCGCGGCGGCGATTTCGCGAGGGTCATCACCGGTCCCCAGGTTCGCCAACTCCTCCAATTCCGCGCGCGCGGCGCCTGCCATCGCGTGTGCGCGGCGTATTGGAGGAGTTAGCCGGGATTACTCACGGCTCCGGCGCTCGCCCCGATGTCCGGGCGCTGACAGACTGAAGCCATGTCTGCGATCGAGAACTCCAAGCTCACCGTTGTCGGCGCCGGAAGCGTCGGCTCCAGCGTCGCCTACGCCGCCCTCATCCGCGGTTCCGCCCGTCACATCGCTCTCTACGACATCGCCACCGCGAAGGTCGACGCCGAAGTGCTCGACCTCGCCCACGGCACCCAGTTCACCGGCTCGAGCGACATCACCGGCGGCAGCGACCTGTCGGTCGTCGAAGGCTCGCACGTCGTCGTCATCACGGCCGGCGCGAAGCAGAACCCGGGCCAGACCCGCATCGAACTCGCCGGCACCAACGCCCGCATCCTGAAGACGATGCTGCCCCAGCTGCTCGAGGTCGCCCCGAACGCCATCTACGTCATCGTCACGAACCCCTGCGACGTGCTGACCGTCCTCGCACAGGAGTCCACCGGCCTGCCGCCCGAGCGCATCTTCGCCTCGGGCACGGTGCTGGACACCTCCCGGCTGCGGTGGAAGCTCGCGCAGCGTGCCGGCGTCTCGCCCTCGAGCGTGCACGCGCACATCGTCGGTGAGCACGGCGACACCGAGTTCCCGCTGTGGTCGGCCGCCAGCATCGGCACCGTCCCCGTGCTCGACTGGCAGACCGCCGAGCACCCGCGGATGACCCCCGACGAGCTCGACGAGATCGCCGTCGACGTCCGCGACGCCGCCTACAAGGTCATCCTCGGAAAGGGCGCGACGAACTACGCGATCGGCCTCTCGAGCGCCCGCATCGTCGAGGCGATCCTGCACGACGAGCACGCGGTCATGCCGGTGTCGACCGTGCTGAACGACTACCACGGCATCAGCGGTGTCGCCCTCTCGGTGCCCTCGATCGTCAGCGCGTCCGGCGCGTTCCCGATCCCCGAGACGGCCTACAGCGAGCGCGAGCTGGAGCTGCTCCGCCACTCGGCGCAGGAGCTGCGGACGGTCGCCGACTCGCTACGCTGAGGCGTGTGATCGAGCTCGCCCACGCATCCTGGACCGACGTCGCAGAGTTCCTCGGAACGGGATCCCGGGTCGCGGTTCTGCCGTTCGGCGCGCTCGAGCAGCACGGCCCGCACCTTCCGCTGTCGACCGACACGATCCAGGCGGATGCGGTCGCCCGACGCCTCGCGGAACGCCTCGACGCGGCCCTCCTTCCGGCCATCCCGCTCGGCAACACGTGGAGCAACGATGCCCTCCCGGGCACCGTGTCGCTCAGCGCCGATACCGTGACGGCGATCTGCGCGGATGTGGCCGCCGCGGTCGAGCGCGCGGGGTTCGCGATGCTGGTCGTCGTGAACGGCGACTTCGGCAACCGGGTGCCGCTGCAGCGCGCCGCGGAATCCTTCGCGGCACGTGACGCAATGCCGGTGATCGTGCTCGACTACCCGGGTCTCGTCGAGATCGGCGACGCCGTGAAGGAGTCGCCCTGGGCGGCGCCCGGGCTCTGCCACGCCGACGAGCTCGAGACGTCGATGGTGCTGGCTGCCGCCCCCGCGCTCGTTCAGCGGGAGCGGATGGCGCCGGAGTACCCGGAACTGCCCGCCGATTTCGGGCTGCGCCAGATGGCGCTCGCTCCCCTGTCGCGCACCGGCGTGTTCGGCGACCCGCGCCCGGCCACGGCGGAGAAGGGCGAGCGGATCTTCGCCCACGTCGTCGACGAGAGCGAGCGGATCGTGCGCCGCGTGCAGGCCGCCCTCGAGCGCGCCTGACGCGGGTCAGACGGCGAGCGCGCCTGACGCGAGTCAGATGGCCTGCGCGCCTGACGCGAATCAGACGGCCTGTGCGCCGGGGATCGCCCCGATGAGTTCGCGCGTGTAGGGGTCGCCGGGTTCGGAGAAGATCCGCTCGGCGGTCGCCTGTTCGAGGATGCGACCCCCGCGCATCACCGCCACGCGATCGGAGATCTGCCGGATCACGCCCAGGTCGTGCGAGATGAACAGGTACGTGAGCGCGTACTCCGCCTGCAGGTCGACGAGCAGCTGCAGCACCTGCTCCTGCACCGACACGTCGAGGGCCGACACCGGTTCGTCGAGCACGACGAGCTCGGGGCGGAGCGCGAGCGCCCGCGCGATCGCGACACGCTGCCGTTGACCGCCCGACAACTGCGCCGGCCGCCGCGAGAGCAGCTCGGGGGCGAGGCGCACCTGCGCGAGAAGGTCCTTCACGATCGAGATGCGCTCACCGCGGGCGACTCCGAACGCGTGCAGCGGTTCGGCGATGATCCGGGCGACCGTCATCCGCGGATCGAGCGACCCGAACGGGTTCTGGTAGACCACCTGGATGCGCCGGCGCAGCTGACGGAGCGCCGCCCCGTTCAGATCGGTGATGTCGGCGCCGTCGAAGACGATGCTGCCGGTGTCGGACGCGATGATCCGCGCCACCATCCGCGCCGTCGTGCTCTTACCCGACCCGGATTCGCCGACGAGCGAGAACGTGCTGCCGCGGGGAACGTCGAACTCGACGGCGTCGACCGCGCGCAGGGCTTTCGCCCCCGTGCCGTAGGTCTTGCCGAGACCCGTGACCCGGAGGAGGGGCTCTGCGGTGGCGCCCTCGGATGCGGATGCGGCTCCCGACACGACCCCCGCGGACGGCTGGAGCCGGCGGCTGTTCAGCCCGGGCGCGGCGGCCACGAGGCGCTGCGTGTACGGATGCGAGGGAGAGGAGAGCACGTCCGACGCGAGACCGCTCTCGACGATCACGCCCTTCTCGACCACGACGATCCGGTGCGCGCGATCGGCCGCGACCGCGAGATCGTGGGTGACCAGCAGCACGGCGGTGCCGTGCGCCAGCGCGAGCGCCTGCATCCGGTCGAGCACGTGACGTTGCACGGTCGCGTCGAGCGCGCTCGTGGGTTCGTCGGCGATCACGAGGTCCGGTTCGCAGGCCCACGCGATTCCGATCAGGATGCGTTGACGCAGGCCCCCCGACAGTTCGTGCGGGTACTGGTGCGCGCGGAGCGCCGGGTCGGGCACGCCGACTTCGCCGATGATCTCGACCGCGCGCGCGGCCGCATCCGCCCGGGACAGCCCGCGGTGTCGACGCAGCGTCTCCGCGATCTGCTCGCCGACCCGCATCAGCGGGTTGAGCGAGTGCGACGGGTCCTGCGGCACGAAGCCGATCCGTCCGCCTCGGATGCGGCGGAGCGCGCCGGTCGAGGTCTTCTGCAGGTCGGTGCCGTCGAAGACGATCGCCCCTCCCCGCACGTGCGCCTCGACCGGCAGCAGCCGCACGAGGGCGTGCGCGATCGTGCTCTTGCCCGATCCCGACTCGCCGACCACGGCGACGATCTCGCCGCGGTCGATCTCGAGATCGATGCCGCGGAGGGCCGCGTGCGCCCGACGACCGGTGCCGTAGTCGACGCGGAGTCCGGAGACGCGGAGCAGGGCGGTCATCGATCTCCTCCGATGAAACGGGCGACACGGTTAACCGACAGCACGACGGCGAGGATGACGGCACCCGGCAGCAGGCTCAGCCAGGGCGCGGTGGCGACGAAGTCGCGTCCGGCCGACACGAGCGAACCCCACTCCGGGGCGGGCGGCTGGGCACCGAAGCCGAGGAAGCTCAGCGCCGAGACCGCGAGGATGGCGAGGGCGAGCTCGAGCGAGGCCATCGCGATGATCGGGCGGGCGGCGTTCGGCAGCACGTGCCGCACAAGCACCGCCGGACCCCGTGCGCCGAGGGTGCGCGCGGCCTCCACGTACTCCTCACCCCGCACGCGCAGCACCTGCGCGCGCATGACGCGGGCGAACGATCCGGCCGTCCCGAGCCCGACGCCGAGGGCGATCGAGAGCGGGCCGAACCCGAGCGAGGCAACGACGATGAGGGCCAGCAGGATGCCGGGGATCGCGATGAGCACGTCGATGAAGCGCATCGTCACGAAGTCGACGGCGCCGCCGACGTAGCCGGTCACCAGGCCGACGATCGATCCGACCAGCACGCCGCCGATCACGGCGAGGGCGGCGGATGTCAGCGACAACTGCGCACCGTAGATCACGCGCGAGAAGACGTCGCGCGCGAGATGATCGGTGCCGAAGAGGTGCTCGAGGCTCGGAGCGCCGAGCCTCGCCGTGCCGACCGAGTCGTACGGGTCGTAGGGGGCCAGCAGCTGCGGCGCGATCATCGCGACGACGGTCACGAGGAGCACGAGCAGCGAGAGCAGAAGACCGGGCTTGCGGAGGACGCTCATCGCGTCACCACCTTCCGACCACCGAGGCGGGTGCGGGTGCGGGGGTCGATGACCCCGTAGAGGCCGTCGACGACGAGGGTGACCACCGCGTAGACGATCGCGACGACCACGACGACGCCCATCACGACGTTGACGTCACGGGCGAGCACGGCGTCCACCGTGAGACGCCCGATTCCGTCGCGAGAGAAGACGGTCTCCACGACCGCCGTGCCCCCGGCGAGGTAGCCGATCTGCAACCCGATGATCGTGATGGAGGGCAGCAGGGCGTTCCGGAGCACATGGCGCACCACCACGGTGCGCTGGGCGAGGCCCTTCGCGTTCGCGGTGAAGACGAAGGGACTCGCGCCGGCGTCGAAGACGGCGGCCGAGAACACCTGGAAGAAGATGGCGCCCGTCGGCAGCGCGAGGGTGATGCCGGGCAGCACGACCGAGACGAACCCGTTCGTGCCGGATGCGGGGAACCACCCGAGCCCGAACGAGAACACGCTGATCAGGACGAGGCCGCTGAGGAACGCGGGGATCGCGATGCCGAGCGGGGGGATGCCGGTCACGACGTTCCGCATCCATGCCGGGCGGGCGACGTACGCCCACACCGTGAAGGCGAGTGCCACCAGGAAGCCGACGACCAGCGCGAAGACGGCGACCGCCGCGGTGTTCGGGAAGGCGCGGCCGATCATGTCGACGACGGGCTGACCCGTCGCGATCGACACCCCGAGGTCGCCCCGGAACAGACCGAGGAAGTTCACCAGGTACTGCTGCCAGACCGGCCCGTCGAGCCCGTATCGCGCACGGAGCGCGTCGAGCTCGACGGGGTCGGTCGAGGTGGCATCCCCGCCGCGCAACGAGAGCGCGGCGAGGACAGGGTCGCCGGGCAGCGCGTGGATCAGCACGAAGGCGACGGTGTAGGTCGCCCAGACCACGAAGAGGCACTGAAGGATCTTCGGGATCAGGAAGCGCGCGACGGCTGCCGCACGACCTCCTCCGCTCGCTGTTCGCACGCGCTGCGCCGGCACGGTCATCAGTCGGAGACCACCGCAGTGTCGTACAGGTGCAGGCGCGCGGCCGAGTCGAAGGTGATTCCTTCGACGCCGGCACGCGAGCCGTGCAGCTGCACGGTCTCGAGCGTGGGGATCACGTAGGCGCGCTCCGCGACGATCTGCTGGATCTCGGCGACGATGTCCTGGCGGGCGTCGACGTCGGCCGTCTGGGACTGCTCCTGCAGGAGGCCCTCGAGCTCCGCGTCGTCGACGATGCCCCAGCGGGATGCCGACGAGGTCGACAGCAGGGTGCGCAGCGCATCCGGGTCGGTGCGGGTGAGGCCGGCGCCGAGCATGTCGTATTCGCCGGAGGCGATCGCACCGAAGAAGTCACCCGAGGAGACCATGTTGAGCTGCAGGTCGATGCCGACCTCGCGGAGCTGGATCTGCGCGGCCTCGAGCACGTCCTGTGCGTAGAAGGCGGTGACGGTGACGGTCAGCGGCTGGCCGTCCTTCTCGTAGATGCCGTCGGCACCGAGCGTCCAGCCATCGCCCTCGAGCAGCTCCTTCGCGCCGTCGGCGTCGTAGGCGAGCGTGTCACCGAGGTCGACGTAGCCGGGGGTCGACGACGTCAGCACGCTCGTGGGCGCCTGGCCGCTGATCGAGCCGGTCAGCACGTTGATCTGGTCGCGGTCCAGGCCCTTGCTGATCGCCTGGCGCACGGCCTCATCGGCGAGCACGCCGCGGCTCGTGTTGATGACCAGCGAGTTCGGAACTCCCGGGTTGGCCTTGGCGTAGAGGTGGTAGTCGTCGGAGGAGAACCGCGACTCGTCGACGTAGGGGACGTCCTGGATGACGTCGTACTCGCCCGACTCGAGACCGCCCGTACGAACGCTCGGCTCGGCGATGATCGGGAAGCTTACGGAGTCGAGGTACGCCTCGCCCTGGTGGCCGCGGAGCTCGGACGCCCAGTCGTAGCCGGCGCGCTTGACGATCTCGACCGAGTCGTTCGGCACGTAGGAGTCGAGCACGAACGGACCGGTTCCGACGACCGACTGGCAGCGGTCCTCGGAGGATGCGGCCACCGTGTCGGCCGAGAGGAGGCCGAGCGAGATGGTCGTCGCGCCCTGCTGGAACTGCACGTTCGGCGCCGAGAAGGCGACGGTGAAGTGCGTGTCGTCGGTGACCTCGGTGCCGGCGTAGCCCGCGAGGTAGCCGTTGGCGAGCGACGCGGATGCGCCGAGCGCGACGATCGCGTCGAAGTTCGCGGCCACGACGTCGGAGGTGAGCGCCGTTCCGTCGCTGAAGGTCACGCCGTCGCGCAGCGTGAAGCTGTAGGAGGTGAGGTCATCGCTCACGTCCCATTCGCTCGCGAGCCACGGCACGATCTCGCCGGTGTCGGGGTTCTGGTCGAGCAGCGAGTCCGTCAGCTGACGGCCGATGTTCAACGACGTGGTGAGCGACGTCTGCTGCGGGTCGAGGCAGGTGGGATCACCGGCGATCGCGAAGGAGATGTCCTGGGCGACGTCGGCGCCGGGGGTCGCGGACGAATCGGCGCTTCCGGCGGAACAACCGGCGAGGGCGACGACCGACAGGCCGGCGATGAGCGGGACGGCGAGGCGCCGGAATCCGCGGGTTCGAGAGTGGGTCACTGTGTCTCCTTGATGCCGATGAGGCAGATTCGGGGTGGGGCTGTGTTGCAGGGGGATGCGACCGCTACGCCGGAAGGGCGCCGGCCACGAGCTCGCCGCGGGCAACGACGGCCACGATGTTCTCGGTTCTGAGGTCGTCGATGTTCTGCCACGGCGTACCGCGCACGACGACGAAGTCTGCGCCGTGGCCGGGCTGCAGCCGGCCGACGGTGCCGGTGAGGCGGATGGCGTCCGCCGCATCCGACGTACCTGCCTGCAGCGCTCGCTCGGAGGTCCACCCGAACGCGCGCTTCATCAGGCGGAGCTCTTCGAGCTGGTCGCCGAATCGCACCATGACGCCGTTGGCGTCGGTGCCGAGCACGAACCGGATGCCGGCCGCTGCGGCGCCGACGAAGTTGTGGTCGCGTTCGGTCACGACGGCGCGGGCCTTCTCGGCGGCGTCCTCGCTGACGGCGATGCGACGGTCGGCGATCGCGTCGTTGATGAGCAGCGTCGGGGCCACCGGAAGGTTGCGCTCCAGGAGCGTCTCCCAGTGCCGTTCCTCGATGCCGGTGCCGTGCTCGATGGAGTCGACCTCGAACTCGAGGGCGATGTCGACGCCCTCGGCCGTGTGCGTATGGGCAGCCACGAGCATGCCGAGCGCGTGCGCCTCGTCGACGGTCGCCGCGATCTCCTGGCGAGTCTGGTTGCGCCAGCCGACCTTGTCGCCGATCGAGAGCACCCCGCCGCTCGTGAAGATCTTGATGCCGTCGGCTCCCGATCGCGCCCACTGGCGCACGAGCTTGCGGCACTCATCGGGCGAGTCGGCCACGGGCGGGCGGTGCGGGTAGTGCGGCGGGACGAAGAGATCGCCGTGCCCCGCCGTCATGCCGACGGCGCCGTGCACGAGCAGTCGCGGGCCGGGGATGAGGCCGGCCGCGAGCGCGCGAGCGGCGGAGAACTGCACGTCGCTGCCCGACAGGTCGCGGAGGGTGGTGACCCCGGCGGCGGCGGCGTTCCGCGCGTGCGCCACGACGTGCAGCGAACGCTCCGAGGCGGGGGTGATCAGTGGCCAGGTCATCCAGTCGCCGGCCGGCGCGCCCGCCGAGGCGTCGAGGTGCACGTGGGTGTCGATGAGGCCCGGGATGATGCTGAACTCGGACGGCGCGGCGGCCGTCGGCTGCACCGACGTGATGCGATCGCCCTGCCACGAGAGCGTCGCGGTGCCGCGGTCGCGGTCGCCGTCCCAGACGGGAAGGCCGGTGACGTGCTGTTCGCTCGCGGGCACGGGGAACTCCTTGAAGCAACGGTTGGATGAGGCAGCGGGGCCGGGCTCGGATCGCCCTGCTGGTCCGCCACCATACCCGCCGAGTCGCCCCACAGATCGACAAGTTGCGCTTCGTGACGCGAATATTTACGCGAACGAAACACTGCGACCCGCTGATTCATTGAGCCCGAACTCTGCCGGAAACCGAGTGTCGCTACAGTTTGCAGACACTTGTCGATAACTGGTTCCCCACCGAGATCGGAGCATTCCCATGCAGACCGCACAGGCGACCGTCGGCAGACGGATTCTGATCGTGTTGGAACCGGGCGACGAGGTCATCGGGTCGCTCGCCGAGGCGTGCCGTCGGCACGATGTGGCACAGGCGGTGATCTCGACCTTCAGCGGAGCGCTCCGCACCGCCCGCATCATCGCGTCCGAGGTGCCGGCCGCAAACCCCGAGCTTCCGATGCGCGAGGCCGTCACTGTCGCCTACACGGAGGGCACCGGTTCGGGCACCGTGACCCGAAGCGTGGACGGCGAGCCAGTCGTGCACGTCCACGTGGCGCTCGGCGAGAAGGACCGCGCCGGACGCGCGATCGCCGGCCACCTCCTCGAGGGCGAGACGCACTACGTCATCGAGGTCGTGCTGGACGAAATCCTCACCCCGCACCTGACCCGGCGGGTGCACGCCGGGTCGAGCGGCATCCCCATCCTGCACATCGCGGATGCGGCGGCAACCGCATCCGCCGCGCCGTCCGACTCGGCACGCTAGGCCATGATGGTTGCACTCGTGCCCGCACCTCGGAAGGTTCGCCCGTGACATACCTCCCGCTCCCCCGCCCGAACGGTGACGGTCCGCACCTCCGGGTGCTGCACGGCCTGCTGCGGTACGTCCGCGAAGCGGCCGAGAGCCGCACGCCCCTCCCGGGCGAGTTCGAGCTGACCGCGCGCCTCGAGTGCACCCGCCAGCAGTTGCGGAACGCCATGACGACCCTCGAGGCGCAGGGCATCGTGCGGCGCCGGCAGGGGTCGGTGACGACGGTCGATCCGATCGCGCTGCGACTGAGCGTGCGCCTCGAGGAGCAGTTCGAGCACGCCGAGCTCCTGGACCGGCTCGGGTATCAGGCCGAGGTCGAGACGCTGTCGTCGACCCTCACCGTGCTCGGCGCCGACGCGGGCGCGGTCATGGAACTCGCCGCCGACATGCCCGCTTTCGCGATCCGCAAACGCTGGCGCGCCGACGGCGCGGTCGCGATGATCGCCGATGACCTGCTGCCGCTGCCGGATCGGGTGGAGCCGCCGGCGCCGACCGAGTCGGTGTTCACCGCCGCCGCACGGGCGTGGGGCGAGCCCGTCATCTGGGAGGTGTCGACTCCCGGTGTGACGACGCTGCCGCCGGAGCTCGCCGAACTGTTCGAACGCCCGGCCGGCACGGCCGTCATGACGTTCGAGATCGTCGGGATCGGCGCGAGCGGACGGCGTCTCATGCACAGCATGGAGTACCACGACCCCGACATCGTGGCCTACTCGCTGGTGCGCACCGTGCGTCCGCCCTGGGGCGGCGCCTGAGCGAGGCCGGTCACGCGGCGTGGGGCGCTGCCTGAGCGAGGCCGCGTGGGGTGCTCAGCCCCAGAAGCCGATGTGGGCGCGGGCCGCTTCGTCTTCCAGCAGCGGCCCGACGACCTCGATCTTCCGCTGACCGCGGGCGAAGACCTCCCGGCACGGCAGCGAGAACGTCGGGTTCTCGGGGTGGTCGCCGGTCAGCTCGAGAAGACGGTGCTCGGAGAGCGCGTAGACGACCCGGTCGATGCCCGTCCAGTAGGCGGCACCCGCGCACATCGCGCACGGCTCGGCGCTCGTGAAGAGAGTGGACCCCGCCATCCCCTCGGCCCCCATCACGCGGAACGCCGCGGCGACCGCCTGGAGTTCGGCGTGCTGCGTCGGGTCACCCTCGGGCGGGAGCGAGTTATTGCCGAACGACGCGACTATCTCGCCGGCCGCGCTCACGACGATGGATCCGAACGGATGCGTTCCCGCGTCGCGGGCGCGCTCGGCCACCGCGATGCTCTCGCGCAGGAAACCGAGATCGGTCTCCGACAACTCCTGGGCCACGGCATCCTCCTTGTGAACAAGTGCTACGAAGCGATTTCCACTCTAGGCCCGCTGCCCCCGACAATCTGAGGATCCGGTTACGCCGGTGTTACAACCAGCGAACGACATTTCACCTACTTGTCAACAAGTCGTCGGATGCGGATAGCGTGCTCCTGCACTCATCTCCGCCGCCGAAAGGGCCCCATGCTGCACCACCCCGCACCGCGGATCGACGAACAGACGATCCGCGCGCTGCCGAAAGCCGAAGTACACGTGCACCTCGAGGGCACGTTCTCGCTTCTCGACATGCTCACCCTCGCCAAGGAGAACGGCGTCGCCCTGCCCGGCCCCGCGGCGACCCTCTTCGACATCTCCACGCACGACACCTTCCGCGCCCCCGAGGTGACCACCGGGGGTGGCGCCGGCGCCGGATCTGCCGGGCTCAGCGGGTTCCTCCGGTTCCTCGACTGGCAGTGCGGGCTCGTCCGCACCGCCGACCAGGCGGCGCGCGTCGCGTACGCCTTCGCCGTCCGTCAGAGCGCCTCGGGCATCCGGTACAGCGACGTCATCGTGAACCCGACCCACTGGAACGCGTGGCGCGGGCGCGAGCTCGCCCTGCTCGATGCGCTCGCGGCCGGGTTCGATGAAGCCGACCAGGACGGCCTCTGCCGCGTGGGCGTGGCCTACTCGCTGCTTCGCGCACAGTCGGCGGCGAGCGCCGAAGACGCCGTGGACGCGCTCGTCTCCGCCCGCCCGCGACGCGTGATCGCCCTGTCCGTCGACGGCGACGAGAAGGTCTCCGGCCGCACCGGCGAGAAGTTCCGGCGCGCGTTCGCGACGGCGGCCGGCGCCGGCCTGCACCGCACCGTGCACGCCGGAGAATCGAGCGGCCCCGAAGGCGTCTGGGACGCCATCGACCTGCTGCGGGCCGAGCGGATCGACCACGGCGTGCGCTCGATCGAAGACCCGGCGCTGATCGAGCGGCTCGTGACCGACGGAATCAGCCTCGGCGTCTGCCCGAGGTCGAACATCACGCTCGGGATCTTCCCGTCCTGGGCCGAGCACCCCCTCCCGGCGCTGCTCGACGCGGGCGTCACGGTCACCCTCAACACCGACGACCCGGCACCCCTCGGCACGACGCTGGAATCGGACTGGGCGGTCGCGGCCGAGCAGTTCGGCTTCGACTACGCCGACCTGGTCGGCTTCGCGGCACGGTCGATCGACGCCTCGTTCGCCGACGCCGACACGAAGGCCGGTCTGCACGCCGAGCTGTCGACCCTCGCGGAGGTCGTGCCCGCATGAACCGCCGCCGTCGCCTCGTGATCGCCCTCGCCGCCTGCGGCGCAGGGGCGGTCGCGGTGGCGACGGTCGCCACCGGTGCGGCGCTCGCCGCGACCGACCAGGTGCCCCTCGCGCCGCTCGTCGCCGAGTGGCCCGATGCCTACGCCGTGCAGGGGCAGAAGTCAGAGCCGCTGTACACCGAGCACATCGACCTGACCCGCACGGGCGACGTGTTCTCGGTGCGCATCGACGTGCGCGCCCAGGGCGACGCCGCGCTCGGTACCCAAGACAGCGCGGTCACGGTGGACGGCGACGGCACCGTCGTCTGGAACACCGGCTGCGTCAAGTCCCCCGCGCTGTGCGCCGGCGACACCGAGCTGCGCGGGTTCCTCGCCACGGCGGCGCTCGTGGGCCTCGAGCGCGCCGGTCGCCTGCCCGAGACGGGCACCGCGCGCACGGTGCACGATCGCGCGGTGGTCTGCGTCGACGACGCGGCGCTGCATCCGGATGCGGCCCCCGCCCAGGTGCGCCTGGATCCCTGTTTCGACCGCGCCACCGGAGCCGTGCTCGCGCACTGGTCGCCCGACAGCGCGGCCTTCGTCGGCGCGACCCTCGCTCCCGGCGCCACCGTCCGCACGCTTCCCTGACCGCACGACCCGCACGTCACTACCCGCACTCGCACCACCCGCAGTCGCACTACCCGCACCTCCCTACCCCGCACCTCCTGCCCGAAAGGACCCGCACATGCGTACCCGACCCCTCCTCGCCCTGGCCGCCGCGGCCACGGCCGTCCTGGCCCTCGCCGGCTGCTCGAGCGCCGCCTCTCCCTCCGAATCGGCATCGTCCGCCGGCGACGACGTCATCCGCGTCGGCGCTCTCACGCCGGGCAACGCGAACGACGGCGCCTTCAACCAGGCCCTCGCCGATGCCCTCGCCCGCCTGCAGGACGAGGGGCTCATCACGTACGAGCTCCGCGAGCAGATGGCCGACCCGGCCACGAGCGAGCCTGTCGTCGCCGACTTCGCGAGCCAGGGCTTCGACATGATCATCGGCCACGGAATCGAGCTCGGCGACGCGATCTTCTCCGTCGCCGGCGACTACCCCGACGTCGACTTCACCGCATCCGGAGGCCTCGACATCCTCGACCGCTACACCGACAACGTCGAGACCTGGACCTACGACTCCTCGCAGGTCGGCTACCTCTCCGGCTACATCGCGGGCCTCACCGGGGCGAGCCCCATCGGCCGCGTCGAGAGCATGGAGCTCGACTTCGTCACCGCGACCGACCGGTTCTTCCAGCAGGGCGTCGCCGCGGCGAACCCCGAAGCGAGCCTGCTCCCCGTCGTCTACGCCGGAAGCTTCGATGACGCCGAAGCCGCCGCGTCGGCGACCACCGGACTGATCGACCAGGGCGCGAAGCTCGTGTACACCACGGGTGACGGCATCGCCGCGGGCGTCGGTGCGGCCGCATCCGAAGCCGGCGTTCTCTCGCTCGGCGTCTCGCCGGCCGCGGGCGAGGAAGCACTCGCAACCAACGTCTCCACGGTCGATCTCGACATGTACCCCATCGTGAAGGCGTGGGTCGAAGAGGCTCGCGACGACACCTTCGGCGGCAAGGGCGTCACCTCGACGCTCGAAAACGGCGGCATCGTCTACCAGGACATCAACGACGTCGACGGCACGATCCCCGCCGACATCGCCTCGAAGGTGGAAGAGCTGATCGCCGGCCTCGCCGACGGAAGTGTCACCATTTCCTGATGACCGTTTCTCCCTCCGCGACCGACCGGGCGCTCGTCGCCCGGTCGGTCGCCAAGACCTTCGGCTCCGTCCGGGCGCTCGACGACGTCGATTTCGTCGTGCGCCCGGGCACCGTGCACGCCCTCGTGGGCGAGAACGGTGCCGGAAAGTCCACGCTCGCCAAGATCCTCGCCGGCATCGAAACGTCGGATGCGGGCCGCATGACCCAGGACGGATCGCCCTACGCCCCCCGCGACCGCGCCGACGGCAAGGCCCGCGGCGTCAACATGGTGCCCCAGCAGCTCAGCCTGGTCGGCGAGCTCACGCTCGTGGAGAACCTGCTGCTCGTCGGCTCGGGGCGGATCGCCCGCCGCCGTACCGCCCGGGCACTGCTCGCCGACACCCTCGTCCGCGCCGGGGTCGAGGTCGACCTCGATGTGCCGACCGCGCTGCTCAGCCAGGCGCACCGGCAACTCGGCGAGATCGTCGTCGCCTTGGCCGAGGGCGCCACGACGCTGATCCTCGACGAGCCGACGGCGAGCCTCGGACCGGTCGAGGTCGGCGGACTGTTCGCCCACCTGCGCGCCCTCTGCGACCTCGGCACCGCCGTCGTGCTCATCACGCACCGCCTCGAAGAGGTCCGCGCCGTCGCGGACGACGTGACGGTGCTCTCGCACGGCCGTCTCGTGCACCACGGACCCGCGCGCGGCCTGTCGGCCGTCGAGGTCGCCCGGCTGATGGTCGGCGACCTGCCCGAGCCCGCCCCCCGCGCCCCGCGCACTCCCGGCGACGCCGTCCTGTCCGCGCACGGGGTGTCGGCGACCTCGGAGACGGATGCGGCGATCGTCGATCTCTCCCTGACCGTCCGCTCGGGCGAGGTCGTCGGTGTCGCCGGTGTCGCCGGCAGCGGTCAGAACACGCTCATGGACGTTCTCGCGGGCCTGCGGGCGCCCGCATCCGGCACCGTGGAGTTCGACGGGCGCACCGACCCGGACGCCGTCGATCTTCTTCGCGGCGGGGTCGCGTGGATCCCCGAGCAGCGCGGGGACGCGATCGTGCCGACCGTGCCACTCGGGGCGACCCTCTCGCTCTACGACTCCGCCCGCGGCGAGCGCCGCCGGCGGGCCCCCGCGCGGGAGGCCGCCGCTCGTCACCTCGCGGACTTCGACGTGCGGCCCGCTTCGCCCGAACTCGCCGCGGGGACGCTCTCGGGCGGCAACCAGCAGAAGCTCCTCGTCGCCCGGGAACTCGGGCGCGCCTGGCCCGGACGCCCGGATGGCGCCCCCCGCGCCGTGCTCGCGTACGGGCCCACCCAGGGTCTCGATCTGCGCGCGGCGCAGGCGATCCGCGGGCGCCTGATCGCGGCCGCCGAGGCGGGTGCCGCCGTGCTCGTCGCCTCCCACGATCTGGACGAGATCCGCGGACTGGCCGACCGGATCGTCGTGCTCTTCTCCGGGCGGATCGTCGCCGATCTTCCGGCCGCCGAAGCGACCACCGCGCGCGTCGGCGCGGCGATGGCCGGGCTCGACGGCACTACTCCCGACACTTCCCCGACGGACCCGGCGCACCGAGGCGCCGCCGCTGCGCACGCTGACCCCCAGGATGCCTCATGACCGAACTGACAGACCTGTTGCCCACGACCGACGAGCTCGTGCGGCTCCGCGCCGTCGCCGCGGGCCACACGGCCCCTGACGTCATCGTCCGCGGCGGACTCGTGCAGTCCCCCGGCACCGAGGAGTGGCTCGAGCGCGACGTGCTGATCGCCGGTCGCCACATCGCCACCCTCACGCCGTGGGGGCACGTGACCGGGGCCACTACCGAGATCGACGCCCGCGGCGCGCACGTCGTCCCCGGGTTCATCGATGCGCACCTGCACATCGAGTACACGAACCTCACGCCGGGCGAGCTCGCCCGGCTCTCGGTCGCACGCGGCACGACCACGGTCCTCACCGACCCGAACGGCGCCGCGAACGTCTGGGGCGCCGCGGGGATGGACCTGCTGCTGCAGACCGGCACTCCCCTGCACGTCTTCCAGCAGGTGTCGCCGACGACCCCGACCTCCGCCGACCTCGAGCTCGGCGGCGCCGTCATCTCCGAGGAGGTCGTCCGCGGCCGTCTGCACGACGACGTGACGATCACGCTCGGCGAGAGCAACCCGTTCGACTACGGCGACGTCTCGACCGGCCGCTTCCGCGAGGCGCTCGTCGCCGGGCGCCGGCTCACCGGTCACACCGCCGCGCAGACCCACGAATCGCTCTGGGGCTATCTCGCCGCGGGCATCAGCGACGATCACAACGCCGCCACGGTCGACGAGGTGCTCGAGCGCACCCGTCTGGGCGCGATGATCACCGTCATGGGTTCGTCGCTCACCGACAACACCGTGCCGCTGTTCGCCGATCTCGACGCCATCGACCCGGCGCTGCGTCACCTGAGCTTCTGCGCCGACGACAAGCACGTGCACGACCTGCACACCGAGGGGCACATCGACCACCACGTGCGCCAGGCGATCCGCTTCGGCGTCGACCCGCAGCTCGCGTACCGGATGGCGACGACCCAGCCCGCCCAGTACTACCGCCTCGACCAGGTGCTGGGGCTCCTCGCTCCCTCGCGTCTCGCCGACCTGCAGATCATCCCCGACCTCGCCGACGTCCGCCCGCGGACGGTCATCGTGGCAGGCGAGGTGGTCGCGCAGGACGGCGCGGCGCTCTTCGCGAACACTGACGAACTGCCCGCGTGGACGCGCGGCACCGTGCGGTTGCCCAACGAGCTGCCCGGCGACCTCTTCTCGGTTCCCACGGATGCGGATGCCGACACCGCATCCGTCCGCGCGATGGAGATGTACAACGGCTACTTCAAGCGCGCGTTCACCGCGACGCTGCGGGTGCGGGGCGGCGAGGTCGTCTCGGATCCCACGCAGGACGTGTTGAAGATCGCCGTCGTCGACCGCCATCAGGGGGACGCCATTTCGGGCATCGGCTTTGTGAAGGGCTTCGGTCTGCGCCGCGGCGCGATCGCGATCACGATGAACTGCCCGAACATGAACATCTCCGTTGTCGGTGCCGACGACGCATCGATGCGGCTCGCCGTCGAAGAACTCGGACGCATGGACGGCGGTTTCGTCACGGTCGCCGACGGCGAGGTCGTCGCCCGTGTGCCGCTGCCGATCGGCGGCATGATGAGCGACGCCCCCTTCGAAGAGACCGCCGCGGCTCTGGCCGCCGGACACGCGGCCACCCACGCGCTCGGATGCCGCATCCCCTCGCCGTACATCATCCTGTCGTTCGTGGGTCTCTACGTCGTTCCCGACCTCGGGCTCACCGAGCGCGGCCTGATCGACGCGGCGACCCAGCAGTTCGTCGACGTGCTGCTGCCCGGCCCGGTCGACGCGTGCGGAATCCCCCACGACCACGGGTCGCACTCATGAGGCCGATCCGCGCACGCGCCGGCGCTCGCTCGAGCGCTTCTCTGACGGGCACTTCGCTGAGGGGCACCGTGCTGACCGGGGCCGTGATCGCGGTCATCCTGATCGTCGCGACCGCCCTCATCGTTCTCGCCGGCGCCGACCCGCTCGTGGGGCTGCGCGGGCTCGTCGAGGGCGTATCGAGCTCGCCGTACCGGATCGGTGAGCTGCTCGTGGGCGCGACGCCGATCGCCCTGGTCGCGATCACCATGATCCCCGCCCTGCGCGCGGGGGTCTTCTCCGTCGGCGCGGAGGGCCAGATCACGATCGGCGCGATCACGGCGACGGGCGCGATCCTCGGCGTCCGCTCCCTCACCGGTGACGCCGCCCCGGCGCCCCTCTACTGGGTGGTCGGCATGCTGGCCGGCGCGGCCGGCGGGGCGCTGTTCGCGCTGCTGCCCGCGTGGCTCGCGGCGCGCTGGCGGGTGAACGTCATCCTCTCCACGCTGCTCCTCAACTATGTCGCGACGGGCTTCCTCGGCTGGACGCTCCGCACCTGGCTCGCGAGCCCCGACACCACCGCGACGCCGCAGAGCGAGAAGCTCCCCGAGGCATCCGCACTCCCCGATCTGATTCCCGGAACCCGGGCGCACGTCGGCATCCTGCTGGTGATCGTCGCCGTGATCGTCTTCGAATGGTGGCGGAGGTCGCCGCAGGCCACCCGCGTCGCGGTGTTCGCCGCACGCCCCGCCCTCGCCCGCCGGCTCGGCACGACCCGCAGCCGCACCCTGTACGGCACGATGCTCGTGTCGGGCGCCGGGGCCGGAATCGTCGGATGGATGCAGATCGCCGGAGTCAACGAGCGACTGCTCGGCTCGGTCTCCGGCGGTGTCGGATTCTCCGGGCTCGCGGTGGCGCTCCTCGGCGGCCTGCTGCCCGCGGGAATCGCCGTGGCGGCCGTCTTCTTCTCGGCGCTCACGGTCGGCGCGATCGGCATGCAGTCCGCGACCGGCACGATCCCCGCATCCATCGCCGACGTCATCAAGGGCGTGCTGCTGCTCGGCGTCGCCGTCATCGCCGCCTCCCGGCCCGGGCTGCTCGCCTCCGGTCGCGCGTCGACGGGCAGGCCCTCGGGCGGGGACGACGTGGCTCCGGATGACGATGCGGATGCGGGTGCGGCTCCGGATGCGGATGCGTTCGCGGGTGCGGCATCCGACCCGAGCGCTGATTCGAGCCCCGGCGCCGACCCGAGCCCGAGCCCGGGTCCGGCATCCGGCACGACCGAAGGGGCCACCCGATGAGCATCGAGCTGTGGGCCTCGATTCTCGCCGGCGCGCTCGCTCTCGCGGCGCCGCTCGCGATCGCCGGAATCGGCGAAGGGTTCGTCGAACGCGCGGGCCGGTTGAACCTCGGCATCGAGGGCATGATGATCCTCGGCGCGTTCACCGGAGTCTTCGCCGCGAGCATGTTCGGACCCTCCGCGGGCCTCCTGGCCGCCGCGATCACGGGCACGCTCCTCGCGCTGCTGATGAACCTGCTCGTCTACACGTTCCGCGCGAACGAGATCGTCGTGGGCCTGGCGATCACGATGCTCGGCCTCGGGTTGTCCACCTACCTGTACCAGCTGTGGATCCCGTCGGGTCAGACGAACATCAGCGTCCCGACGATCGCCCGGATCGACCTCGGTCCGCTGACTGACATCCCGCTCGTGGGGCAGATGATCTTCGGCCAGAGCCCGCTCGTCTACGCCGCCGTGCTGCTGATCGTCGCGGCCTGGGCGATCTCGCGTTTCACCCGCTTCGGCCTGCAGATCCGTGCCGTCGGGGCGGACCCCGCATCCGCCGCGCTCCGCGGAGTGCGCCCCCGCGCCGTCGGCGCCCGGGCGCTCCTGATCGGCGGTGCCCTCGCCGGACTCGCGGGGGCGACGATCTCGCTCGGCGTGATCGGCTCGTTCACCCCCGGCATGACGGCGGGGCGCGGCTACATCGTGCTGGCCATCGTCATCATGGGCCGCATGACGCCCGTCGGCATCGCTCTCGGAGCCATCCTGTTCGGGTTCCTCCAGAGCTTCTCGCTCCTGTCGCAGTCGACCGGCATCGACCTGCCGAGCGAGCTGTACGCCACCCTCCCCTACCTCGTGACGCTCGTCGTTCTCGTCCTGACCTCGCGTGCGCAGCTGCGCCGTCAGGCCGGCCGGCTGCGATTCGCGTGACCGACCCCGATCCCACCGACCAGAAAGCCTCGACATGCTGACCCGTCCCTCGCCCGTCTCCGTTCCCGCATCCGAACAGCACTGGGTCGACACCGTTCGAGAGCTGGCGACCGGCTTCCGTGAGACGGTCGCCGCCGACGATGCGGCCGCCCGACTCCCAATCGATCACCTCCGGGCGCTGGGCGCCACCGGGCTCGACAACGCGTTCCTCCCGCGGGCGCACGGCGGCGAGGGGCTCTCGTACGCGACGCTCGGAACCGTGGTGCGCACGCTCGCGGCCGCGCACCCGGCGGTCGCGACCGTCTGGCTCATGCACATCGGTGCCGCGCACGCTCTCGTGACGACCTCCCCCGAGGCCGCCGCTGCGTTCTTCGCCGACGAACTGCGCGCGGGCAAGCGGTTCTCCAACGCCCTGTCGGAGCCCGCCGGCGGCAACCACTTCCTCGCCTCCCAGCAGGATGCGGACGCGGATGGCGACGGCTGGACCCTGACGGGTCGGAAGCTCTTCGTCTCGGGATCCGAAGCCGCCGACCACCTGTTCTTGAACGCCCGCATCGACGGCGCTCCCGCGTTCTTCGGGGTGAGCATCGACGACACGATCTCGTTCCCCCCGATCGAGGAGACGATGGGCATGCGGGCGACCCGCAGCCGCACGATCCTCTTCGAGCGCACCCCGCTGCTGCGTTCCCGACTGACCGGGCCGCCCGCATCCGGTGATGCGAACCTGATCACCGTCGGATTCGCGTTCCTCTCGATCGGTATCGCGGAGTCCGCGCTCGACGCGCTGACCACGACGGCCACCCGTTCCCGCGGCGGCGCGAGCCTAGCCGACGCCTCGTGGGTGAAGCAGGAGACCGGGATGGCGTGGGTCGAGGTCACCGCGGCGTCGCTCCTCGCCGAGCGCACCGCGTGGCTCGCCGACCAGCGTTCTGTCGAGGCGATGCCCGCCGCGACCGAGACGAAGATGCTGGCGAACGAGGTCGCGAAGAAGGCGGCCGCGCTGGCGGTGCGGGTGGGGGGCGGCGGCGGGTACCTGCTGACGTCGCCGATCCAGCGGATCTTCCGCGACGCCCAGGCCGGCGCCCTCATGGCCTACTCGGTGCCCTTCAGCTCCGAGGTCGTCGGCGGCTGGGCCCTCGGCGCCTGACCCCCGCGCCTCGGCGGGGTTCGCGCTCGGCGCCTGACCCCCGCGCCGGGGCGGGGTTCGCGCTCGGCGGCGGGTGGGGTTCGCGCTCGAGGCGGGCGGGGTTCGCGCTCGGCGGCGGGTGGGGTTCGCGCTCGGCGGCGGGTGGGGTTCGCGCTCGCGCTGGAGCTCACGCGTGGGCTTCGGGTTCGCTCTCGACGCGCGCTACTTTCCTGCATCCGCGCCTCAGATCTGTGGCGCGTATGCAGCAAAGTAGCGCGTCGAGCGATGTCGTGAGCGCGGAGCGGGACGGATGCGGCGCACCGGAGGCGACCGCATCCGGGATCGGGTGTCGGATGCGGCGTCTAGCCTGATTCCATGGCCACCCGTCGTCCCGCTCCTTCTCCGTTCCGCTGCACCGAGTGCGGCTGGACGACCGCGAAGTGGGTCGGGCGGTGCGCCGAATGCCAGCAGTGGGGCACGGTCGTCGAGGCCGCGCAGCAGACCGGCGTGCTGCGGAACTTCTCCGCTGTCGCGCCGACCGCCGAGCGGGCCGCCCGACCGATCACGCAGTTCACGACCGCGGAGTCCCCGCGCCGCCCGAGCGGCGTGTCCGAGTTCGACCGCGTGCTCGGGGGCGGCATTGTTCCGGGCGCCGCGATCCTCCTCTCGGGCGAACCCGGGGTCGGCAAGTCGACCCTGCTGCTCGAGGTCGCCGCGCGCGCGGCCCGCGACGGCTACCGCGTGCTCTACGTCAGCGCCGAGGAGTCGACCGCGCAGGTGCGTCTGCGCGCCGAGCGCACCGGGGCGATGCACGACGAGCTGTACCTCGCGAGCGAGACCGACCTCGCGACGGTGATCGGGCACATCGACGAGGTGAAGCCGTCGCTGCTCATCGTCGACTCCGTGCAGACCGTGTCATCGTCGCTCAGCGAAGGACTCGCGGGGCACCCGAGCCAGGTGCGCGAGGTCGCCGCGACGCTCATCCGCATCGCGAAGGAGCGCGATCTGCCGGTCATGATCGTCGGGCACGTCACGAAAGACGGCTCGATCGCGGGCCCGCGTCTGCTCGAGCATCTCGTCGACGTCGTCTGCCATTTCGAGGGCGACCGGCAGACCTCGCTCCGCTTCGTGCGCGCGCTGAAGAACCGCTTCGGCCCGACCGACGAGGTCGGCTGTTTCGAGATGACCGGCGACGGCATCAGCGAGGTCCCCGACCCGTCCGGACTCTTCCTCAGCAAGGGCGACCCGGTCAGCGGCACCTGCGTCACCGTCGCCGTCGAGGGCCGTCGCGCTCTTCCGGTCGAGATCCAGGCGCTCGTCATCCCGTCCTCGGCTCCGAATCCGCGTCGCGTCGTGAACGGCGTCGAGTCGTCCCGCGTCGCGATGATCCTCGCCGTCCTCGAGCGTCGAGCCGGCCTTCGCGTCACCGATCGCGATGTCTACGTCTCGACCGTCGGCGGCATGAAGCTCACCGAGCCCGCGGCCGACCTCGCCATCGCTTTGGCGATCGCGAGCGCCGCGACGGACCGCGCGATCCGGCACGAGGTCGCCGCCGTCGGCGAACTCAGCCTCACCGGCGAGATCCGACCCGTCGCGCAGCTCTCGCAGCGCCGCACCGAGGCCGGCCGCCTCGGCTACAGCGGCCTGATCGACGCGGGAGTGAAGAACCTCACTTCGGCCCTCGAGCGTCTCGGACTCGAGCCGCGGGCCGCCGCAGCCGCCGACGAGCGTGCGGGTTCGGGTCGCACCGGGCCACGGCGGTCGGATGCCGGCGCACGCAGCGAGGGGCGCCCCGCGCGACAGCGGCCGGACGCCGACGACGATCCGTACGGCGAATCCGCGGCGGCGGCCGCCGCACGCCGCTACGACACGGAGATCGCGGAGCTTCCCGGCTTCTGACGCGGCGGGCAGGCGCAGCATCCGGATGCTGGGTGCGCTGATTCGCGACGTAGTCGGGCGGGCGCCGGGCGGACGGTCCGGTCGGTCCGGTCGGTCCGGTCGGTCCGGTCGGCCGGTCGGGCGCCGGACGGTCGGTCGGGTCGGGCGCCGGACGGTCGGCCGACGCTAGTCCGCCCACTCGGCTCACCCGACGCCGTTCTTCCCCCGCGGGAGCGCCCTAGGCAGTTCGCTTCGGGCCGGCGGGTCAGGCGTCGAGTGCCGCGAGCAGATCCGCGGGACTCGCCTGCACCGGATGCGGGCCGGCGATGTCGAGGAAGACCGTGGTGATTTCCTCGCGGTACGCCGTCAGGAAGGCGTGCAGCCACTCGGGCGACTGCAGTCCGACGGCGGGTGGCAGCGTCTCCGGCTTGTGGGCGGCGTCGCTGAAGAGCAGGAGCGCGACCTGGCCGGTCTCGGGGTCGCGGTACGTCCACACCTCGCCCTGGTCGAGCGGGTTGTCGCGCAGAGCCGCGCGCATGAGGGGAACGACCGTCGGCCCGTGCCGGAGCGCGAACGCGATCGCGGCCATGTCCTGTGTCTGCAGTGCGTCGACGAGCGCCGTGTTCCGGAACTCGACCTCGGGGGCCCCGCGCTTCTTGCCCTTCTTCGCCATCCCTTCAGCGTATCCGCCACCCATCCGGCTCGCGCCCGAGCCCCGCCCCCTCCGGGCCGCACCCGAGCCCCCGCTCACGTGTCGCAATCCGCCGCACCCACCCGCACATCACGAGACGTGAACGCGCACCGCCTTCTCCGACTCGCGCCGATCCCCGGGCTCACGTGTCGCAACCCGCCGCACCCACCCGCACATCACGACACGTAAGCGCGCACCGCCTTCCCCGGGCCGCACCCGCCTTCCCACTCACGTGTCGCAACCCGCCGCATCCGCCAGCACATCACGACACGTGAACGCGCACCGCCTTCTCCGAGTCGCGCCGAGCCCCGGGCTCACGTGTCGCAACCCGCCGCATCCGCCCGCACATCACGACACGTGAACGCGCACCCCACCCGCTCACGTGTCGCAATCGGCGCCGCGGGGCGACCGATCGCGACACGTGAGCGGTGAGGAGAGCCCGCCAGCAGTCAGGACAGGAAGCCGCGCATCAGCGCTTCGGATGCGGCCAAGTGGTCACGCATCGCGGCGTCGGCCTCATCCGCCCGCCCCGCCAGGATCGCGCTGACGATCCGCTCGTGCTGTTCCTGCGAGTGCTCGATCGCGCGCGGCAGCAGCGGGAACGCGTCGAGCCACGTGTTCACCCGCGCCCGCGAGTCCGCCACGAGGGGGACGAGCGAGGGGATCCCGGCCGCCTCGGCGATCGCCAGGTGCAGCAGCGAGTCCAACCGGCGGTACTGATCGAGCGAGGCGTCGGATGCGGCGGTGTGCCGCTGCCAGAGGGCGTCGCGCTCGTCCGCCGTCATCGTGCGGAGCGCAGCCGCCCGGGCCGCACCCGGCTCGAGCAGCTGCCGCATCCCGAGGGTGTCGTCGAGTTCGGTCGGATCGACGGATGCGGGCGTCTCGGGCCGGGGCGGCGGGTCGGCCACGAACGTGCCGCCGTAGCGTCCGCGCCGCGGCACGAGCCAGCCGGTGTCGGCCAGCTCCCGGATCGCTTCGCGCACGGTGTCGCGGCTCACTCCGTACAGCTCCGCGAGCGAGCGCTCGGGCGGGAGCGCCTCGCCGGGCGCGACAACCCCGATCCGGATGGTCTGCACGATGCGCGAGACGGTGTTCTCGAGCGCGTTCGCGCGCCCGACGGGGCGGTACACCGCGCGGCGTACCCGGTCCAGCCCCTGCTCGTCGCTCATCGGTTCGAGCCTCTCATGTGCACAACGCCGCCCGCCCGCACATCCCGCGCGGCGACAACGCCGCCGGTGAGCACACCCCACGCGACGAAACCGCCCGCGCGCGCCACACAAACGCCCGCCCGCGCCGCACAACACCCCGACCCGCGCGCCGGACTCCGTCCCCACGGCCCCGACGCGCGGCCCGGCATCAGAGCGGGGTGACGTAGGCGTTCGTGATGCCACCGTCGACCACGAATGCAGTCGCGGTGATGAACGATGCGTCATCGGAGGCGAGGAACGCGACCGCGGCGGCGAGTTCGTCGGGCTCGGCGAAGCGCCCCATCGGCACGTGCACGAGTCGGCGCTGGGCACGCTCCGGGTCTTTGGCGAACAGCTCCTGCAGCAGGGGTGTGTTCACCGGTCCAGGGCAGAGGGCGTTGACCCGGATGCCCTGGCGCGCGAACTGCACGCCGAGCTCGCGGGTCATCGCGAGCACGCCGCCCTTCGAGGCGGTGTACGAGATCTGCGAGGTCGCCGACCCGAGCAGCGCGACGAAGGACGCCGTGTTGATGATCGATCCGCTGCCGGCCGGAACCATGTACCGCAGGGCCGCCCGGGAGCAGAGGTAGACGCTCTTGAGGTTGACGTCCTGCACGCGTTCCCACGCGGGCAGCCCGGTCGTCTCGATCGAGTCGTCGTCGGCCGGGGAGATCCCGGCGTTGTTGAACGCGATGTCGATCCGCCCGAACTCCGCCGCGATCCCGTCGAACAGCGCGTCCACGGATTCCTCGTCGGCGACGTTGACGGTGCGGGAGGTGCCGCCGACCGCTTCGGCCGCCCGCGCACCCGACACCGGGTCGAGGTCGGCGATCACGACGTGGGCACCTTCGGCGGCGAATCGGCGCGCCGTGGCGAAGCCGATGCCGCTGGCCCCGCCCGTGATGATCGCGACACGATCCTTCAGTCGCTGCGTCAGATCCATGTGGTGTTTCCTTTCGATGACATCTCCGGTGCGTCCCGCGCGCACAGGTGGTCCGGGTGCTGATCCCGGATGCGGACGGGCCTCACGCGTCGGTGGCGAAGAACACGTTCTTCGTCTCGGTGAAGTGCTCAGCGGCGTCGGGGCCGAGTTCGCGGCCGAGGCCGGAGGCCTTCATGCCGCCGAAGGGCGTCCAGTACCGCACCGACGAGTGCGAGTTGACCGAGAGCACGCCGCTCTTCACGGCGCGCGAGACCCGCACGGCGCGGCCGAGGTTCTCGGTCCAGATCGATCCGGCGAGGCCGTAGATCGTGTCGTTCGCGAGACGGATGCCGTCGGCTTCGTCGTCGAACGGCAGCACCGCCACGATCGGGCCGAAGATCTCGTCGCGGGCGACCCGGTCGGCGGGGTCGGCGAGCACGACGGCCGGGGCGAACCAGAAACCCTCGCCCTCAGGCGCGCTGCCGCGGAAGGCGATGTCGGCTTCGTCGAGGAACGATGCGACGCCGTCCCGGTGGCGCGCGGAGATGAGCGGGCCCATGTCGACGTCGTCGCGGGAGGGGTCGCCCACCCGCCACGCGGCGACGGCCGGCTCGAGCAGTTCCAGGAACCGGTCGTACACCGAGCGCTGCACCAGGATGCGGCTGCGCGCGCAGCAGTCCTGTCCGGCGTTGTCGAAGACCGAGCCCGGGGTCGCCGCGGCGGCCTTTTCGAGGTCCGCATCCGCGAACACGATGTTGGCGCTCTTGCCGCCGAGTTCGAGCGTGACCGGTTTCAGCATCCCGGCGCATCCGGCCGCGACGTCGACGCCGACCTCGGTCGATCCGGTGAAGACGACCTTGCGGACGTCCGGATGCGTCACGAACCGCTGGCCGACGACTGAACCGGATCCGGCGGTGACCTGGAAGAGCCCCTCGGGAAGGCCCGCCTCGAGGGCGAGTTCGCCGAGGCGCAGCGCGGTGAGCGGGGTGAGCTCGGCGGGTTTCAGCACGACCGCGTTTCCGGCGGCGAGCGCCGGCGCGAAGCCCCACGACGCGATCGTCATGGGGAAGTTCCACGGCACGATGATGCCGACGACACCGTACGGCTCGTGGAACGTGAGGTCGATGCCGCCGGGCACGGGGATCTGCGCCCCGAGCAGCCGCTCCGGCGCACCCGCGTAGTAGTTCAGCACCTGCGCGACGTGGCCCGCTTCCCAGCGCGCCGACCCGATCGGGTGGCCGGAGTTGCGGACCTCGAGCTGTGCGAGCTCCTCGACGTGCTCCTCGACGACCCGGGCGAAGGCGCGCAGCGCGTCGGCCCGTGCGCCGGGGGCGAGCGCCGCCCACGCACGCTGCGCGGTGACGGCCAGAGCGATCGCCGCATCCGCCTCCTCGACGCTCGCGCGGGGCAGCTCCTGGAATGCCCGCCCGGTCGACGGGTCGATCAGGGTGATGGTGCTCATGCGTCCACTCCTCGCGGTACAGATGTCGTCGCCCCGGCGGCGGATGCGGCATCGCGCGCCGCACGGTGGGCGGATGCGGCTGCCACGAGGCCGAGGAACAGGCGCCGGTCGGCCGAGTTCTCTTCCGGGTGCCACTGCACGGCCACGAGGTATTCGTCGCCGGGCAGCTCGAATGCCTGCACGAGGCCGTCGTCCGTGCGCGCCGTCACGGTGAGTCCCTCGCCGACGCGGTCGACGCCCTGGTGGTGATAGCTGTGCACGCCGTACTCGCCGGCGCCGACGAGCCCGGCCAGCCGGGTGCCGTCCTCGACGATCACCGTGTTGTCGGCGAACACGCCGCCGCCGATCCGGTAGCGCTCGGTGCCGAGGTCGTCGGGCAGGTGCTGGTGCAGGCTGCCCCCGAAGGCCACGTTGATGAGCTGCAGGCCACGGCAGATCCCGAAGACGGGGATGCCGCGTCGACGTGCGCCGCGCAGGAGCGCCAGTTCCCAGGCATCGCGGTCTGCGCGCGCGGGGTCGGTGAGCGGATGCCGCTCGGCGCCGTAGAGCTCGGGTTGCACGTCGAGACCGCCCGTGAGGATCAGCCCATCGAGACCGTCGAGCACTGTTTCGGCGGAGGGTTCCGGGTTGGGCTGCGGCGGAAGGAGGACCGCCGCCCCGCCCGAGGCGGTCACCGCGTCGAAGTACTGCTGCGGAAGGAACGCCGCCCGCACGTCCCACACGCCCTGCTTCGCCCGCTCGAGGTACGTACTCAGGCCCACGACGGGCACGCGGTCAGAGTCGTTCGAAGCCACGCACGCGCTCCCAGTCGGTTACGGCCGCGTCGAAGGCTTCCACCTCGATGCGCGCCTGGTTCAGATAATGCTCGACCACGTCGTCGCCGAAGGCGGCACGGGCGATCGTCGACTCGGAGAACAGCGCGGCGGCCTCGCGGAGCGTGGTCGGCAGGGTGTCGACGCCGGAGGTGTAGGCGTTGCCCGTCATCGGGTCGGGCAGGGCGAGTTCGTTCTCGATCCCGTACAGCCCGCCGGCGATGATCGCGGAGATCGCCAGGTATGGGTTCACATCACCGCCGGGCACGCGGTTCTCGACGCGGAGGCCCTGACCGTGGCCGACCACGCGCAGGGCGCACGTGCGGTTGTCGATGCCCCACGCGACCCCGGTGGGAGCGAACGAGCCCTTCGCGTAGCGCTTGTAGGAGTTGATCGTGGGCGCGTACAGCAGGGTGAACTCCCGGAGCGTGGCGAGCACGCCCGCGATCCAGTTCTCCATGAGGGGGCTGAAGCCGTGCTCGCCGTCGCCCGACATGACCGGTTCGCCGTCGCTCGAGCGCACCGACAGGTGGATGTGGCAGCTGTTGCCCTCGCGCTCGTTGAACTTGGCCATGAAGGTCAACGACTTCCCGTGCGCGTCGGCGATCTCCTTCGCCCCGTTCTTGTAGATCGTGTGGTCGTCGGCGGTATCGAGCGCCTCGCTGTAGCGGAATCCGATCTCCTGCTGGCCGAAGTTGCACTCGCCCTTCACGCCCTCGCAGTACATCCCCGCGCCGTCCATCCCGTTGCGGATATCGCGCAGCAGCGGCTCCATGCGGGTCGTGGCGAGCAGGTTGTAGTCGACGTTGTAGTCGGTCGAGGTGGCGAGATCCCGGTAGCCCTTCCGCCAGGCTTCGCGGAAGGTGTCGTCGAAGACGATGAATTCGAGCTCCGTGGCCGCGAACGCGACGAGGTCGCGCTCCGCCAGGCGTGCGCGTTGACGATTCAGGATGCTGCGCGGCGAGGGGGCGACATCCCGCCCGTCCGCGGCGCGCAGGTCGCTCATCACGAGGGCGGTGCCCGGCTGCCAGGGAATGCGGCGGAGCGTGTCGAGGTCGGGCGCGAGCACCATGTCGCCGTACCCGGTCTCCCAGCTCGACATGGCGTAGCCGTCGACCGTGTTCAGGTCGACGTCCACCGACAGCAGGTAGTTGCAGGCCTCGGCACCCTCGGGCAGCACGACGTCCCGCCACATCCGTGCCGACACGCGCTTGCCGACGAGGCGGCCCTGCGCATCGGGCACGGCGACGATGACGGTGTCGATCTCGCCCGCGGTGATCGCGGCGTCCAGTTCGGTCACGGAGAGATTGCCCGGCATCCGTCGTCCTCTCATCGGCCCGACGACGTCGGGCGAACCTACCTTTTCGCACGGCGGTGCCACGCGGGTGACCTCACTGTAACGAGGATTTGATCTTCAAAGGTAGACACAGCATGCCAATAACCTCCACAATCAACCGAAACGGCGCGCGTTCCGGCGCGCCTGATCACGTGCAGCACCCGAAGCCTCACGGAGGATGGATGTCCCAGAGCAGTGATTCACGGCGGGTCGCCGGAGCGACCTACACCCGAGCTGAAACCGGGTATTTCGAAAAGCGCACCCTGAAGAGATCGGCCGGCGTCTGGGGCCTCTGGGGTCTCGCCGTCGCGGCGGTGATCTCGGGCGACTTCTCCGGCTGGAACTTCGGCATCGGCTTCGCCGGTTTCGGCGGCATGCTGATCGCCTTCGTCATCCTCGTCGTCATGTACTACGGCCTCACCTTCTCGATCGGCGAGATGGCGGCGGCCATGCCGCACACGGGCGGCGCGTACTCGTTCGCGCGATCCGCACTCGGCCCATGGGGTGGTCTCGCGACCGGCCTCGCCGAGACCATCGAGTACGTCGCCACGACGGCGGTGGTCGTCTACTTCTCGGGTCAGTATGCGGATGCGGCGCTGTCGCTCCTGACCGGCGTCAGCCTGCCATCGTTCGTGTGGTGGCTGATCCTGTACGCGGTCTTCATCGCGCTGAACGCGGCGGGTGCCAACATCTCGTTCGTCTTCGCGATCGTCGTGTCGATCATCTCGATCGCGATCATCGTCGTCTTCGGCGTGATGGCGGTCTTCTCCGGGCAGTTCAGCTGGGACTCGCTGTGGGACATCGCCCCCGCCGCGGGCGAGAGCGCGTTCCTCCCGTTCGGCATCTGGTCGATCCTGCTCGCCCTCCCGTTCGCGATGTGGTTCTTCCTCGGTATCGAGGAGCTCCCGCTCGCGGCCGAAGAGTCGCACAACCCGGCCCGCGACATCCCGCGCGCCGGTCTCTGGGCACGCGGAACCCTGATCGTCACCGGCCTCATCGTGCTGTTCCTGAACACCGGCGTGCTCGGCGCCGAGGCCACGGGCGCCTCACTCGAGCCGCTCCTCGACGGGTTCCGCACGATGGTCGGCGATCAGGCGGCGGCGATCCTCGCCCTCCTCGCCCTGGTCGGCCTGCTGGCCTCGCTCATGGGCATCATGTTCGCCTACGGCCGCAACATGTACTCGCTCTCGCGGGCCGGGTACTACCCACGCTGGCTGTCGCTCACCGGCAAGAAGAGCCAGACCCCGTGGGTCGCGCTCGTCTTCGGCGCGGTGCTCGGCTTCCTGGCCCTCGTGATCGTGCAGGCCGCCGGCGGTGACGCGAGCCCGGCGGGAGCGATCGTGCTCAACATTGCCGTGTGGGGCGCGGTGCTCGCCTACTTCCTGCAGATGGTGTCGTTCATCGTGCTGCGCCGGAAGTTCCCGAACGCCAATCGTCCGTACAAGAGCCCGTGGGGTCTGTTCGGGGCCTACTCGGCCGCGATCATCGCCGCGATCGTCTTCGTGGGGCTGCTGGTCAACCCGGCGTATCTGCTCGCGATCGTCGCGATCATCGTGGTCTACGCCGTGATCTTCATCGGGTTCGCGCTCTACGGCCGGAACCGGCTCATCCTCTCGCCGGAAGAGGAATACGCCCTGTCGGGAGGACTGCACGGTGACCCGCAGGCCGAGGGCTACGACGCGATGGAGAAAGAGGTCTTCGACGGCACGAAGTAGTCTCTGCGAGGCCTCACCACGGGCACGCGATCGCACGCACCCCCTCGCGCGCGATCGCGTGTTCGTGTGTCCGGGCTCGGACTCGACTGGTCACGGCGAACCCCGACCCCCTACGGTGAGTGCGTGAACACCTACCGCATCACCGGGCTCATCATGGCTCTCCTCGGACTCGCCGCGTGCGTCGGCTTCGTCATCTGGGACCTGAACGGTGCGCCGTCCTGGCTGCACTTCTTCAGCTGGATCGGCGGGGCGGTCTCCGGCTACGGCCTGGTGCTCGCCTTCGGCGCCGGCGGCAAGGGACGCCGCGCGGGTTGAGGGCGCTGCTCGGAGGGCGCTGCTCGTTGCGGGCGCCCCGCTAGTTCAGGATGAACTGCGCCGTCGACGTCGCCGCGATTCCGCCGATCGCGACGGCGAGGTGGTACGAGGCGCCGCCACCGGGGGCCTTCACCCGGTTCGCGTCCTGGCAGGTGTCGACGGATGAGCGGGTGCGATCCCAGGTGATGGGTGCGGCGCTCGTGACGGTCTGGCCGGTTGTCAACGTGACGATCGTGTCGCTCGGCTCCGACTGACAGTCCGTCGAGCGCCACCACGTGTCGTTGCCGCTCGTGATGGTGAACGACTGCCCGGTGGTGCCGACGTTGATCGTGCAATCCGCGGCCGACGAGTTCGTCAGGCGGATCGACAGCTGCGGGTTCTGGTCGGCGGCGTAACTCGTCGCATCCGTCAACGCTTCGACCGTGACGTCCTGGGCGGTGCAGGTCGGCACGCCGTCGACCGTGCCCGGGTCGACCGCATCCGAGTTCGCGCCGTCGTTCGGCTCGTCGGTGGCGGAATCGGTCGCGGAGTCCGGGGTGGATGCAGGGGCGGACGCGGATGGCGTCGTCGCGGGCATCGGGGCCGCGTTTCCTCGCCACGGCTGCGCGACGAGCAGCCAGACCAGGCCGATCACGAGCAGCACCCCGACGAGGAGCACGAGGCGGCGACGGCGATAGACGGCCGGGGACTGTCGACGTCGTACGGGAGTGCTCACGCGTCCAGGCTAAGCTCCGCCCGCCGTGGAGCGGATGCGGCACGCCCGGGCGGGCGCGGAGTCAGAGGTTCTTCAGCATCCGGGTGTTGCCGAGCGTGTTCGGTTTGACGTGCGCGAGGTCGAGGAATTCCGCGATGCCCTCGTCGGGGCTGCGCACGAGCTGCGAGTACACGTCGGGGTCGACGACGTGCTCGCCGATCTCGGAGAACCCGCGCCGAGTGAAGAATTCGACTTCGAAGGTCAGGCAGAACAGGCGCGACAGGCCGAGCGCGCGGGCCGCGTTCTCGAGGGCTTCGACGATGCCCCGCCCGACGCCGCGGTGCAGCCAGTCATCCGACACGATGAGCGTGCGGATCTCGCCGAGGTCGTCCCACATCACGTGCAGCGCGCCGCAGCCGATCACGGTGCCGTCGGAGTCCTCCGCGACGATGAACTGCTGCACCGCCTCGTAGAGCACGACGATGTCTTTGCCGAGCAGGATGCGGCGCTGCACGTACGGCTCCAGCATCCGGTGGATGGCACGGACGTCCGAGGTCCGCGCCGCACGCACGGTGAATTCGCTCACGCCCCCACCCTACGCCGACCCGCCCTCGCGGTGAGGAACGACGAAGGGGGCGGATGCCGCAGCATCCGCCCCCTTCTTGAGCGTCAGGTCAGGCGCCCGCGACGATGTCGGGGGTCGCGCTGATCTCACCGGCGGTGGCGACACCGACGGCGACCTTCTCCCCGCGGGGAGCGGTGTCGAACACGAACTTGCCGTCCTGCAGATCGACCTTCACGTGATCGCCCGCGTTGAGGCGACCGTGCAGGATCTCTTCACTCAGCTGGTCTTCGACCTCGCGCTGCATCGCCCGGCGAAGCGGACGGGCACCGAGGGTCGGGTCGAACCCGATCTCGATGAGCCGGTCCTTCGCTGCATCCGACACCTCGATGGTGAGGTCGCGGTCGAGCAGCCGGTCGGCGAGGCGCTTCGTGAAGAGCCCGACGATCTGGCGCAGCTCGTCCTTGTTCAGCTGCGGGAAGACGATGACGTCGTCGACGCGGTTGAGGAACTCGGGCTTGAAGTGACGCTTCAGCTCCTCGTCGACCTTGCCCTTCATCCGCTCGTACGTCGTCTGGGCGTTACCTTCGACCTGGAACCCGACCGGGCCGCCGGCGATCGCCGTCGAACCGAGGTTGGTGGTCATGATGATGACCGTGTTCTTGAAGTCGATGACGCGGCCCTGACCGTCGGTCAGACGACCCTCTTCGAGGATCTGCAGCAGCGAGTTGAAGATGTCGGGGTGGGCCTTCTCGATCTCGTCGAACAGCACCACCGAGAACGGCTTGCGCCGCACCTTCTCGGTGAGCTGGCCGCCCTCTTCGAAGCCGACGAACCCGGGAGGGGCACCGAAGAGCCTCGAGACCGTGTGCTTCTCACCGAACTCCGACATGTCGAGCGAGATCAGCGCGCCCTCGTCGTCGAACAGGAACTCGGCGAGCGCCTTGGCGAGCTCGGTCTTTCCGACACCCGTGGGGCCGGCGAAGATGAACGAGCCGGAGGGGCGCTTCGGGTCCTTGAGGCCGGCACGCTGACGGCGGATGGTGCGCGACAGCGCCGCGATCGCCTCTTCCTGGCCGATGACGCGCTGGTGCAGCGCCTTCTCCATGAAGACGAGACGGCTGGTCTCCTCCTCGGTCAGCTTGAAGACGGGGATGCCGGTGGCCTGTGCGAGCACCTCGGCGATCAGGCCCTCGTCGACCACAGCGGTCGTCGCGACGTCGCCGCTCTTCCACTGCTTCTCGAGGCGCAGGCGCTCGGCGAGCAGCGACTTCTCCTCATCGCGGAGCGACGCGGCCTTCTCGAAGTCCTGCTCCTCGGACGCGACCTCTTTCTGCTCGCGGACCTTGGCGATCTTCTCGTCGAACTCGCGCAGCTCCGGCGGGCTCGAGAGGATCGACAGACGCAGGCGGGCGCCGGCCTCGTCGATCAGGTCGATGGCCTTGTCGGGCAGGAAGCGGTCGGAGATGTAGCGGTCAGCGAGGTTCGCGGCCGCGACGATCGCGCCATCCGTGATCTGCACCTTGTGGTGGGCCTCGTAGCGGTCGCGCAGCCCCTTGAGGATGTTGATCGCGTGGGGCAGGCTCGGCTCGGCCACCTGGATGGGCTGGAACCGGCGCTCGAGAGCCGCATCCTTCTCGAAGTGTTTGCGGTACTCGTCGAGCGTGGTGGCACCGATGGTCTGGAGCTCACCGCGGGCGAGCAGCGGCTTCAGGATGCTGGCCGCATCGATTGCGCCCTCTGCGGCACCCGCACCCACCAGGGTGTGGATCTCGTCGATGAAGACGATGATGTCGCCGCGCGTGCGGATCTCCTTCGTGACCTTCTTCAGCCGCTCTTCGAAGTCACCGCGGTAGCGGGACCCGGCGATGAGCGAGCCGAGGTCGAGCGAGTAGACCTGCTTGTCCTTGAGCGTCTCGGGCACATCGCCCTTGACGATGGCCTGGGCGAGGCCCTCGACGACGGCGGTCTTGCCGACGCCGGGCTCACCGATGAGGACGGGATTGTTCTTCGAGCGGCGCGACAGGATCTGCATCACGCGCTCGATCTCCTTCTCGCGCCCGATCACCGGGTCGAGCTTGTTGTCGCGCGCGGCCTGCGTGAGGTTGCGACCGAACTGGTCGAGCACGGCGGACCCGCCTTGCGCGGCCTGCGGCGACTCGTTCGCGGCACCGGAGACGGCAGCCGGCTCCTTGCCCTGGTAGCCCGAGAGCAGCTGGATGACCTGCTGGCGCACCTTGTTGAGGTCGGCGCCGAGCTTCACGAGCACCTGAGCGGCAACGCCCTCACCCTCGCGGATGAGGCCGAGCAGGATGTGCTCGGTGCCGATGTAGTTGTGGCCGAGCTGCAGCGCTTCGCGCAGCGACAGCTCCAGCACCTTCTTCGCACGCGGCGTGAAGGGGATGTGGCCGGTCGGCTGCTGCTGACCCTGGCCGATGATGTCTTGCACCTGCTCGCGCACGGCGTCGAGCGAGATGCCGAGGGATTCGAGGGCCTTGGCAGCGACACCCTCGCCCTCGTGGATCAGCCCGAGCAGAATGTGCTCGGTACCGATGTAGTTGTGGTTGAGCATCTTCGCCTCTTCTTGGGCGAGAACAACCACACGACGGGCTCGGTCCGTGAATCTCTCGAACATCGTCCACTCCTCCGGGGGCACTCCTGGCGCCTCACAATTGGCGCAGTCTGGCGCAGTACAACGAGGCTAACCAGCCCACGGATGCGGCATGCCCGTGTTCGCTGGGGGCGCACGGCCGAGCGGCCCTCCGCCGGGTGCGCTCCCGTGCCGTGCCCGTCGCCGTCCGCATCCGCTCCGGTCCTTCCGCACCCGCTCCCGCGCCGTCCGCATCCGCGCCCGTGGCTGCGGACGTGCTTTTGCTCCCGCCCTCCCGCATCCGCGCCCTTCCTTCCGCTCACGTGTCGCAAACCGTCGCCCCCAACGCCCGATTGCGCCACGTGAGCCCCCTGCGCGACGGTTCGCGTGGCGCAATCGGCGACATCCGGCGGCAGATTGCGTCACGTGAGCCTCCCGCGGCTCCGCTTCCGCCCTCCCGCATCCGCGTCCCCGCCCCCGACCGCATCCGCGCCCTTCCTTCCGCTCACGTGTCGCAAACCGTCGCCCCCGACGCCCGATTGCGCCACGTGAGCCCCCTGCGCGATGGTTCGCGTGGCGCAATCGGCGACATCCGGCGGCAGATTGCGTCACGTGAGTCGGGCGGGCGGGATCAGGACCGAGCGGAGATCGCGACCCGCACACGGCGCACGAACTTCTCGGGCGTCTCGAAGAGTTCCGCTCGCGTGACCCGGATGACGTGCCATCCCGCGGCAGCGAGCCGCTCGTACCGAACGATGTCACGTGCCCATTGCGTCGCGTCACGCAGGTGGTGCTCACCCTCGTACTCGATCGCGATCCGCAACTTCGGGTAGGCAAGGTCGACGCAAGCCTCGCGCACACCGTCGACGTATATGTCGAAGTTCGACTCCGGTTCTTCGAGCCCCGCATCCATCAGGGTCAGCCGACACCACGTCTCCGGACGGGACGCGCTCCGTGACCGCAGCAGAGGAAGTGCCGTCCGCAAGCGCTCGATCCCGATCCGGCGGCCCGCCGAGACGACGGCGCTCAGCTCATCCAGGCTCGCGATCGGGTCCGACACTCGCCACGTGCGGATGCACGCATCCCCCGCGGCGACCACGTCCCGAAGGTCGACCAGCGATCCGCCGAGCATCGCCCACGTCGTCGCCGGACTCGTCACGCGCGCGCCGATCACCCCGTCACGCCGAGTGGCCGTGAGATGCGGCATCGCGACGTGTCCCTTGATGCCCTTCGCCCGCGGGGGCCGATGCGGCGGGAGCACCGACACGTGGACGGGAGCGTCGACGACGACGTAGGGCGGCAGAGGCAGCTGCAAGATCACGGCCGCCGTCACGTGGCTGAAGAATGCTTCCCCGTCCAGGCGGGGCAGGAAAGCGAGCGCCCGCATGAGGTGGTCCCGCTCCGCAGGACCCGACTCGGCATACGCCTCCGGAAGCGTCGCGTCGGGCCGAACCCGCACACCGTGGAACGGGCTCTCGAGATCTGAGCGACGGAGGCGCCCGGCCGGCACCCCGGCATCGAGGGCCGTTCCGACGCCGAAGCGGTCGCCGAGTAACGCGGGTAGGGGTTCGAGTGACATGACGGCACGCTGGCAGATTCCGGCCTCGTCGCGCAGCCCGCGGACCGGCTTTGGGGCCGATCGGCACCCTTTTCCCCGCTGGGGAGGAGGAGTCGGGATCCCCTACCGACCTGCTCACGTGGCGCAATTCGCAGCGGTCGGCGACAAATCGCGACACGTGAGCGAACAACCACGCGCTCAGCCGCTCAAGTGTCGCAATCGGCAGCGGTCGGCGACAAATCGCGACACCTGAGCACCAACGATCAGCTGCTCAGGTGGCGCAATCCGTCGCCACAACCCGCAGATTGCGACACGTGAGCGAACAATCAGGCGCTCACGTGTCGCAATGCGCAGGGGACGGCGGCAGATTGCGACACGCGAGCGCCAAGCACCAGGCACCAGGCACCAGCCACCAGGCACGCGGCACGCACGCGACATCCGCAACCACCACCCGCGCGGGGGTCAGCCCACCACCCGCGCCGGGTCAGCCCACCACCCCGGCGCGGGGGTCAACCCCCCGACCGCGCGGGGGTCAGCCGAGGATCGGCGCGCGGAGGCCGTCGAACGAGTCGCCCTGCAGCACGAGCGCGGCGCCATCGGCGCCGGTGAGGCCCGGGGCGACGGCGAGCGCGACGCGCGGGGCCATGTCCATCGTGCACACCCGGTCGGCGGGCGGCGCGGCGAACGTCACCGTCACCTCGGTCGCGCTGGTTTCCGCGACGCCCTCGATCTCGGGCGCGCAGGTCGAGGAGCCCCACGTGACGAACGCGAACGTGCCGTCGTCGCCGACCCATCCGGCGCTCGGCGCGTAGTCCGTCTCGGCGGCAGGCATCGCGAGTCCGGCGACACCCGCGAGGGTCACGTCGCCGACGGCGGATGCGGATCCGGATGCGTACTCCACCGCGAGCGTCAGGTCTTGCGCCGGGTCGGTTCCCGCGGGGACCCCCACAAGAGTCGCCCTCTGCACGTTGTCACTCGTGCAGACGGGCGGCGCTCCGTCCGTCTGCTGATCGGCCAGCGTCACGGCGAGCGTCGAACCGTCGAGCTCCGCGCTCTCGGCGAACGGCACGCAGGTCGAGCTGCCCCAGGTGGTGAGGGCGATCATGCGGCCGCCATCCACCCAGGCGGCACCGAGCTCGAGCTCTCCCGGCGCTTGCGAGGCCGAACCCCCACCCGGCTCACTCGCGCATCCTGCCAGCAGCGTCGCGCCGAGCAGAGCGGTCGCGATCACCGCCCATCCCCGTCGTTTCATGAGCGACCCCTCTCGCGAACCCGCACCGGCGCGGATCCGCACGGCCGCCCCCATCATCTCGCGCCCGGGCGGCAGCGCGCGAGCTCCCCCGCCGAGCTCCCCCGCCGGGGCCGCCGATCCGCGAGCACCCGCTCCCGGGGACCTGCGCTCACTGGAGCGCGGAGGTCAGCCGGGCGAGGTTGTCGAGCACGGTCGAGCGGAGCGGCTGCGTCATCCACTCCTCCAGCGTCAACTCCCGGCTGAGCGAGCGGTACTTGTCTTCCACAGATCGCATCTCGCGCACGAACTCTCCACCCCGCACGAGCAACGAGATCTCCATGTTCAGACCGAACGAGCGCATGTCCATGTTGCTCGAGCCGATGACGGCGACCTCTTCGTCGATCGTGAACGCCTTCGTGTGCAGGATGTACGGCCGGCGGTAGAGCCAGATCCGCACGCCCGCGCGCAGCAGCGCCTCGTAGTAGCTGCGCTGCGCGTGATAGACCATCGCCTGGTCGCCCTCCTCCGAGACGAAGAGCTCCACCTCGACCCCGCGGTGGCAGGCCGTCGTGATGGCGAGCAGCATGGCTTCATCCGGCACGAAATACGGGCTCACCAGCACGATGCGCCGCTGCGCCGCGTACATGAGGCCGAGGAAGAGGCGCAGATTGTTCTCGAACTCGAATCCCGGCCCGGATGGCACGATCTGGCAGTCCAAGTCGCCGGTCGCGCGGCTCAACTCGAAGTCGTCGATGTCGCCGCCGAGGATCTCGTCGGTCTCGCTGTACCAGTCGGAGAGGAAGACCGCCGCGACACTGCCGACGACCGGGCCCTCGAGCCGGGCCATCAGGTCGACCCAGTGCAGCCCGCGGCGGATGTTCTTGCGCAGGTTGTAGGTCGAGTCGGTGACGTTCTGCGACCCCATGAAGGCCACCTGCCCGTCGATCACAACGAGCTTGCGGTGATTGCGAAGATCCGGCCGCTGATACTTCCCGCGCAGCGGCTGCACGGGCAGCATCAGATGCCACTCCGCACCCATGGCGGTCAGGCGCTTGAGCGTGCGGCGGTAGTACGGCTTGCCGCGGTTCGCCCAGTGGTCGAGCAGCACACGCACGGTCACCCCGCGCGCGGCGACCTCTTCGAGCGCCCGGAAGAAGTTGTCGGTGGATGCATCGGACTGGAGGATGTAGAACTCGACGTGGACGTAGTCCTTCGCGCGCCGGATCCCCTCGGCCATCGCGTCGAGGCTCTCCTGGTAGTCGGCGATCAGGTGGGCGTCGTTGTCACCCGACAGAGGCAGCGCGCCCAGATTCTGATTGAGCGTGACGAGCGACGTGAACCACTCCGGCGCGTCGGGGCGGAGTGTGCCGAAGTCGAGCCCGGCGGATGCTTTCTGCAGGTAGTCGTTGATCGCCCGCTGCCGGCGTCGGCGCACCCGCGGCGGTCGCGGCGTACCGATCAGGAGGAAGAGGAACACCCCGATGATCGGGATGAAGTAGATCGCGAGCAGCCACGCCATCGCGGCGGTGGGGCGGCGGTTGCGGGGCACGATGATCACCGCGGCGATGCGCACCGCGATGTCGAAGACGAAGACGAAGATCAGCCACCACGACGGATCGAAGACGATCTGCAGCACACGGCCTCCCCGGCTGAATTTCGTTCAGCGTACCGGGCGGGGGCGCTCGGTGAACGCCCGGACGGGCTGTCGTGCCGTCAGTTGTCGGATGCGGTGGCGACGGGCGGGAGGCCCCGTTTGGCCCGCTCTTCCGCTTCGATCCGAGCGTGCACGCGACGCTCGGTGCGGTCCATCCGGATGATCGACCGGATCACGAAGAAGAACGCCGCCGTGACGAGGATCGTCGGCCCCACTGCCCACAGTGCCGCGACCCAGAAGTTCTCCATCGGCCCATTCTACCCGCCGCCCACTTGTCCTCCCCCGTGCCCGAATGCCCGGTTGGCGCTGTGGGACTCGGTTTCATCGTCCGCGCGGGCCGCAGGGTCGTCGCATGACGACGATCATCAAGGCTGCGGATGCGGCCGACCTCCTGACCATGGTTCCTCACCTCCTCGGCTTCGCGCCGAGCCGCAGCGTCGTGCTGATCCCGTTCAGCGGCGGGCGAAGCGCGGGCGGCATGCGCTTCGACCTTCCGCCGGGCGACACCGACCCCGCCGCATTCGCCTCCACCGTCCTCGGTCTCGCCTGCCGTGTCTCGCTCGTCGATGCGATCGTGGCGATCGTCTACGGCGACGAGGCGATCGACGCGGACGTGCCGCGGCGGGCCGTCGCCGATGCGATCGAGCGCGCCGCGCATCGCTCGGGGCTCGACGTCATCGACCTCCTCTACGTCGGCCCGGACTCCTGGACCCGCTACCTGGGCGATGCGCACCCGCCCGGCGGCCACGCGCTGACCGCGCTGCCCGCACCACCGGCGGCAGCGACCGCGGCGACCGGAACGCCGCATCCGGATCACCTCTCCGGCGCGGAGCTTCCGGCCGTCGATCTGGCGAGTCGCGAACGCGTGGGTCAGGCGCTCCGGCAGCTCGAGTTCGCGCTGGGCGTCGTGGCGGGGGCGCCCGCCCCGGCCAGCGGCGAGCGCGTCGACCCGCTGGCCTTCTCGGCCGTCAGCGCTCTCGACGATCTGCCGGTCTTCTTCGAGCTCGCGCTCGAGCACGAAACCGACGAGACGAACGTCTTCGGCCTCGCGACCCTCATCTGGTGTCTGTCCCGCCCGGCGCTTCGCGACGTCGGCATCACCACCTGGATCGACGGCGTCGACGCCGGTGACCGCGCGTTCGAGGCGCAGCTGCGGTGGGAGAACGGCGCGCAGTATCCGAGCGGGCCGGCCGAACGCATGATGGGCGAGGGGGAGCGCCCGGATGCCGACCGCCTGGCGGATGCCCTCGCGGTCGCGCGGTGGGCCGCTGCGGTGGCGCCGCGCGACGTGCGCCCCGGAGCACTGTCGGTGTGCGGGTGGCTGTCGTGGGCGCTCGGCCGGTCGAGCCATGCCGAGCACTACGCCCTGGCCGCGTGCGAGATCGATCCCGAGCACGGGCTGAGCCGCATCGTGCTGTCGATGGTGCAGGCCGGGCACCTCCCGGATTGGGCGTTCCGCCCCGCGCGCCGGTGACCGGCGGTTCGACCTCCGGTAGGGGCGCCCCCCGCGCCGGTAACCGGCAGCCCGCGCTACTTCACGAGGGGGAAGAGGATCGTCTCTCGGATGCCGAGGCCCGTGATCGCCATGAGAAGCCGGTCGATCCCCATGCCCATGCCGCCCATCGGGGGCATGCCGTGCTCCATCGCGCGCAGGAACTCTTCGTCGATGCGCATGGCCTCGACGTCACCGCGGGCGGCGAGCTTCGCCTGCTCGACGAACCGCTCGCGCTGGATCACCGGGTCGATGAGTTCGGAGTATCCGGTGGCCAGTTCGAAGCCGCGGATGTAGAGGTCCCATTTCTCGACGACACCGGGGATCGAACGGTGCTCGCGCACGAGCGGGCTCGTGTCGACCGGGAAGTCCATGACGAAGGTCGGGCGCACGAGGTCGCCCTTCACGAAGTGCTCCCACAGCTCTTCGACGAACTTGCCGTGGGTCGGATGCTGCGGCTCGTCGACGCCGGCGGCGGCCGCGATCGCGCGCAACTCGTCCACCGGAGTCTGCGGGGTCACGCGGCGCCCCGCGAGGTCGCCACCCGCGGCCACGAGGGCGTCGTTCAGGGAGTCGTACATCGAGATGCGGTCCCACTCGCCCCCGAGGTCGTACTCGGTGCCGTCGGCCCAGGTCACCGTCGTCGAACCCGTGACGGCGATCGCCGCGTTCTGGATCAGCTCCTGCGTGAGGTCGGCGATCCCGTTGTAGTCGCTGTACCCCTGATACGCCTCGAGCATTGCGAACTCCGGGCTGTGCGTGGAGTCGGCGCCCTCGTTGCGGAAGTTGCGGTTGATCTCGTAGACCCGGTCGAGTCCGCCGACGACCGCGCGCTTGAGGTACAGCTCGGGCGCGATCCGGAGGTACAGGTCGGTGTCGAACGCGTTCGAGTGCGTGACGAACGGGCGGGCCGAGGCGCCGCCGTGCTGAACCTGCAGCATGGGGGTCTCGACCTCGATGAACTCGTGGTCGGTGAACGTCTGGCGAAGGCTCGCGTTGACGGCCGCGCGGGCGCGCACCGTCACCCGCGCCTGGTCGCGCACGATGAGGTCGAGGAAGCGCGAGCGCACCCGCGTCTCCTCGTTGAGTTCGCTGTGCAGGTTCGGCAGCGGCAGCAGGGCCTTCGAGGCGATCGCCCAGTCGGTGACCATGATCGACAGCTCGCCGCGCCGGCTCGAGATCACTTCGCCGGAGACGTAGACGTGGTCGCCGAGGTCGACGAGGTCCTTCCAGCGCTGCAGTGACTCCTCACCGACCGACGCGAGCGAGACCATGGCCTGGATGCGGCTGCCGTCACCGGACTGCAGGCTCGCGAAGCAGAGCTTGCCGGTGTTGCGGCTGAAGACGATCCGGCCCGCGACGGCGGCCGTCACGCCGGTCTCGGCGCCCGCCTCCAGCTCGCCGTACTCGGCGCGCAGCTGCGGGATGGTGTGGGTGAGCGGCAGCGAGACGGGGTAGGCGCCCCCGGCCGCATCCGTCCGCTCCGCGATGAGGCGCTCGCGCTTCGCGAGGCGGACCGCCTTCTGCTCGAAGACGTCGTCTTCGCTCATCTCGGCGGGCGCGGCGGAATCGGTCGATTCGGTCATCGTGGGGGCTCCTCGGAAGTCCCGCCCAGTCTATCCGCGCCCCCGGCGCGGCCCCTCCGGCCTGGCCCTCCGGCGCCGCTCCGACGCCGGACCCTTCGGCGACCCCCCCTACCCCCGAGCCACCCCCGTGCGACCCGCTCGAAAGGGGGTGGCTGGGCGACAAAGGGGCCGGTCGGCGAAGAGGACCGGAGGAGGGGCCGCGTCAGCGGATGTAGATCTCGGCGTTGTCGATGAAGCGGTGCGTACCGACGGTCGCGGCGATGAGGGCGAGCGCGGGTCCGCGGTGCCCCTCGTCGACGGGCAGGAACGTCGCCGGGTCGACCACGTTCAGGTACTCGAGACGGATGCGGTTCTCTCCCATCAGCGCAGACTGCGCCGCCGCGATGCACGCGTCGACGTCGCGATCGGCGTTCGAGGCGGCCGCCTCCAACGCCCGCACGAGCAGCGTCGCCGCCGAGCGGTCGGCCGGCTCGAGCACGTCGAGCCGCGTCGAGAGCGGGAGGCCATCGGCACTCCGAGCGGTCTCCACATCGATCACGTCGACGTCGAAGAAGAGGTCCCGCGCCATCCGCCGCACGAGGAACGCGCGCTGACGATCGCGCTGACCGTAGACGGCGACGTCGGGCGCGACGAGGTGGAAGAGGATCGCCTCGACCGTGAGCAGGCCGTCGAAGTAGAACGGGCGCGTGCGTCCCTCGTAGCGCAGGCCGAGATCTCCGGCCGACACCTTCGTCACCGACGTGCGGGTCGGCAGCAGTTCCGCCGCATCCGGGGCGAACGCGATGTCGACGCCCAACCGCTCGAGCAGTTCGGCATCCGCCTCGGGCGTGCGCGGATACGCCTCGTACTCCGCCACCGTCCGGAAACGCAGCGGGTTGACGAACAGCGAGACGACGACGATGTCGGCGTTCTCCTGCGCGGCGCGGATGAGGTCGATGTGGCCGTCGTGAAGCGCACCGATCGTGGAGACCAGGGCGACACGCGACCCGGGAGCTGCGGCTCTGGCGTCTGCCAGTCGGGTGCGCAGCTCCGGAAGGGAGCGGATCATCCGCTAACCGTACCGTCCAGTCCGTCGAGACCCTCCAGCCGTGCGCTCGGCGGTGTGGCGCGGATGAGCGCATCGTCGACCGTTGAGCGGACGAGCGCCGACAGGAACCCGCCGGGATTCTCGACCCCGATCCCGCTCAGGATGCCGGTGGCCTGCTGCACGATCGACCGCGCGAACTGCGTCGCCGTGGCGATCGCTTCGGCATACGCCGGCCGGTCCGCTTCCGCCACCACGACCGGCTCGCAGCCCATCTCGACCGCGAGGGCCTGCGCGATCGGCAGCACCGCCGCGGGCGCCGTGACCGCCGCATACGACGCCGGCAGCTGGCGGAGGTCGATGCTCGTGCCGGTGAACGAGATCGCGGGGTGCACGGCGAGCGGGATGGCGCCGCGCCCGGCCGCGGGCGCCAGCACCTCGGTGCCGTACCCGGCATCGACGTGCAGCACGAGCTGCCCGATCTGCCACGAGCCGAGCTCGGCGAGCCCCGACACGAGACCCGGCAGCTCATCGTGCGGAACCGCGATCACGACGAGTTCGCTGCGCCGCACGACCTCGGCGACATCGAGCACGGGAACCCCCGGCAGGATCGCCTCGACCCGGTCGTCATCGGATCCCGACGTGATGCCGACGAGCGCGTGCCCCGCGCCCGCCAGTGCCGCACCGACGATCGGTCCGACTCGGCCGGCGCCGATGATTCCGACGCCCAGACGCCCGTCGCGGTTCACTCGTGTGTCCTTTCGCTCGGCGGCACGGACGCGCTCGTGCCCGCATCGGTCCCTGCATCCGCACCCGCGTCCAGGTCCGCAACCGCGTCCGGGTCCGCAACCGCGTCCGGCCGGAGATCCGCGCCCGCACCCGCATCCGCATCCGCGTCCCACCGGTGCGACCGGTCGGTCGCGGCGCTGGCGATCGCGCGCGCTTCCGCCGCGGCGAACAGCGCGAGCGCGTCGGCGCGGTCGATGGCCCCGATGCCGGTGTCGACGGTGCCCGCGACCGTGTGCGCGCGGATGCGGGCGAGCCGCAGCATCCGGTAGATCGGCCCCTGATGCACCGCGATGCTCTGCGCACGAGCGAGCGGCACGATCACGAGCGAGCGCACGATGCGTCCCCGCCGGAGGAACAGCGCGGTCGGCGAGAGCGTGAGGCCGTTCCGACGCCATGAGATCGGCCGCAGCACCCGGCCGCGCGGCGGCGTCGTGGTGTACGGATCGTCGGCGGATGCGGCCAGCACCCCGCGGTCGAAGATGAGCGCGCGTTCGTCGGCGTCGAGCCAGGGCAGCAGCAGGGCGACGACCCGTTCCGCGTCGGCGCGGGTTCCGACCGGCAGCACGTGGGTGAAAGCGGCCGCGGCCTCCTGCCCCGAACTCGTTCCCGACAGGCGGTTGACCGTGATGGTCCACCATCCGGCCGGTCGCCACAGCAGCGGCTGACGCACCTGCACGGCATGCACCCGGCCCGGCGGCAGGATCTCGGTGACGGTCGTGAACAGCCCGAAGACGATGCGCACCCCGTGCGGCGTGGGGGCGATCGCGTAGCGGAGCGACCGTGTGATCGACCGCACGTAGTACGCCCCGAACCCGAGGACGAGGGGGAGGAGGGTGAAGAGCAGCCACGGGGGCCAGAACTGCATCGCGACGACCGCCCCGATCGCCACGAGGATCAGGGCGACGGTCGTGTCGCTGAGCAGCACCGAGCCGACCAGTCGGGCGAAGGGGATGCGGACGACCGACGCGGGCTCGCTCACGGGCTCTTCCGCACCATCCACGATGCCGGTAACCCCGGTCATCACGGAGGCCGCGGCGCCGCCCTGCCAGGAGCGGGGCGTGCCCCCGGGCGCGGCCTCGCCGAGCGTGCGTCCGGAGGCGAGACGCAGGATGTCGTGGCGCACCGCCTCGGCGTTCGCGGTCGAGAGGTACTCGAGCCGCACGTTGGCGTCGAGGCCGGCGCCAACGACCTCGAGTTTCGCGAGCCCGATGAGGCGCGCCACGAGCGGGCGCGTGAGGTTCACGCCCTGCACGCGGTCGAGGGGCGCACGCCGGTTCGACCGGAACAGCACCCCGCTGCGCACCTCGACGTCATCGCCGGTGATGCGGAACGAGTGGAACCGCCACGACAGCCAGAAGAGCAGGACGAGCACGACGACGATGCCGAGCACGGCCAGCAGCGCCAGCAGCACGAGGTCGTGGCCGAGGATGTAGTCGATCGGGTCCTCCGGCGGCCCCCCGCGGAATCCGGGTGTGAGCCCCGGCAGGAAGATCTCGATGAGACGCTCGCGCAGGTTCGCGACGACGAAACCGAGCACCACGATGAGGAACAGGCCTCCACGCAGCAACGGCGAGAGCGGATGCATCCGCTGCCATTCGCCGTCGCTGAGGGCCGACCGGGCGCGGACGACCGGTGCCGCGGCGTCGGTCACAGTCCGGTCCGGCGCGTCTCGGCCACCGCGATGAGCGTGTCGCGCAGCTGCTCCGCGGCTGCCTGGGTGAGACCGGGCAGCACGACCGCGCTGGTCGCAGCGGCCGTCACGAGCTTCAACTGTGCGATACCGAACGCCCGGTCGAGGGGACCGTGCGTGATGTCGATGAGCTGCATGCGCCCGTACGGCACGGCGACGACGCGCTGGAACAGGATGCCGCGCCGCAGCACGAGGTCGTCTTCGCGCAGCCGGTAGCCGAACGCGCGCACCTGCCGCGGAATGATCGGCAGCGTGATGAGCAGGATCACCAGCAGGATGCCGGCGGGGATCCACACCCAGGCGACCTGCGTCAGCCCCGTGATCACGACCGCCGCGACCGCGATGAGGGCGATCCACAGCGTGGTCGAGATCAGCTGCAGGGTCAGGTACCGCTTCGCGAGCTGGTGCCAACTGCCGTCATCCGGGGCGATTCCCTCGCCGCGCGGCTGCGGAATCCCCTGGAGTGTCGCCGTGTCGAGCGCACCATTCTCAGCGGGCGATGGTGCTTCCGCCGGCGTCTCCGGGCTGTTCGTCATCGTCGTCCTTCCGGATGGTGCACAGGTTCTCGGCGATGAGCGCCGCCGCGATCAGGGCGGCGCAGGCCACGATCGTCGCGATGATCGTGCTCGTCGAGCCTAGCGAGGGCGACACCGGGCGCGTCACGAGGAACAGCAGCAGTCCCCCGGCGATGCCACCGATCGCTGCGCCGACGATGCTCGACGCCTTCGCGAGCATCGCGACACGGACGGCGCGGAACGGGTCGATCGGGGCGCCGTTCGGGCCGCGGGTCGCCCGCCGGATCGGGATCGCGAGCGCGAGGCAGAGCGCCCCGAGCAGCGCGAGCAGCACGGGGAGGGAGATCATCGGGGTGAACGTGGCGTTGCCCATCGAGGTGAGCACCTGGTCGATCAGGAAGCCGACGCCGATCCCGAGAATCGCGGCGATCGCCAGAACGCCGGGGCTCGTGCGCTTCACGAGGGGTCCTCGATCGCGGCGCGCAGCTCGGCGACGCGTCCGAGGCCGGGCAGCTCCGCATCCGGGTCCAGCGCCAGCCACGGGTCAAGCACGAAGGCGCGTTCGGCGGCACGCGGATGCGGCACCGTCAGCCGGCGCGTCCGGATCTGCCGGTCCCCATAGGCGATCAGGTCGAGATCGAGCGTCCGGTCGCCCCACTGCTCGCGACGTTCGCGGCCGTGCCGGTCCTCGATCGCGTGCAGGTACGACATCAGGATCGAGGGCGCGAGCCGGGTGGCGATGAGGGCGACGGTGTTCAGGTAGGCGGGGGCGTCTGCATCCGGCCCCTCCACGCGAATGGCGACGGATTCGATCGCCGGCGCGACGCGCACGTCACTCGTGAGCGGCATGCGGCGAAGATCGTCGGCGGCTTCGGCGAAGATCGTCGCGCGGTCGCCGAGGTTCGATCCGAACGCGATGACGGCGGTGACGGATGCGGACTCCCGCGGCGCATCGCCCTCGAACCCCTGGGCCAGGCGACGACTCATGAGGCGCTCCGCTCTCGTTCGATGGTCACGGCGACGTCGCCGAAGGGCACGGTGATCGGCGCGGACGGCTTGTGGACCGTGACGGTGACCGCGATGACGCCCAGGCGATCGAGCACGCCGTCGGCGATCCGCGCGGCGAGCGTTTCGATGAGGTCGACCGGAGGACCGGCGATGTCGGCGACGATCTGCTCGGCGAGTTCGCCGTAGTGCACCGTGTCGGCGACGTCGTCGCTCGCGGCGGCCGGTCGCAGATCGATGCGGATCGTGACGTCGACGACGAACTCCTGGCCGTCGCGCCGCTCGTCCGGGAACACGCCGTGGTAGCCGAAGCCGCGCACTCCGGTGAGGGTGATGCGGTCACCGGTCATGAGGTTCCTCCTCGCCACGCGTCCGCGACGCGCAGTGCGTCGCGGGTCGCGCGCACATCGTGCACGCGCACTCCCCAGGCTCCCGAGAGCGCGGCGAGCGCACTCGTCACAGAGGTCGCCAGGTCGCGGCGTTCCTCGGTCACCTCGCCGTCGAGCGCATCGGTGAGGAAGCGCTTGCGGCTGGTTCCGACCAGCACCCGGGGTCCGACGCCGACGAGCTGCGAAAGCCCGCGCAGCATCTCCCAGTTCTGCTCGCCACGCTTCGCGAACCCAATCCCCGGGTCGAGAATCACCCGCGACGGCGCGATTCCGGCGACCGCCGCAGCGGCCAGGCGCTCGCGGAGCTCGACGACGACGTCGCGGGCGACATCGCGGTACTCGGCCTCCGCGTACATGCGGTCGGAGTGCCCGCGCCAGTGACCGAGCACCACGTCGGCGCGCGACGCGGCGACCACGGTGAGCATGCCCGGGTCGGCGAGACCGCCGGAGACGTCGTTCACGATGCGGGCGCCCGCCGCGATGGCCGCGGCCGCCGTACTGGCGTTCATCGTGTCGATGCTGACGACCGCACCCGCTTCGGTGAGCGCGTGCACGACCGGCACGACCCGCTCCTGTTCGACCTCGGCCGACACCCGTTCCGAGCCGGGTCGCGTGGACTCGCCGCCGACGTCGAGGATGTCGGCGCCGTCGGCGCGCAGCCGCAGCCCGTGGGCGACCGCCGCTGCGTGGTCGAGGTAGCGACCGCCGTCGCTGAAGGAGTCGGGGGTCACATTGACGATCCCCATGATCGACGTCACGCGGCGGCTCCGGCGAGCAGAGCGATGAGCTCGGCCCGCGCGGCCGGTTCGGCGAGCTCACCGCGTGCCGCGATCGTGACAGTTTCCGCATCCGGCTGCCGGCCCCCGCGCGTGGTCACGCAGTCGTGCGACGCGCTCAGCACGACGAGCACACCGCGGGCGTCGAGCGCACCGTCGATCGTGTCGGCGATCTGCTCGCCGAGACGCTCCTGCACCTGCGGGCGCGCCGCCAGCACGTCGACGACTCGGGGCAGCGCCCCGAGTCCGACGACCTGCTCCCCCGGGAGGTAGGCGATGTGAGCGCGTCCGCGGAACGGCAGCAGGTGGTGTTCGCACACCGAGCGGAAGCGGATGCCCTGCAGCATAACCGCCCCCGACGGGAGGGTTTCTGGTGCCGGACCGCGGCTCACCGAAATGGTGTTCGCGAGGGGGCCGGCAGCATCCGCTCCGATTCCGGAGAAGAACTCGACGTAGGTGTCGGCGACCCGTTGCGGGGTCGACTTCAGCCCCGGACGTTCGGGGTCTTCACCGATCGCGTCGAGGAGTTCTCGCACGAGCGCGGCGATGCGTTCACGGTCGACGGCCACGCGCCGAGCCTACGCGGTCGCGGGTCTGGCCTGACCGGTCGACGGGCGACGGTGCGGGGCCTTCTCGGCGACGGGCGCCGCCGCCTCCTCCTGCGCCACGGCGCCGGCGGGCAGCGTGCGACGGGGCACGTCGACCGGAGGCAGCTGCGACACCGGACGCTCCGAGCTCGAGAGCCACTGCGGACGCTCGGGCAGACGCTTGATGTCGCGGAAGATCTCGGCCAGCTGGTTGTGGTCGAGCGTCTCCTTCTCGAGCAGTTCGAGCGCGAGCTTGTCGAGGATGTCGCGGTTGTCGTTGAGCACCTGGTAGGCCTCGTTGTGCGCCTGCTCGATGAGCGCGCGCACCTGACTGTCGACCCGTTCGGCGACGCGCTCGCTGAAGTCGCGGCCGTGCCCCATGTCGCGTCCCATGAAGACCTCGCCCGACGACGAGCCGAGCTTGACCGGCCCCACATCCGTCGTCATGCCGTACTCGGTGACCATCTTGCGGGCGATGTCGGTCGCCTTCTCGATGTCGTTCGAGGCACCGGTCGTGGGGTCGTGGAAGACGATCTCCTCCGCCACGCGACCGCCCATGGCGTACGTCAGCTGGTCTTGCAGTTCGTTGCGGGTGACGGAGTACTTGTCGTCGAGCGGCAGCACCATCGTGTACCCGAGCGCCTTGCCGCGCGGCAGGATCGTCACCTTCGTCACCGGGTCGGTGAAGTTCATCGAGGCCGCGGCGAGGGCGTGGCCGCCCTCGTGGTACGCGGTGATCAACTTCTCCTTGTCGCGCATGACGCGGGTGCGACGCTGCGGGCCGGCGATCACGCGGTCGATCGCCTCGTCGAGCGCGCGGTTGTCGATCAGCTGAGCATCGGAGCGGGCCGTGAGCAGCGCCGCTTCGTTCAGAACGTTGGCGAGGTCGGCACCGGTGAACCCGGGGGTCTTGCGTGCCACGACCTCGAGGTCGACCGAGTCGGCGAGCGGCTTGCCGCGGCCGTGCACCTCGAGGATGCGCTTGCGGCCCTGCAAGTCGGGGGCGTCGACGCCGATCTGGCGGTCGAAACGGCCCGGGCGCAGCAGTGCGGGGTCGAGGATGTCGGGGCGGTTGGTCGCCGCGATCACGATGACGTTGACCTTGGGGTCGAAGCCATCCATCTCCACCAGCATCTGGTTCAGCGTCTGCTCGCGCTCGTCGTGCCCGCCGCCCATGCCGGCGCCGCGGTGGCGACCGACGGCGTCGATCTCGTCGATGAAGATGATGGCCGGCGAGTTCTCTTTGGCCTGGCCGAAGAGGTCGCGGACGCGGCTCGCGCCGACACCGACGAACATCTCGACGAAGTCGGAGCCCGAGATCGAGTAGAACGGCACGCCCGCCTCCCCCGCGACCGCGCGGGCGAGAAGGGTCTTACCGGTTCCGGGAGGGCCGTACAGCAGCACGCCCTTCGGGATGCGGGCACCGAGCGCCTGGAACTTCGTCGGGTCCTTCAGGAAGTCCTTGATCTCCTGCATCTCTTCGATCGCCTCGTCGGAGCCGGCGACGTCTTCGAACGTGACGGTCGGCGTCTCCTTCGTGACGAGCTTCGCGCGGGACTTTCCGAACTGCATGACCTTGTTGCCGCCGCCCTGGGCGGACGAGATCAGGAACCAGAAGATCAGACCGAGCAGCAGGATCGGCAGGAGCAGCGAGAGGATGCCGTCGAACCAGGTCGCGCGGGGCACGATGTCGTTGTAACCGTCGGACGGGTTCGATGCACCGATCGCGTCGACGACCTCGCTCGCGCGGGCGTTCACGTAGTAGAACTGCACCTCGTTCGCACCTTCGTACGGGCTCGAGAGCTTCATGTCGACGCGCTGGTCACCGTCGGTGTTCGTGACCTCGGTGACCGTGTTGCCCTGCAGCAGTTCGAGACCCTGCTGGGTCGTCACCTGCTTGGCCGCGCCCAGACTCGAGATCAACGAGAAACCCACGATCAGGAAGAGCCCGATCAGCAAGACGTACAGGAGCGGGTTGCGCGTGATCTTCTTGAAGTCCATTGTGCGGGGACGGACCCCGGCCCTTTCGTCGACGAGCCGCCTGCGGACGGTCGCTCCAGGGTAGCGCGGGCGATCTATGCCGGGTCTGTGCATTCGCCCACGGCGTACACCGCGGGCGCGCTACGAGTACACGTGGGGAGCGAGCACCGCGACGTCGCGCAGGTTGCGGTAACGCTCGGCGTAGTCGAGGCCGTAGCCCACGACGAACTCATTGGGGATGTCGAAGCCGACGTAACGGCAGTCGACCTGCACCTTGGCCGCCTCGGGCTTGCGGAACAACGCGAACACCTCGACGGATGCGGCCCCGCGCGCCGCGAAGTTCTCCAGCAGCCAGCTGAGGGTCAGGCCGGAGTCGATGATGTCCTCGACGATCAGCACGTGCTTGTCGTGGATGTCGGTGTCGAGGTCTTTGCGGATCTGCACGACGCCGCTCGACCGTGTGCCGGTGCCGTACGAGGAGACGGCCATCCAGTCCATCGGCACGAGCATCGGCAGCGCCCGCGAGAAGTCGGCCATCACCATGATCGCGCCCTTCAGCACGCCCACGAGCACGAGGTCCTTGCCCTCGTAGTCGGCCGCGACCTGCGCGGCGATGTCCTCCAGTTTGGCGAGGATGTCTTCCTCGGTGGCGAGGACCGTGGTCAGGTCGTCCGCGATGTCGGCAGCACGCATCCTCCGAGCGTACCCGGGGCGGCGTGCGGTGCCGCATCCCGGGTCGGGGGGGGCGTGGGGTGCCGCATCCGGGGCGTGGTGGTGGGAGCACGGCCCGAAGCGAGGAGATCTGCCGAGGCGAGGACGGATGCGGGCAATTCGGCCCTCGCTCCGGCAGATCTCCTCGCCAGAGCCGAGGATTCAGCATCCGGTGCGGTCAGTCAGCGGGCGGTGAACAGGATGCGGCCGTCCGCGCGGTGCGCCCGGAATGCGGGCAGGTCGATCGGGCCCTGCCCGTGCCAGTCTGTGACGAGTCTCGCGACCTCGAGTGTCTGCGCGCGGGTCAACGAGACGTGGAACTCGCTCGCGGCGACGTGGCGGATGATGCGGTTCCGGAGGGCGGCGGGGTTGGCGGCGAGCGCGGCGACCGAGATCGCGATGCCGGCTTCGGCGGGCTCGACGATGTCCTCGATCGTCTCCTCGATCATGTCGGCGAAGGCCTCCGCGTCCTCGCGCATTTGCTCGGCGGTTCGCGCGAGCGCGTCGGCGATGCCCGGGCCGAGCTCCGCCTCGAGCACCGGAAGCACCCGGAGGCGGACGCGCACCCGGGCGTAGCTGTCGTCCGAGTTGTGCGGGTCTTCCCACGGGATGAGCCCCTGCGCGGCGCAGGCTGCGTGGGTCGACTCTCGGCGCACGGCGAGCAGCGGCCGCATCCAGGTGATCTCGTCGTCGTCGAGTTCACCCGCCATGCCGGCGAGGCTCGTCGCACCCGAACCCCGAGCGAGCCCGAGCAGCACGGTCTCGGCCTGGTCATCGAGGGTGTGGCCGAGCAGCACGCCGCTCGCGGAGTAGTCGGTCGCGGCGTCGCGGAGCGCGGCGTACCGGGCGGTGCGCGCGGCGGCTTCGGGGCCGCCATCCGCGCCCACTTCGACCCCCACCACGATGGCTTCGAGGCCCAGCCCACGGGCCGAGTTCGCGGCGTCAGCAGCGACCGAGGCCGACCCTGGCTGCAGGTCGTGGTCGACGGTGACGGCGATCGCGCGCACTCCCGCCCGCGGGGCCTCGAACGCGACCGCAGCGGCGAGGGCGAGCGAGTCGGCACCGCCCGAGAGCGCGACGAGCACGGTCCGGTGCGAGGCGAGCGCGGGGCGCACAGCACGGCGCAGCTCGGCAACCGCGGGATCGAGCGCGGGGCGGTGATCTGTCACGGGTTCACGCTAGCGCGCGGCCTCGGCATCCGCGCTCGGGGACTCCGCCCCTCGAACCGAGGCGATCGCCAGACCGAGGAGATCCGACCCGGACGGCAGACCGGCAGAAGCCAGGAGCCATACCCCGGCCCACAGCCCGGCCGAAGCGAGGAGGTCTGCCCTGGCCCACAGCCCGGCCGAAGCCAAGAGCTCTACCCCCGCCCGCAGACCGTCCGAAGCCAGGAGCCCTACTTCTGCCCGCGGCACGGCCGAAGCGAGGAGATCTGCCGAAGCGAGGGCCGCATTCCCCCCATCCGTCCTCGCTTCGGCAGATCTCCTCGCTCCGGGCCGACGTGCCGTGCCGGAGCGCGCCTCCGCCTCCCACTCGTGCGCGTCGCACCCCAAACCCCTCCCACTCGCGCACCGCACCTTTCACTCGAGCGCACCGCACCCCACGGCACCTCCGCCTCCGCGCACTCCCGTCGAGCGCACCTCCCCCACACGTCACCCCCACAACACCCCCGCCGGTGCGCGCGAGGTGGCGCGGCTAGGCTGGTGCCGCCATCCACTGAACTTCCGAAGGAGCCACACGTATGGGCGCATACGACGCCGTCATCGAGATCCCCCGCGGCAGCCGCGTGAAGTACGAGGTCGACCACGGCACTGGCCGGGTCTTCCTCGACCGCGTGCTGTTCACCCCCATGGGGTACCCGGCCAACTACGGGTTCTTCGAGAACACCCTCGGCGAAGACGGCGACCCGCTCGACGTACTGCTGCTGCTCGACCGCGACATCTACCCGGGCGTGCTCGCGAAGGTGCGGCCCGTGGCCGTGCTGAAGATGAGCGACGAGGCCGGCGGCGACGACAAGGTCGTGGCCGTGCTCGCGAAGGATCCGCGCTGGGCGCACATCCAGGATGTGGGCGATATCGACGAGTGGACCAAGAACGAGATCGGCCACTTCTTCGAGCACTACAAGGACCTCGAGCCGAACAAGTGGGTCAAGGTCGACGAGTGGGCGGGCGTGGATGAGGCCGAGCGCCTCGTCGCCGAGGCGTTCACCCGGTTCGAAGACCACGGCGAGCAGACGAAGACGCAGGGCGAGGGCGAAGCGCCCAACACGCTCTGATTCTCACCTGAACAACGAAGAGCGGATGCCGGTGAATCGGCATCCGCTCTTCTGTTGGTCGTGGGGGTTCAGACGCTGACGCCGCGGGCCCGAAGGAACGGCGCCGGGTCGGTCGTGCCACCCGACGTGTAGACCTCGAAGTGCAGGTGGCAGCCGAACGACCCGCCGGTGTTGCCGACCGCGGCGATGAGCTGGCCGGCGTTCACGTACTGTCCGCGGCGCACGTACAGCCCACCGTTGACGATGTGCGCGTAGCCGGTGGCGAGGCCGCCGCCGTGGTTGATGCGGATGTAGTTTCCGTACCCGCTGTATACCTGCGACATCTCGACGGTGCCGGATGCTGCCGCGTAGATCGCCGCGCCGCATCCGGGCGCGAAGTCGAGGCCGCGGTGGAAGCTGCTCGAGCAGCCCTGCGGGCCGCACTGCGACTGGCGAGGGCCGTAGCCGGAGCTGATGCGTCCGCTGCTGGGCCGCACCCATCCGGAGCCGCCGCCGCTGCCGCCGGGGGCAGCACCGCCTCCGCCACCACCGCCGCTGCTTCCGCCTCCGCCACCGCCGCTGTTGCCCTGCTGGGCGGCCGCAGCCGCCGCTGCTGCCGCCGCCGCCGCAGCGGCTGCCGCGGCTGCCGCGGCTTCGCGCGCCTTGCGGGCTTCTTCGTCGCGACGCTTCTGCTCGGCGACGCCGGCCTGGTAGTCGGCGACGGTCTTGGCGGTCGTGTCCTGGAGGGCGGCGAGCTGCGCCTGCAGCGTGCCGAGGTTCTCGTTCTGCGCGTCGAGGGCGGCCTGGGCGGCGTCGGATGCGGCGACCGCTTCTTCCATGGCCGCGTTGGCGATCTGCTGCAGTCGGTCGCGCTCATCGCGCGCGGCCGTCGCGGTCGCGGTCGCGGCCTGCGCGGCGTTGCGTGCGCGCACCGCATCCGCGTACACCGTCTGGTTGCGCTCGAGGAGCTTGTCCATCGTGCCGAGGCGGTCGAGCAGGTCGTCGGCGCCGGCGGCGGACCCGGCGAAGAACAGCTGCATCGATGTGTCGTCGCCACCGGAGCGGTAGAGCTGGCTCGCGACCTTGCCCGCCTTGTTGGCGGCCTCGGTGGCGGCGGCGGCACCCTGATCGGCCTGCGCCTGCAGGCTGTCGGCGCGGGTTCCTGCGTCGAAGTACGCCTGCTCTGCGGCGTAGAACTCTTGAGACTTCTGGTCGGCAATGGCCTGCTTGTTGGCGACATCGGCCTGCAGCTGCGAGATCAGGCCCTGGATGCGAGAGATCTCGCCGTTCTTGGCCGTCTCGTTCGCCTTGGCCCGCTGCACGTCGTCCCACGACGGGTAACCCTCGATCGCAAACGCGCGGGGGATGTACGGGCTGCCGACGGCGGCGAGGCCGGCGACGCCGAGGGCTCCGACACCGATGGCCGTGCGACGGGTCATGCCGGGCCAGAATCGCGCTCGCTCTTCAGCGGTAGGAGCGCAGTCGCAGTCCTCCGCCGGGGGCAGTTCTTCGTTCGTCACGAGAGCCTCTCCATACCGGGCGCAACGATGACCACACTAACAACATCAGTCACAACCGCAACAGAATCCCGGATGCTGCACGCACAGCACCGGTGCCATCCTCACCCCGCCAGATGCCGCCGGAACGATGGCGCGCGGGCGTTCGCGATCTCGATTGGCGAATCCCCTGGGGAATGCGTATGCTTGCTCTTCGGTAAGCGTGAGCCCAGCGGGTTCGCTCGGCCCCATCGTTTAGCGGCCTAGGACGCCGCCCTTTCACGGCGGTAGCACGGGTTCGAATCCCGTTGGGGTCACTCACCACTCATAATTGAATACATCATGGCCCTGTAGCGCAGTTGGTTAGCGTGCCGCCCTGTCACGGCGGAGGTCGCGGGTTCAAGTCCCGTCAGGGTCGCTCTAAGCGACGGGCCCTTTCTTCTGAGAGAGGGCCTTTCGTTTAAGACGCGGCAATCGGTTTCACCGCAGTACCGCGCGGCTCTGTAGCTCAGTTGGTAGAGCGCACGACTGAAAATCGTGAGGTCACGGGATCGACGCCCGTCGGAGCCACACGGATGATCATTACGTCATCCCAGAAACCCTCGCGGAGCTTCTATTCGCGGGGGTTTCGCCTTTTCCCTGATGAGGGGCAAATTCTGAACCGCTCGCCTTGCCTGTTGCGGCTCGGCCGTGGAGCGAGCGCAACGCGACGAAACGCGCAGCACGCACAGGCGATGGCCGTTGTCTCCACTGGACGGGGCCGGTCTGGGGCCGGTCGTCGTCGTATTGCGGTTCTCAAACACGACAGCGCAACCGGTTTCAGCCCGCGAACTCGCCAAGAAGTCACGGACGACGGTGTCGCCGAACCAACGGCTCGGACAGATTAGTTGAGCGCGTCGATGTACTCGCTCATCGTTGAGATGACAACGTCAGCGGTGTAAGTCGTCCCGTGACCGCTCAGGTAGGTGGAGTTGAACCACTTTTTGTCATCGTCGCGCAGGTTTAAGTGGATGTCGCTGCCGACGTAGATCGGTCGATTCCAACCGCGGCCTGCTTCATGAGCGAGGTGCGCCGCGCTGTTGACCACGTCACCCATGTAGATCACATCGTTGATCCCGCTGCCACTGAACCCCGCCTTGATCATCAGAGCGCGACCGTAGTCCACACCGATGCCTATCTTGAGCGCGTCGATGCCCTTCTTCGCGTAGTGATGGTTGAGCAGCTTCAGCAGAGTATTTGCCCGGGCCGCGATCGTGAACACCTCGGTGATGTCGGTCTTGAGCGGTGTGTTGTACACGGCCCAAACACAATCGCCGACGATGTTCACCTCCCTGACGATGGAGGTGGAGTTCAGTACTGCGACCATCTCAGAGATAAAAGCACGGTAGATCTTGGCCAGCGTGGGCCGCTTGTGCTTTGCCGTAAGACCAGACGAGTCCCGGATGTCGATGAAGATCGCAGAACACTTGCCGTAGAACCCGTTGGAGAATGTGAGCTTGTCGCGGTCCGGAAGCGCCTCAGTCTCTTCGAATGCACCCGCTGGCTGATCCAATATCGCCTTGATGCGGTCTGAACTGGAGACGTAGCTATATGTCTTGTAGTTGCCGTCCATAGTTACCCCTGTGAGTTTGCAGCGCCGATGAGAATGGCAAGGAGAGCGACCGCCGCGCCAGCGGCAACGGCCGAGCGAATGGCCCACGTAGCCCACCGCGACTTAGTGGTCGCGATCTCTGCGTTGGCATGAACCTGATGTGCAATGTCTCGGGTGAGCTCGTCGGAATCCGCAGTGAGCGTGTGAAGGACATCGACGTAACGGTGCCGGTCGCCCTTGAAGTTCTTGCTGATGCTCGCGTAGAACAGCCGGTTGATGGCGAGGTTGCTCGCGTCCTTGTCTCGCACGCGAGGTGTCAATGTCCACGCGCAAAGTCCCCCCGTGACTACGAGGAGCACGCACGCCGCGACGACGACCGCATCCGACCAGACCGTCCTCGACTCGAAATCCTTTACGAGGTTGAAGAGCATTGCGGCGAGGACGCCCGTGAAGGCGAGCGTCACACCTGCCTTCGCATCCGCGTGCCGAATCCACTCATTAACCAGGCCGAGCGCCTTCCAAGCATGGTCGGGGTTGGCAGCGCGATCATTGCGGGCGGCGGAACGACCCCTGCGCCGCAATAGTGAGGTCAACACAGAGTCAAAGTACATGCGACCTCGGACAATACGACGCCCTCAGTCCTTCAGGATCTGTCGATGAGGCTTCTGTCATCTGGCCGCGACTGGGGCAACTCGCGTGAAGCGCCGTGGCTCTTCACGCGAGGGGGCACGAGCCAGTGGACACCCCAGTCCGTCTGATGAGAGGCTTGTCTGTTCTGTGCAGGGGAGGTAACTGATGGACGATCAGAACGAGGACTGGGATCGCATCATCCGCGAGATGATCGCCGATGCCAAAGAGAGCGCGCCGACCGAACCCGGCGTGTACAAGATGCCCTGCGGAGAGTACATCGTCGACTTCTTCCTCAACGCTGAGGGTCAGGAGCGGTGGCTCGTCGCCGGCGGCGCACACTCCTACACTCGCGAGACGGTCGCGATCGCACGTCACGGCGAGCACCCGTGGCAACGGCTCTACACCCTCGAGGATGCCGCGAAGGAGATCTCGAAGCTCGCAGAGCGCCGGAGTACCGACGTCCACACCGTGCTCGATGATTTGGTCGATGCGATCGACGAGCGGGATGCTCGGCGGGTCGCGCAGGAGCGGAGGGATATGCCAACCGAAACCCTCAGCAACCTCGCCGAACGCATTACTGACGAGGAGCAGGACGGCCGCATCTTCAGTTACGTCGAGGCAAGAGGCCGTGGCGACGGCGCTGCGGGAGGGCAGCCTGTTGTGCTCGGATGACCTCGTCGATGGACGTGTTTACAGGCCTTCCAGATCGACACCGAATTCGAGGTCAGAACCAGTGGTCTGCTCACGGTCGACATCGTCATGTCGCCAACAACAGACCGCTGGCCGCTGGAGTCTCTCCCACTGCTAGTGTGCCCATGTGGGGGGAGCCGCAGATGGATAAGACGGGCGCCCTCGATCAGCTACAAGAGGCGATGCGCACGATGGATGTCGCACAGTTCACCAGCCTCCACGTGCTCGATCGACTCCCGCATGTCTTCGCGTCACGCGAGCAGTACACCGCTTGGAGAACAGTGTTGGGCCGCGGCCTGGGCGTCGATCCGCTCTGCATCGTGGTCGTCGGCAGTGGAGCCGTGGGGTTCAGTCTGTCGCCGCGCGAAGAAAAGCGATTTCGTGCTTTCCACGGAGAGTCGGATATAGACGTGGCGATCATAAGCCCAACCCACTTCGAGGAGGCCTGGCGAAACATTCGTGCAATGCGAGGAGAAACAGCGCGAGAGCTACGTGGACACTGGAGACACCATCGTTCATCCCTCGTCTTCGACGGCACCATCGCCACTGATACGGTCTTGGCGCATCTATCCTTTGGCCCCCAATGGGCCTCAGCGCTGGGACGGGTCGCTCGCGTCCATCCCACAATGGACCGAGACGTCAAGGCGCGAATCTATCGCGATTTTGATTCGCTACGTGATTACCAACGAAGAGGCGTTGAAAAGCTCCGAGGTGAGCTGCTCGATGACCAGAACCAAGGCCCGACCGGCATCAACGAGGTAAACGAAAATGACTAATCCTGAGCAGTCGAATCAGTGGTTCCTGGAGGCGACCCACCACACAGTCTCTTGGTTCTGGAAGCGGCACAAGGCGGAGGAGCTGGAACTCAAGCCTCCGTACCAGAGAAACCCCGTCTGGCAGGAAAAACAGCAGGCGGCGTTGATGGACACGATCCTGCGCGGATATCCGGTACCGGAGCTCTACTTGCAGACGCGGGTGGATGCTGACGGAGACGAAACCTATATCGTCGTGGACGGCCAACAACGAATCAGGGCGTGCCTCACATTTATTGCGGGCGATGTACCCCTTGGCGACGAGTCCGGCACGCTTGCCGGTTCCTACTTCGATGACCTCACCGATGATCAGAGGAGGCAAGTCTTCCAGTACAAGTTTGTCGTTCGTGAGCTTCCTTCGCTCGCCGATGCAGAAATTCGTGACATCTTCGGCCGCTTAAATAGGAACAACATCGCTCTCAACGCTCAGGAGCTTCGACACTCCACCTACTGGGGCGAATTCATAAAGACCATGGAGTCGCTCTCGAGTAACGACTTCTGGGTTACCTCAGGGGTGTTTACCGCTAACGACATTCGCCGCATGCTCGACATCGAGTATGTGAGCGAACTCGCCGTTTCGCTTCTCTACGGCCTCCAGAATAAGAAATCTAACCTTGACAAGTACTATCGGAACTTCGAGTCAGAATTCCCGGACCGCGAAACCGCAGTCTCGACTTTCTCGGCTGTCCTGGGGGAGCTATCACAGCTCCTCTCCTGGCCGACCGATCTCCGGTGGAAAAAGAAGACAGATTTCTACTCGCTATTCCTCGTCCTAGCGGACCGCGTCACAGATCTACCGTTCGACCGAAAAACGCGCGCTGACATCGCCCAGAAGCTTGCTTCGCTTTCAACGGCCATCGACGCCTATATAAAGGATCCTGAAGCGCCTGGCCCAGTGGCCCAGGCCAGGGGATACGGACGGGCGGCCGCCCGCGCCGCCTCAGACCTCGCCAACCGGCGAGCTCGGTCCATCGCACTGTCGAGCTACTTGTTCGATCTGCCGTACGAGCTCGAAGAGCCCGAAGAGCTTGAAGAGCTTGAGCCGTAGCAACACCCTCGCCGCCGGGCCGGTCCTGGGCCGGGAACTCGGTTGAAACCATCGAGAACCAGCCATCACCAACGAGCACGACTCCCGCGGAATCACGCGGCAAACGAGCACTCGTGGGCACCCACAAACCCGGCGCATACAACTGAAAATCGTGAGGTCACGGAGTCGACGCCCGTGGGAGCAACTGAAACCCTCGTGTGGCTTCTACTCATGGGGTTCTCTTGAATCTCCGGCCGAGTCCCTCGTGTCGAACGCAGCCGATTGGGTCCGATGTGCCCGATCCGCGAAGCCCAGCAGCGGGCAGCGCGGTGAGCGATCGCGATCGGCGCGACCCCTTGCAGCTCTCAAGCGAGTTCCGTAACGTCGCTCACTCCGATTCCGAGTCAAACCTCGAGGGAGATTGCGAATGAGAACGAAGATGAAGGTCGGAGCAGGTGTCGTCGCTTTGTTCGTGGCTGCTTCGTGGTCGTTCACGCCCGCATCTGCAGCGACTTCGCCCACACCATCTGAAGCGCCCGCCGGAGAGTGGGTCGCCTACACGAGTGACCCCGTGATGCAGACCAAGTACGGTAGCTCCTCTTCTGCATCCACTGCAGATGTGAGCGATGCCGTCGCGCTCGCCGACGGATGCGCGGCGGGAACCACGAGCTATCCGAATCGACCGGAATTCAGCTGCCTGAGCGTCACCCTTGACGGCTCCGGCGAGAAGGTGGTCCTCCGCCAGGGATCCACCGGCTCGTTCGGGTACCTACACGCGCTGAACACCCACAATGTCGAGCAGCAAACAATTGAAAACACCGTCAGCATCAACACCGGGGGCTATCTCCAGCCCAACGGGCGCTACCTGTACGGTGCGTACTATCAAGATCCCAACGGCGATGTGGTGATCAACTTCGAGCTCATCCAGGAACGCAACCCAGGGGCTGAGAGCCCCGATCCATACGAGCTGGGGGTTGTCACCGCTTACTGTCGTGACTCAGCCTCGGCTCCGACGCGTACATGCCCCCAGTGGGTCAACGACAGCCTGTGATGCCGTCCGACACGAACACTGCCCGAGCCCTGGCCTCGCTCGCCGAAAACGAGTGGGGACTGGGACCAACGCATCCGTTGCCTGCAGCGACCCACGAGGCGCCAGGGTGGCACCCCTACGACACCAGCGCCGGTGACGACCACTACCAAGTCGAGTCAGCGGCTGCGACCGGCCCCCTCGTGGTCGTCGTCTTCCGCAGTCGAGAGCATCGACTCGTCGCGATCTTGACGCCCGATCCGAACTCCACCGCCCGCGAGTTGTTTGAACTCCTATGGCACGACATGGAGAGGATCACTCCCCAGAGAGTGGAAGAAGACAGCGAGATGATTCAAGTGGGCGGCGACGTCAGACTCCTCCCCCCGTCGAACTTCTCGCCGGAGCTTGTGACGTTCCACAGATAGAGGGCGGGCACTCTGGCGTGTCCGTCCCAGCGTGCGGGCTCCCTCCTTTCACACGGCGTAGACCGAGCTGAGCACGCACCCACGCGTCATCCTCGTAAAAACCGTGTTACACCCCTCGCGTCGAGTCGAAATCGCAGGCAACGATCTCTTACCTTGGCCCCGCACGCCGCCGCCCCACCCCCCAACTCGGCGGCGTGCGAATGGAGAACGTCGTGCCCAAAGTCCTGAAGAACCCCGCCCTGCAGATCGGCGCCGCCGCCATCCTCGGAATCGTGTTCGGGCTGATCGTCGGCGAGTGGGCGGCGAACCTGAAGTTCGTCGGCGACCTGTTCATCCGCCTCATCCAGATGGCGATCGTGCCGCTCGTCATGTCGTCGGTCATCGTCGCGACGGGCGCGATGACCGGATCCGGCATGGGCAAGATGGCGTTCCGCACCTTCAAGTGGATGATCGGATTCTCGATCGTCGCCGCCGTGCTCGCCTGGGGCATCAGCTCCATCCTCCAGCCCGGCGCGGGCATCGACTTCTCCGGCGGCGTCGACCCCGCCCTGCAGGAGTCGGCCGGCGAGACCACCGGCTGGCAGCAGACCGTCGTCAACTTCGTCTCCACGAACATCTTCGACGCCATGTCGACCGCGACCATGGTGCCGATCATCATCTTCTCGCTGCTGTTCGGCGTCGCGCTCAACACCTACATCGCTAAGAGCGGCAACCGCCTGGTGCTCGACTTCTTCGACCAGATCCAGCAGATCGTGCTCACGATGATCCGATTCGTGATGCTGATTGCGCCGATCGGCGTCTTCTGCCTGCTCGCCAACCTCTCCGGCACCGTCGGCTTCTCGGTCGTCACCAGCGCCCTCGCCTACCTCGGCTCGACCCTGATCGGTGTGCTGATCATCCTGGCCCTGTTCATCCTCGTCGTCTGGCTACGCACCGGCCTCAACCCCGCGAAGCTCCCCGCCAAGCTCACCGACCAGACGATGATCGCCATCACGACGACGAGCTCCGCCGTCACGTACCCGACCGTGCTCCGCACCGCGATCGAGAAGATCGGCGTGAGCCAGCCGGTCGCGAACTTCACCCTCTCGGTCGGCCTCACGATGGGGTCGTACGGCGCCGTGCTCAACTACATGATCGTCGTGATGTTCCTCGCGCAATCCGGCAACGTCTCGCTCGACTTCGGCACGATCGTGCTCGGGATGGCGCTCGCCATCCTTCTGAACATGGGCACGATCACCGTGCCCGGCGGCTTCCCCGTCGTCGCGATGTTCCTCGCGACCTCCCTCGGGCTGCCGTTCGAGGCCGTCGGCCTGCTCATCGCGGTCGACTGGTTCGCCGGCATCTTCCGCACCTTCCTCAACGTCAACGGCGACACCTTCGTCGCGATGCTCGTCGCCAACGCCAGCAAGCAACTCGACCGCGACGTGTACAACGGCACCAAACAGGTGACGACCGGCGCCGTCGACCTCGACGAGCTGAAGGACAAGCTCGAGAGAGCCGACGCCGCGGACTGACCCGGGCGGCCCGCCGCGCCAGGTTCGCCACCCCCCGAAGGCTGCAGTTTCCTGTTCTGGCGCCACATGTTTCTGCAGCCATGACAGGGAACTGGCGCCATCGCGGGCAGAAGAGCGCGATGCGAGGAGTAGGGTCCCGACATGCACGAGTTCGACACGGTCGTCATCGGTGCGGGTGTCGCGGGAATCACCGCGGCCCGCCTTCTCGCAAAGAACGGCCAGTCGGTCGTTGTGCTGGAAGCCCGCGATCGCACGGGCGGGCGCGTGCACACAGACCGCACCGGCGGACACGCGACCGACCTCGGCGCGTCGTGGATCCACGGCATCACCGACAGCCCGGTGGCCGAGGCCGCCGCGGCGTTCGGGATGCGGACGATCGAGTTCACCGTCGGCGGCTACCAGCCCGACAGCCGCCCCATCGCCTACTACTCCCCGGACGGCACCCGACTCTCGGATGCGGATGCGACCCGCTTCACCGACGACATCCACACGGTCGATGAGACGCTGCTCGAAACCGTCGCCGCATCCGCCCCCGACGCCTCGTACCGCGACGTCACCGAGGCCGCCCTTGTGGCGCAAGGCTGGGACGAAGACCGGACTCAGCGCGTGCGGGAGTACCTCGAACACCGCGCGGAGGAGCAGTACGGCGCGTGGATCGAAGACCTCGCCGCGCACGGACTCGACGACGATGCGATCGACGGCGACGAAGTCGTGTTCCCGGGCGGTTACGACCGGCTCCCCGCCGGACTCGCGGAGGGACTCGACATCCGCCTCTCCCACACCGTCACCCGCGTGCAGTGGTCGAAGGGCGGCGTGACCGTGACCGTCGCCGACGACCCGACCGGCGAGCGCATCGTGAACGCCGCCCGCGTGATCGTGACGGTGCCCGTCGGGGTGCTGCGCAGCGACGAGTTCACCTTCGATCCGCCCCTGCCGGAGATCAACGCGGCAGCGCTCGGCCGACTCACGATGAACGCGTTCGAGAAGATCTTCCTGCGGTTCGAGACGGCGTTCTGGGACGACGACGTCTACGCGATCCGCCAGCAAGGACCGGACAGCCGGTGGTGGCACTCCTGGTACGACCTGACCCCCCTCCACGGCACCCCCACGCTGCTGACCTTCGCCGCCGGCCCGGCCGCGCGCGAGATCCGCGACTGGCCGGAGGATCGCGTCGTGGACTCGGTGCTGGCGCAGCTCCGCCGCCTCTACGGCGCGCGCGTCGAGCGCCCCATCGGTGTCGACATCACCGCCTGGCAGGACGACCCGTTCGCCCGCGGCTCGTACGCCTACATGACCCTCGGATCGACCACGGCCGACCACGACGACCTCGCGACCCCGGTCGAGGGCGTCTTGCACATCGCAGGCGAGGCGACCTGGACCGACGACCCGGCGACCGTCACGGCCGCCCTGCTCTCGGGGCACCGCGCGGCCTGTCGCGTGCTCGGCCGCGAGATCGCCGTCGCCGAGGCCTGGCGCTGACGAGTCCCGGGCGGAGGAGCCTCGCCACCCCCAAACTGCGGTGCTTTTCGGATGCGGGCGGGCCCCGGCGCTACTCTGGAGCAGAGGGCCCATCCGGCCCTGCGGACGAGGGAGCAGTACCCGCATCTCGACAAGACTGACTCGGAAGGTCATGTCATGGCGTGGATCATCCTCATCGCCTCGGGAATGCTGGAGGCCGTCTGGGCCGCCGCACTCGCGGCATCTCGCGGGTTTCGGCGCCCGCGCCCCACGATCGTGTTCGGCGTCGCCCTCGTCGCGAGCATGGCCGGGCTCGCCTACGCGATGACCGAGCTGCCCACCGGCACGGCCTACGCCGTCTGGGTGGGGATCGGGGCGACCCTCACGGTCATCTGGGCGATGGTCACGGGCGCCGAGCGCGCCTCGCTCGTTCGCATCCTGCTGCTTCTACTGCTGGTCGCGTCGGTCATCGGACTCAAGGTGGTCAGCTGATGCCGTGGCTCGTGCTCATCCTCAGCGCCGTGTGCGAAGCGGTGTGGGCGACGGCCCTCGGCGCCTCCGACGGCCTCTCCAAACCGGTACCCACGGTGGTCTTCGCGGTCGGGATCGTCGCCAGCATGCTCGGACTCGGCTGGGCGGCACGCAGCATCCCGATCGGCACGGCGTACGCCGTGTGGGTGGGCATCGGCGCGGCCCTGACCGTCGCGTACGCGCTGCTCACCGGCGCCGAGCCGTTCTCGATCGCGAAGCTCGTGTGCATCGCCGGAATCATCGCCGCGGTCATCGGTCTGAAGCTCGCACCATCCGCGCCCCGCGAAAACACCCGGGACGCTGGCGGCGTCCCGGGTGTGCGATCGCGCTCTGGCGACTGACGCTCAGCTGTTGCCGCGGCCGGTCTCGGCCTGCAGACGATCGATCTGCTCGGATGCCTCAGCCTTCGTGAGGTCGGCGGGGATCTCCTCGCCAGCCTCTCGGGCGAGGGTGTCGAGGTAGCTCGCCTGCGGCGCGGTCATGGGCTCGTCGCCCGTGACCCAATCGGAGGGATCCTTCTCGGCGGGGTTGTCGCTATCGTGCACGGCGCCGAGAGTCTCGGGAGTGTTGTTCGCATCGGACATGCTCCGAGGCTAGGCGCGCCCGCCGACACCGGCAGCGGGTTGACTCCCCCGCCGCGCTGCCGTAGGTGACGCGGGCAACAGGTCAGTGACCGGCGCCGAGTCCGCCCGAAAGTCGGCCGTGGAATGCGGTCGTCTCGTCGTTCATCCCCTCGAACACGACCTTCTTGCCGAGGCGTTCGTATTTCGTCACGATCGCGTCGAGCGCAGCCACGGTCGATGCATCCCAGACGTGCGAGCGCGACAGGTCGATCACGATCCGATCGGGATCGGTCGTGTACTCGAACTGGGTGGTGAGGTCATTGCTCGAGGCGAAGAAGAGCTCTCCGTCCACGCGGTAGTGCGCGGTGGGTTCCGGGGCACCCGCATCCGTGGTCCGGGTCACCGTCGCGAAGTGCGCGACCCGACGCGCGAACAGCACCATCGCCATCACGACACCCACCACCACGCCGATCGCGAGGTTATGGGTCCACACCGTGATCGCAACCGTCACGACCATGACGGCCGTCTCACTCAACGGGAGGCGACGGAGCGTCGACGGGCGGATGCTGTGCCAATCGAAGGTGGCCACGGAGACGAAGATCATGACCGACACGAGCACCGCCATCGGGATGATCGCAACGACGTCGCCGAGCACGACGACGAGCACCAGGAGGAATACGCCGGCGAGGAACGTGGAGATCCGGGTGCGAGCGCCGGAGGCCTTCACATTGATCATGGTCTGGCCGATCATCGCGCAGCCGCCCATGCCGCCGAAGAACCCGGACGCGAGGTTGGCCACTCCCTGACCCCATGCCTCACGGGTCTTGCTCGAGCGGGTGTCGGTCACGTCATCCACGAGCTTCGCCGTCATGAGCGATTCGAGCAGACCGACAACCGCCACGGCGAGCGCGTACGGCCCGATGATGCCGAGGGTCTCGAACGAGAGCGGCACGTTGGGCACGAAGAGCTCGGGAAGGCTCCGCGGCAGCGCACCCTGGTCACCGACCGTGGGCACGGAGATCGCGAAGACCACCACGGCGGCCGTCAGCAGGATGATCGCCACGAGAGGTGCGGGCACGACCCGCGTGATCTTCGGCAACAGGAACAGGATGAGCAGCCCCACCGCGACCAGCGGATACACCGCCCACGGCACATCGACGAGCTGAGGCATCTGCGAGAGGAAGATGAGGATCGCGAGCGCGTTCACGAACCCGACCATGACGCTGCGCGGAATGAAGCGCATGAGCTTCGCGACGCCCAGCACGGCGAGGAGCACCTGGATGATGCCGGCGAGCAGCACGGTCGCGATGAAGTAGTCCATGCCGTACTCGCGCGCCACCGGGGCGATCACGAGGGCGACGGCTCCGGTCGCGGCCGTGATCATCGCGGGGCGGCCACCCACGAACGCGATGACGACCGCCATCACGAAAGACGAGAAGAGCCCGACCCGCGGGTCGACGCCCGCGATGATCGAGAAGGCGATCGCCTCGGGGATGAGCGCGATCGCGACGACGAGGCCTGCGAGCACCTCGCGGGTGAGCAGGCGCGGACTGCGCAGCGCCTGCAGGACGGTCGGTTCGATTCGAACGCGACGCGGCGGCGCGGTGACGACGGCGGACATGCGGCTCCCGGGGTGAAGGGGGTGTCGACGACGCCCCGGCACGATCACGCGGGAGGCGGCAACAGGATGGCGACAATGCGCCGCGACGTCATTTTACGGGCGCGCATCCGGCGGGGTGGCCTCGCGTCAGCCCTTCAGACCCGGGAAGTCCGACTCGCGGAACTCGCTCTCGATCCGTTCGCCGGCGTGCGCGATCTCGCGTTCGCGGAGTTCGACGCGACGGATCTTGCCCGAGATCGTCTTCGGTAACTCGAAGAACTCGACCCGCCGCACCCGCATGTACGGCGGCAGGTGCTCGCGCGCGTGCGCCAGGATGCTGCGCGCGGTCTCCGCATCCGCCGGCGCCCCGGCCGCGAGGTGCACGTACGCCTTCACGATGTTCAACCGCAGCTCGTCGGGCGCACCCACCACGCCGGCCTCGGCGACCGCCGGGTGCTCGAGCAGGATCGATTCCACCTCGAACGGCGACACCTTGTAATCGCTCGCCTTGAACACGTCGTCGGTGCGGCCGATGAACGTGAGGAAGCCGTTCTCGTCGCGGGAGGCGACATCGCTCGTGTGGTAGAAACCGTCGTACTCGACCAGCGCAGTGCGCTCGGCGTCGCCGATGTAGCCGGGCATGAGGTTCAGCGGACGCACCGGATGCGTCGGCAGGCAGATCTCACCCTCGTCCGCGATCTCGCCGGTGACCGGGTCGAGCAGCACGACGTCGACCCCGGGCAGCGCCCGCCCCATCGACCCGGGCTTCAGCGCGACGCCCGGGGTGTTGCCGACGACCGCGGTCAGTTCGGTCTGCCCGTAGCCGTCGCGGATCTGGATGCCCCACCAGCGCTCGATCGTCGCGATGACCTCGGGGTTCAGCGGCTCGCCGGCCGAGAGCAGTTCGCGGAGCCCGCGGGGGCGCTGCTCCAGATCGGCCTGGATCAGCATCCGCCATACCGTCGGCGGCGCGCAGAACGAGTTCACGCCGGCACGATCGAGCTGGGCGACGAGGGCGCCGGCATCGAACCGGCCGTAGTTGTAGACGAAGATCGTGGCCTCGGCGATCCACGGGGCGAAAAACAGGCTCCACGCGTGCTTGCCCCAGCCGGGTGCACTGATCGTCATGTGCACGTCTCCCGGCCGCACACCGATCCAGTACGTCGTGCTGAGGTGGCCCACGGGGTACGAGAGGTGGGTGTGCTCGACCATCTTCGGCCGCGACGTCGTGCCGGAGGTGAAGTACACGATCGAGGTGTCGGTCGAGTCGCCGACGATGCCGGGTGCCGCGTCGGATGCGGCGTCCGCATCCGTGAACGACACCCATCCCGCTCGTGACGCCCCGACCACGATGCGCACCAGGTCGAGGTCGAAGCCGTCGAACTTCGCCGCGTCGTCCTGGTCGGCGATCACGACGCGGATGCCGGCGCGATCGATGCGCTCCGCCAGGTCGTCGGGACCGAGCACCACCGACGTCGGCAGGATCACGGCGCCGATCTTCATGATCCCGAGCATCGCCTCCCACAGCTCGACGCGGTTGTCGATCATCAGCATCACGCGGTCGCCCCGCCCGACACCCTGCGCGATCAACCAGTTCGCCACCCGGTTCGAGCGGCGGCGCATCTCGTCGAACGTGCGCGACGCCTCGCTGCCGTCCTCCTCGACGACGCGCAGGGCGACGCGATCGTTCCCCTCGGCGATGCCGTCGAACCAGTCGACCGCCCAGTTGAAGTGCGGCCCCACGTCGGGCCACGAGAACGCGTCGCGCGCGGCCTCCACGTCGTGCGAGTGGGCGAGCAGGGTGTCCCGCGCCTCGCGGTAGGCGAGACCGGCGGCGGAGTGCGGCATGGTGTCTTCGTTCGTTGGTTCGTGACGGATGCGGCGGCCGAGGGAGTGCGCCAGAGCGCCCCGATGGTCAGCAGCCCAGTCTACGACCGGGGTCGGCGGGCTCCGGATGTCGCACCCCAGCCGCGTCACCCGACGCCGCTACACTCTGACCGTCGCGGGGTCGTCGCCTCGCACGGGGGAGGGCGCCGAGCGCCCATGTAGGGGGAAACGACGATGGTGGCTCGACGGCGCACATATACCCGACCGCCACGTCGACGGAGGGCCTTCCGGGTGTTCGTCGCCGTGCTGATCCCGGTCGTCGTGGTCGCCGCCGGCGTCGCCGCCACCCTCACGTTCCTCCGCGGGTTCACGCCCGCATCCGCCGCCCCGTACCCCGCGGTGACGCTCAGCGCGACACCCGCGCCGACCCCGAGCGCGACGCCACTCACCGCCGCGCAGCAACTGCTCCGCACCGCCGCCGATCCGCGCGCGTGCGCCGTGAGCTTCGCGGGCGACGGCATCGCGGAGGCCCCGCAGCTGCAGACCGAGGGCGCCCTCTACGCCCACCTGCCGATCCCCCGCCGCGACGGCGCGGTGTTCGCGGGGTGGTACGCGACGCCGAGTGACGCCGCGTCCTACAGCGTCGGGGCGCGCATCAACGGCGCCGACCTCGTCACCTGCGCCGACCACGAGACCACGGTGCACGCCGCGTGGAAGTCACCCGACGACGTCGCCGCCGAGAACGTCGGCGTGCCGATCCTGATGTACCACCAGTTCACGACGAAGCCCGAGGGCGAGTCCGGCTGGTTGAAAGCCAACTACACCTACATCGGCGACTTCGAGTCGCACATCCATTACCTCGCGGAGAGCGGCTTCTACCTTCCGACCTGGGACGAACTGAGCGCCTTCATCGACGGGGCGCTGTACATCCCCCGGCTGTCGGCGATCGTCACCGACGATGACGCCGACTCGAGCTGGCTCGAACTCGCCGCCCCGATCGTGCAGAACTATCGCGTGCCGACCACGTCGTTCGTGATCACCTCGGCCCGCACCGAGCCCACGCCCAACATGTACGTGCTGCAGCGCTCACACACCCACGACATGCACACCGCGGGCGAGAACGGGCAGGGCCGGATGGTGAACTGGACCGTCGATCAGATCGCCGCCGACATGGAGACCTCCGCGGCGATCCTCGGTGCGAAAGAGGTCATGGCCTACCCCTACGGCCACTACAACGACACCGCGAAAGAGGCACTGCGCCGCGCGGGGTTCGAGATGGCGCGCACGGTCGAGCCCGGCTACGTACGCGCCGGCACCGACAAGCTCGCCCTGCCCACCATCCGCATCAACTACGGAATGGACCTCGACGACTTCCGGAACCTGGTCGGCTGAGGACCGGGATCAGGCTCGTCGCCGGACGACCGGGCTCAGAGCTCGCCGGGAGAGACGGCCTGGCGGTCGAGTTCTTCGACCAGCGCGCGGGCCGGCGACGTCTTCCGAGCGCCGGCGCGACGGGGCGCGTAGACGACGAGCGAGTGGAAGAGGAATCGCAGGACGAACGCGGCGACGAGGGTGATGCCGGTCGCGATGACGACCGAGATGTGCCAGTTCGAGATGATCAGCGTCGTGATCGGGATGCGGACGATCAGTTCGGCGTTGTTGAACGCGAACGATTTCGCGAATCGCGACACGATGCCCGACGCATCCGCCTTGACGTCCTGGAAGACGAACCGCTCCTGCAGCAGGAAGTTCGCGATGATCGTGATCTCGGCGGCGACGAGCATCGAGCTGATGTCGCCCATGCCGACGTGCGCGAGCACCCAGACGATGGCGAGGTTCGCGATCGCGCCGAGCCCGCCGATGATCGCGAACATCGACATCTTGCCGAAGCGCAGAGCGGTGAGCTGGGCGAGGAAGTGCAGACCCTGACGGAACGACGCCTTCGACGCGCCCGCGTGCCGGTCGGCGAACGAGAACGGCACCTCGACGACGCGGACGGGATGACGGGCCAGGATCTCGAGGAGGATCTTGAAGCCGCGCGGGCGCAGCTCTTCGAGGTCGAGAGCGCGGCGGTCGACGAGGAAGAACCCGGTCATCGGGTCGCTCACCTCTTTCAAGCGCAGCGGGAACATGGCCTTCGTGAGGTAGGTCGAGGCGCGCGAGACCAGCACGCGCGACGCGTCGGAAAGCCCGGTCGCGGCGCCCTCCTCGGCGTACCGCGACGCGACGACGAGATCGACGTCGCCGCGACGGAAGCGCGTGACGAGGTTCGCGATGGTCTCGGGCGGATGCTGCAGGTCGCCGTCCATGACGACGCAGATGTCGGAGTCGGCCGCGGCGATCCCCGCGGTCACCGCGCCACCGAGCCCGCCGACCGGGTTGTCGCGGTGGATGAGACGCACCGGGACCGGAGCGGTCGCAGCGACCTGCTCGATCACCCGGGGGGTGTCATCGGTGCTGTCGTCCACGAAGAGGATGTCGACCGTGTATCCGTGAGCGGATGCGGCGACCCGACGAACCAGCTCCGCCACATTGGGAGCTTCATTGAACGTCGGCACGACGACCGTGACCTGCATACGAACCGCCTTGGGGAAAAACAGAAACGACCACCCGGATCAGGAGATCGTCTTCATCCTGACATGCCGACCTGATCGAAAACCGGGGGCTGGGCATCCGCACAGGAAGTCGCTAAGGAGACCGTCACGACCCGGACACCTGATGTTCACTCTTACCCTGGTTTCATGAGCGAAACATCGTCCGGGATCACCATGTTCGGCGCTGCCTGGTGCAGCGACTGCCGCCGCACGAAGGCGCAGCTCGACGGCCTCGGCGTCGAGTACACCTACATCGACCTCGAAGCCGACCCCGCGGCCGCTGACGTCGCGCGCGACATCTCCGGGCGCACCCAGATCCCCGTCGTCGTCTACCCGGACTCCTCGCACCACGTCGAGCCCTCGAACGCCGACGTCGACGCGAAGCTCCGCGAGCTCTCGCTGATCTGAGTCGCTCTCCCCGCGCTGCGAGAGGCAACGATAGGGCGCGGGTGCCGTGGTACCGCTCCCAGGCCTACACTGGTCGGCGGTGATGCGTCTCGATCGCGGCGCCGCCCTCCCCTATGAACTCCTCTCCCTCCTCCGCCGCGCCCCCTGTTCGGCGCGATGTTCAGGGACTCCGGGCCATCGCCGTGGTGGCCGTCGTGCTGTGCCACGCGATCGGCTTTCCGGCCGGAGGGTTCGTCGGGGTCGACGTGTTCTTCGTCATCTCCGGCTTCCTGATCACGGGCCTGCTGCTCCGCGAGCAGGAGCGCACCGGCCGCATCCGGCTCCGCGCGTTCGCGGCCCGCCGCATCCGCCGCATCCTGCCCGCGTCGCTTCTCGTGCTGGTCGCCGTGACGACCGCGGCGTTCTTCGTGTTCAACCGCCCCCGCGCCGAGCAGACCCTGGGCGATGCGATCGCGGCCATGCTGCTGTCGTCGAACTGGCGGTTCGCCGCCGACGGCACCGACTACTTCCGGTCGACGGATGCGGTCTCTCCGCTGCAGCACTTCTGGTCACTGTCGGTCGAGGAGCAGTTCTACCTGCTCTGGCCGCTGCTTCTGGTCGCACTCCTGGTGATTCCGCTCGCGCGGCGAACCCCCACCTCGCGGAGGATCACGGTCGGGCTCGCCGCCGCGGTCATCGTCGTCGCCTCCTTCGCGTGGGCTCTGACCGACACGGCGGCCCAGCCGACGGTGGCCTACTTCTCCACCGCGACGCGCGCCTGGGAACTCGGCACGGGCGCGCTCCTCGCCGCGCTGACGCCCGTGCTCGCCCGCGTCCCGGGTCTGCTCCGCGTGCCGCTCGCCTGGGCGGGACTCGCGGGAATCCTGTGGTCGTTCGTCGCGATCGACGCCGACAGCGCGTTTCCGGCGCCGTGGGCCGCCCTGCCCGTCGCCGCCACTGCGCTCGTGATCGCCGCGGGCGTCGCGGGCGACCCTCGGGCCCGGCATCTGTTCCCCCTCAGCAACCCCCTGAGCGTCGCGATCGGCGACCTCTCGTACTCGATCTACCTCTGGCACTTCCCCGTCATCGTCTTCGCGGGAGTTCTGCTGCCCGCGGGCGCCCCGACGACCCCGATCGTCCTGGGCGCGATCGCTGCATTGTCGGTCGCGTCCTATCTCGTCGTGGAGCAGCCGCTCCACCGCTCGCCGTGGCTCCGCGCGTACCCGCGCCCCGCGGGCGCGCCCGATTCGCGCGCCGGTGCGGAGGCCCCGGTTGCGCCCGTCGCATCCGCTGCGCCCGTCGCACCTGCGGCGCCTGTCGCACCTCCGGCGCCCGTAACCCCGCCCGCACGGACGCTGCAGAGTCGGCCCGCCGGCTGGACTCCCGGCGCACGCTACTACCCCGGGGCGCCCGCGCGCCCGGCGGTCGCGCCCCCGGCGGTCGCGTCCCCGGCGGTCGCGTCCCCGGCGGTCGCGTCCCCGAGCGGCCCGCCCGCATCCGAGCTTCTCGCCGTCGGCGCCGCCGCGTCCCACGCAGCATCTCCCTCGGCGACCCCCGAGCCCGGATCGGATGAGCGCCCGACGGCGCCCGACACGCGTCGCGCGGCCTGGTCGGCCTGGCGCGCTCGCTTCGCCGGGCAGGCCGTCCTCGGCGTTGTCGTGCTCGTGATCGGCGCCGGCGTCATCGCCATCACCCTGCAGTCGACGGTCGGAGGCATCCCCACCCTCGGCCCGCTCGCACCGCCCGCGCCTGCCGCCGAGGAGCAGACCGACCCGCTCCCCGCGCTCCAGGACGAACTGGCGGCGGCCGCATCCGCCACCGCCTGGCCCGCCCTCTCCCCCTCGCTCGACGACGTGATCTCGCGTTCATCGAGCGACAACCCCGCCCACGACTGCTTCTCACCCGATGCCGCGTTCGACGCGGCCGGATGCACGTGGGGAAGCACCGATGCCCCTAACCACATGTACCTCGTCGGCGACTCGACCGCGATGGCGTACGCGCCCGCGTTCAAGAAGATCGCCGAGGACAGCGCCGGGGCGTGGCGCATCACGACGATCGGGCTCTACGGATGCCGATTCACCGACGTGCTCGTGCAGAACGACGGCGCCGGGGTCATGGCCGCCTGCCCGCAGCGGAAGACCGACGTGCGCGCGGCGATCGCCGCCGACCCCGCCCAGCTCGTCGTGGTCTCGAACGCCTACACGCTCGGTCGGACGACCGACGGCACCGACCTCTCGGCACCGGCGCTCATCGCGGCGACGCAGGCCGAGATGTCGACCTATGCGATGCCCGGCCGCATCGCGTACCTCGCGCCGCCGCCGCTCGGCGCCGATCTCGGGCAGTGCTACTCACCGCTGTCGAGCCCCGCGAACTGCCTCACCTCCGTCGACACGACGTGGACCGACATGCAGTCAGCAGCCGAGGCGGCGGCGGCCGCATCCGGGGACCATGCCCTCAGTTCGCTCCCGTTCAGCTGCTGGGAGAACGTGTGCCCGGCCTTCGCCGGCACCATCCCCACCAAGTACGACCAGACGCACCTGACGGTCGCGTACGCCGAGCACATCGCCCCCGTCCTGCGTGCGGCTCTCGGCGCGCAGGGTCTGCTCTGATCCGCGGCGCGGCGACGGCGGATCGGTAGGCTGAGCGCACCTCCGAGTCCGCTCGGCGGCCGCCCGAAGGAGAGCGCCGTGACCTCGATCAGCCCTGCCCCATCCGAACTCTCGGATGCCGAGACCGCCGCGCTCGATCTGGCGATCGACGAGCTCGCCACGGGGGCCGACGCGTGGTCGACTCTGCGCCTCGACCAGCGGGCGTCGCTGCTCGACCAGGTGCGGGATGCCGTCGGCGCCGTCGCGGAGGAATGGGCCACGATCGCCGCCGCCTCCAAGGGCCTCGACGCGCGCCATCCGCTGCGCGGCGAGGAGTGGCTCTCGGGCCCGTACGCCGTCCTCAGCGCGCTCGATGGCTATCTGCGCACGCTGCGCACGCTCGCCCGCGGCGCGAGCCCGCTCGACGGCGTGCGCATCGACGCCGCTCCGGACGACCGCATCCGGGCGCACGTCTTTCCGGCGAGCGCGATCGACGCCTTGCTGCTGTCGGGGCACACCGGCGAGGTCTGGTTCCGGCCGGGCGTGGATGCCGGGTCGGCCGCGCGTGCGGCGGGCCTCGGCCAACTCGACCCGGGGGCTCCGGCGGGCGTCGGGCTCGTGCTCGGTGCCGGCAACATCACCGCGATCCCCGTGCTCGATGTGCTGTACGAACTGCTCGCCGAGAACCGGGTCGGGCTGCTGAAGGTCAATCCCACGCAGGACGCCCTCGTACCCGTGTTCGAGCGGGCGCTCGCGCCGCTGATCGACGCCGGCTTCGTACGCATCGTCCGCGGAGGCGGACCGGTCGGCGCGTATTTGACCCGGCATCCGTCGTTCGCGCACGTGCACATCACGGGCTCGGCGACCACGTTCGACGCGATCGTGTGGGGAACGGGGCCGGATGCGGTCGCCCGCCGCGCGTCCGGAGAACCGCTCCTCACCACCCCCATCACGGCCGAGCTCGGCGGGGTCTCGCCGATCATCGTCGTGCCCGGGCCGTGGACCGATGCCGACCTGCGTTTCCAGGCGGAGCACATCGCCACCATGCGGCTGCACAACAGCGGCCACAACTGCATCGCCGGCCAGGTCGTGCTCCTCAGCCGGGACTGGCCGCAGCGCGACGCGTTCCTCCGGGCGTTGGAGACCGCCTACGCCGCTGCTCCCGCGCGCCCCGTCTGGTACCCGCACGCCGCGGAGCGCCTCACCGCCGCGGGTGCCACCTACCCCGGCGCGCAGCAGGCCGGGGGCGGGCGCCTGCTCGTGGAGGTCGCCGCCGGTGACGATCCGCATCCGATCGAGACGACGGAGTACTTCGCGCCCGTGCTGGGCGTCGTCGAGCTGGGTGGTCACGGCGGCGACTTCCTGCGCGCCGCGATCGCGCACGCGAACGAGCGGCTGACCGGCACCCTGGGGGCCAACGTCCTGATCGACCCGGCCACGGAGCGCGACCTCGGCGACGACCTCGACCGGGCGATCGCCGACCTGCGTTACGGCGGCATCGCGATCAACGCTTGGACGGGCGTGGTGTTCGCGACGCCGATCCTGTCCTGGGGCGCTTTCCCCGGAAGCACCCTCGACGACGTGGGCAGCGGCCTCGGGATCGTGCACAACACCCTGCTCCTGGCGGGGGTCGAGCGGTCCGTTCTGCGCGGCCCCTTCCGCCCGTTCCCGCGTTCACTGGGTCGCGGGCGGTTCAGCGTGCTCCCCACGCCCCCGTGGTTCGTGACCTCACGCACCTCGACGGCCGTGAGCGAAGGACTCACCCGCTACCTGATCGGCCGATCGCCGCTGCGCCTCATCGCGACACTGATCCGCGCGATGGGCGCGTGAGCGCGCGGCGGCGCGGGTAGAGCGGGTCCGCCCAGAGAGAGCGGGCACTCCCGCCGGTCAGCCCGCGAAGCGGTCGGTCGCCGCGCGCAGGGCGGCAGCGATCCCGGGCTCGGTCGCCGAGTGCGACGCATCGTCGATCACGGCGAGCTCCGCCTCGGGCCAGGCGCGGTGCAGATCCCATGCCGTCATGATCGGCGTGCAGACGTCGTACCGCCCCTGCACGATCACGGCGGGGATGTGCCGGATGCGGTCGACCTCGTCGATGAGCTGTCCTTCGCGGAACCATCCCGCGTTGACGAAGTAGTGGTTCTCGATCCGCGCGAAGGCGGTGGCGGCATCCGCATCCGTCATCGAGGCGACGAGGTCGGGATCGGGACGCAGCGTCAGCGTCGATGCTTCCCAGCGGGTCCACGCGAGCGCGGCCGGGCGGTGCACGGCCGGATCCGGATCGAACAGCCGCCGGTGATAGGCGTCGATCAAGTGGTTGCGCTCCAGCACGGGGATCGCGGCGAGGTAGTCCTCCCACAGATCGGGGAAGATCGCCGATGCGCCGCCCTCGTAGAACCACTCGAGTTCGTGGCGGCGAAGCGTGAAGATGCCGCGCAGCACGAGTTCGCTGACGACCTCCGGATGCGCCTGCGCGTAGGCGAGGGCGAGCGCGCTGCCCCAGGATCCGCCGAACACCTGCCACGTCGAGATGCCGAGGTTGCGGCGGAGCAGTTCGAGGTCGCCGACCAGGTGCCACGTCGTGTTGAACCGCAGGTCGGCGGCCGGGTCGCTCGCGTGCGGCGTGGACCGCCCGCATCCGCGCTGATCGAACAGCACGATCCGGTAGCGCTCGGGGTCGAAGAAGCGCCGCTGCCAGGGCGAGGTCCCCGCACCCGGCCCGCCGTGGAGGAAGACGACCGGCTTTCCGTCGGGGTTTCCGGACTGCTCCCAGTACACCCGCTGCCCGTCGCCGACGAGCAGCTCGCCCGTGGCGTACGGCTCGATCGGCGGGTACAGCACATCGTCGATCTCGTTCACCGTCATGACTTCACGGTACCGTGCGCCTCCGGATCGCTCGGGAGCGGCGGTGCGGCCGCGTGCGCCATATGCTCGGGCGTATGACGGCTGCGGTCACGACCATCACGATCACCGGCGCCGGGGGGCAGATCGGCTACGCGCTGCTCTTCCGGATCGCTGCGGGCGACATGCTGGGCGCGGATCGGCCCGTGCGCCTGCGGCTGCTCGAGGTGCGTCCCGGCATCCGCTCCGCCGAGGGTGCCGCGCTCGAGCTTCAGGATGGCGCGTTCGAGCTGCTGCACGATGTGGAGATCACGGAAGACCCCGCGGTCGCGTTCGACGGTTGCAACATCGCGCTCCTCGTCGGAGCGCGACCCCGCGGCCCGGGAATGGAGCGCCGCGACCTGCTCGCCGCCAACGCCGGCATCTTCGGGCCCCAGGGCGCCGCGATCGCCGCACACGCGGCCGATGACGTGCGCGCGGTCGTCGTCGGCAACCCCGCGAACACGAATGCGCTGATCGCCTCCGCATCCGCCCCCGGAGTGCCGCCCGAACGCTTCAGCGCCCTCACGCGCCTCGACCACAACCGCGCGGCCGCGCAGCTCGCGGCGACGCTCGACGCCCCCGTCGGAGTCGTGCGCGACGTCGCCATCTGGGGCAACCACTCGGCGACCCAGTTCCCCGACATCTCGCACGCGACCGTCGCGGGCACGCCCGCGCTCCGCGCCCTGGAAGAGCGATTCGGCGGAGCGGATGCGGCCGCGCGCTGGGTGGACGACGAGTTCATCCCGCGGGTCGCGGGGCGCGGCGCCGAGATCATCGAGGTGCGCGGCTCGTCGTCGGTCGCGTCCGCCGCGAACGCGGCCATCACCCACGTGCGCGACGACGTGCTCGGCACGTCCGAGGCCCGCGGCTGGACCTCCGCCGCGGTCGTCTCGCACGGCGAGTACGGCGTGCCCGCGGGGCTGTTCTCCTCGTTCCCCGTCACCTCCGACGGCTCCGGCTACCGCATCGTCGAGGGCCTGACCATCGACGATCGCGCCCGCGCGCGCATCGACGCGTCGACCGCCGAACTCGTCGAAGAACGCGACGCCGTGCACGCGCTCGGGGCTCTCTGAGATGGGAGAACTCGTCGTCGTCATCCTCGGCGTCGTGATCGTCGCGGTCGTGACCGCGCTCGGCCGTCGGCTGAACATCGCCGGCCCGCTGGTGCTCGTCGCGATCGGTCTGCTGCTGGCCGCCCTGCCGTTCGTGCCCGACATCCCCCCGATCGACCCGGAGTGGATCCTGGTCGGGGTGCTGCCGCCCCTGCTCTACTCCTCCGCCGTGCAGCTGCCGGCGATCGAGTTCCGCCGGGACTTCCGCCCCATCGCCGGGCTCTCCGTGCTGCTCGTGGTGGGCAGCGCGGTGCTCCTCGGCATCTTCTTCACCTGGGTCATCCCGGGGCTCAGCCTGCCCGTCGGCATCGCGCTCGGCGCCATCCTGTCGCCGACCGATGCCGTCGCGACCTCGATCGTGAAGCGCGTGGGCATCTCCCCCCGCGTCGTCACCCTGCTCGAGGGCGAGAGCCTCCTCAACGACGCGACGGCGCTGGTGCTGCTGCGCACCGCCACGGTCGCCGTGGCGAGCGGCTTCGCCTTCGCGGATGCCGTCGGCACTTTCGTCTGGGGTGTGCTCATCGCGATCGTGATGGGCGCCGTCGTCGGCTTCGTGAACCTGCGCCTGCGCGCCTGGGTGGCGAACTCCGCCGCGAACACGGCGATCAGCTTCACGGTGCCCTTCATCGCCTACCTGCCGACCGAATACCTGGGCGGATCGGGACTCGTCGCGGCCGTCGTCGCGGGAATCGTCACCGGCCAGGGCGCGGCCCGCTTCTTCACCCCGGATCAGCGCCTGTCGGATGAGATCAACTGGCGCACGATCGAACTCGTGCTCGAGGGCGGCGTCTTCCTCATCATGGGGCTGGAGCTCACCGACGTCGTCTCGAAGAACCTCACCGAGCACGACGGTCTCTGGCACGGAACATGGCTCGCGTTCGCCTCGCTCGGCATCATCCTGCTCGTCCGTGCCGTGTACGTGTCGTTCATCATCTGGCGGCAGGGGCGACGCGCGCGCCGCTACGACGCCGTCGACTTCGACCGCATGAACGAACGTATCGATGACGTCGAGGCGGGGCGCATTCCCCCGCGCGGATCGTCCGACCCCGCCCGGATGACCGCACGCCTCGCCATGGTCCGGCGCCGGATGCAGCGCATGAGCGCCGATCTCGACTACTACCGCGCGTCTCCGCTCGGGTGGAAGCACGGCACCGTGATCGTCTGGGCCGGCATGCGCGGCGTGGTGACCCTCGCGGCCGCGCAGACGCTTCCCGCCAACACCGAGCACCGCCCGCTGCTCATCTTCGTGGCGTTCATGGTGGCGATCATCAGCTTGCTGCTCCAGGGATTCACCCTGCCGGGTCTCGTTCGATTGCTCCGCATCCCGCCCACCGCCGCCGGACCCACTCCGGAAGAGCAGCTGCGCCTCGACGCCGAACTGCGCACCGCGGCGGTGGCCTCGCTCGGCGATCCGGCACTCGTCCGCCGCGACGGCAGCACGTTCTCGCCGCACCTCGTCGACACGGTCGGACTGCGGATGGCGCAACCCCCCGACGACGAATCGACCGCCACCGCGCGCGAGATGCTCGAGCTGCGCCTCGCGCTCATCGAGACCATGCGGAGGCGCCTGATCGAGGTCGGACGCACCGGCACCTTCAGCACGGCGGCGCTCCGCCACGCCCTCGCCGAACTCGACGCCGACCAGCTCAGCCTGGAACTTCGGCTCACCGACGACGACATCGAGTAGGGCGTACCGCGAGGGCCGGCCGCCGAGGGAGAATGGACGCAGTGGGGACGACGAACGGGGCATCATGAGCGACGCGGCCATACCTGATCGGGACGCACCGGACGACGGCGCGCACACGCACGCCGCGCAAGATCCGGCCGTCGAGCACGCGGTGACGAGCCCCCTGCATCTGCCGCATACCGCCGCCGAGTGCCCGAAGTGCTTCACCGAGCTGCAGTCCGATCGCAACTGGTGGCGCGCCCGTCCCGCGGGGTCGCGGCTCGTCGGGCTCGTGGTCAACCGCCCCGACATGCCCTCGGTCGTCGCGCAGCGCGACGAACTCACCCGCTACGGCGTGCCCATCGAAGGATTCCGCCATCCCGCGCCCGACATCCTCGAGGGCTGGGAGGCCCGGCTCGGGCGCCTGATCGGACGCTTGGATGCCGGAGACGTGCTCGTCGTAACGAGCGTGCACGCGCTCGGCCGCGACATCGACGAAGAGACCCGCACGGTGGCCGAACTGCACCGCCGCGGCGTCGTCGTCAAGGTGATCGGCAAGGGCGCCCGGCACCTGTTCGACGCCGGACGCTGACCGGAAACCGGCGGCCGCGCGGGTCGGTCGCACCCGTCCGGCGGTGCGCCGGGTCAGGCATGCACGCCAGGCGTCACGCGGCGTCAGGCGAACGCGTCAGGCGGCGCGCCAGCATCCGACGACATGATCGTCGACCATGCCCGAGGACTGCATCAGCGCGTACATCGTCGTCGGCCCGACGAAGCGGAACCCTCGTCGCCGTAGCTCTTTGCTGAGGGCGACCGACTCGGGTGTCGTCGCGGGAACGTCGGCGAACGTCGCCGGGCGGTCACCGGGAACGGTCGGCGCGAACGACCACATCAGCGCGTCGAACTCGCCCGGGGCCATCTCGTGCACCCGCTGGGCGTTGCCGATGACGGCCTCGATCTTCGCGCGATTGCGCACGATCCCCGCATCCGCCATCAACCGTTCGATGTCGTCGGGGCCGAATCCGGCGACCACGGCCGGCTCGAAGTCGGCGAACACCGCGCGGAAACGGGGGCGCTTGCGCAGAATCGTCAGCCAGCTGAGCCCGGCCTGGAACCCCTCGAGGCTGGCCTTCTCGAACAGCGGCCGGTCGCCGTGGAGCGGGCGACCCCACTCCTCGTCGTGGTAGCGAACGTACTCGGCGTCGGTGCCCGCCCACGCGCAGCGGGCACGCCCGTCGGAGCCGAGGATCACGTCAGTCACCCTCACACGCTAACGGGCGGCGCCGACATCCGGGCCGGATGCGGCGCCGCCCGCGCGGTCACTTCTTCTTGAGCGACTTCTCCGAGACGGGCGCATTGCCCGACGCGGCGAGCGCCGCCATGTAGGCGCGGGCCTCGTCCTGACGTTCCTGCTCGGCACCCGATGCGATGGGCGCGCGCACGTGCTCGGGGGCGAAGCCCCAGCCGTCGACGAGATCCTGCGCGTGCGGCCGCAGCCGCGTGCAGAGGCGCCCGATGTAGCGCGACACCGCCCCGGCCCGCTGCGCCGACAGACGCCCGGACAGGAGATACCAGGCCAGGTGCTTCTCGATGAGCGAGAGACCGAACAGGTCGCGGAGCCAGGTGAGCACCTGCAGCGTGCCGTCGTCGCTGACCCGGTGGATCGCGTCGGTGAACGCCTCCCACTGCAGCAGCTCGCCGTGTGCCCGGGCCGCCTCGATCAGATCGGACTGGTTCTCGTTGAACAGCGCCGCCGCCTCAGCCGGTGACAGCTTGCTCGCCGGGCGCAGACGCGCGGCGACGTCGGCGACCATCGTGTGCACGCGCGTGGTCAGCAACTCCCGCTGCTGCTCCTCGCGGAGGCCGAGCTCCACCGACCGCGCGGTCGACCCGAAATCGGTGACGGATTGCCCCAGCTGTCGCAGACCCGCGTTGTGGAACACCTTGCCGGCGGTCTGACCGACCGCGTAGCGGGCGAGCGCTGCCGTGTCCTTGCCCTTGAACTGTCGGCCGTAGTCGCTCAGCAGCCGCTTTCCGACGAGCTGCAGCAGCACGTTGTTGTCGCCCTCGAACGTCGTGTAGACGTCGAGGTCGTGGTGCAGACCGACGAGCCGGTTCTCGGCGAGGAACCCGGAGCCTCCGCACGCTTCGCGCGCCTCCTGGATCGTGTCGAGCGCGTTCCACGTGCTGAGGGGCTTCAGCGCGGCCGCGAGGGTCTCGAGGTCTTCGCGCTCCGCGTCGGTGTCGCTGCGGCCGGAGAAGACACCATCGAACTTCTTCAGGAACTCGTCGTGCGCGAACGCCTGCGCGTACGCCGTGGCGAGCCTCGGCAGCAGTCGACGCTGGTGCCGGCCGTAGTCGAGGAGCACGACCTCGGACGTGCCCGAGCCGGAGTCGAACTGGCGGCGCTGGTTGCCGTACGTCACCGCGATGTAGAGGGCGAGGGCGGATGCGGTCGTCGCCGAACCGTCGAGCGACACCCGGCCCTGCACCAGCGCGCCGAGCATCGTGAAGAAGCGACGGCCGGGGCTGTCGATCTCGCTCGAGTAGCTGCCATCGGGGGCGACGTCGCCGTAACGGTTGAGCAGGTTCTCGCGCGGAACCCGCACGTGATCGAAGTGGAGACGGCCGTTGTCGATGCCGTTGAGGCCACCCTTGACGCCGTCGTCTTCGCCGCCGACGCCGTCGAGGAACGCACCGCTCTCGTCACGGATCGGCACGAAGAAGCAGTGCACGCCGTAATTCACGCCGCCCGTGATGAGCTGCGCGAACACGGTGGCCGCGCGGCCGTGCAGGGCCGCGTTGCCGAGGTAATCCTTCCAGGCACCGCGGAACGGCGTGTGGATGACGAACTCCTCGGTCTCGGCGTCGTAGGTCGCCGTGGTTCCGACCGCCGCCACATCCGAGCCGTGGCCGGTCTCGGTCATCGCGAACGCACCCGGAAGAGCGAGCGACGCCGCATCCCCCAGCCACTTGTCGTGGTGCTTCTTGGTGCCCAGCTGCAGGATGGCGGAGCCGAAGAGCCCCCACTGCACGCCGGCCTTGATCTGCAGGCTCGGATCGGCGAGCACGAGCTCCTCGAAGCCGGCGATGTTGGCCCCGTTGTCACCCAGTCCGCCGTACTCGGGTGGGTAGGAACGGGCCGCGGCGCCCGCGTCGACGATGAGGCGCAGCTGGCCGAGCACGCGTTCGCGCTGCTCGGCCACGGTCTGACCCTCGATGTTCCAGAACGCGGGGTCCTTGATCATCTCGCGCGCCTCGCGGCGCGTGTCGGCCCAGGTGCCCAGCAGCAGATCGGTGACCTCGGCCACGTTGATCCGGGGCTCGGCGGCCTCGGCGGCGGAGTGCGGCGCGGTCGGCGCTCCTCCGGCCGGAGTGCGGCGGCTGGTGGCGGGCTTTTCGGTTCGGACGACGGCGTCAACCATGGCATCACCCTTCGTTGCGGAGACGGGAGGCGCTCCGTCGAGGACGAGCGCACATCACGTAAAACGTAGAAGGGCCACAACAGCTTCCCAACTCGGTTGCACGATGCGTACAAACCTGGGGCCGCCCGAGGGCGTCTGCGGTTGTGTGTCGGCTACACCGTCGCCGAAATCGCGCTCAGCCCGCGGCGATCACGTCGAGGACGGCCTGCCCGTAGGCATCCTTCTTCTTCGCGCCGATACCGCTGATGCCGTCGAGATCTGCGAGCGACCCTGGGCGATGTTCGGCGAGCGCACGGAGCGTCGCATCGCCGAACACGATGTACGCCGGCACGCCCTGCTCGCGCGCCGTCTGCGCGCGCCACTCGCGCAGCGCCTCGAACAGTCCGCGATCACCCTCGGGAAGGGCATCGGATGCGGAGGCCCGCCGCGCACGCGGTGCGCTGGCCGTGCGGCCGATGGTGTCGCGCCGCAGCGGCACTTGCTCGTCACCGCGGAGCACGGCGGCCGCCGACTCGCCGAGCGCCAGGGTGCCGTAGTCGCCCTGTGCCACGAGAATCCCGCGTGCGAGCAACTGCCGCACGACGCTCCGCCAGTCCTGCTCGGTGAGGTCGGCGCCGATCCCGTAGGTGGCGATCTCCTTGTGACGTTGCTGGCGGATGCGTTCGGTGTCGGCACCGCGGAGGATGTCGATGATCTGACCCGCACCGAACGACTGGTTGCGCTCGCGCTGCAACCGCACGACGGTCGAGAGCAGCTTCTGCGCCGGCACGAGCCCGTCGTACGTCTCGGGCGGGGTCAGGCAGGTGTCGCAGTTTCCGCAGGGTTCGGACTGCTGGCCGAAGTAACCGAGCAGGTTCTGACGGCGGCAGGCCACCGTCTCGCACAGCGCCAGCATGGCGTCGAGGTGCTGGCCGAGCCGCATCTTGTAGGTGCGATCACCGGGGCTCTGATCGATCATCCGACGCTGCTGCACGACATCGCCGAGGCCGTACGCCATCCACACGACCGACGGCTCGCCGTCACGACCGGCACGGCCGGTCTCCTGGTAGTACCCCTCGACGGACTTCGGCAGGTCGATGTGCGCCACGAAGCGCACATCCGGCTTGTCGATTCCCATGCCGAACGCGATCGTCGCCACCATGATGACCCCGTCATCGCGGAGGAACCGGGACTGGTTGCGAGCCCGCGTCTCGGCCGGAAGACCCGCGTGGTACGGCAGCGCATCGAGGCCCTGCGCGCGCAGATACTCCGCGGTCTGCTCGACGCTCTTGCGGCTCAGTGCGTAGACGATGCCCGCCGAGCCCTCGGGCTGGGAGCGGATGAAGCCGACCAGCTGCTTGCGCGGCTCGACCTTGGGGTCGATGCGGTACTGGATGTTGGGGCGATCGAAGCTCGCGACGAAATGCTTCGCCTCACGCAACTGCAGGCGCTCGGTGATCTCCTGGTGCGTGGCGTGCGTCGCGGTCGCCGTCAGCGCCATCCGCGGAACGCCCGGGAACTGCTCGCCGAGCGATCCGAGGGCGAGGTAGTCGGGGCGGAAGTCGTGACCCCACTGCGACACGCAGTGGGCCTCGTCGATCGCGATCACGCTTAGACGGCCGCGGGCGAGGAGCGCGGCGGTCGACGAGAGCGTGAGACGCTCAGGGGCGACATAGAGCAGGTCGATCTCGCCGGCCACGTAGGACCGCTCGACCGACATGCGCTCGGCCTGACTCTGCGTCGAGTTCAGGTAGGCGGCATTCACGCCGTTCGCGCGAAGCGCTTCGACCTGATCGTGCATGAGGGCGATCAGCGGGCTGACGACGAGACCCGTGCCCGGGCGCACGAGCGCGGGCACCTGGTAGGTCACGCTCTTTCCGCCACCGGTGGGCATCAGCACGATCGCGTCGGCACCACCCACGACCTGCGCGACGATCTCGGCCTGGTCGCCGCGGAAGGCGTCGTAGCCGTAGACCTCTTTCAACACCGTGAGCGGATCGGCGCCGGTGAAGTCACGGCGCGGGGCGGCCGCATCCGGTTGCGCCAACGCCCACGGCTCGTCGGTCGGGGGCACCCACCCGTCGTCCGGCGGAGCGACCGCGGGATCGAACGCGGGGACGTCGTCGTAGGGCGGCGCCTCGTCGTAAGGCGGGGGCGCGTCGTCGTACTCGGGCGGAGCCCACTCGTCGGGCGGAACATCCCATCCGGGTCGGTCGGTCGGGGATGCGTTCACCTCACCAGCGTAACGAGCGCGTCCGACGCCGCGGCACGCGCCCGCATCCGCCGACCCGAACCGTGCGCTGGGGAGGAGAGGTCGCCGGGCTCAGTCGGTCGAGGTGCACCAGCGCTCGGCGAGACCCGAGACGACGTTGAGGTTGCGGTTGGTCGCCACCCCGAGCAGCTTCGCCGCACGAAGCGGATCGACCGTGCCGTCGGCGTACCCGGGCCCGAGGAGCGCGTGCGCCGCGCGACCGCTCACCACCATCTCGCCGAGCGGTCCGGACGTCGCCTCGACCTGCGCCGCCACCTCCGCCGAGAGTTCGTCCTTCAGCAGATACACGTAATGCCGCGCGAGTCCCGGGCGCGCCGCCGAGAGCGCGCGGGCCTCCGCGGCGAGCGCCGCGAACTCGGCGGCGGAGAACACGATCGTCGGCACATCGAATCCGCGGTCCGCGAGGAACGCACGCTCGAGCGCCTCCTCGATACGGGGGCGCGACCGCATCCCACTCGTGAAGCGCACGTTGCCCGTGTTCAGATGCGTGACGACGTCGTCGAAGCCGGCGGACTCCACCGCGCGGCGGATGTCGTCCTTCGGGAAGACGCGCTTCGCCCCAAGATTGATCGCGCGGAGGAAGGCAAGGTAGGTGGTCACCCCGCCATCATGGCGCGGTGACCGGACATCCGGTGACCGGCGGGACTGCCGGCGGCCCGTCATCCGGCCGGCGGCGGACCGCCGTCCGGCCGAGGGCGGGCCGGCATCCGGACGTCAGCGCCCGAAGAGTCGATCGAGGAAGGATCGGTGGCGAGGGATCCATCCGTAGCGAGTGAGGATCTCGCGGACGGGCTCCTTCATCTCCTCGGTGTCGAACTTCCACCCGAACGTGTTGCCGACCTGACCGTGATCGGACGCGATCGGGGCGAACGACGCGTTGAAGCTGAAGGTGCGCTTCGTTCCTTTGAAGAACGAACGCTCGTGATGCAGACCCTTCGTGTCGAGCCGGGTCTGCGTGTCGTGCGTCTCATCGAGGAGCGAGTAGCTTCCGTCGTCGTGCAGCGTCACGGTCAGCTCGTAATCGCGACTGATCTGCCCCGCCGCCAACAGGCCGGCCCACTTCGCGTCGGCGTAATCCCAGACCCCGACCACACCACCCTCGAACGCCGCGAACGCGAACGGAACATCCTCCCCGTTCAACGCCAGAATTTCCCCGACCACATCTTCCCGCGATGACGCCATGACGCCTCCTCCCCCTCGACCGATCGAGCTGCCAACGTACCGCTGCGATGCCGCCTGAAGAGGGGGTTGCCGAGCTCAGGGGAAATCCGCTTTCAACTCGACGACCCGGCGGGCGGCGTCGTCGACCTTCTCGGCGAACGCGGGGTCGGACTCGGCCCGCGAGCGCACCGCCTCGTACATCTCGGGGAACACCGAGGCATCCGCGGAGACGAGGAGAAGGTCGACGCCCGCATCCACCGCGAGGGTCGCACGTTCACCCGGCGACCACCGCGCCACCTGCTCGGGAGCCGAGAGGTCGTCGGTCATCACGACCCCGTCGAAACCCAGGTCGCCGCGGAGGAGCCCCGTCACCACGGGCGCCGAGAACGCCGCCGGAGCGCTCGGATCGATCCGGTCGTACACGGCGGTCGACATCATCACGACCGCGGGGCCCTGCGGCAGCAGCGTGCGGTAGACCGAGACGTCGGGCGAGTCGGCGCCGACCTGGCCGTCGACGACATCGGCCGCGTAGTCGGTATTGCCGGTCACCCGACCGAGGCCCGGGAAGTGCTTCAGCGTCGGCAGTACGCCCGCATCCCGCATCCCCTGCGCGAACGCACCGGACTTCGCGGCGACAGTCGCCTCGTCGAACCCGTACTCGCGGTTGTAGATGCCGATCGGCTTGTTGTCGCGGGCGGTCTCGGGGCTCGTCACGATATCCGCAACGGGCGCGAGGTTCATGTCGATGCCCGCAGCGCGAAGCTGCGCACCCCACCGCGCCGCGTCGGCCCGCAGGGTCGCGTCGTCGCGCTGAGCGGACGTCAGCGCCGTCGGCATCTTCTCGAACCCGTCGCCGCTGAGCACCTGCACATCGCCGCCCTCCTGGTCGGTCGCGACCCAGAGTCGCGGCGATGCGGAATCGTGCACGGCCGTGAACTGGGCGACGAGCGCGGCGGTGGCGCCGGCCCCGGCCGACGAACGCCCGTGCAGGAAGATGCCGGCGACACGCTGATCGGCGACGGCCGCAAGGGTGGTCGGGTCGGCGCCGTCGACGGACGTGCCGACCATGAACAGCTGCCCGACGCGCTCGTCGAGGTCGAGTCCCGCGATCGGATCCGCCGGAGTGGGCGTCGGGGTGGCGGTCGGGGTCGGCGCGGCGGACGCCGGTTCGGTGCCGACGGGCCGCTCCGCCGCGCAGCCGGTGAGTACGGCGGCCGCGACGAGCGCGACGGCCGCGACCTTCCCCCATCCGACGTGTGCGCGCATCCCCCCATCCTGCCCGCTCGCGTGGCCGACGCTCCCGGGTCACGCACGCTTCGACCCGCAAACTCCTCCAAAACCGCACGCCGGGCCACCCCGAGGCCGAAAACCCCTCGAAGTGGAGGAGTTATCGGCCGGCCCCCGGCGCGACGGCCACCAGCCACCACCGCCGCGCCGCGCGGACCACCGGCAGGCGCGGCCTGCGTCAGGGCTGCCCGCAGCGGGTAACTCCTCCAAAACCGCACGCCGGACCACCGCTAGGCCGAGAACCCCGAGAAGTGGAGGAGTTGTCAGCCCAGTCCCCGCAGGGACGTCGCCCGCGGGTACCGTCACAAGGCGCGACGACACCCGGCCACAGCTACAGCGGCAGAGCCCGGGCCGGCGGCTACAGGCGCAGGGCCTCGGTCACCCGGACGACGGCGGTGCCCTCTTCGGCGGATGCAGCGAGGTCGACCTCCGCGCGGATGCGCCAGTCGTGGTTGCCGTCCGGATCGTCGAGGATCTGCTCCACGCGCCAGAGACCGGCGGTCGCGTCCGACTCGTCGATCGTGCACAGCGCGGGCGACCGCGCGGGACCACCCGTGAGGATCTCGTCGTGCTCGTCGAAGTAGGCGTCGAGCACGGCCGGCCAGTCGATCTCGGGATCGAGCGCCACGAGCTCGTCGTCGCGCTGCCGCGCGGCGAGCGTCACCCGGCGGAACAGCTCGTTGCGCACGAGCACCGTGAACGCGCGGCGGTTGGTGACCACGGATGGCGGCGCCGGCGGCACGATCGGGGCACCGAGCGGCGTCGCCTCGGGGTGGATGAGGCTCTCCCACTCATCGACGAGGCTCGAGTCGACCTGCCGCACGAGCTCGCCGAGCCACTCGATGATGTCGAGCAGTTCGTCGGTGCGGGCCTCGGACGGCACGGTCTGCCGGATCGCCCGGTAGGCGTCGCTGAGGTAGCGGAGCACGAGGCCTTCGCTCCGGCCGAGCTGGTACCACGAGACGAACTCGGCGAACGAGAACGCCTGCTCGAACATGTCACGGACGACCGACTTCGGTCGCAGCTCGAAATCCCGGATCCACGGCTGACTGCTCGCGAAGACCTCGAACGACTGCGCCAGGAGATCCGCGAGGGGCTTCGGGTGCGTGACCTCCTCGAGAAGGGCCATCCGCTCGTCGTACTCGATGCCGTCGCGCTTCATCGCCCCGACCGCTTCGCCGCGCGCTTTGAACTCCTGCTGTTTGAGCACGGGCCGCGGGTCGTCGAGCGTCGCCTCGATGACGCTCACGACGTCGAGGGCGTAGTGCCCCGACCCGGCGGCCCCCGCGGCGTCTTCCGGGTCGAGCAATTCGATCGCGGCGAGCGCGAACGGCGACAGCGGCTGGTTCAGGGCGAAGTTGGGTTGCAGGTCGACGGTGAGCCGGATGCGGCCATCCGGCCCGACCTCGACGACACCGGCCGTGCGGAGCGTGCGGAAGATCGCCAGCGCGCGGCGGGCGAGCGCGAGCTGCCGGGCACGCGGTTCGTGGTTGTCGAACACGAGCGCGCGGACGTCGGCGAACACGTCGCCGCCGCGGCCGATGACGTTGATGAGCATCGCGGCGGTGAGCTGCATCTGCGGAACGAGCGGCTCCGGAGGCGCCTCGATGAGTCGCTCGAACGACCCCTCGCCCCAGTTCACGACGCCCGCCGGCGCCTTCTTGCGGACGATCTTCTTGCGCTTCGCGGCGTCGTCGCCGGCCCGGCGCAGCGACTCGGCGTTCTCGATCTCCCACTCGGGCGCCATCACGACGACGTTGCCGTAGGTGTCGTAGCCCGCGCGTCCGGCGCGACCGGCGATCTGGTGGAACTCGCGGGCGCTGACCTGGCGCATCTTGGTGCCGTCGAACTTCGACAGCGCGGTCAGCAGGACGGTGCGGATCGGCACGTTGATGCCGACCCCGAGGGTGTCGGTGCCGCAGATGACGCGGAGCAGCCCTTGCTGGGCGAGGGTCTCGACGAGGCGTCGGTAGCGCGGCAGCATCCCCGCGTGGTGCACGCCGATGCCCGAGCGCACGAGTCGCGACAGCGTCTTGCCGAACGCGGTCGTGAAGCGGAACGCGCCGATCGCCTCGGCGATCTCGTCGCGCTGCGCGCGGGTCGTGACCTTGACGCTCGCGAGCGCTTGCGCGCGTTCCATGGCCTGCAGCTGCGAGAAGTGCACGATGTAGATGGGTGCTTCGCCCGCCTCGAGCAGCGTCTCGACGAGCTCGTGCGCGGGGCGCCGCTCATAGGAGAAGTGCAGCGGGACGGGGCGTTCGGCTCCGGTGACCTCGACGGTGCTGCGGCCGGTGCGCTGCGCCAGGTCTGCCGTGATCGGGGTCACGTCGCCCAGGGTCGCCGACATCAGCAGGAACTGCGCGCGCGGCAGGGCGAGCAGCGGCACCTGCCACGCCCACCCGCGATCGGGATCGCCGTAGTAGTGGAACTCGTCCATCACGACCTGGTCGACGTCCGCATCCGACCCGTGCCGCAGCGCGAGATTCGCGAGGATCTCGGCCGTGCAGCAGATGATCGACGCATCCGGGTTCACCGACGAGTCCCCGGTGACCATGCCCACGTTCTCCGCCCCGAAGATCTCGACGAGCGCGAAGAACTTCTCGCTCACGAGCGCCTTGATCGGCGCCGTGTAGTAGGAGCGACCGCCGCGGGCGAGGCAGGCAGCGTGCGCGGCGACCGCGACGAGCGATTTGCCCGTGCCGGTGGGGGTCGAGAGCACGACGTTCGCGCCCGATACGAGTTCGATGACCGCCTCGTCCTGTGCCGGGTAGAGCTCGATGCCCCGATCGACCGCCCACGACAGGAAGGCGTCGTAGAGCGCATCCGCGTCGTCGCCGGCGGTTCTGACGAGCTCGGCGAGGGATGCGGTCATCTCTCGAGTCTGCCGGATGCGGCGACCCGCGGGCACCGCTGGCCCGTTACCGTGGACGCAGCGACGAGGGGATGTGCCATGAGCGAGGACGATCCGACGATCCAGGTGGTCCGCGAGGATACCGAGGGGCAGTACGTGATCCGCGTCGACGGTCGCGACGCGGGGTTCACCCGGTTCCAGCCCGACCGGCGCGGGCGGCTCGTGTTCCCCCACACGCAGGTGGACCCGGCGTATGCGGGGCAGGGTCTCGGGAGCCGGCTCATCTCCGCGGCGATGGCGGATGTCGCGTCGCGCGGTGAGACCGTCGTACCGCTGTGCCCGTTCGTGGCGAAGTACCTGCGCGGCCACGACGTGCCGGGCCTCGACATCGCCTGGCCCTCGAGTCGCCTCACCGGAGTGGAGCCGCCGCCCCCGGGCGACGAGCCCGACGCGAGCGGCGGCGGCGGCGGCGAGCGATGACGCGGCTCGATGCCGGTCCGGTCGAGGAGACCACCGAATCCGCCGTGGAGTGCGACGGACCCCGCTCGGTCATGCTCGAGGCGCGAGAGGTGCCGCTCGGCGGCGTGCGCGCGATGGACGTGCGGCGGGCCCTCCCGCAGCGCGACCTGCCGATGGTCGGCGCCTGGTGCTTCCTCGACCGCTTCGGGCCGCAGCGCGCGCTCATGCGCGTGGAGCCGCATCCGCACATCGGCCTGCAGACGGTGACCTGGCCGTTCGAGGGCGTCGTGCGTCACCGCGACTCGCTCGGCAGCGATGTGCTCATCTCGCGCGGTGCACTGAACCTCATGACGAGTGGTGCGGGCATCTCGCACAGCGAGTACTCCGTGACCGACGAGCCGATCCCGCTCGATGCCCTGCAGCTGTGGGTGGCATTGCCCGAGTCCCGACGCCACGGTGCCCCCGCGTTCGAGCAGCACGCGTCGCTGCCGCAACTGACCCTGCCCGCCGTCACGGGCGAGCGCGCCGAGGCGGTCGTCGTGATGGGCGAGTTCGCCGGCACGACGTCGCCCGCGAGCGCGTTCACGCCTCTCGTGGGGGCCGAGGTGCGGGTGCCCGCCGGGTCGCGTGTGCGGGTGCCGCTGCATCCGGAATGGGAGTACGCCATCGTCGGCGTCGACGGCGACCTGCGCGTGACGACGGATGCGGACACCACCGAGACCGTCGGCGACATGCAGTTGCTGTACCTCGGCATCCAGCGCGACGGAATCGATGTGCACTCCGCATCCGGGGCGACGTTCTTCCTCCTCGGCGGCGAACCGTTCGAGGACGAGATCGTCATGTGGTGGAACTTCGTCGGTCGCTCGCACGAGGAGATCGTCGCCGCCCGCGAGGAATGGGAGGCGCACTCCGCGCGCTTCGGTCGGGTCGCCGATCACGGCGATGTACGCGTGCCGGCGCCGCCGCTGCCCGCGGTGCGGCTGCGCCGTCGCGGGCGTCGCCTCTGAGCGACCGGTCTTTCCCGGTCCGGGGCGTCCGGGGGCCCGGCCGCCGCCGGTACGCTGGAGCCGTGGCCCGTCCCGTCGTCATGTCCACCCGCGTGCTGCTGATCTGCGCCGCGATCGGTGTCGTGACCGGCCTGCTCGGTGGCATCGCCGGCTGGGCCACGCTCTTCGTGCTCTCGACCGTGCCGATCGCGTACGGGTTGGTTCTCGGGGTGCACGTGCTGCCCGGCATCATCGCGCAGGAAGTGCTGCGGCTTCCCTGGGTCGCGCTTCTCACCCACGTGCTGGCGGCTCTGGTCGCGAGCGCGACGAGCCCGCAGTGGACACTCCGCTACCTCGGCACCGCCATCCTGTTCGGCGGGATCCAGGAGCTCGTCGCGGCGCTCACCCGCTATCGCGCCTGGCCCACGTGGCGTTTCTACATCTCGGCGGTCATCATCGGGGTGGTCATCGCGGTCGCGGTCGCCTTCGCGGCGCACATCTCCAGCTACGCACCGTGGGCGCAGGTCGCGTACCTCGTCGTCGCCGTGCTCGCGCCCGCCGCCTGGACCGCGATCGGTCTGCGGCTCGGCGTGGGGCTTCGCCGCGCCGGCGTCGTCCGCACCGGACGGCGGTGACGGACGTGCCCACCGCCGAATCCTCCGCCGACACCCCCGAGCGGCGGCGCCTTGCGGGGCTCGTCGCCGATCTGATCCTCGCCGACGGGATGCTCGACCACAGCCTCTCGGGCATCGCGCGCCAGATCGGTTCGAACAACCGGATGCTGCTGTACTACTTCGGCTCCAAGGGCGGCCTGCTCCAAGCGGCGGCTGCGCGGGCGTCCGAGCGTTTTCCGCACCTCGCGGCGGTCTTCGACCGTCTCGGCGCCGACGATCTGCCCCTGGAGGCCCGCCTGCTGCGGGCATGGGACGACATCGGCGACGAGGCGAACCGCCCGTACCTGGTGATGTTCTTCCACCGGTTCGGAGTCGCGATCGGCGCCCCCGACGAGTGGGCGGAGTTTCTCGGCGAGCTCGGCACGGGCTGGGTCGCGCTCGTGCGCGACGTGCTCGTCGCCGAGGGATACCCGCAGACCGCGGCCGAGAACGCTGCGACCCGCATCGTCGCGCAGTGGCGCGGCCTGCAGTTCGCGCTGCTGTGCGGAATGCCGGCGGCGGTGCTGTCGGATGCGTATCGCGTCGGCATCCGCGAACTCCTCGCCGGACTCCCGCCGCGCGCGCACGCTTCCGACTGAGGTTAGGGTCGGCTAAGTTGAGGGGGTCACCCGCCCTCTCCTCCCGGGAATCCCTGTGCCCGATCCGCATCCGTCGCCTCCGCGAGGTCGCACCGAGTCGACCCCGGATGCGCCCCTCCTCCGCCTCCGCGACGTCGGCATCACGCACAACGGCGCGACCGATCCGTCGCCCGCATCCGTCAGTTTCGAGGTGGGTCGCGGCGAGGTCGTGCTACTGCTCGGGCCCAGCGGATCGGGAAAGTCCACGCTCGCGCTGTCGCTCGACGGGTTGATCCCGCACGTCGTCCCGGCGGAGCTGACGGGCACCGTCGAGGTCGCCGGCATCGCGACGACGGAGGCGACGGTCGCCACGCTCAGCACGCATGTCGCCATGGTGTTCCAGGATCCCGACGCGCAGCTCGTCACGGGCACGATCCTCGACGAGGTCGCCTTCGGCCCCGAGAACCTGCGTCTCCCGGCGGATGAGGTGCTGCGCCGCGCCGAGGAGTCGCTGCGCCGCGTCGGGCTCTGGCACCGGCGCGCCGAGAATCCGGACGTCCTGTCGGGCGGCGGCCGTCAGCGGCTGGCGATCGCGGCCGCGCTGGCGATGGGCTCGCCGCTGCTCGTGCTCGACGAGCCCACGGCGAACCTCGACCCGCAGGGCATCGAGGAGGTTTACGCGACGCTCGCCGAGCTCGTCGCGGAGGGCGACCGGTCGATCGTGCTCATCGAACACAACCTCGACGCCGTCGTCGCCATCGTCGACCGCGTCGTCGTGCTCGACCAGGCCGGCCGCACCGTCGCGAACGGACCGGTCGACGATGTGCTCCGGCGCCGGGCCGCGGAGCTGCATCACCTCGGCGTGTGGCTGCCGACATCGGCGCTCGCGGCGCTGCGGCTGCGCACAGCGGGGTACGTGTGCGACCCGCTGCCGCTCACACCGGAGGAACTCCGCGCGGTGCTCGCGCAGCATCCGCCCCGCGCGCCCTCTGCGCTGGGCGCCACGGCACTCGCCGCGCCTCTCGCCGCGCCCCTCGCCGAGACGAGGATGATCAGCCCGGATGAGGGTGATTCGGGCCGAATCCCCCTCCTCTCGGCGGATGGCCCTCTTCTCAGCGGGCCGGCGCAGGGCGCGACAGTCAGCGGGCCCGCGCAGGGCGCGACAGTCAGCGGGCCCGCGCAGGGCGCGACAGTCAGCGCACCGCAGCAGGGCACGACCCCGGCCGATTCCGACCGGACGCGACCCACGGATGCGGTCGTGCAGGTCCGCGGGCTGAGCCTCACCCGCGGACGCCGCCGCGAGCGCGTCGAGGTGCTGCACGACGTGTCGCTCGACGTCGTCCGCGGCGAGTTCGTCGCGATCGTGGGCGCGAATGGCGCGGGGAAGACGACGCTCCTGCAGGCGATCGCCGGCGTGATCCCGCCGCCGCGAGGATCGGTGCGGGTCGACGGGATCGATGTCTCGCGCACCGATCCGCGCACCCTGCCGTCGCGAATCGGGTTCGTGTTCCAGAATCCCGAGCACCAGTTCATCGCGCACACCGTCGCCGACGAGATCGCGCACGGCCTACGCCGCCTGCGCCTCTCGGAGGACGAGGTGCACGCCCGCACCAGCGCGCTCCTGGAGAGATTCGGTCTCGAGGGCAAAGCCGACGCCCACCCGTTCCTGCTCTCCGGCGGGCAGAAGCGCCGGCTCTCGGTCGGAACCGCGCTCGTCGCGGGAGCGCCCGTGCTGGCCCTCGACGAGCCGACCTTCGGGCAGGACCGCGCGCGCGCCGACGAGCTGCTGGGTCTCCTCGCCGAACTGAACCGCGGCGGCACCACGATCATCGTCGTCACCCACGACATGCAGCTCGTGTCCGAGTACGCGGACCGGATGATCGTGGTCGAGGACGGCCGGATCGCCGCGCACGGACCGACCGGCGCGGTGTTCGACGACGTCGCCCTCATCGAACGGGCGGGACTCCGGGTGCCGCCGCTCCGCCGCGCCGTGCGCGGGTTGTCGCAGCATCCGCAGATCGCTCGCGCCACGCGCCTGGCCGACCTTCCGGGGGATCCCCCGTGAGCGTCGCGGTCGACACCGTCGCCCCCGTGCGCGCGGGGCGTTTCCTGTCCGCGCTCAACCCGCTCGCGAAGCTCGCGGCCGTGATCCCGGCGACCGTGCTGCTCGTGTTCGTGCGCGACCTGACGACGCCGCTCGTCTTCCTCGTGCTGGCGTACGCCGTGCTGCTGGTGGGGGCGCGGTGGACGCCGCAGCTCGCCGGCATCCTGGTGCTCGCCGTGCCGCTGGGGATCGCGATCATCGGATGCGGGTTCTCGCTCTGGGCCGATGCGTCCCGGGTCGACACGACCCCGGTGGTGCTGCAGATCGGCGAGTGGAAGCTCTTCGCCGGCGCGCTCGCGATCGGCTTCGCGACGGCGCTCCGGCTCGGCGCCATCATCACGCTCGCGCTGCTGTCGGGGCTCACGACCACCGGCGCCGACCTCGTCCGCGCGATGGTGCAGCAGCTGCGCGTGCCGTACCGGATCGGGTACACCGCCCTGGCCGCGTTCCGATTCGTGCCGTGCTTCGCGCACGAGCTCGACCTCATCCGGCAGGCGCATCGTGTGCGCGGCGCCCACGGCGGGCGCGGACCGTTCGCCGCAGCCGCACGCGCACTCGGGTACGTCGTGCCGCTGCTCGCCGGCGCGATCCGGCACGCCGAGCGGGTCGCGCTGGCGATGGATGCCCGCGCGTTCGGCGCGTACGACGACCGCACCGAGCGCTATGACGTGCCTTTCCGCACCCGCGACACCCTGTTCGTGCTGGCCTTCTGGGTGGCGTCGGCCGCGATCTTCCTCTCTCTCTTCCCGTGGGGCATCGCCTGAGCCCCGGCTCTCGCAAGACCCCTCCGTTCCCGAAAGGACGCCATGGCCCGCTCGAGTCGGCTCATCAAACCCGCCGTGCAAGAACTGCTCCATCTCCGTGTCGTGCGCACCCGGCAGGTGTCTGCGCACTGGATGCGGATCACCCTCGGCGAGGGCGACATCGACCGGTTCACGCCCATGGGATTCGACCAGTGGTTCCGGATCTTCCTGCCCGTCGGCGGTGAGGCGGGGCTCGACCGGGTTCCGGCGAAGGCCAACAAGCTCATCGGCTACCTGAAGTTCCTCCGCATCCCGGAGGGAATGCGGCCGGTGATGCGCAACTACACGGTGCGGGCCTACCGACCCGCGTCGGCCGACGGCGGCGCCGAGCTCGACGTCGATTTCGTGCTGCACGGCACCGGGCCCGACGCCGGCCCCGCCTCGCGGTGGGCGCACGCCGCGGTGCCGGGCGACAGCGTCGTCATCATCGATGAGGGCATCACGTTCCACCCCGACTACGGCCTCGACCGGGTGCTGCTCGTCGCGGACGAGACCGGGCTCCCCGCGGTGGCGGGGATCTGCGCGAGCCTGCCGGCGGATGCGGTCGGCACCGCACTCGTCGAGGTGCCGAGCGCCGAGGACGCCCTGGAGTTCGACCGCCCCGCCGGCGTCGACGTGCGGTGGCTCGTGCGCGACGCCGAGACGGTTCCGGGGACCCTGGCGCTCGCGGAGGTGCGGACCGTGCCGCTCGCGCAACCCGACGTGCACGCGTTCGTGGTGGGCGAGCAGGCGCTCGCAACCGGGGGTCGCCGCGCGCTCGTCGAGCGCGGGGTGCCGAAGGACGCCATCGGTTTCGTCGGCTACTGGCGAGTGGGGCCCGAGGGTGCGGCTCCGCATCCGCATACCGTTCCGTCCGGAGAGGAAACCCGATGAGTCGCGTATCGACCGTCTATCTGCTCACCTGCGCCGCGATCGGCGTGGCCGGGGGCGTGCTGCTCTGGGGCGCCGCCGCTGTCTCGACCGTGCTGTTCGGTGTCTTCCCGTTCATCTCGGTCGCGATCGCGGGCCTCTGGCTCCTGCCCGCCACGGTGGCGCTGCGACTGCTGCACCGGCCGCTCGCCGGCATCCTCGTCGGGCTCATCTCGGGTCTCGTCGCCTTCCCGTACCTCGCGACCAGCCTGTGGTGGGCCTTCTTCGCCGAGGTCGCGTTTCTCGTCGTGATCTACCGCTACTGGGCCACCTGGGTGCATTACGCCGGGGCACTCCTCGTCGGCATCCTGTATCCGATCCTCGCGGCCGTCTCGTTCAACCTCTGGTCGATGCCGGTGGGCGCGCAGATCGGGTTCTTCGCGCTGACGATCGCGAGCTGCCTCGCGGGCACCGCACTCGGCGTGCTCGTCGGCGACCGGTTGCATCGCGCGGGCGTCGCGCGGCTCGCACGCTACCGTCCGCGGACCGCCGCGGAATCTCAGCCGGGGTAACCCGGCGCGGCGGGCAGGTTGAAGAACTCCTCGAGGGTGTGCCATCCGCCGTCGTGATAGGCGCGGGCGAGCTCGGGGCCGAGGTACCGCAGGTGCCACGGCTCGGCCTCGTACCCGGTGATCACGGTGTACCCCTCCTCGTAGCGGACGACGAAACCGAACTGCCAGCTGTTCTCGGCGACCCACTGGCCTTCCGGTGACGCCCCGAAGTCGTCGAGGGTGCCGCATCCGTTCGCGCACGGCATGAGATCCATCGTGATGCCGAGCTGGTGCTCGCTGAAGCCCGGTCGGGCGCTCGAGATGTCGGCCTCCGCCTGCCCTCCCCGCGCGACGTTCTCGGCGTAGGTCGTGACCTGCACGTCGTAGGAGCGGTATCCGCTCAGCTGCCCGATGGCCCCCACGCCCGACTGGTCGATCGCGCTCGCCATGGCCTGCAGTGCCTCCGCCGCATCCTGCCGCAGGATGCCGGAGTTCATCGTCTGCAGCCCCTGCACGCGCACCAGATTGCCGGGGACGTAGTCGAGCGGATCGAGCGGACGCTGCTTGTTCACCACGACCCAGCGCCGCGCCGGATCGGAGAGCGAGACGCAGGCGGATGCGGTGCCGGAGACGACGGCCTCGCGGAACGCCGCGCCGCCACCGGCCGCGATGACGACCGCCTCGTCGTCGCCCGCGGCGACGGCGGCCGCGACGGCAGGGTCGTCGCAGATCGAGGGCGCAGCGGCGACGGTCGTGAACTGCGGCGCGGGGATCGCGTCGACGGACGCCGGCCATTCCGGCTCCACGGCGCTCGGGTCGGAGCCGCCTCCGGAGCCGCGCGTCGTCGCGATCGCGACCGCAATGATCACCACGGCGACGACCGCGAAGAGCGCAACGATGCGGCGACGGCGCACGCGCACCGACGCAACTCGCGCAGCGCGACGGGTCGAGGCCGCCGCGGGGTCGGCGGATCGGATCACTGATCCATTGTCGTCCACCCATCGCCCGATCGCGGCCGACACGGCGACCGCATCCGTTTTATCTACGAATATGGACACCCGGTGGTTGACTTAGTATCGGTTCTTTGTTCTACTCTGAGGATGCGATGGCAGGGGCAGCAGGTAGACGCGTCGGATGCGGCGGCACTGCCCGGAATGGAGCAGTTGTCGGGTCTCGTCCGTTCTGTGACGACGCCCGAGTTCGCCGGGATGACGTTCCACGAGGTCGCGGCGCGTTCGGCTCTGAACCACGTGCCGGGTTCGTCGGCGATGCCGTTCGACTGGACCGTGAACCCGTATCGAGGATGCAGTCATGCGTGCGTGTACTGCTTCGCCCGGGGCACGCACACGTATCTCGACCTGGACGCCGGGCGGGATTTCGACTCGCAGGTCGTCGTGAAGGTGAATGTGGCCGAGGTGCTCGAGCGAGAGCTGCACCGCGGCTCGTGGGGCCGTGAGCATGTGGCGCTCGGCACCAACACCGATCCGTACCAGCGCGCGGAGGGCCGCTACCGGCTCATGCCGGGCATCATCGAGGCGCTCGCCGGGTCGGACACCCCCTTCTCGATCCTCACGAAAGGAACCCTGCTGCGCCGCGATCTTCCGCTGCTGCAGAAGGCCCACGCGCGCGTGCCGATCTCCATCGCGATGTCGATCGCGGTGTACGACGACGAGCTGCAGAAGCAGATCGAGCCGGGCACGCCGTCCGCGCAGGCCCGGCTCGACACCGTGCGCGCGGCGACGGATGCGGGGTTCCGCGTCACCGTCTTCCTGATGCCGGTGCTGCCGCACCTCACCGATTCGATCGCCGCGCTCGACGACGCCCTCCGCCGGATCCGGGATGCCGGCGCGGTGCGCGTCGTCTACGGGGCGCTGCACTTGCGCGCGGGGGTCAAGCCGTGGTTCATGCAGTGGCTGGAGAGCACGCATCCGCATCTCGTGTCGAGCTATCTCGGCCTCTACCCGGGCGTCAGCGCCGCCGCGCCGAAGGCGTACCGGCAGTGGCTCGCGCGCCGGGTGCGACCGCTCCTCCGCGCCCACGGCCTCGACGGCCGCGACGAGGAGGAGCCGGTGCGCGCTCGTCCCGCCGGCGGGGGTCCGCCCGGAGCCCTGCCCGTGCGCGTGACCTCCCGCGGCCTCGCCGCCGCCGCTGCTTCCGCCGCCGCTGCTGCATCCGCATCCGCCGCATCCGCATCCGCCGCCCCGCCGCGCCTGTTCTGACGCGCGAAAAACCGCGAGACTGCATTCTCGCGCCGAGACAGCGGGTGTAACCCAACGTCTCGGCGCGAAACTGCAGTCTCGCGGTCTAGGGGTGGTGCGGCGTCAGTTCGCGACGTCGGCGAGCTGGCGGCCGGTGACCTCTTCGATCACGTCGTCGCCGAGGCGCACCTCGTCGAACGGCGCGTCGATCTCGGCGCGACCGAGCAGCTCGGTCATGCGCCGACGGCGCTGACGCGTCACCAGGGTCACGACCGTGCCCGAGCGACCCGCGCGACCGGTACGCCCCGAGCGATGCAGGTACGCCTTGAACTCGTCGGGCGCATCGGCCTGGACGACCAGGTCGATGTCGTCGACGTGGATGCCGCGAGCCGCGACGTCGGTGGCCACGAGCACGCGCACCTTGCCGTCGGTCATGCGCTGCAGGTTGCGCGTGCGCTTGGCCTGGTTGAGGTCTCCGTGCAGGGCGACCGCGGCGATACCGGCGTCCTCGAAGGACTCCGCGAGCATCTCGGCGTAGGCGCGGGTGCGAGCGAAGACGAGCGTCTTGCCCTCGCGGTCGACGAGCGACGTGAGCATTTCGGCTTTGTCGCGGTGGTCGATCACGAACACGCGGTGCTCGATCGTGCTGGACTCCTGGGTCTCCCCGGCAACCTCGTACACGGCGGGATCGCGCAGGAACTCGTCGACGAGCGCGGCGACCTCACGGTCGAGCGTCGCGGAGAACAGCAGCTTCTGGCTGTTCGGGGCGGTCTCGCGGAGGATCCGCTGAACAGGCTCGACGAACCCGAGCTCGGCCATGTGGTCGGCCTCGTCGAGGACCGCGATCTGCACCTGCGAGAGGTCGAGCTTGCCCTGGTTCACCAGGTCTTCGATGCGGCCGGGGGTGCCGATGATGATGTCGACGCCCTTCTTGAGTGCTCCGACCTGACGCGCCTGCGGCACGCCGCCGTAGATCTGCGTCGTGAACAGGCCCACGCTCCGCGCGATGGGCTGCACCGTGCGGTCGATCTGCAGGGCGAGCTCGCGCGTGGGGGCGAGGATCAGCGCGCGCGGCTTGCGGCCGAACTCGCGCTTGCTCCCCTTCTGCGAACGCAGCACATTCTCGACGAGCGGCGCGCCGAACGCGATGGTCTTTCCGGAGCCGGTGCGTCCGCGCCCGAGAACGTCGCGACCCTCGAGGATCGACGGGATCGTCGCGGTCTGGATCGGGAACGGGGATGCGGCGCCGAGCTCGGCGAGCGCCTTCACGATGTTGTCGCCCAGGCCGATTTCACCGAAGCCCTGGCCTTCGACCGACTCGGCCACAACCGACTCGGCCTCGAGACGCTCGTGCACGGTGTCGACGTGCGCGTCGTACGCCTTCGGCGTCGCCTTCCAGTCCGATCGACCCGGACCGTCAGTGCGACGGGGGCGATCGGTGCGCGGCGCGCGGTCGTCGGAGGAGCGTGCGGGACGCTCGTCGGAGGTGCGGCGCGGACGATCGCTCTGGGCCGGACGGTCCGAGAAGGAACGCTGGGGGCGATCGTTGAAAGAACGGGCCGGACGCTCGTCGCGCTGCGGACGGTCGCTGTTCGTGCGGGCCGGACGCTCGTCGAACGACCGGGCCGGACGCTCGTCGCGGCGCGCACGGTCGTCACGCTGCGGTCGGTCGCTGTACGTGCGAGGCGCGCGATCGTCACGCTGAGGGCGGTCACCGTACGTGCGGGGCGCACGGTCGTCACGGGCCGGACGGTCGCCGTAGGAGCGAGCGCCACGGTCATCACGCTGCGGGCGGTCACCGTACGTGCGGGGCGCGCGGTCGTCACGAGCGGGACGGTCACCGTAGGTACGAGGCGCGCGGTCATCACGCTGCGGGCGGTCACCGTACGTGCGGGGCGCACGGTCGTCACGGGCCGGACGGTCGCCGTAGGAGCGAGCGCCACGGTCGTCACGAGCGGGACGGTCACCGTACGTACGAGGCGCGCGGTCATCACGCTGCGGGCGGTCACCGTACGTGCGAGGAGCGCGGTCATCACGCTGCGGGCGATCGCCGTACGTGCGGGGCGCGCGGTCATCGAACGACCGGGCCGGACGCTCCCCGGCGACGCGGCGCTGGGGGCGGTCGTCGAACGAGCGGGCGGGGCGCTCATCGCGGCCCGTGGTGCGGATGCTGCGCGACTCGTCGCGACCGGCACGGTCGGATGCGGTCCAGCGGCGCTTCGGAGCTTCGGCGGTCGCTTCCTCCGCGCGGTAGCCGCGGTGGCCGGCGCTCTTGGAGCCGGTGGTTCCCGCCGATGCTTCGCCGGGGCGACGCTTGCGGTCCTGATAGGAGGTCTTCGATCCGTAGCGGGGCTCGAAGTTCTTCGCCGGTCGTCCGCCGGCGGGCTTCTTGTTCTTGGGCATGCGTGTGTCCTTCTGGGTTCTCTCGAACGAGAACAGCACCCGCGCGCACGCGGGGATAACCCGGGACATCCGTCATCCGGGGGCCATTATCGATGATGATCATGTGTGCCGATCGGCACTCACCATCGGCCCCTAGAACTCACAAACCCATCCGCACAACATGCGCGGTGTCCAGAGCCGACCCTCAAGAGTAGCGCACCGGCCTGGAAGAGTGCCGAGCGCGTGCCGTCTACGCTGAACGCATGAGCGCCGATCCGACCGGTCACCGTTTCACCCTCCGTTCCGAGCGGGGGTCTGCGGAGATCGCCCAAGTGGGCGCCGCGCTCCGTGCCCTGCGCGTGGGCGACGTGGATCTCGTGCCGCGATACGCCGACGACCTGCCGACACCGGCCGCATCCGGTGTCGTGCTCGTTCCCTGGCCGAACCGCATCCGCGATGGCCTCTGGACCCAGCGCGGGCAGACGTACCAGCTCGCCATCTCGGAGCCGAAGTTCGGCAACGCCTCGCACGGTCTGCTGCGGTTCACGCCGTACCGGCCGGTCGCGACCTCCGCGGATGCGGTCACGCTGGCGGCCGCTGTCGTTCCCCAGACCGGGTACCCGTTTCACCTCGAGACCCGGGTGATCTACACGCTGACGGATGCGGGCATCACGGTCGAGCACGAGATCGTCAACGTGGGGGCGGCCGCTGCTCCCGTGGCGGTCGGCATCCACCCCTATCTGTGCTTCTCCGACGCCGCGACCGCCGACCTTCGCCTCGAGCTGGATGCCGCGTCCTGGTTCCGCCTCGATGAGCGGAACCTCCCGATCGCCGAGGAGCCCCTCGACGAGGAGCACGATCTCCGCGTCCCGCGGCGGGTCGGCGACCTCGCTCTCGACGCGGCATTCACGGGAATCCCCCGCGGGGCGGATGGCCTCATTCGTGCGATCCTGCACGCCCCCGACGGGCGGCGGGTCGAGCTGTGGGCGGGCGAGGGGTTCGAGTACCTGCAGCTCTTCACGACCGACCGGTACCCCGGACACGACCTCGCGCTGGCCATCGAGCCCATGACGGCGCCGGCCGATGCGCTCAACTCCGGGCGCGACCTCCGCTGGCTCGAACACGGCGAGGCCTGGCATCTGCGGTGGGGAATCACGCTGCACGCGTGAGCGCACGCCCTGATCGACCCTGAATGCCCGGATTTCTGCGTTAAGAGGTAACACACTCCGGGGTCAGCGTTAACCCGCGACCGATACCTTTAGACCGGCAGTCTTTCTGCCGCGCCGGATTCAGGGTCTGGCGCTCGTCATCCGGTGCGGGGCGGGGATCCACGCGACTCCACCGGCGGTTTATCGGTGTCCGTCTGGGTGGAGGGTACCCGCATGCGTTCTGCTGTTTCTTCTTTCGTCGTATTCTTCCCCGCGGTGGCGGTGGCAGGGCCGACTCCTCCAGAGCGCACGGGGGCGCTGGCGTGGGTCGAGCGTCTGCGCGCCGCATCAGCCTCCCGCCTCGCGGTACTGATCGGCACGACCATGCTCGTCGGCATCGGGATCTCCATCGCCACGACCACCGACCCCGTCTGGTGGCACCTGCATTTCAGCCAGCTGGGCACGTTCAAGAACGGATCAGCGGCATTCTTCAACGGCGCGCTCATCGCCGGCGGAATCCTCGTCGTGATCTACGCCGGCGCCGTCGCGCGCGAGCTGCGCGCTCTCGCGCCCGGACGCATCCGACGCGGCGCCGCCCGCACCACGCGCATCATGTACTCGATCATGGGCGTCAACCTGTCGCTCGTGGGCTGCGTCCCGCTCAACTCCAACGGATTCGTGCACGACCGCGTCGCCGCCGCCATGGTGCTCGGGTTCGCCGGCCTGCTCGTAACGAGCCCGTTCCTGATGCACCGGATGCCGCGCCGCCTGGTGCTGGCGACGGTCCTCGTCTTCGCGGGCGTGTTCGCGGGCGCCTGGGTGTTCGTCACCGGCCAGATCAACCTCGCCCTGTTCGAGGTCATCGCCTTCGGGGCGATCTTCGGCTGGTCGGGGATCTTCCTCGGATGCCTCGCGCTCTGCGTGCGCCGCGACGCCGCGCTCGCCGAAGCCGCTGCTGCCCGCGCTGCGGCGCCCGCATCCGTGCTCGCCGCGCCCGTTCCCGTCCGCGCGGAAGCCGTCGTCGCTGACGCCGTCTTTGCCGAAGCCACCGTCGCCGAAGCCGACGACACGTTCACGATCGAAACGGCCGACGCCCCCGCATCCGTCGCCCCGACGCAGGCCGACGCCGGTGTCGAGACGGTGATCGTCGCGACACCGCCCCGCGCGACGCCGCGCGCGGGAGAGTCGGACGTCAGGCCGCAGACCCCTTCGAGCGGAGCGCTCGACGCGTCGGAGCAGGTCCGCTCGGGGCAGCATGCGGTTCCGCGTCGTCTCCGCCGTCGTCGTCCGGAGCCTCGTCTCGACGCGCGGCGCGACGTTCGCGTGCGCCCTCGACGAGGTTGTACAGCGTCGGCAGCACGAGCAGGGTCAGCACGGTCGACGACACCAACCCGCCGATAACGACGATCGCCAGCGGCTGGGAGATGAACCCGCCGTGACCGGTGATCCCGAGCGCCATCGGCGTGAGGGCGAAGATCGTCGCAAGAGCGGTCATCAGGATCGGGCGCAGACGCCGTGAGCCGCCGGCGATCGTCGCGTCGAACGTGCTCAGACCCTTCTCCCGGTACTGGTTGACCAGGTCGACGAGCACGATCGCGTTGGTCACCACGATGCCGATCAGCATGATGACACCGATCAGCGACGCGATGCCGAGCGGGATGCCGCTGACGATCTGCAGCAGGATCGCGCCCGTCGCCGCGAACGGCACCGAGACGAGCAGCAGCAGCGGCTGACGCAGCGACCGGAACGTCGCCACCATGATGATGTAGACGATCAGGATGGCGGCGAGCATGGCGAGACCGAGCTGAGCGAAGCCGTCCTGCTGCTGCGTCAGCACGCCGCCGACGGATGCGTCGGCGCCCTGCGGCAGGTCGGTGTCGGCGAGCGCCTCGTTCACGAGCGTCGACGCGGCGTTCAGGTCGTCGCTCTGCGGGGTGACCGTCACGGTCGCGGTGCGCTGGCCGCGCTCCGTGGTGATCGATGTCGGGCCGTCGGTCTGGTCGACGGTCGCGATCTCGTCGAGCCGCACCGGGCCGGTCGCCGTCGGGATCTGCAGGGCGCGGAGATCGTCGATCGTGGCCGGCGTGGCCGACGCCGCGAGGTAGACGGTGACCGCGGTCTCATCGACCTCGATCGTGCCGATCTGGCGCGGCTGCATGGTGTTCGAGACGAGCCCGCCGACAGCGACCTCGGAAAGACCCCGCTCGGCGGCCGCCGCGCGATCGACCGCGACACTGATGTACGGAAGCGATGCGGCGAGGTTGCTCGACACCTGGCCGAGCCCGTCGCGGGCCTGCAGCGACGCGACGACCGCATCCGTCGCGTTCTGGAGCGTGCTCGCATCGGGCGCGGTGACGTCGACCTCGATGTCGCTCGAGCCGAATCCACCGCCGGCCGCGGCGACCGTGATGGTGCCGACGTCGTCGAGGTCGGCGACCGCGGACTGCACCGCAGCGCGCACCTCGGCCTGGTCTGCGTCCGCATCCGTCGTGATCGAGTAGGTGACTCCGGCGCCCCCACCGCTGAACGCGTCGCGCAGCGCCGAACCGGTCGAACCGATCGAGACCTGCACGGTCTGCACGCCGTCGAGGTCGACGAGCGCCTGCTCTACGCGCTGCGCGGCGGCGTCTTCGGCGTCGAGGCTCGCGGCCGGCGCCAGCTCCTGGGTCACGGTGAGCGTGTTCTGACCGCTGTCGCCGAGGAAGTTGACCTTCATCAGCGGCACGGCGAGGAGCGTGCCGGCGAGCACGACGACCGCGAGGAGCAGGGTGATGAAGCCGTGCGAGAGCGTCCACCGCAGCGCCGGCAGGTACGCCTTCTGCAGCCGGCTCGGCGGCGCGGCCGGGTCCTCCGGATCGATCTGCGCACCGTTCTCGTCGAGGACAGGCTTGCCGGGGCGCAGGAACCAGTACGCCAGCACGGGCACGATGGTCAGCGCCACGAGGAGCGACGAGACCATCGCGATCGTAACGGTCAGCGCAAAGGGGCGGAACAGTTCGCCCGTCAGGTCTCCGACGAACGCGATCGGCAGGAAGACGGCGACGGTCGTCAGGGTCGACGCGGTGATCGCCGCGGCCACCTCCCGGACGGCGAGCAGGATCGAGGCGAGCTTGTCGGCGCCCCGCACGTAATGCCGTTTGATGTTCTCGATCACGACGATCGAGTCGTCCACGACGCGGCCGATGGCGATCGTCAGGGCACCGAGGGTGAGGATGTTGAGGGAGTACCCGAAGGCCTGGATTCCGATGAACGTGATCAGCACGCTCGTCGGAATCGAGATCGCGGTCACGAGCGTGGAACGCACCGAGAGCAAGAAGAGCAGGATCACGAGCACCGCGAAGACGAGGCCGAGCAGGCCCTCCTGAGCGAGCGCTTCGATCGACTGCTGGATGAACGGCGCCTGGTCGAAGACCACGGTGAAGGTTGCGCCGGGCACGTCATCTTCGAGCGTGGGCAGCACGTCCAGGATGCCGCGCGACACGTCGACCGTGTTGGCCGACGGGAGCTTGGTCACCGCGATCGTGAGCGCCGCTTCGCCGTCGACCCGGGAGATCGACGTGACGGGGTCGGCCACCTCGGCCACGGCCGCGACGTCGCCGATCGTGACGGCGCCCGCACCGAACTGCGCCGCATCCGTCGGCACGAGCGGCAGCGATGCGAGCTCGTCGACCGACGTGATCTTCGCGCCCGTCTGCACCGTCAGGGTCTGATCGGACTGGGTGATCTCGCCGCCCGGGAACAGCACGCCGTTCGCATCGAGCGCGTCGGTGATCGCCTGCTGCGTGAATCCGCGCTCGGCGAGTGCCGCCTGATCGGGGGTGATCGTGATGCGCTCACCGATGCCGCCGACGATCTGCGCGGCGTTGACGCCGTCGACGTCCTGGAGCTCGGGAACCACGCTCGATTCGAGGGCGGACTGCGCGGCGGCTTCATCGTCGTAGCCGGTGACCGCGATCTGCACCACAGGGAAGTCGTCGATGCTCGCCGAGATCACGTTCGGCTCGACATCGGCCGGCAGCTGCGACTCGATGCGGTTGATGGCCTGCAGGATCTTCTGCTCGGAGGTCGCGAGATCAGTGCCGTAGGTGAACGACGCCTGGATGATGGACGCGTTGGTCGTGCTCGTGGCGGTCGTCGACTCGAGCCCCGGCACGCCCTGGATCGCGGTCTCGATCGGCGTCGAGACATCGTTGTTCACGACGTCGGGAGAGGCTCCCGGGTAGGTCGTCACGATCGACAGCACCGGAAGCTCGATCGACGGAATGAGTTCCTGCTTGGCGTTCACGAGAGCGAGCGAGCCGAAGATGGCCGCCACGATCGTGATGAGCGCGATCAGCGCGCGGTTCTTGAGACTCAGGACGGCGAGTGAAGACACGGGCGCGCTTTCGTGACGGCCGGCGCGAACCGGGGGAAGGAGGCGTCGCCGCGATGCGGCACGATACATGGCTGTATCGAGCCAAGTATCGCACGCGGGGGTGCCGCGATCTCCGGTTGCGAGCGGAAGAACGGCGGAGCGTCAGGGCGTCAGGGCGTCAGGGCGTCAGGCGAGCAGCGCGTCAGGCGAGCAGTGCGGCGAGCGCGAGGCCGCCGGAGGCCGCAGCGACCGTGAGCACCAGGGTCCCCAGGGCGTTGACGACGGATGCAGTGTTCCGCCGCTCGTCCCAGAGCACGGCGCTCGCGGTGGCCACGGAACTGAAGGTCGTGAAACCGCCGAGGATTCCGATGCCGATGACGGCGAGGATGTCGGCATCCGTCACCGCTCCGACGAGCAGCCCGAGCGCGAACGAGCCCACGACGTTGATGACGAGCGTTCCCCACGGGAAACGCGTGCCCGCGATCGACGTCACCCACAGGTCGAGCACGTACCGGAGCCCGGCCCCGACGCCACCGGCGACCGCAACGAGCACGAAGACGGCGGGGCTCACGGGGTCGCCGCCCCACGTGCGCTGCCGCGGGGCTCGCCATGCGGCCCCCGCGCGAGCCGCAGCCCGACGAGCGCGGCGACCACCCCGAGAACCGCGGTGCCGAGGGTCAGCCAGAGCGAGGCACCCTCCGCTGCCTGCAGCGCGAAGGTGCTGTAGGTCGTGAACCCGCCGAGCACTCCGGTGCCGAAGAACTGCCGCGCCGCCCGCGCGCGCGACGTGTCGCCGTGTCGCACGAGCAACCCGGTGAGGACACCGAGCAGCAGCCCGCCGAGCAGGTTGATCACCGGCACGACAAGGGTCTGCCACACCGGCACCGCGATGAGGAGCAGCCCGGCGCGTGCAGCCGTGCCGAGCGCACCGCCGAGCACGACGAGCCCCAGATGCGCCCACGAGAACCCGCTGCGAGATGCCACGCGCCCAGAGTAGTTCGGCCGGTGCGGCGCTTCTCGCTGCGGGCGGGATGCTTCTCGACTCATGGCCCCGCGTCCTCGCGATTGCGGCCCACGATTCGACGACCGCTCCTACTTCGCCGCCCACAGAGCGAAGGCACACCACCACGAGACGACCACGCACACCACCGGGATGCTCACCGCGATGAGGGTCGCCACCCATTCACGGGCGATGACCGGTCTCAGAGCATTGCGGATCGGAACCCCCACCCACAGCGCGAGGACCGCCAGCACCGCACTCGCGAAGTAGCCGACCACGGTCGCGGACGACCCATTGGCCCCGCTCCACGCCGCTGTCGCGTGCAGCATCGACACGAACCACGCGACCGCAATGACCTCCACGACCGCCCCGAACCCGACGAGCAGCATCCATCCACGTTCCGTGGAAAAGAGCACCCGGCTCGCACGCCCCAGAGCCTGCGCCATGTTCTCGCGGATGAATGTGTACAACGGGACGGCCCACCCCACCATGGCCGCTCCCAGAGCGCTCAGAACGATCAGCCCGATCGCAGCGTTGAACATCACCGGTACCAGATCGACATGGCACCAGATCCTATTCCGGCCCCCCGCGCGAAGACCTCGCGCGGGGGTCAGCCCTCGACGAGGTTGCGGAGGGCCGTCTCGGGCGAGATCGTGAGATCGAGCAGGTGCCCCTTGCCGTACGCCTTCCACACCCGCGGGTCGATGTAGCTGCTGCGCGCCACCGACGGGGTATTGCCGAGGGTCGCCGCGGTCGCTTTCACGGCCTCGCGCTCGCTGATCTTCCGCGCCCGCTTCGTCTCCACGGGCCCGATGCGCGCGAGCGCGTCGGCCGCCGCGATCGTGCCGCGCAGGGTCCGGAAGTCCTTCGCGGTGAAGTCGCCGCCGGTGAGACCCCGGATGTAGGCGTTCACATCGGCCGGGGTGAGCGGCACGCGGCGGCGTCCGCGGCGATACGCGAGCACGGTCGAGCGCGAGCGCGCCCCGGTGAGCGGTTCGAGCGCGACCGCGAGGTCTTCATCGGTGAGCTCGATGTGCGCGCGCACACCGCTCTTCGCCGGAAAGTCGAGCGTCACCACGCCCGCTTCGATGCTGACGTCCCGCCGCTGCAGCGTCGTGAGCCCGCGGCCGCCTCCACGGGCGAGATACTGCCGTGAACCGATGCGGATGGCGCCGGAATCCAGCATCCGGAACGCGATCGCGAGCACTGCCTCGCGGGACTCGTCTCCGCGTCGCAGCGCGGCCGTCACACGTCCGCGCGCGCGGGGCAGCGACTCGGCGAGCGCCAACGCACGGGCGTATTTGCCCCTGTCTCGGCGCTGCGACCAATCCGGGTGGTAGAGGTACTGGCGGCGGCCGGCGTCATCCGTTCCCACCGCCTGGATGTGACCGTGCGCCTCGGTCGTGATCCACACCTCGGTCCACGCCGGCGGGATCACGAGCGCCGTGATGCGCTCCTTGTCGGCGGCGGATGCGGAGTCGCCATCCGGGGCCGTGTACCGGAAGCCGCTGCCCGCACGCGTGCGGGAAATGCCGGGATCTGCGCGCGGATCCACGCGAACGAGACGAACCACCGTGATCAGCGCGCGCGAAGGGCGGTGATGAGCTCGCCCTTCCGCTCGAGACAGTGCCGGGTGAGGCAGTGCCGGGTGAGGCCGGATGCTGACATGGCTGGTCCTTCCGCGACGGGTCGTCGTCCGCCTGGGCCCGACGATAGGCCCGCTTCCGGACCCGTGACCGCGGCTTGACAGAGGGTTCCCCCGCGCACTACGCGCTATCACCCGTTCGCAAAATCCGTCAAGCCCCCAACCTGAGAGATGACCCCATGACACCGTGGAGCGTGCCTAAAACGGCATCCGGGCGTCTACGCGATCTCCCCCCGAGAGGGCGTCCGACAACATCGAGGAGAGTCACCCATGAACATTGCACTCATCATCATCATCGTCGTCGCCATCGTGCTGGCCATCGTCGGCGGCCTGAGCTCTGCGCTCAACTGGCTGCTCTGGGTCGCGCTGATCGTCGGCGTGATCGCCCTGATCGCCTTCCTCTTCCGAGTCATCAGCGGCAACAAGCGCGTCTGACGCCTCGTCACGAAGACGGATGCCGCGGCCCTTCGGGGTCGCGGCATCCGTCTTTCGTTTTCGGGCTCAACGCGGGTCATCCAGATACGCGTTCAGTGCGTCTCTCACGAACGCCGCTCCCGCGTCGCCGCCGTAGTTCGCCCCGAACCGCGCGTCTGCGACGTACAGCTCGCCAAGACCGCGCACGTATGCGGCAGTGTCGCCGTCGGATGCGGACGCGGGCATCCCCGGGATTGCTTCCAGCCACGCGATGTGACGCCGGGCCAGGTCCCGCGCCTCGTCGCCGGCCGGGTCCGCGCGCCGTTCCGCCGCGGCGCGCCACTGCGCGTTGAGGTCGGCCGCATCCTGCTGCCAGGTGGTGCGCGCCGTGGCGTCGAGACCGGTCCACCACTCGTCGGAGCGGACGGCCGCTTCCGTCCCCCAGCGCTCCTCGACCTCCTGCTGGTGACGGGTGTGATCGAACCCGTCGAACATCTTCTCCACCATCACTTCTCCCCTCTTCTCCCACACGTCGATCGTGTTCTCCACGGCGGCGATCTGCCGGCCGATTCGGTCTTGCTCGTGACGCAGCGCGTCCAGGTGATGACGCAGCGCCGTCGTCTCCGATTCGTCGAGATCGAGTACCGCGCGGATGCGTGCCAGCCCGAGGCCGAGTTCTCGCAACAGCAGGATGCGCTGCAACCGCAGCACCGCGCGCTCGTCGTACTGCCGGTACCCGTTGTCCGCGACGCGACTCGGGCGCAACAGCCCGACCGCGTCGTAATGGCGCAGCGTGCGGCTCGTCGTTCCCGACATCCGGGCGACTTCGTGAATCGACCACTCCATGTCGTCTCCTCTCTTCTCCGACGGTAGGCGTTGACGCAACGTCAATGTCAAGATCCCGGGTTCACGACCAATCACGCCCTTCCAAGACGCGATATATCGTGTTATCTTCAGAACGCGATATATCGCGACATTCATCCAGAGGAGGACGACATGAACCCCGAGAAGTGGCTCATCCACCCCGGCGAGACGCGCGTGATCGACCTGGAGGACGTCCACGCCCTCAAGGTCGGACTCGTCGGCGGCCAGATCGACATCGTCGCGCACGACGAACCGGGCGCGCGCATCGAAGTGCACTCCGTGACGATCAAAGATCTGCGCATCTCCGCAGAAGACGGCAAGGTCGAGATCGACCACCCGCAGCTGCGGTGGGACAACTTCCTCGAGGTGTTCCGCAACTTCGGCTCCGGCGGGCCCAAGGCGGAGATCAGCGTCGCCGTTCCCCGCGACGTCGCGCTGACCCTCGGCGTCGTGAGCGCGAGCGCGCTCGTGTCGGAACTGCACGCCGAGGCGCGCGTCAACACCGTCTCCGGGGACGTCCTCGTCGACGGACTCCGCGGCGACCTCGTGGTCAACGCCGTCTCCGGCGACGTGCAGGCGCGGAACATCGAAGGCGCGGTCACCGCGAACAGCGTCTCGGGCGATGTGGCGGCGACCGGTGCGATCACCCGCGCCGCGATCGACACGGTCGGCGGCGCCATGCTCGTCGACGCCAGCGGATCACTGCAGAAGGCGTCGCTCAACACCGTGAGCGGCGAGGCCACCGTCCGCCTCGACCGCGGCCTTCCCTCGAACTACGCCGTCCGCAGCATCTCCGGCACCGTACTCATCGACGGCGTCGTGCAGTCGGGGCGCGGAACCGGCCCGACCACGAACTTCACCGGGTCGATCGGCGAATTGAGCGGCACCTTCGCCGACATCCGCGCCAACTCGGTCTCGGGCGACATCACGGTGCTCCGTCGCGCGTCGGAGCCGGCACCCGAGCCGGTGTCGGCCCCCGAATCCGAGACGACCGATGGCGGAGCGGAGGCGCTCTGATGACCCCGGTCTTCTCCCACGGCGACCTGCGGCTCTACCTGCTGAACCTTCTCGACGAGGGCCCGCGGCACGGGTACGACATCATGCAGGCGCTCGCCGATCGCACGGGCGGCACGTACACACCGAGCGCCGGCACGATCTATCCGCGACTGTCGAAACTCGAAGAAGAAGGACTCGTCAGCAAGCGGGTCGACGGGCGAAAGACGGTCTACGAGATCACCGACGCCGGTCGCGCAGAGGTCACGGCTCGGGCCGGTGACCTCGAGGGCATCGAGTCCGAACTCGCCGACTCGGTGCGCCTGATCGCCGACACCGTTCGAGGCAACGTCCGCGAGGCGATGAAGAGCCTCCGGGCAGACCTCGCCGCCGCGGCCCGCTCCGAGCGGGAGAATCCGCCCGCCGATGAGACGGGTGGCACCGAGGGCGACGACCCCCGCACGCGCGCTCGCGAACAACTGCGCCGCGCCGACCTGCTCCTGGGCGAGTTCCGCAGTCAGGTGCGCGCGGAACTGCGCACGCACGTTGCGCGGGGCGGGGAGATTCCCGCATCCGCCGTCGACGCGCTCGGTGAATCGCTGGATGCAGCGGCCCGCGCGCTCAGCGCGGGCCTGCGCTGAGCTTCAGTCCCTCCAGGGGTCGTCGTCGCCGACGACCGACTCTTGGAGGGGAACGACGAGCACCGGGCGATGCTGGCGATGGGCGAGGCGCGCCGCCACCGATCCGGTGAAGAACTCGCGCATCGTCTCACCGAACCCGCGGCGCCGCGTGCCGACGACGATGACCGCCGCGTCGAGTTCGTCGGCGAGACCCTTGAGCGCCATCGCGGGGTCACCCACCAGTGTGCGGATGGTCCAGGCGACTCCGCTCGGGGCGAGGAACTTCTCCGCCGCCTCCTGAACCCGTTCGAACTCGTGCGTCGCGGCGATACGGGTGAGGTCGACCGGAGCGGAATGCGGAACCCCATCGGGGTCTTCGTAGGTCACGAACCGGGTGACATCCACGTGCGCCACGACGAGTTGTGTGCCGAACAGGGCCGCGTATCGCGCCGCCTCGGCCCAGACACGGGCCGGCAGATTGGGCGTGGCCCCGAGGATGACGGTACCGCCGTCGGCATACGTGCTCATGGTTCCTCCTGCAGCGTGCCCCCCGCGGCGATCGCAGGAAGCCACCGTGTTATTCTGAATGCTACTCTTACCGGCTTGAGCCGGAACACGTGAACGCGTCGAGCACGTAACGAAATCGACGTCAGAACAGAGGGGGTCTCGCATGGGGCGTGGCCGTCAAAAGGCGAAGCACACCAAGATCGCCCGGGAGCTGAAGTCATACAGCCCCGCAGTGAACTATTCGGCGTTGGAGCGTGAACTCGCTCCGCCGGAGACCGACGAGAACCAGTACGTCGATAAGTGGGCCGACGACTACGAAGACGAGTACGAGGAAGAGAAGGCGTAGCGCCGTCTCGCCCACTGACTCTCTCGAGGCGTTCGGTCCGCATCCGCTGGTCGTCGCCGCGTTCGTTCCGGCGCGCCGTCACCACGCCCCGTGACGACGTGACCAGTCCTCTTCCACGGTCCGCGGCCTCGACGCGATGATCGCCGCCGGGATTCCGGCGAGCAGCAGGACAGCAAGCATCCCGAGCGGCACGCCCCATCCGCCGGTCAGGGTGTGGGCGATGCCGACGCCGAACGGAAAGATCGCGGCGATCGCGTAGCCGACGCTCTGCACGATGCCACTGAGCGCGACCGCACCCTCGTGCGTGCGGGTGCGGAGGTTCAACAGCACCAGCACCAGCGGGAACAGCAGCGGACACATGCCGAGCAGCGCCGCCCAGAGCCAGGGCGCCGCAGCGGGCGCGAACGCGAGGCCGCCGAGACCGCCGAGACCCGACGCGACGGCGACGCCGAACAAGATCCCCACCGCCCCGCGGAACCGGGCCACCACGACCGGGACGAGCAGCGAACTGGGCAAGCCCATCACCGCGAAGAGAGACAGCAGGGTGCCGGCCTGCGCGGGCGTCACGCCGGCGAGATCGATCAGGATCTGCGGCAGCCACGCGAAGGCCGTGTAGGCCGTTCCCGACGTCACCGCGAAACCGACGACGAGTGCCCAGGTCGTCGGCAGCGCCCACAGCCGGCGCAGCACGCGCGGCGGCACGGACTCGTCGGGGCGGTCGGCGGCCCCGTCGACGGGGATCCGTTCGCGCCACAACAGCACGAACCAGGGCGCGAGCGCCGCTACCGCGAAGACCGCCCAGAGCCCGAGCGACGCGCGCCAGCCGGCCGCATCCGCCACCGGCACCGCGACGAGCGGCGGCAGGAACGTCGCGATCGCCATCGCGGTCGTGAACACCGTCGTCATGGCGCCGATCCGCCCGGGGAAGTACCGCTTCACGAGCGGCGGCAGCAGCACGTTGCCGACCCCGACAGCCGCGAACACGAGCGCGGTCGCCGCCAGCAGGAGCGTCGCATCGGATGCGGCGGCCCGCCCGAGCAGACCGACCGTCGCCACGGCGAGCGCGATCACGGCCAGGCGCTGCAACCCGAAGCGACGTTCCAGGCCGGGCGTGACGATCCCGAACACGGCGTAGCAGACCGGGGGCGCCGTGCCGATGAGTCCGATCAGCCACGGCGAGAGCGGGATGTCGCGCGCGATGTGGTCGACGATCGGCGAGAGCGACGCGACACCCGTCCGCAGCGAGAACGCGAAGAGCACGATGCCGAGCACCGCCAGGACGCGCCCGCGGCTCTCCGCCGCCACGCGCGTCATCGTCCGAAGGGTCGGGTCGCCCCGGATCCGCGGCGCGGCGACACGCTCACGACGTCTGGGTGCCCTCGACCCAGGCCAGGTACTCGTCCGTCACGGTGCCGGTGATGTACCGGCCGTCGAAGCAGCTCATGTCGAGATCGGTGATGTCGGAGCCCTCGAGAATCGCGGCCTTCAGGTCTTCGACCTCCTGGTAGACCATGTAGTCGGCGCCGAGCTCCTGGGCGATCTCGGGGATCGTGCGCCCGTGCGCGACCAGCTCGTGTCGGGACGGCATGTTGATGCCGTAGACGTGCGGGTAGCGCACCGGCGGGGCCGCGGAAGCGAACGTCACCGTCTTGGCGCCCGCATCCCGCGCCATCTGGATGATCTCTTTGCTCGTGGTGCCGCGCACGACCGAGTCGTCGATCAGGAGGACGTTCTTCCCCTTGAACTCGCTCGACATCGCGTTCAGCTTCTGCCGGACGCTCTTCTTGCGCACGGCCTGCCCCGGCATGATGAAGGTGCGACCGACGTACCGGTTCTTGTAGAAGCCCTCGCGGTACTCGATGCCGAGCTTTCGCGCGACCTGCATCGCGGCCGGACGCGCGGAGTCCGGAATGGGCATGACGACGTCGATGGCCTCGCGCGGGGTGTGCTTCGCGATCGTGTCGGCGAGGCGGTCACCCATCCGCAGCCGCGCCTCGTAGACGGAGATGCCGTTCATCACCGAGTCGGGGCGGGCGAGGTACACGTACTCGAACGAGCACGGCGCGAGCTGGGTCTCGGTGGCGCACATCTGCGAGTGCAGCGTGCCGTCGAGGTCGATGAACACGGCCTCGCCGGGCAGCACGTCGCGGACGACCTCGAACCCGCCGTTCTCCAGCACGAGCGACTCGGACGCGACGACCCACTCCTCGGCGCCGGCGTCGTCGCGGCGGATGCCGAGAATAAGTGGACGGATGCCGAACGGGTCACGGAACGCGAGCAGCCCGTACCCCGCGATGAGCGCGATCGCGGCGTACGACCCTTCGACGCGCTCGTGCACGCGGGTCACCGCCTGGAAGACCTGCGCCGCATCCAGCTCGGGCCCGGAGATCACGGACTGCAGCTCATTCGCGAGCACGTTCACGAGCAGCTCGGTGTCGGAGGTGGTGTTCAGGTGACGGCGATCGGTGTGGAACAGCTCGCCAGTCAGCTCGCGCGTGTTCGTGAGGTTGCCGTTGTGGACGAGGACGATGCCGTACGGCGCGTTCACGTAGAACGGCTGCGCTTCCTCCTCGTTCGACGCGGTCCCCTTGGTCGCGTAGCGCACGTGACCGAGGCCGATGTTGCCGAGGAGCGCCCGCATGTCACGCGTGCGGAACGCCTCGCGAACCTGACCCTTCGCCTTCGCGGCGTGGAAGACACCGCTCCGCTCCGCTGTCGCGATACCGGTGGAGTCCTGCCCCCGGTGCTGCAGAAGGAGAAGCGAATCGTAGATGTCCTGGTTGACCAGGCCCTGCCCGACCATTCCGACGATGCCGCACATGTGGTGTTACTTCGCTCCGTCTCGTGTGGCGTACGCGCCGACCAAGCGCACGGCGCCGCCGTCGACACCCTTCGCCCCCTGGACGAACTCACCGACAGGCCGCGGCCCGTCACCCACGACACCGACCTGCCAGGCGTCGATGCCGTACTCGCGCAGAACGGATGCGGCCGCATCCGCCTTCTCCGCAGAAACGACGGCGAGGAAGCCGATGCCGAGGTTCCAGGTGCCCTCCGTCGCGGTGAGCTCGAGCCCACCGATGTCGGCCAGGACGCGGAACACCGGCGCAGGCGACCACGTCGCCCGGTCGACGTCGACCCAGCTGTCGGGCGGAAGGACGCGGGCCAGGTTCGCCGCGATGCCGCCGCCGGTCACGTGGCTGAGCGAGTGCACGCCGCCGCCGAGAGCGTCGATGAGGGCGAGGACGGGCGTCGTGTAGAGGCGCGTCGGCTCCAGCAGCGCCTCGCCCCAGGTGGCACCGAAGTCCGCCGCGTTGTCGCCGTACTGGATGCCCGCGCCCGCGACGATGTGGCGAACGAGCGAGTAGCCATTGGAGTGCAGACCGCTCGAGGCGAGGGCGATGACCGCATCCCCGGGGCGCACGCGATCGGCGCCCAGCACGCGGTCGGCTTCGACGACACCGGTCGCCGCGCCCGCGACGTCATAGTCATTGACCCCGAGGAGTCCGGGGTGCTCGGCCGTCTCTCCGCCGACGAGAGCCGTGCCGGTGGCCTCGCATCCGGCGGCGATGCCGGTGACGATCGCGGCGATGCGGTCGGGGAAGACCTTGCCGCAGGCGATGTAGTCCGTCATGAACAGCGGCTTCGCGCCGACGACCACGATGTCATCGACGACCATGCCGACGAGGTCCTGACCGATGGTGTCGTGCTTGTCGATGGCCTGCGCGATCGCGACCTTCGTGCCGACACCGTCGGTGCTGCTCGCCAGCAGCGGACGCGTGAAACCGAGCAACGCGGATGCGTCGAACAGCCCGGCGAATCCGCCCACTCCGCCCTGTACCTCGGGTCCGTGCGTACGCCGGACAGCGGTCTTCATCAGCTCGACGGCCAAGTCGCCTGCGGCGGTGTCAACGCCAGCGGCGGCATAGGGGTCGTGGGAGGGAGCGGCCACCTGCACAGCCTACCCGCGCGCCGGGCTTCGGGTACCCGGTGGGGTGGTGCGGGGGGGGGTGGGGGCGGGTTCGGGGGTGGGGGCGGGGTGCGGTGCGGGGGTGGGGGGTGAGGTGCGCGGGGCGAGGGGCGTGCGGGGGCAGGTGCGGGGGTGGGGGCGAGGGGCGGGTGGGCGACCGCCCAGGAGAGGGGATATGGCCGAGCGGAGGGGAAATCAGGCGCGAATCCCCTCATCCGGGCGGTTTACCCTCACCTCGCGGAGGTTGCGGCGGAGCGGGACGAGGGGGCCGGCGACCGCCGAGACGAGGGGATACGGCCGAGCGGAGGGGAAATCAGGCGCGAATCCCCTCATCCGGGCGGATTGCCCTCATCTCGCGGAGGTTGAGACGGGACAGACGCGGACGCGACCGCGCAGAGGAGCGCGGCCGAGATGAAGGGATATCGCCGAGCGGAGGGGGAATCAGGCCAGGATCCCCTCATCCGGGCGGATTGCCCTCATCTCGCGCGGGTTGCGGTGGAAAAGAAGTGGAGCGGATGCACGCGGCCGGACTGCGGGAGCGGACGGGCTACGCGCGGACGGGATGCGGCCGAGAAGAGCAAGTGCCCGCGGTGAGAGTGCGTCTGCGAAGAGGTGATACGGCCGAGCGGAGGGGGAATCGGGCGCGGATTTCCTCATCCGGGCGGATGGCCCTCATCTCGCGCGGCGGATGGTGCGGCGGAACCGGTTCTCGGTGGATGCTGCGCCCCTACAATGGCGCCATGCCGGGCAGCACCGCAGGGCCGCAGTGGATCGTCCGCGAGGACGCGAGTCCGGCCGTCCTGACGGCGCTGTATCTGCGCCAGGTGCTTGGGATCCGCGCGCCGGAGGAGCTTCCGCCGCTTCGCGGCCTCGAAACCGTCGAGGTGTCCGCAACGGACGAACACGCGATGCTCGAGCGGCAATGGCGCGCGTACTGGGCGATGACGGTCGAGCCGCAGGCGCACCTGTCGCCCGTTCCGCTCTCGCTCGTGGAAGGCTTCGACACCTACGCGGCCCTCCCCGTCGACGGGGCCGACGAGTTGCGGCAAGCGATCGAACCTCACGCCGGCGGCGCGCTCGCCTTCGCCCGGGCGGCGAGCGAGACGTACGCGAAACGGGAAGCCGCGGGAACTGGCGCCTCCTACCGCGCGTATGCGAGCGCGATCGCCGTCCACGAGCGCCAGGTCGGGCGCCGGGCGCACTCGTTCGACCTGAACGTGCAGGTACTGCCCCTGACGCAGCGCGGCCTGTGGTGGATCGGATCCCTGACGGTCGCCGTGACCGACGGACTCCGCGGCGACGTCGTCGCGTTCGACGCCGCGATCCACCCGATCATCGCCGAACTCGCCTGACGCGGACGTCGGTCGCGCACCACGCGCCGCGGCGGCAGCATCCGCCCGCGCCCAGCATCCGCCCCGTCTGTCGCCAGATTCGGAGATGCGACGAGGTTCGGATCGCACGCGCCCGAACCCTCCGAATCCCGTGACATCTCCGAATCCGATGACGTCACGCATCCCCCCCGCGGCGCCCGCATCCACCTGAGCGGTGTCAGCATCTGCCCCGCGCCAGCATCCGCCCCGCGCACCGGCCCCTACCTCGCCCCCGCACCCGCCTGGAGGCCGCCCCGCGGTGTCGCCAGATTCGGAGGTGCGATGAGATTCGGATGCCACGCGCCCGAACCCTCCGAATCCCGTGACATCTCCGAATCCGATGACGTCACGGGTCACCTACGGCGCCCGCACCCTGGCCGCGCCCGCATCCGTTCGCCGCACCCCCGCGGCGCCCGCACCCCCGCGGCGCCCGCACCCGCACCGCCCGCGCGGCCCGGCTAGAACGCGCCGTCGGCGACGAGCTCGCTGAGGGGCATCTCGTCGCGCGCGACCGCCGCGGCGACGTCGCTCAGGCGCTCCTGGCGGGAGCGGGCGTACTGGCGGATCATGCGGAACGCGGTGTCCATGTCGACACCGGCTGCGCGTGCCAGGTATCCCTTGGCCTGTTCGATGGCGACCCGGCTGTCGAGCGCGTGTTGCAGCTGCTCGGCCGCGAGAGTGGCGTTCCGGATGGTGCGCTGCTGCAGCAGGCTGATCGTGGCGACGTCGGCGAGGGCCTGCGCGGCGCGGGCGTCGGCGCCGTTGAGTGCGCCCTCGGTTTCGCGGAACAGGTTCAGCGACCCGACCGTCGTGTCTCGCAAGCGGAGGGGGATGGCGTGGACGCCCGCGTACCCGCGTTCTTTCGACGCCTCCGCGAACCGCGGCCAGTGCCGGCGCAGTTCGTCGGCGCTCTCGGCCGTCACGAGCCGGCCCGTCGTGACGGCCGTGATGCACGGCCCCTCCCCCGCATTGAGCTGAAGGAGACCGATGAAGCTGCTGCGTTCGCTCGTGGAGGCGACCACCTGCAGCACGTTGTTCTTGTCGGCGAGATGGATGGCGCCCGCCGCGGCGTCGAACAGCTCCACGGCCCGATCGACCAACGTCTGCAGCACGTCGACGACGTCGTAATCGGCCACCAGGCTGTCGGTGAGTGTGACGAACGTCTCGACCAGACGTGATTCTCGCGAATGAGGCACAGGCGACGTCCCTTCGGTTGGGTGACCGATTCACCGTAACCGCGCGCGGCACACCCCGTTGACCACGGCGGACATGCACATCGGCGCCGCGTCCGGGTCGACTTGCATCGGCGAGCGCGACCGTCTTACCCTGATCGAGCGCTGCCCCAGACCCTGGCCGCCGGAACGTTCTTCATTCTGATGACGCCCAGGGAGCAGCATGAGTACGCACCGCGCACCGTCTGACCGCGCCACGGTTCGAGAGTCGCGTTCTGCTGACGGCCCGCGCACGGATGTCGACGAACGCCCGGTGCCGTCGGGAGACCCGAACACGAGCCCGTTCCGCACGACGGGGCCGGGCAACGGGGCGCGCTCCGGGGGCACGTCCAGCTACTCCGCGCTGCTCGCCCAGGTGAAGGACGCGGGGCTCCTGCGGCGCCGATACGCCTTCTACTGGTCGCTGTTCGCCGTGCTCGTCGTCGCGACGATCGGATGCGGAGTCGCATTCGTGATGATCGGCGAGTCCTGGTGGCAGCTCCTCGTCGCGGCAGCGCTGGGCGTGCTGTTCACCCAGTTCGCGTTCCTCGCCCACGAAGCGGCCCACCGGCAGGTGTTCGAGTCACGGAAGTGGAACGACCGTGCGGGACGGTTCGTCGCCACCTTCGTCGTCGGCCTCAGCTACGCGTGGTGGATGAACAAGCACACCCGGCACCACGGCAACCCGAACACCGTCGGGAAGGACCCCGACATCATGCCCGACACGATCCACTTCCTGCCCGAGGATGTCGCGGCCGTGAAGAGCGCGCCGGTGCGGTTCTTCCTCCGCTTCCAGGGCTGGCTGTTCTTCCCCCTTCTCACCCTCGAGGGACTCAATCTGCACTGGATCGCCGCCCGCTCGGTGATCAGCGGCAACGGGATCAAGGCCGATGTGGCGCACCGATGGCTCGAGGGCGTTCTGCTCGTCGCCCGCTTCGGCATCTACCTGACGGCCGTGTTCTGGTTCTTGCCCCTCGGCATGGCGTGCGCGTTCCTCGGGGTGCAGCTGGCCGTCTTCGGCGTGATGATGGGGGCGTCATTCGCGCCGAACCACAAGGGCATGCCCACGATCGCCCACGACGCGAAGATCGACTTCTTCTCCCGCCAGGTGCGGACGTCCCGCAATATTCGGGGCGGATGGTGGGTCTCGCTCCTGATGGGAGGCCTGAACTACCAGGTCGAGCACCACCTGTTCCCGTCGATGCCGCGTCCGGCGCTGAAGCACGCCCGGCTCCTCGTCCGCGAGCACTGCGATCGCCTCGACGTGCCCTACACCGAGACCACCCTGTTGCGCTCGTACGGGATCGTCATCCGGTACCTCAACCGGGTCGGACTGTCTGCGCGAGACCCGTTCGCGTGCCCTCTCGTCGCCGAGCTCCGCATCCACTGATCCGCTCCACCCTCACAGACCCAGGACACCCCCACTCATGAAGACCATCATCGTTCTGCTCGTCATCTGGGCGATCCTCGCTGTCGTCGGCTTCGCGCTCGAGGGCCTGCTCTGGCTCGGGATCATCGGGGTCGTGCTGTTTCTCGGCACTCTGATCTTCGGCATCGTCCACCACAACCGGAACAAGGCGAAGGCCAAGCCCCGCAGCTGACGCGCCTCTCCCCACCGCATCATCGCGGCCGTCGGTGGCGTGGGACGTCAGACCTCGTCGACGCGGGTGCGCTCGTGATCGACCGATACCTGGCGCGCGCGCGGGCTGAGAATCCGGTCGAACAGCAGCGCGACGACGCCGCCGAGGGTGCCGCCGACGGCGATGCCGATGAGGGCGAGGAAGCCGAAGACCTGCATCTGGCCGTACTCGACGCCGGATGCACTGGCTCGCTCCGTGCCGCCGAACGCGAAGGTCAGGATCATGGCCACGAGGACGCCGAGCGCGGCACCGAGCACAAGGAACACGCCGTACTTGGGGGCGCGGCGCACACGCACGGTCTCGATCCGGTCGTCGACGACGGTGCGGGGAAGGGGGAGGTCCTGCGGCTCTTCGGCCATAACCCCCATTGTCTCACCTGCGACGAAGCGCCGGCCCCCGAAGGGACCGGCGCTTCGGTCGGATGCGGCGGCCGGAGCGCGCCGCATCCGTTCGCTCAGACCGTCAGGCGACGGCGGCGTGCGACGACGAGCAGCGCACCCAGGGCGAGCAGGCCCGCACCCAGCCACATAACCTCGAAGGACGACTCGCCACCGGTGGCGGCGAGGTCACCCGTCGTGGTGCTGTCGCACGGAACCTCGGCGCCCAGCGGGAAGCTGAACGACACCGGGTCGAGTACCGTGCCGGCCGAGTAGAAGCCGGCGAAGGCCTCGGCTCCCGCGGACGTCAGCGTCGCCGACGCGTTCGACCAGCTGATGCGGGCGGACGACTCGGACGCGGCGGGCAGCGAGAGCGTCGCGAAGACGATCCCGGATGCGTTGACCGCGGCGTTGCCGGACGCATCCGTCGACTGCACGTTCAGGATGAGCGATGCCGAAGTGGCGCTGTTCACCTGGATGCGCGGGTTCGACAGGGTCATGTCGAGCAGACCGTTGTGACCCGTGTAGTGCACGGCTCCGGTGTAGCTGACCCGGCCGCGGTCGGAGTCGGTGCTGTACGCACCGGCGCCCGCACCCCAGCCGCCGGAGATGCTGCCGTTCGCGATGCTTCCGGTGATGTAGGAGCGGAAGGATTCCTTCACTCCCCACTGGATGCTGGCACCCGACACCGACTGCGCGACGCACGACTCGGCCGCGGGGGCCTCGACGGCGGGCAGCACGGCGGCGGCCGTGACCGTGAACGGCGCAGACGCGACGACCGCGCCGGCGACGCTCAGCGTCAGGGTGTGCGCGCCCGTCTCGAACCCGGCCGGCACCGCCCAGCTGAACGACACGATCCCGGATGCGGATGCGGTCGCCGTTCCGATCGTCACCGGAGTCGAGTTCGCGACCGCGGTGACGACGTCACCCGGAGCGAAGCCGCCACCGACGATGCTCAGCGTCTGCCCGGGCTGCACAGAAGCGCCCAGCGGGAAGCCCACGAAGGGCGCCGCGGGAGCGGCGACCGTGACCGGTGCGAACGCATCCATCGAACGGTCGGTGATCGACAGACCGTGGGCGGCCGAGGTCGCGACCTGGTAGCTCTTCGTCGCGTCCAGCGTGCCCGCGGGCACCGTCAGCGTCGTGGTGAACTCACCGTTCGTGATCTGACCCGTCTGAACGTGCGCCTGGGCGATCCAGCCGGACGCGGGAAGCGCTCCTTGGCCGCTCCAGAGGGACGTCTCACCGAACAGCACGTACGCACCGTTGGCGGCACCCGGGCCGACGAAGTTCTTGCCCGTGATCGTGAGGACGTTCGTCTTTCCGGCGTCGAGCGCGGTGTTCGGGGTGACCGTGATGGTCGGTTCGCCGACCGGAACCTCGGGCTCGACCGGAACCTCCGGCTCCACCGGGGCGGAGGCGAAAGCGATCGGGACCGCGAGTTCGTTGGCCGCCTGGACCACTCCGCCCGCGCCGATGGTGAAGACCGCGAGCGTCGCGCCCTGGCGGGACTTCGCGTCGAGGGTGGCCTTGTCGATCGTGACGGTCCACGAGAAGTTCGCGGTGCCATCAGCGTTCGTCGTCCACTTCAGGTACGGCGATGCGGTCTCGGTCGACTGCACCCACGCGGAGTAGGCGTTCGAGCGCGCTCCGGATGCCGCGCCCTCCGACGGACGCCACGACTCGTTGATCCAGCCGATCTGGGCGTAGAAGCCAGCCGGCTTGCCGGCCGTCGGGCCGTACAGCCCCAGGGCCGAGGTGTCGAAGTTCGCGCCCGTCACGGTGACGGTCTCACCCTCGGGATCGAGGCCCGCGGTCTTCGACACGGTGATCGATGGGACCACCGGCTCCACCGGGGCCGCAGCGAAGGTGATCGGGGTGTAGGTCTCGAACGGCGCGTACTTCGCGCCGCCGCCCGGGTAGGTGTACACACCCCAGTTGCCGTCGACCAGAGCGCCCTCGGCTTCAGACACCGTCAACGTGGTCGTGAACGTCCCCTCGGGAGTGATCTCGATCGCGCCCGCAGCCGATCCGCCCACCGTGGCCATATCCCCGGCGAGGAGGCCCCATTTGGTATCGAACGTCTTACGTGCGGTGCTCGCGGCACCGGCCGACGGCTGCCACACATCGGCGAATGAGCCGAAGGCGACGTAAGCGCCAGCGAACTTGCCCGCGAGCGGCGGGCGGGTGCCCGACGTCGCCGGAGCGTTCGCGATGAATCCGGTACCCGAGACGGTGACCGTCTCGCCCTCGGAGTCCAGACCGGACGTCTTCGAGACGGTGACGGTAGGCACCGGAGCCGGGAACAGTGCGTTCCAGTCGATCGTCACGGCGGAGCGACTGTAGACGTTCTCGTTGGTCGGGACCGACCGCGACGGCCACGCGATGACCTCGTAGCTCTTGGTGCGGTCCAGCGTGGATGCGCTCTGCTCGAGCGAGCCGGAGATCTGCCCCTGCGCGTTCGGCGACACGGCGGCGTTCGGGAACGCGGTGCCCTGGCCGACGCCGGCCAGATCGGTGCCGGCCGGGATCAACGCGACGTACAGCGAACGCGCCTGCTGACCGGGAAGGAGTGGGATGTCGGCGTAGCCACCGCCGGTGATGGCTACGGTGACCTTCTCGTTCGGAACGACCGTTGACGACCCGGAAACCGTGTAGACCGGAGTCGGCTCAGGCTCAGGCTCAGGCTCAGGCTCAGGCTCAGGCTCAGGCTCGACCGGGGCAGGGAACAACGCGTTCCAGTCGATCGCCACGTCGGCACGGGCGTAGAGGTTCGCATCCGACGGGTTCGAGCGCGACGGCCACGCCACGAGTTCGTAGGTCTTCGCGCGATCCAGCGTCGCCGCCGACTGCTCGAGCGAGCCGACGATGTTGCCCTGCGCGTCGGGGGAGACGGCGATGTTCGGAACGGCGCCGCCCTGACCGATCTCCGACAGGGCCGTGCCCTTCGGGATCAGCGCAACGTAGAGAGATCGCTCCTGCTGCCCCGGCAGCAGCGGAATATCGGCGTAACCCGCACCGCTCACGGCGACGGTGATCTTGTCGTTCGGGGTGCTGGTCGCCGCACCGGCGACGGTGTAACCGTCAGCGGCATGGGCGGGGATGGCAACCCCGAGGGCTGCTCCGGATGCGATCAGCGCGCCGGTCAGCACGCTCGCCAGCACTCGCCACAGCGGTGCTCTTCGTAATTTCTGCACGGGTAGGACTCCTCGAAAGGGGCGGATGCGCCAGGGAAGACGCGAGGCGGAACATCGCCAAACTTAGGAAAGCCTATCCTTACCTGATCGCGAACTGTGAGTGTTGTTCGCAATTCGTTATCGAGAGCGGCGCGGCAGAACGACCGGGCGGCCCGTGTCGGGATCGTCGAGAACCCGCACCGGCGTGCCGTACACGCGCTCGATGCGCTCCGCGGTCAGAACGTCCGACGGGGCGCCCATCGCCTGCATCCGCCCCTCGTGCAGGATCGCGATGTCATCGGCGTACGCGGCCGCGAGCGACAGATCGTGCAGCACGACGACGATGGCCCTCCCCTGCGCGGCAAGATCGCGCGCGATACGCAGCACATCCTCCTGGTGGCGCAGATCGAGCGCCGCCGTGGGCTCGTCGAGGAGCACGATCGGGGTGTCCTGCGCCAGCACCCGCGCGAGCGATACGCGGGCGCGCTCCCCACCCGAGAGCGACGAGAAGACGCGTGACGCGAGGTGCGCCACATCCGCTCGCTCCAGGGCGCGCGGGATCGCCACGTCGTCGGGTCCGGCCGTTTCCGACCCCACCCAGGGCGTGCGTCCCATCTCGACGACCTCGGCGGCGGTGTACCCGAACGACACCTGATTCGTCTGCAGCAGCACGGAACGGATGCGGGACAACTCGCGCGCCCGGAACCCCTCGATCGGGCGGCCGTCGAGGGTCACGGTTCCCGAGGAGCGGGACGCGTCGCCGGTCAGAATGCCGAGCAGGCTCGACTTGCCGGCACCGTTCGGCCCGACGAGCGCGAGGACGCGCCCGTAGGCGACCTCGAGCGTCACGTCTTCGAGGATCGTGGCGCCGCCGACGCGATACCCGACGCCGGAGAGGGAATATGCGATGCGACTCACGCCCACCCCCCGCCCTGCCGGCGGCTGCGCCGGATCAGCCAGTAGAAGAACGGTCCGCCGATCAGCGAGGTGAGGATGCCGATCGGCAGGTCCGCCGACGGCATCAGGGTGCGGGCGAGCACGTCGGCGTACACGAGAAGCGCTCCGCCGCCGAGAGCCGACGCGATGAGCAGTGGACGGTTCGCGGGGCCGATCAGCATCCGGACCAGGTGCGGGATGACGAGCCCGACGAACGCGATGATGCCCACGAACGCGACCGCGACTCCGGTGAGGAGCGCGACGAGCACGATGGAGACGATCCGGAGCCGCTCCACGTGCACACCGAGGTGCGCGGCGGTGCGATCGCCGAGCGCCAGCAGGTCGTAGCGACGCGCCAGGCCGATCGCGACCGCGACCCCCACCGCGCCGACGACGGCGACGATCCCGACCTCGGGCCAGCGCGATCCGTTCATGGACCCGAGCTGCCAGAACACGATCTGCTCGCGCGAGGAGGTATCGCCGAGGAACATGAGGATCGCCAGGCCCGCGCCCGCGAAGGCGTTCACCGCGATTCCGGTCAGGATCAGCGTGACCGACTCGGTGCGTCCCTGGGCGCGCGCGGCGCCGTAGACGAGCAGCGTCGCCCCGAGTCCGCCGGCGAACGCGAGAAGCGCCGTCGTCCACGAACCGAAGAACGACAGGCCCAGGGCGATGGCGGCCGCCGCGCCCAACGCGGCACCCGACGAGACCCCGACCACGCCGGGCTCCGCGAGCGGGTTGCCGAAGATGGCCTGCATCACCGCGCCGGCGACGGCCAGCAGCGCGCCGACGAGCAGCGACATGGCGATCCGCGGGAAGCGGATCTGCCACAGGGTCTGCTCGATGAGCGGATCGGTCGGCGCCCAGCCATTGTCGATGCCGATCGCCCGCAGCACCGAGCCGACGACCTCCTGCGGTGCGATCGCGAGCTGCCCGAGGCCGGCCGACACGATGACGCCGACGACGAGCAGCACCGCTCCGGTCGCGTACACCGCGACCCGGCGCCCCGGGAGTCCGCGGGCGGGCGCGACCTCTGCGCTCACGAGCCGGATCCGGATGCGGGCGCGTAGATCGCCCGCGCCAGCGCGTCGAGCACGAGCGCGGAACGCGGACCGAACGACAGGATCTGGCCGTCGTCCATGTCGACGAAGCGGCGGTGCTCGCCCGCGGCCGTGAGAGCGATCGCGGGCTTGTCGGCGAGCAGTCCGTCGACTCCGCCGACGGACTCGATGCCGTGCGTCATCACGAGCACCAGATCGGGATCGGCGGCGACCATCGCCTCATCCGTCATCGGTTTCATGCCGTCCCAGCCCAGCTCGCCGGCGACGTCGATCCCGCCGAGGCCCTCGATGAGCTGGTCGGCGCCCGATTCCTCGCCGAAGAGGTAGTAGACCCCCGCGCTGCCACGGAGGTAGAGGAACAGCATCCGCAGCTTCTCGCCGTCCTCGCGCGGTGCGATGGCCGCGATCTCGGCGATCTTCGCGTCGACGTCCGCCTCAACGCGATCGGCCAGCAGGGTGCCCGCATCCGGAGCGCCGTAGACCGCCGCCACGTCGTGCGCCAACTGCGCGGCGCCGGCGAACGACGGCTCGTTCGCGACGAAGACGACCGCGATGCCCACGTCGCGCAACTGCTCGACGACGTCGCGGGGGCCGATGCTGCCGTCCGTGAGCACGAGCGTCGGCCGCAGGGCGATGACCGATTCAGCGTTCACCGTGTGCCCGCCCGACGTCACGACCGGGATGTCTTCCGTGCCCGGGAAGGTGACGGCCTGATCGACGCCGACGAGGGTGTCGCCGAACCCGAGCCCCCAAACCGTCGCCGCGATCGAGCCCGACAGGTCCATCGCCACGACGCGAGACGTGTCGTCGACCGTGACCGAGGAGTCACCCGCGGAATCGTGTGAGACGACCGTCGCGGGCAGCGCCTGCGCGGGGTCATCCGCGACCGGATCGATGCCCGCATCCGCCATCACGGCCGTCGACTCGCCGACGTACCCGCGCGGGTCGTCGACGAGGTCGAGCGCAGACAGCGGCGTGCTCGCATCGGCGACGACCGAGCTCGCCGTCGGAGCCGGCGTCACCCCGGCGCACCCCGACAGCGCGAGGGCTGCCAGCGCCAGAGCGGCCGCGAGGCGGATGCGGCGTCTCACGCGGAACCGTCCGGAGTGCGCGGGTCGTCCGGGGTCGCGGGGGCGTCTGCGCCGGAGGGGGCGGCGTTGTCGCCCGCGTTGGAGGGGGCGCCGTTGTCCCCCGCGCTGGCGGGGCCCGCGGGGTCGCCCGCGTTGGCGGGGCCCGTCTCAGCACCGGTCGCACCGGAGGTGCGGCGCCGCAGCACAGCCCAGACGATGATGGCCGCCGCGAGGATACCGCCACCGAGCCAGGGGATCCACGAGAGGTCGGCGGGGCCGTCAGCGGAGGCCGCGACCGGGGTCGGCGTGGTCGCGGCGGATGCCTCCGTGGTCGGTTCCGGCGTCGGCTCGGGTTCGGGGCACTCGACCGTGAACGAGAAGGTCACCGGGTCGAACGGGGTGCCGGCGTCGTAGCTTCCGAACGCAGCGAAGCCCTCGGCCGTCATCGTCGTCGGCACCGCCGTGCCGGTCACGGTGAGCGAGTCGCCCGACGACTGGAGCGGCGCGGCGGCCAGGTCGAGCGACACGATCGGCACCTGCGCGAGAGAGGCCACGTTCTCGGTGTTGCCGGCCATCGCATCGTCCATGCTGAGCGACGTGATGTCGAGAAGGAGGGCACCTGAGCCATCGGCGGCGAAGCGCAGAGTCGGGTTCGCGATGGTGGTGTCGAGGAGTCCGTTGTGCCCCGTGAAGTGCACCCCGCCCACGTAGTGCACGTCACCGACGAGGGTCGCGGGATCGAACTCCCCCGTGGCCGCCGACCATCCGAAGTTCGGGGTCTCGTAGGTGGCGCCGCCGGTCGGTTCCCACGCGCCCTTCGCGATCGTGCCGGAGATATAGGAGCGGAACGACTCCTTGAATCCCCACGTCAGGGTGCCCGCGGTGATCGTGCACGACGCGGCGGGGGTCGCTGCCGCGCTCGAGACAGCGGCGCTCGAGGCAGCGGCGTTGGCGTCAACGACAGCCGGGACGGCCGCGATCGCCGGGGAGGCGGCACCGGTCAGTGCCATCGGCGCGAGTGCCAGCGCGAGTGCGGCCGTCCATCCCGCGCGGGCGGACGAACCGGGGCGGGCAGAGCGCTGTGACACGGGAGGGCACCTCTCGGCGAGCAGTGGCGTGGCATCCGGCGCTGACCGTCGGGGCGGTCGCGGAGACGTCAAGGTGACTCCGGCGCGGGTTGGTTAGGAAAGCCTAACCTTTTCTACGTTAGGCCACGCGAGTTCGCCCGCCAAACCCGAACGTCGAACGTGTTACCCGCGACGGGCTCGACGCGTCACGGGCGCAGCGGCAGCAGATCGGAGATGTCGGCGCGCGTGCCCGAGGCCACGATGCGACCGGCGGATGCCGCATCCGCCCACTGCTCGGCACCCGTCGCGACCGCAATCCACGTGCGCGCATCCGTCTCGACGACGTTCGGGGGCGTGCCGCGGGTGTGCCGCGGGCCTTCGATGACCTGCACCGCGCCGAAAGGGGGAACCCGCACCTCGACCGTGTGGCCGGGCGCCTTCTCAACCAGCAGCTGCAGCAGATAGCGCACGGCGGTGGCGAGATCGGTGCGACTCGGGTTTTCGGCCGCGGAGACGCCGGCGAGCGCCGCTCGTCCCTCTTCGGTGGAGATGCGGCGGGCCATGTCTCCACGGTACTTCGTCGCACAACTCCTCCAATCCTGGCCCGAACCCGCCCGATACGCGCCGGAGGGCCGAAGGTGGAGGAGTTGTGCCGGGCACGCGCCGGCCACCGGCGCGAACGATGGCCCGTCGGTAGGCTGTGCGGGTGAGAATCCTGGTCCTCGGTTCGGGCGCGCGCGAGCACGCCATCATCCTCGCGCTCCGTGCGGAGGCGGCGCCTCACGAGCTGTTCGCCGCGCCGGGCAACGCGGGCATCGGTCGCGACGCGACACTCGTCGACCTCGATCAGAACGATCCCGGTGCGGTCACGGGCTTCGCCCACGCGAACGCGGTCGACCTGGTCATCATCGGCCCCGAAGCCCCCCTCGTCGCGGGCGTTGCGGATCGACTCCGGGCGCAAGGCATCCCGGTGTTCGGCCCCGGTCGCGCCGCCGCCCAGCTGGAGGGCTCGAAGGCCTTCGCGAAGCGCGTCATGGAAGCGGCCGGCGTGCCGACGGGCCGCGCACGCCGGGCGCGCACGCTCGACGAGGTGGCGGCTGCCCTCGACGATCTGGGCGCACCGCACGTCGTCAAGGCCGACGGTCTCGCCGCCGGCAAGGGCGTCATCGTGACCAATGACCGCGACGCTGCGCTCGCCCACGCCGCCACGTACCTGACGACGGGCCCGGTGCTCGTGGAGGAGTTCCTCGCCGGGCCCGAGGTGTCGCTCTTCTTCGTCAGCGACGGCGACACGGTGCGCCCGCTCAGCCCCGCACAGGACTTCAAGCGCCTCGCCGACGGCGACGCCGGCCCCAACACCGGCGGCATGGGCGCGTACTCGCCCCTCCCCTGGCTCGCCGACCGATTCGGCAGCGAAGAGGCATTCGTCGACCAGGTCACCCGCGAGGTCGCGGAGCCCGTCATCCGGCACCTGGATGCGGAGGGCACCCCGTTCATCGGACTGCTATACGCGGGCCTGATCCTGACCGACCGCGGCGTGAAGGTCATCGAGTTCAACGCGCGCTTCGGCGACCCCGAGACGCAGGTCGTGCTGCCGCGGCTCATCGATCCGCTGTCGCAGCTGCTGCTGGCCGCCGCATCCGGCACCCTCGAAGACGAACCCCGCCCCCGATTCACCGCGGAGACGGCCGTGACCGTGGTGCTCGCGAGCGAGGGATACCCCGCGGCGCCCCTGACGGGCCGCGTGCTCACCGGGGTGGATGCGGCATCCGCCGTGCCCGGCACGCACGTCGCGCACGCCGCGACCGCCACCGACGGCGACGCCCTGATCGCCACGGGTGGCCGCGTGCTGAGCGTCGTCGGCATCGGCGCGGACGCCGCCGACGCCCGCGACCGCGCCTACCGCGCGCTGGCGGAGATCGACCTCGACGGCGGGCAGTTCCGCACCGACATCGCCGCCCGGGCCGTCACCGGCTGACGCGCGGGGCGGCGTGAGGCGGGCCTGGGGTGCACCGTGCGCGCTACGGGGCGAGCGTCGCCTGCACCCATCCGGCATCGGCGGCGTCCGCGTTCGTGATGGCGAGCTGCACCGGTCCGGAGTAACTGAGGCCCGTAAAGGTCGCGGTCGACGGCGTGCCGCAGGCGACGGTGTCGGTAAAGAGGACGCGCTGGTCCTCATCGACCTGAGCCGTGCGGAGTTCGTACTGCATCCGGGACCCGGCGCACTCCGCCGTGATGCGGATGGTGCGTCCCGCCTCCGCCAATGCCGGGCCGGCGATGGATTGCCCGGTGGAGATCGCGGGGTCGGAACCCGGCGGGTTGAACAGCGCGACGCCGATCTGTGACGCGAGCGCAGTGTCGGGCCAGTCGAGACTCGCGGCCGCGTCTGTCGGCGCGGGCGAGGCTTCCGAGGACCCGGTCGGGGATGCGGATGCGGATGCGGTCGCGGTCGCGGTCGCGGTCGGCGCGGTCGGCGCGGCCTCCGGCGCGCACGCCGTGAGGCCGAGGCCCGCGAGGGCTACGGCACCGAAGAGCACGAAGGTGCGGGGGATCGAGTGTGCGTGAGCCATGCGGGCCACGGTACGCAGCGCCGCATCCGCTCGTCCCCCGCCTTGCGGGATCGCCACCCCTCGCCTACCGTCCCGCCTGCGATCGACCGCGAGACAGCAGTTTCGCGGCGAGACGTCGGCTCCCGACCAACGTCTCGTTGCCCGAATGCAGTCTCGCGGTCATCGCAGGGCGGGAACAGCGGGGGCGGGATCAGCGGGGCGGGATCAGCGGGTGGGGGTGCGGCGGAGGAACAGCACCGACACGACGCCGACGAGCATCACCGCCGCGGGCAGCAGGATCGACTGCGCCATCGCCGACGAGAAGGAGCCGGCGACCGCATCCGGGAGCGTTCCGCCCGCGAACTCCGACGCGCCTCCGGACGCTCCGGGCAGGTTGGCCTCGAGGCGGCTCTGCATGAGCACCGCGATCGCCGCCGACCCGAGCACCGAGCCGATCGTGCGGGTCGTGTTGTAGATGCCCGCGCCCGCGCCGGCCTGCTGCGGCGCGAGGTTGCGGGTGGCGGTCGTGGCCAGCGGCCCCCACATTCCCGCCTGCCCGATGCCGAGCAGCGCCGAGGGCAGCAGGAACATCCAGACCGGAGTATCGACGCGCAGCAGCGCCGAGTACCAGACGAGCGCTCCGGCGACCGCCAGCATGCCGGGAACGAGCAGGTATCGCGGGTCGGTGCGGTCCAGGATGCGGCCCGCGATCGGCGAGAGGATGCCCGCCGCGATCGCCATCGGCACCAGCAGCAGCGCCGACTCGGTCGGCGACAGGCCGCGCGCGAGCTGCAGGAAGAACATCAACGGCAGCGTCATCGACGTGACCGTGAAGCCCACCGTGGAGATCGCGAGACTCGACACCGAGAAGTTGCGGTCGCGGAAGAGCGACATCGGCACGAGCGGCTCGCTGCGCGTGTGGAACTGCTGCCAGATGAAGATCGCCAGCACGACGACGCCCGCGCCGATCAGCATCCAGATCGTGATCGGTCCCCAGATCTGCCCCCAGTCGTAGCGCTCGCCCTCCTGCAGGCCGAACACGATGAGGAACATCGCCGTGGCGCTCAGGACGACGCCGACCAAGTCGAAGCGATGCGGATGCGTCGCGAGCTTCGGCACGAGAATCCACGCCAGCACGAACCCGATAACGCCCACGGGCACGTTGACAAAGAAGATCCACTGCCAGCCGAGTCCGTCGACGAGGAGTCCGCCGGCCAAGGGACCGACGAGCATCGCGACGCCCGACGTCGCCCCCCACAAGCCCATCGCGGCGCCGCGATGCTGGGGCGGGAAGGTCCGCGTGATGACCGCCATGGTCTGCGGCGTCATCAGCGCGGCGCCGAGACCCTGCACGGCCCGCATCGCGATCAGCATGCCGAGCGAGCCCGACAGTCCGCATCCGATCGACGCGATCGTGAAGATCGCGAGGCCGATCAGGTAGATGTTCTTGGGACCGAAGCGGTCACCGAGCCGACCCGTGATCAGCAGCGGAACCGCGTAGGCGAGCAGGTACGCGCTCGTGACCCACACCACATTGTCGAGGTTGGCCGTGGCCGGGTCGAGCGCCGCCTTGATCGCGGGATTGGCGACCGAGACGATCGTGGTGTCGACCAGGATCATGAAGAACCCGATCACGAGAGCCCACAGGGCGGGCCACGGACTGCGTTCCGGCCGGCTGCCGGTGGAAGTCGTACCGGTGCCGGGGGCGGTGGGGGATGTCATAGCCGTGCGGCCTTTCGTTGCGAGAGATAGCGGTCGCTGCGGGATGCCGACGGGTCGGCGCCCCACGCGAGATCGGGGTTCTGCAGGCGCACCAGGAAGGCGTCGAGCCAGGCGATGTCCGCGGCGACGAGCGCCAGATGACGATCCACCTCGATGAGGTACTGCTCGGGGGTTCCGCCGCGGCGCGAGGTGTCGACCTCGTTCTGCAACCGCGCCGCGTCGGCCTCGAGCCCGTCGCGGCGTTCGGTGAGCAGCTGTGCGACCGTCGCGCGGTCGAGTTCGTGGGCCTCCGACAGCGCGACCCGGAACTCCAGGGGGCGATCGATGCGCGGCAGTTCGTGTCGCACCCACGCTTCGACCGCGGCAGAACCCGCATCCGTCAATGCGTACGTCGTTCGTTCGGGGCGATTGCCGTCACGATCCACGCCGACCTCGGTGACGAGCCCCGCCCGCTCGAGGCGCTCGACCGTGTGGTAGATCGTGCCGTTCGTGAGGGGGATGATGCGGTCATCGCGTCGGATACGCATCAGCCGGATCATCTCGTACGGATGCATGTCGTCTTCGCGCAGCAACGCGAGCAGCATGACGCTGAGCGGCGTGAGACGCGGGGTCGGGGTGGGCACGGGTACTCCTCATGAACTAGTCCAGATGGACTATAGCGCTTCTTCGCTGCGCTTTCTCGCGATAATGGGCGGGTGACCGACGCTCTCTCTCTTCCCGGCTGGCACCACGTCTATTCCGGCAAGGTGCGCGACCTGTACGTATCCGGCGACGACGCGGACGCGGGCGGTGCCGTTGCGGCGGATGACGATGCGTCGGATGCGGGGGCGTCGGATGCCGGTGCGTCGGCTGACCCCCGCGCCACCCCCGGCCGGATGCTGGTCGTCGCGAGCGACCGGGTGAGCGCGTTCGACCACGTGCTCGAGCCGGGAGTTCCCGGCAAGGGCGAGCTGCTGACCACGCTGAGCCTCTGGTGGTTCGACCGGCTCGCCGGCGCCGACGGTGGCCGCCGCATCCCGAATCACTTGGCCGCCGACCACCGGCTCAGCGCGTCCGCCGACGACGCCGCCGCGGCGTACTCGCTAATCCCGGATGCGGTCTCGGGGCGCGCGATGGTGGTGCGCAATCTGAATATGCTGCCGGTGGAATGCGTCGTACGCGGATACCTGACAGGTTCGGGCTGGGCCGAGTACCAGGAGAGCGGGACGGTGTGCGGCATCCGGCTCGTCGAGGGTCTCGGTAACGGCGGCCGTCTTCCGGAACCGATCTTCACGCCCGCGTATAAGGCTCCGATGGGCGAGCACGACGAGAACATCTCGTTTGCGCAGACCGTCGAGCTGGTCGGCGCCGAACGCGCGGCGGAGCTGCGCGACCTGTCGCTGGAGATCTACGCGCGCGCCGCGGCGACCGCGGAGAAGCGGGGTCTGATCCTCGCCGACACGAAGTTCGAGTTCGGCATCGACGCGGATGGCGTCCTGACGCTCGCCGACGAGGTGCTCACGCCGGATTCGTCGCGGTACTGGGACGCCGCCGCGTGGGCCGAGGGAACGACGCCCGAGTCGCGGATGGCGAGCTTCGACAAGCAGATCGTGCGCGACTGGCTCGCTGCAGCCTGGCCGGAGAAAGAAGGCACCCCGCCCGCGCTGCCCGACGATGTCGTCGCTCGCACGGCTGCCCGCTACGCCGAGCTGCTGCAGCGCCTCACCGCCTGACCCGGCGCCCGCCGCATCCGCCCGCGCGCCGCACCCGGGCCCGTAACCCGCATCCGCCCCACGTCCGCGAGACGGGATCTTCGCGCCGAGACAGTGGGGTAAACCCGCAGTCTCGGCGCACAGATCCCGTCTCGCGGAGAATAGGCGGGGCCCGCGGTGAGTGCGGATGCCTCGCCCGCGACGACAAAGGAGCACCATGCCCATCTGGAAACTGCACGGCAACGGCCGGACCGTCGCACCGGGCGCGGTCGTCAGACCCGACGAACGCCTGAACTGGCCGGCGACCATCGCGATCGGCGCGCAGCACGTCGTCGCGATGTTCGGCGCGACCTTCCTGGTGCCGACGATCACGGGGTTCCCCGTCTCGACGACCCTGCTGTTCTCGGGCATCGGCACGCTGCTCTTCCTGGTCATCACGAAGAACAAGCTGCCGAGCTACCTCGGATCGTCGTTCGCCTTCATCGCGCCCGTGACGGCGGCCACAGCGAGCGCCGGCATGGGTTCGGCGCTCGCCGGCATCGTGGCCGTCGGCATCCTGCTGGCACTCGTCGGCGTCATCGTGCAGGTCGCCGGTCTCGGCTGGATCGACCGTCTGATGCCCCCGGTGGTCGCCGGCGCGATCGTCGCGCTGATCGGCTTCAACCTCGCGCCCGCCGCGTGGGGCAATTTCCAGCAGGGTCCGGTCGTGGCCGGCATCACGCTCGGGTCGATCATCCTGTTCAGCGTGCTGTTCCGCGGGTTCCTCGGCCGCATCTCGATCTTCCTCGGCGTCGTGGTCGGCTACGTCACCGCCGCCGTCCTCGGCCAGCTCGACTTCAGTTCGGTCGCGGATGCGGCGTGGGTCGGCCTCCCGACGTTCGAGCTCGCGAACTTCACCGAGCCGGGTACGTGGTCGGCCATCGCGATGTTCCTGCCCGTCGTGCTGGTGCTGATCGCCGAGAACGTCGGGCACGTGCGCGGAGTCGCCACGATGACGGATGCCTCCGCCAACCGGTCGACCGGCCGGGCGCTGATCGCCGACGGCGTCTCGACGACGGTCGCGGGCATGTTCGGCGGATCGGGCACCACGACGTACGGCGAGAACATCGGCGTCATGGCCGCGACCCGCGTGTACTCGACGGCCGCGTACTGGGTCGCGGGCATCGTGGCGGTGCTGCTCAGCCTCTCACCCAAGGTCGGGGCGGTCTTCAACTCGATCCCCGCCGGCGTGCTGGGTGGGGCGACCACCGCGCTCTACGGCCTGATCGGCATCATCGGCATCAAGATCTGGGTCGACAACCGCGTCGACTTCTCGCGACCGGTGAACCAGTACACCGCCGCCGTCGCGCTCGTCATGGCAGTCGCCGGATTCACGATGAGCTGGGGCGCGTTCGAACTCGGCGCGATCGTGCTCGCCTCCGCTGCCGCGCTCGTGATCTACCACCTCGGCAACGCGATCGCCCGATGGCGGAAGACCGGCGCGGACGATGGCGGCCCCATCCCCGCCGTCGGTCCGCTCGGCGGCGACCCGACCTGACCCCTGGCGGCACCGCACCCACCGAGGCGCGGGTTTGGGGCACGATTCTTCGTTTGGGGCGCAATATTCGCGCCCCAAACGCAGGAATGTGCCCCAAACCCAGAGGGAAGGGCGCACGGGCCGGTTGGGCAGGCGGCACCCAGCCGGGCGGGCGGCACGCAGCCGCCACCCGGGCTCAGGCGGAGTCGCGGACGATCAGCTCGGTCGGCATGACCGTGGCGTGGGGAGGCTCGTGGCCCTCGAGGCGCTCGAGCAGCACCTGCGCCATCCGCTTGCCCTGACCGAACGACGGCTGGCGCATCGTGGTGAGCATCGGCGCGGCGCTGGTCGCGAGCAGCGAGTCGTCGTATCCGACGACCGCGACGTCCTCGGGCACGCGGAGCCCCGCCGACTCGAGCACGCCCAGCGCGCCGCGGGCCATCAGGTCGCTCGCGACGAACACCGCATCCGGAGTGCTCTGGGCCAGGATGCTGCGCATCGCGGCCGCTCCGCCCTGGATCGTGAAGTCGCCGTCGGCGATCACGCCCGGCTTCACGCCCGCGGCGGCGAGCGCTTGCCGATAGCCGTCGAGGCGGTCGTTGCTCGCGACCATCGTGTGGGGTCCGGTGATCGTCGCGATCGACCGATGGCCCTGGCCGAGCAGGTACTCGACGGCGTCGCGCGCACCGCGCACGTTGTCGACGTCGACGAAGTAGGTCTCGGGCGTCAGCGAGGTCGGGCGGCCGCCGAACACGACGGGCACCGACGCGGCGATGCGGTCGACGAACGTGTCGCCCTCGTGGTGCGACACGATGATCGCCCCGTCGACGGCGCCGCTGCGCACGTAGCCGATCATCTTGTCGTCGGGATCGTTGCTCGCGATGGCGAGGGTCAGCACGTAGTCGGATGCGGAGATCGTCGCGTTGATGCCCGCGATGATCGAGGCGAAGAACGGGTCCCCGAAGAAACGGTGCACGTCTTCGGGCACGATCACGGCGACCGCGAGGGTGCGGCTGCTCGCCAGCGATCGTGCCGCGCGGTTGGGCACGTAGTTCAGCGAATCGATCGCCTGCCGGACGGCGTCGAGTGCCTCCGGACTGACCGCGGTCGACCCGTTGACCACCCGCGACACGGTCGATCGTGAGACGCCCGCGACCCGAGCGACTTCCTCGATCGTCACCGATCCGGCCATGATGACTCCTTCTCCCCCGCGCCGCCGCGGCATCCGACGCCCGGAGGGGCGGATGGCGGGGGTGCGCACCACGCTCCCCCGCGGTACGGGGGAGCGTCAGCCGAGACTACAACGCGCGAGCGTCGATGATGCGGCGGTATCCGTGTGCACTGTCTTTGAGAATGCGCTCCTGCGTCTCGTAGTCGACTCGCACGATGCCGAAGCGCTTCTCGTACCCCCACGCCCATTCGTAATTGTCGAGGAACGACCAGTAGAAGTAGCCCCCGACGTCGACCCCGGCGTCGATCGCGTCGAGGATCGCCGTCAGGTGCGCGCTGAGGAAGTGCGCGCGGTGACTGTCGTGCACGTGCGTCTCGCCGTCTTCGACCACGGCCTCGTCGTCGAACGCGGCGCCGTTCTCGGTCACGAACAAGCGCGTGCCGGCGGCGTCCGAGTATTCGCTCGACACCCGCGACAGCAGGCGGGTGAGGGTGGGCGCGTCGACCTCCCAGTGCATCGAGGTGCGCGGCAGGCCACGATCGTGCCAGTAGAGGTCGTGCCACACGGGGAACGCCGACTCGCCCCGGCGGTCGGTCGGGGCGTCGCCGCCCATGGGCGGGTGCGCGGGCGGCGCGCCGCCGACGTACTCGCCGTGGTAATAGTTGACGCCCAGCGTGTCGATCGGCGTGGAGATGATCTCGAGGTCACCGGGGCGGATCGCCTGCTCGAGGGCGGCGGCCGCATCCGGAATGTGGGTCGCGAAGTCCGAGAGGATGTCGGCCGGGTACTCCCCGCGGAACACCGGGTCGAGGAACCACCGGTTGAACTGGCCATCGATGCGGCGCGCGGCGTCGACGTCGGCGGCGTTCTCCGGGTCGACCGGGTCGGCGACGGTCAGGTTCAGCGTCAGACCGAGGTTGAGGTTCTCGTCGCGCGCCCGCAGCGCCCGGATCGTCTGACCGTGGCCGAGGAGCAGGTGGTGCGCCGCGAGCACACCCTCCGTCGGCGAGTAGTGCCCCGGCGCGTGCACGCCGGCGGTGTAGCTCAGGAACGACGAGCACCACGGCTCGTTGAGGGTCGTCCACACGCCCACCCGGTCGCCGAGCGCGTCGTGCATGTCGAGCGCGTACTCCGTGAACCGGTCGGCGGTGTCGCGGTTCGTCCATCCGCCGCGCTCCTCCAGCGCCTGCGGCAGGTCCCAGTGGTACAGCGTCAGCCACGGCAGGATGTCCGCATCCAGCAGCTCGTCGACCAGGCGCTTGTAGAAGTCCACGCCCTTCGGGTTCAGCGCCCCGCCGTCCGGGCGCACGCGCGCCCACGAGGTCGAGAACCGGTAGGTCTGCAGCCCGAGGGACTTCATCAGGGCCACGTCGTCGCCGTAGCGGTGGTAATGGTCGCAGGCGACGTCGCCGTTGTCGCCGTTGATGACGGCGCCGGGGACGCGGGCGAACGCGTCCCAGATCGAGTCGGTGCGTCCGTCTTCGTGGGCGGCACCCTCGATCTGGTACGCGGCGGTCGCGGCTCCGAAGAGGAAGTCCTGGGGGAATGACCGGGGGGTACTGGTGTGCGGCATGGAACGGAGGTCCTCTCGAAGTGCGGAGATCATGGTGTCGATACCGCCCGTCACCCCTTCACAGCGCCGGCCATGATCCCGGAGATGAGCTGCTTCCCCGCGACGATGAACAGCACCAGGAGCGGGATGGTGGCCATGACGGCACCGGTGAGCACGATCGAGTAATCAATGTAGTAGCCCGACTGCAATTGGCTGAGCGCCGTCTGCAGGGTGGGGTTCGAGGGGCTCAGCACGATGAGCGGCCACAGGTAGTCGGTCCACGCCGTCATGAAGGTGAAGAGGCCGAGGATCGCCATGGCGGGCCGGGCCGCGGGCACGCCGACAGTGAGGAAGGTGCGGAACTGGCTGGCGCCGTCCACGCGTGCGGCTTCGATCAGTTCGTCGGGGATCACATCCACCAGGTACTGCCGCATGAAGAAGACACCGAACGCCGTCACGAGCGTCGGGACGATCACAGCCCCGATGGTGCCGGTCCAGCCGAGCTGGCGCATCACCATGAAGAGCGGGATGATGCCGAGCTGGGTCGGGATGGCCATCGTCGCGATGACGAACAGCATCAGGCCGTCGCGGCCGCGGAACCGGAGCTTCGCGAACGCGTAGCCCGCGATCGTGGCGAACGAGACGACCGACACCGTGATGATGGCCGAGATCACGACGGAGTTGCCGAGCGCCAGCCAGAACGGGATGGCGTCGAGCACCTTCGCGGCGTTCGCGAGGAAGTTGCCGCCGGGGATGAGCGGAACGGTCTCGCTGCGGGTCGCGTTGGTGCCGCTGCCGATGACGAACGACCACCAGAGCGGGTAGACACTGCCGATGATGAACGCGGCGAGCAGCCCGTAGGTGAGAAATCCCGGACGGCTGCCGATGCCGGCGCTGCCGGTCTCTCGGGGCCGTCGCCGTCGCGGCGACCGCGGCGGATCGGGTTCGACGGTGTCGACCTGCTGGGCGGGAAGGGGTTCGGGGATGCTGATGCTCATGCGTCGCCTCCGCGGGTTCGGGCGCGGCGCGCTTTCGCGGCGCGCCGGGAGTCGGTTGTCGAGATGCGGCGCGCGATCAGGAAGTTCACGAGACCGAACCCGACGATGAGGAGGAACAGGAGCCAGGCCACGGCGGATGCTTCACCGAAGTTCCGACGGAAGAACGCGAGCTCCCACATGAACAGCACGGTCGTTTGGAACTGCCGATCGCTGCCGCCGATGCCGCCGGCGGTCGAGACGTCGAACAACCGTGGTTCGGCGAAGATCTGCAGTCCACCGATCGTGGCCGTGATGATCACGAAGATCAGCGTGGGCCGGATGGTGGGGATCGTGATGCTGAAGAAACGGCGGACCGGGCCGGCGCCGTCGATGGCGGCGGATTCGTACAGGTCGCGCGGCACCGCCTGCATCGCGGCGAGCAGGATCAGCGCGTTGTAGCCCGTCCAGCGGAAGTTCACCATCGTGGCGATCGCCAGGTGGCTGAGGAAGCGGTCCTGTTTCCAGGCCTGATCGGCGATGCCGAAGACGTTCAGGATGTTGTTGACCAGCCCGTCGGCGTCGCTGAAGATGCTGGAGAAGATCAGGGCGGTCGCCACGGGGGTGACGACGAACGGCACCAGCACGCTCATCCGCCAGAAGGTGGGGGCGCGCAGTCCGCGGTCGAGGAGGTACGCCACGACGAGGGCGACCGCCAGCTGCGGCACCGAGGACAGCAGGAAGATGCTGATCGTGTTCGACACCGAGTTCCAGAACATCCCGTCGCCGAGGATCTCGACGAAGTTGCCGAAGCCGACGAACTCGCCCTGACCCTTCAAGAGATCCCACTCGTAGAGCGAGACGACGAGCGTGTAGACGAGGGGGAAGAGCCCCACGAGTCCGAAGAGCAGGAAGAACGGCGCGACGTAGAGATACGGGGCACCTCGGTAGTCGGCGCGCGACAGGCGCGTGCGCCAGGCGGGGCGTTCGGGGGTTGCGGGTCGGCGTGCGGACGGAGCGGCGGATGACGCATCCACCGACGGCAATGTCGCGGTCATGTGAGTCCTCTCACTGAGCGGCGGTCGGGGCCTGCCATTTCGCGCAGACCCCGACCGTCGCAACGGATCAGCCGACCAGTTCTCCGAGGAGGTCCTGGGCCTTCTGCCACGCGGCCTGCGTGTCGGCCTCGCCGAGGTCGAGGGACTTCAGCGCGGGACCGAAGACGTTCTCCTGGATGACCGAGTCATCCGGGCCCTTGAACTGGGCGACGACGCCCTTGGCGCGCTCGGCCAGGATCGCGCCGGTCGGGGCTCCGCTGAAGAACTCGTTCGGCGTTGCCTCCGCGGCCAGGGTCTCCTGCGCTTCGACGGTGCTGGGGAAGTTGTTCGCCGCGGCGGACTGCTTGACCTGCTGCTCCGGCTGCGTCAGCCAGTCGGCGAGCTTCGCTGCGGCTTCCTTGTGCTCCGAGCTCTCCGACACGGCGAGGAATGCGCCGCCCCAGTTCGCCGGGCCACCGGGGAAGACGTCGGCGAAGTCCCAGCCGTTGTCGGCGGTGCCGCCCGCGCCTTCGATCGCGCCCTGCATGGTGCCGAGCATCCATCCGGGGCAGACGAACGTGGCGAAGGTGCCGTCGAGGAACGACTCGCCCTTGTTCCAGTCCCATGCGGCCTGCGCCGCAGACAGTCCGTCTTCGGTGGCCGCTCCGAGAAGCTCGAAGCGCTCCTTGAGTTCGGGGTTGTCGGCGACGTTCAGCTCGCCGTCCTTGGTGTAGTAGCCCTCCTCGAGCTGGTTCACCATCGCGTTCCACACGAACCCGGAGTGGTCGTAGAAGGCCTTGCCGGTGGCCTCGTGGTACTCGCGGCCGATGTCGAAGTAGTTCTCCCAGTCGCCGTCGAACAGCGCCGCGACCTCTGCGCGGTCGGTCGGGAGTCCGGCCGCCTCGAACGCGGGCTTGTTGTAGCAGAGCCCCTCCGGGCCGATGTCGGTGCCGTAGCCGATGACCCGGCCCTGTGCGTCGGTGCCCTGGTCGTACTTCCACGGGACCCAGTCGTCCTTGCGGTCTTCGATCCCGTAGTCCTTCAGGTCGACGAACTGGTCGGAGACCTCCATGATGGCGCCGAGCCATCCCTCTTCGAGGGCGACCACATCGGAGAGGCCGGACCCCGCGGCGATCTTCGTGAAGGCGTCGGTGCGGGCGTTGCCGCCGGTGTCGATGTTGGTCGCCTCGATCGTGACGCCGGGGTTCGCCTCTTCGTACTCGGTGTAGAGGTCTTCGTATCCGAAGGTGCCGAAGGTCGTCACGGTCAACGTGACGTCGCCATCCGATCCGTCAGCGGTGTCGCCGCCTCCGCCGGAGCATCCGGCGAGGACGAGAGCGGTGGTGGAAGCGGCGGTTGCCACGATGGCAACGCGTCGCAGGGCGCGTGAAAGCACAGGTCACTCCTTTGTGGTGTGGGATTCGTGACCCGGATGCGGTGTCGCCTCGCGACTTGTGAGAGCGCTCCCAATCCGGGTTCACGCCAACCTATGGGACCGCTCTCACGAGGTCAAGGATTTCCTATGAATGCGCGACGTAACGGTTCGGTCACGCTCCGCGGCCGAGCCTCAGCTCACGTACCGTTGCTCACGCCTGAGACGTTCGCCGAGTCCGTCCCGGTCAGTTGATGATCTCGCCGCGCTCGTGCGGCGGACGGTCCACGATCCGACTGCGCCACTGTTGCCGCGCCTCGGGAGTCAACGGCGTCCAGTCGGTGACCTCCCCGACGACACGGAGCGGCGCGACGCTGCGGTAGGAACGGGTGGGGTTGCCCGGGAACTTCTTGTCGGTGACATTGGGGTCGTCTTCGAAGGCGCCGGTGGGCTCCACGAGATAGACGCGCGGGGCACGGGCGTCGCGGGCAAGATCGGAGGCGAGCTCGGCCGAGAGTCCGGCTCCATCCCGAAGCGCGGTGACGCCCACAGCCCAGAAGACGGAGCATCCCGCGGTGCGGGTGATCGAGGATGCGCCGGATTCGGGCTCGAAGCGCCACGACGCGGCGACGGCGGGCGCGGCCGGTAGCATGGGAACGCCCGCCCGACCGCGCACCCACGGAGCGTTTCATGCCCACGATCGTCGTCGACGTCATGCCCAAGGCCGAACTTCTGGACCCGCAGGGGAAGGCCGTCTCGGGCGCACTCGCGCGCATGGGAACCGACGCCTTCTCGCAGGTGAGGATCGGCAAGCGCTTCGAACTGACCGTCGACGGAGAGGTCGATGAGAGCGTGCTCGCCGAGGCCCGCCGGATCGCCGACGAAGTGCTCTCGAACTCCGTGATCGAAGACGTCGTGGGTATCGAGGTGGTCGAGTGACCGCCCGCATCGGCGTCATCACCTTCCCCGGTTCCCTCGACGACCGCGACGCGCAGCGCGCCATCCGCATCGCCGGTGCCGAGCCGGTCGCGCTCTGGCACGGTTCGCACGACCTCGAGGGCGTCGACGCCCTCGTGCTCCCCGGCGGCTTCAGCTACGGCGACTACCTGCGCGCCGGCGCGATCGCGGCACTCGCGCCGATCATGGCGGAGGTCAAGGACGCCGCCGCGAAGGGGATGCCGGTTCTCGGCATCTGCAACGGGTTCCAGATGCTCGTCGAAGCGCACCTGCTCCCCGGGGGCCTCATCCGCAACGTGCACCAGCAGTTCATCCGGCGTGACCAGCGCCTGCGCGTCGAGAACGCCGACACGGCCTGGACGAGCGACTTCGCCACCGGCCAGGAGATCGTCATCCCGCTGAAGAACGCGGACGGCGGATACATCGCGGATGCCGAGACGCTCGCCCGCGTCGAGGGAGAGGGCCTCGTCGCGCTCCGCTACCTCGGCGTGAACCCGAACGGCTCGCTCGATGACATCGCGGGAATCACGAATGCCGGCGGAAACGTGCTCGGGCTGATGCCGCATCCGGAGCACGCGGTCGAGGAGGGCTTCGGTCCCGACACGAGCCTCGCCATGCGCTCGGGCATCGACGGTCTCGGGTTCTTCCGCTCGGCGATCGCCGCCGTGGTGCACGCCGCGGCCTGAGCCGGGTTTGGCGCGTCGGTCCGTTCACGTTTCCGACCAGGCGGTTCTAGGACCCTGCAGTTCTACAACGCCGCGCGCAGAATGCGGCCGTCCTCGATCCGGACGGTGTCGTGCGCGCGCGCACGGAGCGCCGCGTCGTGGCTGACGCAGACGACCGTCGCGCCGCGGGCGAGCTCCGCATCCATCGCCCGTTCGATGCGGGTGGCGCTCTCGTCGTCGAGACCCGTCGTCGGCTCGTCGAGCAGAACGAGGTCGGCGCGGCGGGCGAGGGCCTGCGCGAGAAGCGCACGCTGACGTTGCCCGCCCGAGAGCGCGGCGAACGGAGTCCTCCGCAGCGCGGCGAGATCGAGCGCACCGAGCGCCCGCTCGATCGCCGTCCGACGAGCGGACCGGGATAGGGCGCGGGGCGCGGCGCGGCCCCGTCGCCCCCACGTCCCCATCGCGGCGACCTCTCCGACCGTGAGCGGCAGCGTGTCGGGAATCGCCGTGCGCTGCGGCACGAACGCGGCGACACCCGCGCGATCGACCGTGCCCGCCGTCGGCCTTCGAACGCCCGCGAGGGTCTCGAGCAGCGTTGTCTTGCCGGCCCCGTTCGGTCCGGAGATCATGGTGAGCACCCCGCGACGCACGCGAAGATCGAGCGGATGCAGCACCCTGACGCCCCCGATCGTCACGGTGACGCCGTCCAATCGGGCGGCGCACATGAGGTCGTCGACGAGCAGCATGATCCGAGCCTAACCGATTTGAGAACCATTCTCATTAACGTTACGGTCGACTCCCATGCCCCCCTTGCTCGCCCCGCTCGAGGTCGATTTCATGCAGCGCGCCCTCGTCGGCGGCTCGCTCGTCGCGGTGCTGTGCGGCGTCGTCGGCACCTGGGTCGTCATCCGGGGCATGGCGTTCCTCGGCGAGGCCCTCGCCCACGGCATGCTGCCCGGCGTCGCCCTCGCGACGGTCTGGGGGCTCCCGGTACTCGTCGGCGCGGCGCTCAGCGCGGTCGCCATGAGCGCGGGGATCGGCGCACTGCAGCGCCGTGGGCGTCTCTCGTACGACACCAGCATCGGACTGCTCTTCGTGGCGATGCTGGCGCTCGGGGTCATCGTGATCTCGCATTCGGGCAGTTTCGCCACCGACGCGACCGCCATCCTGTTCGGCGACATCCTCGCCATCACCTGGGCTGACGTCGCCCTCCTCGCCGCCGCGGCGGCCGTCGGCACCGGGGTCGCCGCGCTCGCGCACCGGGCGCTCGTCGCCGCGGCGTTCGATGTGCGGGTCGCCCACGTGCTCGGGCTCCGACCAGCGATCGCCAACGGTGCGCTGGTCGGCCTCGTCACCCTCGCCGTCGTCGCGTCCTACCAGGCGGTCGGTTCGCTTCTCGTCGTGGGCCTGCTGCTGGCCCCGGCCGTCGCGGCGCGGCAGTGGACCCACCGCATCCTGCCCACGATGCTGCTCGCCGCCGTTCTCGGCATCGCCGCCGTCGCGACCGGCCTCGCACTGTCGTGGCACGCCGGCACCGCCGCGGGCGCCGGGGTCGCCGCCGTCGCCATCGCCTTCGCCGCCCTGTCGTGCACGATCCGCGGCGCAGCGCGGCACCTGCACTCCCGCCCCGCTCTCGAAAGGACCCCGTGCGTCCGCATCCGATCCTGATCCCGACGATCGCCGCCGCGCTCCTCGCTCTCACGGCCTGCGCCGGACCGGCGAGCGCCCCCGACGCGCCCACCGACGGCACCGACACCCACGGCGCTGTCAGCGGGGCGGCCGAGATGAGCGAACCGCAGCTGCACCTGATGACCGTCGACCCGACCGGCGCGGTCGCCCACCTCGACCTGCTGACGGAAGAATCCACCGACATCGGCGGGATCGGTTCGGTCACGACGACCGCCAGCGACGGGCGCTACCTCTTCGCCGCGGGCGACGGTGTGCGCATCGTCGACAGCGGCGTGTGGACCTGGGATCACGTCGACCACTTCCACTACTACCGCGCAGAACCGCGGATTCTCGGCACCGTCCCGGATGCGGGCGCCGTCGCGGTGGCGACCACGAACTCGTCGACGACCGGGGGAATCGGGCTGTTCTTCGCCGAGACCGGCGCCGCCGTGCTCCTCGACACGGCCTCGCTGTCGAAGGGCGAGATCGTCGAGTCGTTCCGGCTGAACACGACTCCGCACGCGGGTTACGTCGTGCCCGTCGGATCGTTCGCGCTCGTGACCGACGGAGCCGGTGCGGTGACCGTGCACGAGTCGACCGGCGACACGGTTGCCGAATCGACCGTGCCGTGCGTCGACCCGCGCGGCACGATCACGACGCGGGTCGGCGCCGTTCTCGGATGCCGAGACGGCGCGCTGCTCGCGACGGTCACGGCCGACACCGTCCGCATCGAGCGCATCCCGTACCCCGAGGGAGTGGGTCCCGTCACGGGCTTCGCGAACCGGGAGGGTCGCCCGACCGTCGCGGGACTCGACGCCGCCGGACGCATTCTGCTGCTCGACACCCGGGAACGCTCGTGGCGAGTGCTGCCGTCACCGGCTCCGCTCCTGACCGTCACCGCGGTGGATGACGCAGCCGAGCACGTTCTCGGGCTGGGCGCCGACGGACGCGTGCTCGTCATCGATGGGGCGTCCGGCGCTCTCCTCGCCGCCACCGAACCGCTCGTCGCCGACACGATCGCCGCGGGTTCGGCATCCGGTGTGCGTCTCATCGCCGACGACCATCGCGCCTACCTGAACGCCCCCGTCGAACGGCTGCTGTACGAGATCGACTACGCCGACGCCGCGCGAATCGCGCGCACGTTCGTGACCCCGACCGCCCCCGTCCACCTCGTGGAGACCGGACGATGAGCACGACCCGATTGCTGCGGAGTGTGGGCGCCCTGGCGGCCCTCGCCGTGATCGCTCTCACCGGATGCGCGGCCGGGTCCGCATCCGACGATCGCCCCCTCATCGTCGTCTCGACCAACATCATGGGCGACGTCGTGGCGGAGCTCGTCGGCGATGACGCGCAGGTCGTCACGCTCATGAAGCCGAACGCCGATCCGCACTCGTTCGAGATCTCCGCACAGGAGGCGGCGCGGCTGCAGAGCGCGGATCTGGTCGTGTCGAACGGCCTCGGGCTTGAGGAGGGGTTGCAGCAGCACCTCGATGGCGCGGCCGCATCCGGTGTCGAGTCATTCATCGCCGGCGACGCGATCGAGGTGCTCCCGTACGCGTCGGGAGATGCGGCGGGCACCCCCGACCCGCACTTCTGGACCGACCCGGCACGCATGATCGCCGTCGTCGACGCGCTCGAACCGCGCCTCATCGCGATCGACGGGATGGATGCGGATGCGGTCGCCGCCGCCGTCGCGACCTACCGCGCTGAGCTCACCGCACTGGACGCGGAGATGACCACGGCGTTCGCCGGGATCCCCCCGGAACGGCGGGCGCTCGTGACGAACCATCACGTGTTCGGCTACCTCGCCGATCGGTTCGGGTTCCGGATCGTCGGCACGGTGATCCCCGGCGGCAGGACGCTCGCGGCGCCGAGTGCGTCCGACCTCGCCGATCTCGTGTCGGCCGTGGAAGACGCGGGCGTCACGACCGTGTTCGCCGAATCCTCGTCGCCCGACCGCCTCGTCCGCGCTCTCGCGGAGGAGGCCGATGTGCACATCTCCGTCGTCGAGCTCTTCACCGAGTCACTGACCGACGCCGACGGCGGTGCACCCGACTACCTGACCATGATGCGCGTCAACACCGAGCGCATCGCCACCGGGCTCTCCCCCTGAGCCCGGCCACCGGCCCACCGGGTCGGTGCCACCCCGAGAGAGAGAAGCACACCCTCCATGCATCGCACCCCCCTGGCCCGCGCGGGCCTGATCGCGCTGAGCCTCACGGCCGTCGCGGCACTCGCCGCGTGCTCCCCCGCATCCGGCACCTCCACCGACAGCGCATCGGCGGATGCGTCGGCCGGCGTCGAACGTCTCGCGATCAGCTACGCCGGCGGCATCCTCGTGCTCGACGGTGCGAGCCTCGACACCGTCGCCGATCTGCCGTCCGAGGAGTTCACCCGGCTGAGCGCCGCCGGCGACGGCAGTCACGTTCTCGTGACGATGAGCGAGGGGTTCCAGGTGCTCGATACGGGCGCGGCGGCCGCATCCGCCCCGTCGTTCACCGATCAGATCTTCGCCGCCGAGGCGCCCGGACACGTCGTGCGTCACGGCGGCAAGACGCTCATGTACGCCGACGGCACGAGCGACACGACGATCGTCGACACGTCCGATTTCGCGAACGCCGACGACGTGCTGCCGCCGAGCACCACGGTGCCGGGCGTCGAGGCGCACCACGGCGTCTCGGTCATGCTCGAGGACGGCACCTTTCTGACGACCGTCGGAAACGCCGACGGTCGCACCGGGATCTCCGTCACGGGCGCGGACGGCAGGGTCCTCGCGACCAGCGCCGACTGCCCCGGCGTGCACGGCGAGGGCACGGCCGCCAACGAAGCCGTCGTGTTCGGCTGCGAGAACGGCGCACTGATCTACCGGGACGGCGAGATCACGAAGCTCGCGTCACCCGATCAGCCTTACGGACGCATGGGCAACGCGTACGTCAGCGAGACGAGCCCGCTCGTCGTCGGCGACTACAAGGACGACCCGGATGCGGAGGGCTACCTGCTCTCTCGCGTCACGCTGATCGACACGGAAGCGAAGACCCTCGACGTCGTGCCGCTGCCGGAGGGCGTCGAATACACCTTCCGCGATATCGCCCGCGGCCCGGGCGACCTCGCTTACGTCCTCGGCACCGACGGGGCGATCCACGTGCTCGACCCGGCCACCGGCGACCTGACCGCAGAGTACCCGGTGATCGGCGCCTGGGAGGGTCCGGTCGAATGGCAGGATCCGCATCCGGCCATCGTCGTGTCGGGCGACATCGCCTACGTCACCGAGCCCGCCGCGAACGCGGTGCACGCCGTGAACCTCACGACCGGCGAGATCGTCGCGACGACCACGCTCGACGTGCAGCCGAACGAGGTCGCCGTCGCCGCCGGCTGAGCCCGCGTTCCGCCGCCCGCGTCTCGTCTCCGCCTCGGCGGGGCGAGGCGCGGGCGGCGGGGATGGGTTGCGGGCGGCGATAATTGTGGAACATCCTGGGCGGGTGAACATCGCCCCGGATGATGAGTTGGCGATGCTGCGCGAGCGCGCGTATGGACCCCACCCGGACATCGCCGACGACCCGGCCGCGCGGACGCGCCTGCAAGAATTGGAGGCCACACGGCGCGCGCGCCGGAGGTCGGCAGCAGGTGACTCGGCAGTGGTCGCCCCGGACGCGGGCGAGCCGACGACGAGTCAGGGTCACGCGCCGGGTGCGACAGCGGAACCACATCCAGTTTACTCGGGACGCCCCGATGAGGACGCGAGCGCGGATGCGTTGACGCGCGCGACCGCCGGCAGCGCCGCATCCGTCGCGGTCTTACCCGCTTCTCGTCGACGCCCCCGTGCGATCGCGACCTGGATCGTCTCGCTGCTGATCGCGGGCGTCGCTGGGGCGGCGATCAGCGTTGCCGCCCTCCAGTACGACCCCACCGTGGTGGCGACCCTGTCTGAAGCGAGCGAACTGGGAGTTCCGCCGGACCTCGACGATTTCGACGGCGAAGTGACGCGATTCGAGGACTACCTCGGCGTCACGGTGGTCACCAGTCACGCACCTGGCACCGGCGACACGCCTACGGGCAACTGCGTCATGGTCAAGATCGACAACTTCTTTCAGGGCGGATGCACGGCCGACGACTTCGAGGCGTTCGCGGAGATCACGATCGGCGAAGGGAGCGGGGTGAGGTGGGCGCGGCTGCGCGAACGTCACGGCGACAACGCGGTCCTCCGTTTTACCCACACAGGGGGTCAGGTCGTCGTTCGCGCCAGCGATCCCGGTGAGACGATTACCGAACCGCAATCGGCACCGCGATTCGCCTCGCGGGGTTAGCGTCGAGGGGTGAGCACCCTCGTCGTGACCGTCCCCTCGCCCGAACTCGCCGCCGATCTCGAACCTCTGCCGAACGGGGTCGAGGTGATCGTCTGGGATATGCAGCAGAGCGCGCCGCGCGACAACATCGACCTGGTGGTGCCGCCGTATATGAGCGCGCGGAGCGTGATGAAGCACCTCTCGGGCGTTCGCACCCGGCTCGTGCAGAGTCAGTCGATCGGGTACGAGGATGCCGCCGAGCACCTGCCCGCCGGTGTCGTCTTCGCGAACGCCGCGACCGTGCACGAGACGTCGACCGCCGAACTCGCCGTCGGGCTCGCGCTCGCGGTGCAGCGCCACCTCGATGACTTCGCGCGCGACCGCACGTGGACGCCCGTCTTCGCCGAGAGCCTCGCCGACCGCCGCGTGACCGTGCTCGGATACGGCGGCGTCGGTAAGGCGATCGCCGCGCGACTCGCCCCCTTCGAGGTGGAGCTTCGGGCGGTCGCCTCCCGAGAGCGCGTCGAGGACGGCATCGCCGTATCCGCCCTCGCCGATCTGCACGCGGTGCTCGCCGACACCGAGATCCTTTTCCTCGCGCTGCCCGGATCCGACAGCACCCGGCATGTGATCTCGGATGCGGAACTCGCTGCGCTCCCCGACGGCGCGCTCATCGTGAACGTCGGACGCGGACCGCTCATCGACACCGACGCCCTCGTGGACCACGTGCGACGCGGCCGCATCCGTGCGGCACTCGATGTGACCGACCCCGAACCGCTGCCCGAAGGCCACCCGCTGTGGACGCTTCCGGGGGTTCTCATCGCCCCGCACGTGGGTGGGGCGACGACGGCCATGCAGCCGCGCATCGCGCGACTCGTTCGCCGCCAGATCGATCATCTGCTGCGCGGGGAAGAGCCCGAGAACATCGTCCTCCGCAGCTGAACGGCACCGTTCGGGTTCAGCTCGGCTCTCCGGTCGGCGCCGGGTTCTTCGCCTCCGTCACCAGGACGTTGTCGCCGTCGCGCGTGAAGCGGATGATGCCGCCATCCGGAAATTCCTCCGCCAACTGCGCGGGGTAGGTGCCTCCGTAGTACTGGGTGTTCGAGGACTCATCCGGAAGGAACACGTCCATCGTGGCCGGCAACGGGCCGACGCCGCATCCGGAGGAAAACAGCCCCGGCCCCTCTCCGTCGTTGTCGGAGGTGATCGCCGTATAGAGGCAGTCCCCGACGGCGTAGACCCCGAGCCCCTTGTACTCGCCGAAGTAGATCGCGTCGGCCGCGGTCATGTCGCGTTGCGTCCCGAACTGCTCGAGCTGTCGGGTGACCGCGGAGTCACCGCCTCCGGGCTGCGCCGACAGCCGCGCGTCTACGTGCGCGCTGTCCCGAACACCGAAGGGGAACAGCCACGCCGTCAGACCCGCCGTGATCACGACCGCCGCGACGAGGCTGGCGACCCACGCCCATCGCGTGCGAGGACTCAGCGCGGGGGCGGGGGGCGGCTCGGCCGTGGCCGGCTCGGCCTGCTCGGCGGGGTCGGCGGAATCTGCCGGCTCGGCGAGCTCGGCTGCAGGGTCCGCGCGGTCAGTCGTGCGGATCGCAGCGCGGGCGGCACGGCGGCTGCTCGCGGTCGGGTCGCTGAAGGCGGGATCGGCGGAGCTCGGACCGGCGGAGCTCGGCTCGGCGAGAGCCGCGTGCTTGATCGCGCCGGAGAAGGGAGACCCCACGGACGCGGACCCGGATGCGGACGCCTGCACCGGCACGGACACGGGTGCGGGGAGGGACGGGCGCGGCGGCACCACGGGCTCGCGCGTACCGGAGGGAACGGTTGCCGATCCGGGCGCACCGAAGAGCGCCTCGAGGTCATCTGCCGGCTCCTGCATCTCCAGGGTGCCGGGGAGCGCATCCTGGCGGGCGGCGTCCTCCAGTTCCTTCAAGCGCGCTACCGCGGCCGGGTCTGACCAGATGTCGGCTGCCGGCCCGTACGCGCGACTCCGGAGCGCCGCGAGCTCGTCGTCGATCGTGCTCATCGTCACACTCCTTCGGGCGCGATCGCCGCGTGCGCGGGGGTGGCAGTGTCGCCGGACGACGACTCTGCCCGCGCGCCATCGACGTCGACCGGAACGAAGTGCTCGACGACCGGGAACGGCTCGTAGAAGTGGTGCAGGAGACCTTTCCATTCCTCGTACGCCGCCGACTCCCGGAACCCCTCGGTGTGCGCCGCCACGGAATCCCACTCCACGAGCAGCAGATAGTGCTGCGGCGTCTCGACGGATCGCGAGAGTCGCAGCGACCGGAATCCGGGCTGCGCGGCGATGAGCGGGCGCGCCGCCGCGAACGCCGCCTCGAAGTCGGATGCGGCACCGGCGCGCACCGGCAGGATCGCGTGCTCGAGGATCATGAACCCAGCGTGCCATCCCACGAGCTTTCCGGGCAGGGTGGATGAGCGCGTCGCCGGCAGCCATCGTTCCGGCATGCCGCTCACTGCGACGTGGCGGACCCCACTCCTCGCCCCGCGCACGCATGCTCCGCCCGGGCTTGTTCGCTCCGCCCACTCCACCCGCGCGCGTTCGCTCCGCCCGCTCCGCCGCACCATCCGTGCGCGACCGCTCCGGCCGCTCACATCCGCTCCCTCCGCTCACGTCCGCCGGACGATCCGGTCCGCCAGCCGGGTCTTCGAAGACGTCACGCGCCGCCAGCGGCGCTGCGCATCGATCCATCCGGGCGCCCGCAGCTCGGGAACACCGCGGTTCATACGGATCTCCCATCCGCTCGCATCGAGGAATCGATGATGAAACCAGCACAACAACACCCCGTTGTCGGTGTGCGTGGGCCCTCCCCGCGCGTGCTCGGTCACGTGATGAACTTCGCACCAGGCCGCGGGTACTCCGCATCCGGGTGTGAGGCATCCGCCGTCGCGAAGCGCGATCGCCCGACGCTGGTGGCGGTTGAACACCCGCTCCTCCGTGCCGAGTCGGAGAATGCGCCCTTCGCCGTTCATCGCCACACGCTGCAGGACTCCCGCGCACGCCACCCATCGAGCCGCCGCCATCGACAGCGGCTCATCCGTGCCGGCAGCGTGCGCCCACCCGCGGCCGCTCACGAGGTCGTCTTCTCGCACCGAGACGACCAGGGTCGGCGCGGCTCCTCCGACCGTGGGCAGTTCTCCGCTGGCCGCTGCCGCGAACAGCGCGGTGGCGAGCGCGTCGTGACGCTTCTGCGGCGCCCGGCGGTCATCGATCGGCACGCCGGACGTCCACACCTCATCGCCCGGCATCTCGGCGGCGGACTGGTCGGCCCGCGTCTCGCCGGCAGACTGCTCGCCCAGCGGATCGCCGGCGGGATCGCCGGCATCCACTCCCTCGGGTCGAAACCTCACGCCACCCGCAGAGTCGTCGGCGCGCGGCGAGCACAGGGCGTCGAAGATGCGCTGGAGCTGCGCGGCAACCTCGGGCAGTAGCTCCCCGCGGATGGGCACGAGCCCCTCCCGCTGGGAACCCAGGCTCACGCCCCGGCGGCGAAGCGCCCGACTCTCGCGCGGCTCCGCACCGTCTTGGTCGAGCATCATCGACCACGCGGCCGCCTGCAAGCGCAGGAGATCGGCAGAGGCGGGCGGCGCCGAATCAGAACCGCACCCGCGGGCGGATGCGGCGAGCGCCGCATCCGCGTCGAGTACCGCGTCGCGGGACACCCGGCGGTCGAGATCGGCGAGCGGCGCGGCGATCGCCAGGATGCCGTCGACACCGATCACCCCCTCGAGGAGCGCCTCTCGCGTGGCCGGGAGCGGCGCGGGAAGCCACTCGCCCGTCGACGGCGAAACATCGCGAACAACGGATCGTGCGGCACGCTGCCACCGACCGGCCGTCGCAGGGGCGACGAGCGTCGCGCGCTGAACCAGCTCGCTGACATCGTGGCACCCCCACCGCGTCGTCAGCCGCGCCTCTCTCACCGCGGTGGCGGAGCGCCGCGACGCCTCGCCCGTCACTTCGACGAGCATCGACTCGACGCGCCGGAGGATGCCGCCGGCAACCGTGAGCGCCTGCACGAGGTCCGGATCGGCGAGCGCCGATGGTCCGTTGTCCGCCAGCAGCGCGCCGGCGACGTCGTCGGCATGGCTCGACAGTCGGACGAGCGCAGCCAGGTGCGTGTCGGTCGGGTCGAGAGCGGTGAGGGCCATGACTCCATTCTGCAGAGAGCCTCCGACATCGGGTTGCAGGAGAAATTCCCGGTCAGCTGTGTATAAGTCCCCACATATCGGGCCTGTGGAGGACAAGTGGGAGACCGCACTCGAGAGGCCGGCAACGACGACCGGACGTCCGGCATCGCAGCCGCCGACCGCGCACACCGACCGCTCGTCGGCACCATCCCGCTCAGCGGCGATCGACGTCCGCGCCCGACCAGAGGTCACTGCATTCGACGGCAACGGCTCCGTGCGCAGCGAGGAACGGGCCTGCGCCGCGATCGCCACGGAGCGCGGCAACGACCGCGGGCACGTGCGCGCGACCGATCAACACGGGGTGACCGGGACGGCCGGCGTACGCCGCCTGCACGAGCGCGGATTCGAGGCCCAGACCAGCGTCACCCCGCCCGCCGGCTCGGATCACCCGCGCGACCGCCGACGCGGGCAGCTCAGGGGTATCCACCGTCACGACGAGCACCGCGTCCGGGCCGCGGTACGACACCCGCCGCTCGGCGGGCACCGCCTCGCGGCGACGGTCCACCGCCTGCTCTCGCTCCGCATCCGGCGTCGGCTCCGCCGCCTGCTCCGGCGCCGCATTCGGCGTCGGCTCCGCATCCCGCTCCGGCCCGGTCGCTTGCTCTCGCTCCGCCGCCCCCTCCGGCTTGGCCGCCGGCTCCGGCTCGGCCGCCTGCTCCGACTCGGCCGCCTGCTCCCACTCCGCATCCCGCTCCGGCTCGGGAATCGCCGCCCGCAGGCCCGCGCGAAGCGACGCGGAAAGCCCCACCGCCCAATCCTCGGCCCGCACGACGGTCGCGTCCGGCGGCACGAGCGCCGCGACCTCCTCGGCGGCGGCGCCGACCGCCACGAGCACCGTTCCGCATCCGCCGTCCCGCAGGGTCCGCACCGCGCGGGCCACCCACGCTTCGCCTTCGGTGGTGCGCGCGAGGCCCTTGGGTCCGCCGAATCGCGAGCCCGCCCCGGCCGCCAGCACCAACCCGACGACACGGGTGTCGGAGGGCGCCGGATGCATGGTTCGCACAGCGTAGCGCGCAGGAAACACAGGGCGATTAGCGTGTGAGCATGCTCGAACTCGCCCGCGACCTGCTGCCGCTGCTGCGTGCCGGAGAGACCGTCGCCACCGTGACCGTCACCGGAGTGGCCCGAAGCGCGCCCCGCGGCGTCGGCTCGGCGATGGCCGTCACACGGGACGCCCGCGTGATCGGTTCGATCTCGGGCGGATGCGTCGAAGCCGACGCCGTCGCGCTCTCGCTCGCCACGCTCGCCGGGTCCGACGACATCGCTCGGGGCGGTCGCCGCGGCATCGCCCGCAGCGGCGACACTCGCAGCGGCACTGCCGCCAGCTTCGGCTTCAGCGACGATCAAGCCTTCGCGACGGGACTTGCCTGCGGCGGATCGATCGACGCCGTGATCAGCGTGCTCCGCCCCGACGACCACGTCGCGATCGACGCGCTCGAGCGCGCCGCCGCCGACCGTCGCAGCAGCGTCGGGATCATCGCGGCAGGCCCCCGGGCCGGCGAGATCGTCGCCCTCCAGAACTCCGCCATTCCGGACGGTGCTCCGCAGAGCACCCCCGCACAGAACCCCACCGTGCAGATCACCTCCGGCCAGCACACTGCCGCCCCGCGCGCCTCGGCGCAGAGCACCCGCGGCCAGAGCGAACTCACCGTGGACGCGTCGGGCACCCCGATCCTGGTCGTCGTCTCGGCGCCGCGTCCGCGCCTGCTGCTGATGGGCGCGGGCGAGCACGCCGCCGCCCTCAGCCGGATCGCGACGTCCGCCGGGTTCGCCGTCACCGTGTGCGACGTGTGGGAGTTGCTCGTCACCCCCGAACGCTTCCCCGACGCCCACGAACTGCACACCGGAATGCCGCACGAGTACCTCGCCGCGCTCGGGCCCGACGACATCGATGAGCGCACCGCGGTCGTCGTCCTCACCCACGATGTGCGCCTCGACATCCCCGCGCTTCAGGCCGCGCTGGCACTGCCGATCGGCTTCGTCGGCGCGCTCGGTGCCCGGTCTACGGTCGCGCGTCGCGCGGACCTGCTGCGAGACGCCGGAGTTCCGGATGCGGACATCGCCCGCCTCCATTCCCCGCTCGGCCTCGACCTCGGCGGCGCCACCCCGGATGAGACCGCCGTCGCCGCCATTGCCGAGATCGTGGCCGCGCGGCACGGCGGCTCGGGTCGTCCGCTCGGCGAACTCCGCGGACCGCTGCACCGGCGCCCCGCGGCGCCCGAGGGCGTGGTGCTAGACGCGGCGTCATCGACCACCGCCCAGGACGCGCCGAGCACCACCGTCGGCTCCGCCGCTGCACCCGGCGCCCCGGCCACCGCCGTCGGCTCCGCGTCCTGCGCGGTCGTACACGCCTAGCGGGCGCGGCTCGCACTACGGCAGCGCGGCTCGCACTAGCGCAGCGCGCGTCGAGCCGGGGCGGTTCGCAGCATCCGCGTCGGCGCCCGCGCCCACAGCATCCGCGCCAGCGCTCGCGGAACCGCACCCCCGGCCGATGCTCGCAGCACGGCACCCCCGCAACCGATGCGATAACTCCTCCAAAAGTCGCCCTGGGCCCGCCCGCATGCCGCGACCGACGCGATGTGGAGGATTTAGCCTCCGCAGACGGCGCCAGACGACCGCGCCAGACGATCCCGACCGCGACCCACCGCACCACACCACCCCGCAGCCGACGGGACAACTCCTCCAAAATGCACCCCGAGACGCACCCACACGCCGCAGCCGACGCGATGTGGAGGAGTTAGCTTGCACCGACCGCGCCAGAGACCCCGCCCCACCGCGCCACACGACCGCGCCCGACCGCGCCCGCGTCCCCCAGGACATAGGCGGTGCTAATCTCGCCGGCGAAGCGTGTCCTATCACCATGACCTCGACGGGTCAGGGCGGGGACTGCGACGAATCCGAATCGTCCAGACCCGCAAGGAGAGCGACTATGTCCGCACCCGTCGACAAATCCCAGGCCGGCCTCACGGCCCGTCAGTACCATATCGGCATCGCGCCGGGCGAGGTCTCATCCGTCGCCCTGCTGCCCGGCGATCCGTTCCGCGTTCCGCTCGTCGCCGAGTTCCTGACCGACGTCCGCGAGGTCGCGCACAACCGCGAGCACCGCACGATGACGGGCTACTACAAGGGTCGCCACATCACCGCGACGTCCACCGGCATGGGGTGCCCGTCGACCGCGATCGCGGTGGAGGAGCTGGCCCGCGTCGGAGTCACGAGCTTCATCCGCGTCGGCAGTTCGGCCGCCGTGCAGCCCGGAATCGAGCCGGGCGACCTGCTCGTGAGCGAGGGCAGCTTCCGCAACGACGGCACGACCGACGCGTATCTGCCGAAGGGTTTCCCGGCCGTGCCCGACCTGGGCCTCACGCTCGCGCTCGCGGGACACTCCGCGCGGCTGGCGGATGCGGCCGGCACGCGGTCGCACACCGGCATCAGCGTGAGCGACGACGCCTTCTACGCCGAAACCCCCGAGTGGATCGACCAGCTGCAGCGTATGGGGATCCTCAACGTCGAGATGGAGGCATCCGCCCTCTACATCGTCGCCCGGATGCGCGGCCTGCGCGCCGGCATGGTGTGCGCGTGCTCCAGCAACCTCGTCGACGGATCGTCGCTCTACGACGAGAAGAACACGGCCCTGAAGGACGGGTGGATGCGGTCGATCGAGGCGGCGCTCGAGACGGCTGTCGACCTGGAGCTGTAGACGCTCACGCGGGTCGTCTGCGCGGAAGTCGGACGACCCTGTCGGCGACCCCGGATGGCGGGGTTCTTGGTTCCCTCGCGATGCGGGCTCGAGTCCCCGCATCGCGAGGGAACCCCCAGAAAAAAGTTGGTCTGCGTCCCCATGCGCGACCATTTCCCCCGGTCAACCCCCCAGTTGTCCCGTTCCAGTACCCCCAGTACTCGTTCGGAACGGAAGCTAACGTAACACCACTCCTGTCCACCAAATGGCGGACAGGGCAATCGTGAGAACACTCTCACGATGCGTTCATGGACTGCGGCCAAAAATGACGGTCGGATGCGGCGCCGAAGCTCCGCATCCGACCGAACACCGGTGCGCGTCAGGGGCGCAGCAGCACCTTGCCCACGCGACCGGCTTCGCCGTTGGCGTTCGCGGCATCCGCGATCTGATCGAACGAGTACGTGGCGGCGACCGGCAGGGTGATCGTGCCGTCGGCGACCCGGGTGACGAGTTCACCGAGGAGCGCGGCGCGGCGAGCCGGCTCCATCGACGAGCTCACCTTGCTGCCCCAGAATCCCTTGACGGTGGCCTGCTTGAAGATGACGTCGCCCGAGGCGATCTCCATAATCGGAGACGACATCGCACCGAACGCGACGAGCGTGCCGTTCTCAGCGAGAAGCGACAGCACTTCGCCGCTGGCGGACCCGCCGACGGAGTCGACACCCGCGCGAATGGGCGCGCCCTGGGTGATCGCCGCCGCCCGCTCGCGCCAGTCGTCGGACTCGGTCGAGACGACGTTGCCGATGCCGAGACCTGCGAGCTCTGCCACACCCGCGTCACGACGGACGAGCCCCAGCACGTTGAGGCCGCGCGCGACCGCGAGCTGCGCGACCAGCCGACCGACGGCACCGTTCGCGGTGTTCTGCGCGATCCAGTCGCCGGGCTCGAGATCGAGGAACTCGATCAGGCTGAGCGCACTGAACGGCATCGAGACGAGTTGCGACGCGGCGGCGTCGTCGATGCCGTCCGGCACCGGGATGAGGCCCGCCGCGGGCGCGACGAAGTACTCGGCCCAGACGCCGAACGTGCCGCCGGTGACGACGCGCTGGCCGGGCTGCAGGGTGTCGACGCCCGCACCGACCGCATCCACGACACCGAGCGCTTCGGTGCCGGCGCGGGCGGGAAGGTCGGGCTTGTAGCCGTAGGTTCCGCGCACGGTCCAGAGGTCGTGGTTGTGGATGGGAGACAGCAGCACGCGCACGCGCACGGCGCCGGGGCCGGGCTCGGGCAGCGGGGTCTCCGCGACGTGCAGGACGTCGGCGGGGTTGCCGAAAGCGTCGTGCATGACGGCGCGCATAGTGGTCGAGTTCTCCGAGTTGTTGCTCACCGATCGAGCCTACGCCCGCCGGATTGTCGCGGGCGCGGCCCGTTCGCCGACAGCGCGCATACGCTGAGGAAACACAGGCGAAATCCGTGCCTGGTTCACTGAACGCACCCTGTTCATGTGACCAACATCCCGAGGCAGAGCCGTGGACATCACCACCATCACGAGCTTCCGCGCCGCACGCACGCGCGGCGATCTGGCGTTGACGCCGGGCGAGCGCTACATCGCCGGCGGCACCTGGCTGATGAGTGAGCCGCAACCCGATACGACGGGTTTCGTGGATCTCACCACCATGGGCTGGGCCGACCTCGAGATCGACGAGCACGGCCTCCGCATCGGCGCGACCTGCACGATCGCACGCCTGCTCGCCTGGGCCGAAGGCCGCGCGAGCGACCTGCCGTCGCCGCCGCCCGACTGGCACGCCATCGGCATGATCCCGGATGCGGCGAACGCCCTCCTGGCCTCGTTCAAGATCTGGAACACCGCGACCGTCGGCGGCAACCTGTGCCAGACGTTCTCGGCCGGGTCGCTTCTCTCGTTCACCGTGGCGCTCGACGGCGTGGCCGTGATCTGGACGCCCGACGGCGGCGAACGGCGCATGCCCGTGGCGAGCCTCCCCTCGGGCAACGGCACGAACGTCCTCGCCCGCGGCGAGGTGCTGCGCGCGATCGAGATCCCCGCCCCCGCTCTCCGCTCGCGCGCGCTGCTGCGGAAGATCGCCCTCGCCGAGCTCGGCCGGTCCGGCGCAGTCGTGACCGGTCGCCACGACGAGGACGACTCCACGACCTTCGTCGTCACGGCGGCGACGTTGACCCCGACCGTGCTGCGGTTCGAGGGGATTCCGGATGCGGCGACGCTCGCCGCATCCGTCCTCGCCGCCGACGGCTACTACACGGATCCGCTGGGCGAGGCCGACTGGCGGCGCGCCGTGAGCGCCGAGCTGGCGGAACGCATCCGGCGCAGTCTCGAGGAGGACGCGGCATGAGGTTCGAGGTCAACGGGGAGCCCGTCGAGGCCGATCCGGCACCCGGCCAGTGCCTGCGCACGCTGCTGCGCGAGCACGGCCACACCGAGGTGAAGAAGGGCTGCGACGCCGGCGACTGCGGCGCATGCTCGGTGATCCTCGACGGCGAACCGGTGCACTCGTGCATCATCCCCGCCGTCCGCATGGAGGGCGCGTCGATCGTCACCGCATCCGGGCTCGCTCCGGGTGACGAGCTGCATCCGGTGCAAGAGGCGATCGTGGAGAACTTCGGGTTCCAGTGCGGCTTCTGCACGCCGGGCATGAGCGTCACCGCCTCGACCCTCTGCGCCGACGACCTCGACGACCTCGACCGCCGGATGAAGGGAAACCTGTGCCGCTGCACGGGGTACCGCCCCATCCGCGCCGCGATCCGCGAGTCGGTGCTCGGCCCGGTGCGCGAGACCGGCCGCGCCGTGTCGGGCCCCCGCGCGTCGGACCCCAGCCTGTCGGACCCCAGCCTGTCGGACCCCAGCATGTCCCACTTTTTGCCGCTTTCCGACCCGGATAGCGGCAAAAATGGGGACACGCACCGCGAAAAGTGGGACACGGTCTCGGCAGCACCCACGGCCGCAGCGCCAGCGCCAGCATCCGCAGCACAGGCGTCCGCACCCGCAGCGCCAGCATCCGCACCCGCACCCGCACACGCGCCCGGCGGGCAGGGCGTGGGTACCTCAGCCCGCCCTGCGGCGGGCCGGCGGGTCGTGCAGGGCACGGAGCCGTTCACCTTCGACGAGCCCGTGCCCGGCGCGCTCGTGCTGCGGGTGCTCGGCTCACCGCACGCGCACGCGCGCATTACCGCGATCGATACGTCCGCGGCCGACGCGATCCCCGGGGTCGTCGTCATCCTCACGCACCATGACGCTCCCGCCACGCGGTTCTCCACCGGGCGCCACGAGCACCGCGAGGACGATCCCGACGACACCCGCATCCTCGACGACACGGTCCGCTTCGTGGGCCAGCGCGTCGCCGCCGTGATCGCCGAGAACGCCGCAGCCGCCGACGCCGCCTGCCGGGCGATCCGGGTGACCTACGACGTGCTTCCGGCGGTGTTCGATCCGGATGCGTCCCGCCGCCCCGGCGCGCCGCTGCTGCATCCGGACCGCACGCCCGAAGACCGCGTCACCGACGCGTCGCGCAACGTCGTCGCGGCGATGCACGAGACCCACGGCGACGTCGATGCGGCGCTCGCGGCGAGCGCGGTCACCGTCTCGGGCACGTGGCAGACCTCGCGCGTCACGCACGCGCAGCTCGAGACGCACGGCGCCGTGGGCTGGCTCGACGACGACGGCCGCCTGGTGATCCGTTCCTCGACCCAGGTGCCGTTCCTGACCCGCGACGAGCTGAGTCGCGTCCTCGAGCTCGACCGCGACCGGGTCCGGGTGCACGCGGCGCGCGTGGGCGGCGGGTTCGGCGGCAAGCAGGAGATCTTCACGGAAGACCTGGTCGCCCTCGCGGTGCTGCGCACCGGACGCCCCGTCGCGTACGAGTTCTCGCGCACCGAGCAGTTCCATCGGGCGTCGGTGCGCCATCCGATGCGCGTCGCCGTCGACCTCGGCGCGACCGCCGACGGGCGCCTCACCGCGCTCAGCGTCGATCTTCTCAGCGACACCGGCGCGTACGGCAACCACGCGATCGGCGTGATGTTCCACTCGCTCGCCGAGTCGACGACGATCTACCGCGCCCCGACCCGACGACTCGACGCGGAGGCCGTGTACACGAACAACGTGCCCTCGGGCGCGTTCCGCGGCTACGGCCTCGGGCAGGTGATCCTCGGCGTCGAGTCCGCGATGGACATGCTGTCCGACAAGCTCGGGATCGACCCGTTCGAGCTGCGCCGCATCAACATGGTGCGCGAGGGCGACCCGCTGCATCCCGACGCCGATAAGTACGAAGAAGACCTGGTCTGGGGCAGTTACGGGCTCGACCAGTGCCTCGACCTGACCGAGGCCGCGCTCCGCCGCGGAAACGGTGTGGACGCGCCCGACGGATGGCTCGTGGGCGAGGGGATGGCGGCCTCGATGATCGCGACGATGGCTCCCCGAGGTCACATCGCGCAGACCTCGGCCGCGCTCCGCCCCGACGGCACCTACCTGTTGCGGGTCGGCACGGCCGAGTTCGGCAACGGCACGACGACGGTGCACCGGCAGATCGCCGCATCCGTGTTCCGCGTGCCGCACGAGCGGCTCGAGCTCTGGAACGCCGACACCGACGCCGTGGCGCACGACACCGGCGCCTTCGCGTCGGCCGGAATCACGGTCGCGGGCAAGGCGCTGCACGCCGCATGCCTGGCCCTCGAGGGGCGGATGCGGACCGTCGCGGCCGCCCTCACGGAGACGGATGCGGCCGATGCCGTCGTCGGCCCCGACGGCGTCGAGACCCCGGCCCGCACGGTCGCGTTCGCGGAGATCGTCGCGGCGGCCCCCGCGGACGAGCGCGAGGGTGACGCACTGGTGGCGGACGGCAGCGAACTCGGCGACCTCCGTTCGCTCGCTTTCAACGTGCACGCCGCCCGCGTCGCGGTCGACCCGACGACCGGCACCGTGCGGATCCTGCAGTCGATCCAGTCGGCGGATGCGGGTTTCGTCATGAACCCCGCGCAGTGTCGCGGACAGGTCGAGGGCGGTGCAGCGCAGGGCATCGGCAGCGCCCTGTACGAGGAGGTGCTCATCGATCCGGAGGGGCGGGTCGTGAACCCCGTGTTCCGCACGTACCGGGTGCCGCAGTTCGCCGACGTGCCCGAGACCGAGGTCTATTTCGCCGAGACGAGCGATGACGTCGGCCCCTTCGGCGCGAAGTCGATGAGCGAGTCGCCTTACAACCCGGTCGCCCCGGCGATCGGCAACGCGATCGCGCGAGCGCTCGGCACCCGGCCCTTCGTGCAGCCGTTCACCCGGCAGCGCGTCTGGCGCCTCACGCAGGGCTGAGCGCGCCCGCTGAGCGCGCCCTCCGGCTGAGGGCGCCCCGCCGGGCTGAGGACGCTCCGCCGACGCCCGCTCCGCCGACGCCCGCTCACGTGGCGCAAACTGCCGCGTGACACGACCGATTGCGACACGTGAGCCGGGTGGTCCGACGCTCACGTTGCGCAAACTGCCGCCGGGGTGGGCCGATTGCGACACGTGAGCACGCGGCGCGCTCGGCCGTCGACGTGGGCGGAGTGCGACACCCGCCCACAAGACACCCCGCTCACGTGGCGCAAACTGCCGCGCGACACGACCGATCGCGACACGTGAGCCGGGTGGTCCGACGCTCACGTGGCGCAAACCGCCACGCGACACGACCGATCGCGACACGTGAGCCACAAGACACCCGCCCACAAGACACCCGCTCACGTGGCGCAAACTGCCGCCGGGGCGGGCGGATTGCGACACGTGAGTGCGGGGGCTGCGCCGGCCAGGATTAGGGTGGGCGCGTGACTCCCTCCGACGCCGCGACCGCATCCGCCGCGCCCTCCGACGCCGCGACCGCATCCGCCGCGACGGGCGAAGCCCAGATCGGCGTCTCGCTCGGCCGGGCCATCCGTGAGGCACGCGCCGCGAAGAAGCTGTCGATGCGCGCGCTCGCGACCGCATCCGACATCAGCCAGCCGTTCCTCAGCCAGATCGAGAGCGGGCAGACCATGCCCTCGCTGGTCACGCTGTACCGACTCGCGAAGGCCCTCGAGCTGTCGCCTTCGGCGCTCTTGCCCACGCTCGAAGAACCCGAGCTCGTGCACGTCTCGCGACACGATGAGGGCGTCTGGGTGCCGATCGCCGACAACCCGGATTCCGCCACGACCCGCGTGCTCTCCTCGGGCACCGCGCGCCACGCGACCGTGCAGGAGTACATCGTCGAGCCCGGTCAGTACATGGGCGACTGGTTCCAGTCCGACGGCGAGCTCACGGTCTACGTGATCGAGGGGGCCATCAACGTCGACATCGAGGGCCACGGCACGTGGACTCTCGCCGCCGGCGACGCGATCGCGCACCCCGGCGCCATCCGCAACCGGTGGTCGGTGCACGGCGAAGGACGCGCGCGGATGCTGCTCTCGTACGCGTTCGGCGGCTGATCGCGCCAGACCCGGTCATCTTCAGCGAGGAGTAACACCGCCGAAACGTGATTGCCATGTGCAATCAATGATTACTCCATACGATCACTCTGACGCGCCCCTCGAGCGCGACCGGCACCGGCCGCACCCGGCGCACCAGAGAGAATCGTCATGGCATCCCGATCCTTCACCCGCATCCGCGCGGCCGTCATCCTCGCCGCGGGAGTCCTCGCCCTGAGCGCCTGCGCCGGTACGAGCTCCGCGACCCCCGCGAGCGACGCGGCAACCGACGCCGGCAACGGCGAACTCAACGTGCAGCTCGCCTGGATCCTCAACGAGGAGTGGTCGGGCGAGTTCATCGCCGAGCACGAGGGCTACTTCGCAGACGCCGGGTTCTCCGCGGTGAACCTGATCCCCGGTCCCTCCAGCGGAATCGCCGAGCTCCTCAGCGGCACCGCCGACGTGTCGCTGACCGACGCCCTGTCGGTGGGCGCTGCGGTCGCGAACGAGTCGGCCCCCCTCAAGGTCATCGGTGCGACGTTCCAGAAGAATCCCTTCACGATCGCCTCCCTGACCGAGGGCGCGAACATCACCACGCCCGAGCAGATGGTCGGCAAGAAGATCGGCGTGCAGGATTCCAACCGCGCCGTCTTCAACGCGTTCCTCGCGGCGAACGACATCGACCAGGCCGACGTCGACATCGTGCCGATCCAGTACGACCCGGCTCCGCTCACGACCGGCGAGGTCGACGGCATGATCGCGTTCGTGACGAGCCAGTCCACCACGATCGAGCTCTCGGGCACGCCCGTCACCGACCTGCTCTTCGCCGACAACAACCTGCCCTTCGTCGGTCACGTCGTGACGGCGACCGACGAGACCATCGCCGCGCACCGCGACGCCCTGAAGGACTTCCTGCACGCGGAGATCCTCGGATGGCAGGATGCGGTCGCCGACCCGTCCGAGGGCGCGACCCTGGCTGTCGACCAGTACGGCGCCGACCTCGGACTCACGCTCGAGGGGTCCCTCGCGAGCGCGACGGCGCAGGCCGAACTGCTCGTGACCTCCGCCGAGACCGCCGAGAACGGCCTCTTCACCATCTCGGACGACCTGCAGCAGCAGACGATCCAGAGCCTCGCCGCCGCCGGCTACGACCTGGACGTCACGGACCTGTTCGACCTCAGCCTGCTGACCGAGCTCTACGACGAGAACCCCGACCTCCTCACCGCACAGAGCTGATCCCCCGCACGGCGGATCCGCTCGGCCGTGCGCACAGCGGATCCGCCCGCACCACCGCAACTCCCCCGAGGCACCATGAGTCACACCCAGCTGTTCACCCCCGACATCCTCGTCACGATGGACGACGCCCGCACGGTGCTCACCGAAACCGCCGTGCTCGTCATCGGCGACACGATCACCGACATCGGCCCGCGCGCCGACCTGCTCGCGCGCCATCCCGAGGCCGAGCACGTCGACCTGCCGAACCGGGTCCTGATGCCGGGACTGATCAACGCCCACCACCATTCCGGGATGCTGCGCGGCACGGCCGAGCACCTGCCCGTCTGGGAGTGGCTCCGCATCCACATCGACCCGATGCACCGGGTGCTGCGTCCCGACGAGGCCGAGGCCGCCGCGTGGCTCTGCTACGCGGAGGGACTCCTGTCGGGAACGACCACGGTGGTCGACATGTGGCGGTTCATGGATGGCGCGGCGCGCGCCGCATCCGCCCTCGGAAACCGACTCGTCAGCGTCAACTACGTCGGCGAGCACCCCGAGTTCGACTACTTCGACACGCTCGACGACAACGAGCGCATGCTGCGGGAGTGGACGGGCGCCGCCGGCGGTCGCATCATGCCGTGGGTGGGGCTCGAGCATCCGTTCTACGCGGATGCGGCCGGCCAGCAGCGGGCGATCGGCATGGCGCGTGAGTACGGCACCGGCCTGTACACACACTGCAGCGAGTCCGAGATCGAGATCGCCGACTTCCGCGACCGGCACGGCGCGCGGCCGATGGTCGCGCTCGAGCGGCTCGGCTTCTTCGACGTTCCGCGCGCGATGATCGCGCACGCGGTGTGGCTCGATCAGGACGAGATCGACCTGATCGCCGCGCGCGGCGTGGGCGTCTCGCACAACCCGGTCTCGAACATGAAGCTCGCCAGCGGGATGGCCCCGATCGCCGAGATGCTCGCGGCGGGCGTCGCCGTGGGGCTCGGCACCGACGGCGAGAAGGAGAACAACAACCTCGACATGTTCGAGGAGATGAAGGTCGCGTCGCTGCTCGGCAAGCTCCGGACGATGGATGCGGCCGCGATGGATTCGTGGCAGGTTCTGCACATGGCGACCCGGGGCGGGGCGGCGGCGATCGGTCGCGGCGATGAACTCGGCGCGATCACGGTGGGGCGGAAGGCCGACTTCGTCGCCGTCCGCACCGACACCCCCCGGATGACACCGCTGCTGCCGGAGGGCGGCCACGCCAACATCCACCACAACCTCGTCCACGCGGTGCGCGGCTCCGACGTCGACATGACGGTCGTGGCGGGTTCGATCGTCGTGCGGGACGGGCAGCTCGTGGGCGCCGATCTGCAGGAGCTGATCGCCCGCGTCCGCCACCTCGTTCCCGGCCTCTTCGCCCGGCGCGCCGACTGGATCGCCGCGCAGGACGAACTCACCGGGCTCTTCCCCCACTGATCATCCCCACCCTCACGAGAGGCCCACACCATGACGATCGACCTCGATCGCGCACCGCTCGGTGAACGCGCCCAGCGCTTCCTCGACGACGATCCCGGACGCCTGCTCATCGGCGGGCGCTGGATCGCCGCCGCGAGCGGGGCCGATTTCGCGACGCTCGACCCGGCGACCGGCGAAGAGCTCGCGCGCATCGCCCGCGGTGACGCGACCGACGCCGACCGCGCCGTCGCCGCCGCATCCGAGGCTCTGCCGGCATGGTCCGCGATGCGGCCCGCCGACCGCTCGCGTCTGCTCTGGCGGATCGCCGACGTCATGGAGGAGCACCTCGACGCCCTCGCCGAGCTCGAGACGCTCGACCAGGGCAAGAGCCTGCGCACCTCGCGGTTCGGTGAGATCCCCGCCGCCATCAACCAGTTCCGGTACTACGCGGGGTGGCCGACCAAGATCCTCGGCGAGACGATCCCGACCTCGCTCTCGCGCACGCCCGAGGGCAAGGAGGTGTTCGCGTACACGCGCCGCGAACCGGTCGGTGTGGTCGCGGCGATCGTGCCGTGGAACTCGCCCATGATCATGACGGCGATGAAGCTCGCACCCGCTCTCGCCGCCGGGTGCACGATCGTGCTGAAACCGGCCGAGAACACCTCGCTCACGGCCCTCTACCTCGGGCGCCTGCTGCAGGAAGCGGGTGTTCCGGCTGGCGTCGTCAACATCCTCACCGGGTTCGGCGCGGAGGCAGGTCAGGCGCTCGTCGAGCACCGCGGCGTCGCGAAGATCGCGTTCACGGGGTCGACGGCCGTCGGAAAGCGGCTCGTGCAGTCCGCATCCTCCCGCCTCGCCCGGCTCACCCTCGAGCTCGGCGGCAAGTCGCCGTCGATCATCATGCCGGATGCGGATCTGCCGGCCGCTATCGAGGGCGTCTCCCGCGGCATCTTCGACAACGGTGGCCAGGTCTGCGTCGCGAGCGCCCGCATCTACGCGCACCGCGACGTGTACGACGAGGTCGTCGGCGGCATGGCCGACGCCGGGCGCAGGCTGCGTCTCGGGCACGGCCTGGGCGCCGCGACCGACCTCGGCCCGCTGGTCAGCGCCGCGCAGGCCGAACGCGTCGCCGCGTTCGTCGACGAGGGCGTGGCCGAAGGGGTGACCGTCGTAACCGGCGGCGAGCGCGACGGCGCGGCCGGCACGTTCTTCACCCCGACCGTCCTCACCGACGTCACCGCCGACATGCGCCTCATGCGCGAAGAGATCTTCGGCCCGGTCGCCGTCGTCACACCCTTCGATGACCTCGACGAGGTCGTCGGCTGGGCGAACGACAGCGACTACGGCCTCGCCGCCAGCGTCTGGACCGAGGGCCTCAGCAACGGCCACCGGATCGCCGCACGACTGCAGGCGGGCACGGTATGGGTGAACTGCCATTCCTTCCTCGGACCCGAGCTGCCCAAGGGCGGCCATAAGGAGTCGGGCTGGGGCTACGAGAACGGCCCGCAGGGGCTGGAGAACTATCTGGAGACGAAATCGGTGGTGATGGTCCTGTGAGCAAACGAATCCGCCTCGGGGTGTTCGAGATGATGAACCCCTCCAACGGGATGCCGACGTGGACGCATCCGGATGGCCGAGGAGACGACTGGGACCGACTCGATTACTGGGTCGACCTCGCGAAAGAGCTCGACGCCGCGGGGTTCGACTTCCTGTTCTTCGCCGACACCTACGGGTACGCGACGCTGGACGGGCGGATGCCCGACGAGGTCGCGGCGCACGGCATCCAGTTCCCCGCGCTCGACCCGATGCTCGCGATCGCCGCGCTCGCCCGCGAGACCGAGACCCTCGGGTTCGTCGTGACGTCGCCGACCACGGTGGAGCGCCCGTACGGCACCGCCCGCCGGTTCGCCACGCTCGACCGGTTGACCGGCGGACGCATCGGCTGGAACGTCGTCACGGGCAGCTCGCAGTCGACCACCGACGAGCTGTTCGGTGTGACGGAGCAGCTGTCGCACGACGCGAAGTACGACGCCGCCGACTCCTTTCTCGACACGTGCCTGCGCTACTGGGAGCACAGCTGGGACGACGACGCCGAGGTGCGCGACCGCGACCGCGGCGTGTTCGCCGACCCGGCGAAACTGCACCGGGTCGAGGTGGCCGACGCGCACCAGCGCTCGCGCGGGATCTTCGCGGTGCCCCCCACCCCGCAGCGCACCCCCGTGCTGTTCCAGGCGGGCACGTCCGATCGCGGCCGGGCCTACGCCGCGCGGAACGCGGAGGCCGTCTTCATCCAGGGCCAGACCATCGCATCGGCGGCCGCGCACGTTCGCGACATCCGGGAGCAGGCCGTGCAGGGCGGACGCCATCCGGAGGACGTCGCCGTGGTCACCGGCCTGACGGTGACGGTCGCCCCGACCCGCGCCGAGGCCGAGGCGCTGCGCGCGGAGTACGAGGCGCTGCTGGGCCTGGACGACGCGGCCGTCATGTTCGCCGGCATCACGGGGCTCGACCTCACCGGACTCGACCCCGAGTCGCGGGTCGTCGACCTGAAGACCGACCTCGGCCAGACGCTCGTGCAGCGATATGCGCGGCAGAACCCCGACATGCGGGTGGGCGAGATCCTCGACCAGTTCCGCACGAAGGCGATCCGTGGGTTCCAGATCACCGGCTCCCCCGAGGAGGTCGCCGATGAGATCGAAGCGATCGTCGACGGCTCGGGCATCGACGGCATCATGCTGGAGCCGACATTCGGTGGGCCGGGGGCGTATCGCGCGTTCATCGAGCTGGTCGTGCCGATCCTCGCGGAGCGCGGTCGGGTGGGCCGCCCCGAGGGCCAGACCCTCCGCGAGCGGTTCTCGGGCTCCCCGCGGCTCGCTCCCACGCACCGCGCCCACCGCCTCGCCGCCCGCGCGGCCGACGACCCGATCATCCCCACGCACACAGAGAGAGATGCCGATGAGAGCTGACGCCGTCGAGGCGGTGATCCGGGGCCTGAAACGGGCCGGGGTCAGCGTCGCCACCTACCTGCCGGATTCGCTCCTGAAGGAGCTCTATCCGGCGCTGGATGCGGATGCCGACATCCGCACCATCCCCGTCACGAACGAGGGCGAAGGTGCCGCGATCGCCGGCGGCGTGTTCCTCTCCGGCAAACGTGCCGTGCTCGTGATGGAGAACTCCGGCCTCCGCGCCGCCACCGAGCACCTCGCCCGGATGGGGTTCGGCGCCGGCATCCCGGTCGTCATGATCATGAGCTACCGGGGCGAGCTCGGCGAGAACAACTGGTGGGCGATCCCGCACGGGATCACGATGGAGCCGCTCCTGCAGACGCTCCGCACGCCGTACCGGATCGTCCGCGAGGTCGACGAGATCGAGCAGGCCGTGGTCGACGCCTACGAGACCGCCTACGCCTCGTACCACCACGCGGCCATCGTCCTCGGCGGAGGTCTGGTCCGATGAACATCCACGCACCCCGCACGCACGGCCCGGAAGGGGCGAACCGATGAGTTACAGCAGATTCGAGGCCATGCGGATGCTGGGCGCCCGGCTCTCCGACGAGCTCGTCATCCTCTCCCTCGGCGGCGCCGTCGACGAGTGGTACAACGCGGCACCGCACATGCGGGACGCGAGCCTCTTCCAGCAGCAGCTCGGCTGCGTGACCCCGGAAGCCTTCGGGCTCGCGGTCGGTCTGCCGCACCGGCGCATCGTGTCGCTCGACACCGACGGCGGACTCCTGTTCAACCTCGGCATCCTCGCGACCCTCGGCAACGAGCGGCCCGCGAACCTGTTCGTGGTGGTCTGGGACAACGAGCAGTACCAGTCGATCGGAGGGCCCGCGACCCACACGGCGAAGGGGCGCGTCGACCTCGCCGCGATCGCTCGCGGCGCGGGAGTCGAGAAGGCGTTCACCGCCGAGACCCTGGAAGAGTTCGACGCGCACTGCGCGGCCGGGCTCGCCGCATCCGAGCCCTACATCGTCGTCGCGAAGACCGACGGCATCCTCGAGCCCGGCATCGGGCGCAAGCACTCCGACGGCCGCGAAGACAAGTACATCTTCGTGCGCCACGTCGAGAAGACCGAGGGCATAACCATCATGGGACCGAGCGAGCACAACTGATGCCGATCGTGCACGCGCCCGCCGCCGGCTATGACGTGCTCGTCGTCGGCGGCGGCGCGGCGGGATGCGTTCTCGCCGCCCGCCTCTCCGAGGATCCGGCGCGGCGCGTGCTGCTCGTGGAGGCGGGGCCCGACCATCGCGGCATCCGGGAGGTGCTCGACGCGGCGCACTGGGATGCGATGATCGGCGGCCCGTACGACTACGGGTACCGATCCACTCCCACGCCGCACGTGCTCGGGCGGGCGCTCGCGATGCCCCGCGGCCGCGTGCTCGGCGGCTCGTCCTCCACGAACGCGATGCTCTGGTACCGCGGCAACCGCGCCGACTACGACGCGTGGGCGGATGCGGGTGCCACCGGCTGGGGCTACGACGACCTGCTGCCCTTCTTCCGCCGCTCCGAGGCGCGGCCGGGCGGCGACCCCGCATACCGGGGGCTCGACGGTCCGATGCGGGTCGGTCCGCTCGCGGACGTGCATCCCATCGCCGACGCGCTGATCGCCGCGACGGCCGAACGCGGCCTGCCGGTGCTCGAGGACGCCAATGCGGCCGACAACGAGGGCGCCGTGTACGCGGATTACAACGCGATCGTCGGGGAGGACGGGGCGTTCGAACGCTGGAGCACCGCCCGCGGATACCTCGAACCGGCCCTCGGCCGAGAGAACCTCGACGTGCTCGTGGGCAGCCCGGTGCACGCCCTCGTGCTCGACGGCGACCGGGTGACCGGCATCCGGCACCTCGTCGACGGCACGCTCCGCGAGACCTCCGCCGCGCAGGTCGTGCTGGCGGCGGGCGCGCTCGACACCCCGCGGCTGCTGCAGCTGTCCGGCATCGGCGACGCGACGCGGCTCGCGGCGGCCGGCATCCGTTCCCGGCATCACCTGCCGGGCGTCGGCGAGAACTTCCAGGACCACCCGCTGATCCTCGGCATGAACTTCCGTGCACGGGCGTCGCTCGGGCCCGTGATCGGCAATGGCGGCGGCGCGATGCTCAACTGGCGGAGCACCCACGCCGACACCGGACCCGACCTGCACGCGGTCATCGCCCACGGGTCGCGGGGCGATGAGAAGCTGCACGCCGCGCACGACCTGACGGGCGGCCGCGTGTTCGCGATCGTGCCCGGGCTGTACCGTTCGCGGAGCGTCGGATGGGTGCGGGTGCGGTCAGCGGATCCGGATGCGGCCGCCGACCTGCACCCGAACTACCTCGCCGACCCGACCGACCTCGCCGCGATGGTCGAGGCGGTCGACGCCGTGCACGACCTCGTCGCGACGCAGGCGTACAGCGAGCTCGCGGAGGGCCCGATCACGCCGCCGCACGGGTTGGCGCACGCGGACAAGGTGCGGTTCGTGCGCGAGAACATCGGCACGTTCTTCCACTGCTCGGGCACGGCGCGCATCGGCACCGACGACCTCGCGGTCGTGGATCCTGGCCTGCGGGTGCGGGGACTGTCGGGCCTCTGGGTCGCAGATGCCTCGGTGATGCCGTCGATCCCGACCTGCAACACGCAGGCCCCGACGGTGGCGATCGCCGAGCGCGCCGCCGAGCTCCTCACCGCGCCCTGACCCGCCGCGCGCGGTGTCGCGCGGGCTGCGCTGTCGCTCGGGCTGCGCTGTCGCTCCCGGTGCGCTGTCGCTCCCGGTGCGCTGCACTGTCGCTCCCCGGTGCGCTGCGCTGTCGCTCCCCGTGCACTGTCGCGCGCGGTTCGCTGTCGCGCGCGGTTCGCTGTCGCGCGCGGTTCGCTGTCGCGCGCGGTTCGCTGTCGCGCGCGGTTCGCTGTCGCGCGTGCGGTCGCGCCCCGCGCTGCCACGCTCACGTGTCGCAATCCGCCGCCCCACCACACCGATTGCGTCACCAGAGTGCGTGGAGATGCTGCTCACGTGTCCCAATCGGCTGGCGCCGCCGACGCATTGCGACACGTGAGCGGGCGGATGCGGCGCCGGAAGCGGGCTGGCGCGCGGCGCCGGAGCCTCGGCTGGCGCGACGCGCCGGGGCCTGAGCCGGATGCCGCACGGGACAACGCGCCCGCACCCATGCTCACGTGTCGCAATCCGCCGCCTCACCTCACCGATTGCGCCACGTGAGCGCGAGGAGATGCTGCTCACGTGTCGCAATCGGCTGGCGTCGCCGACGCATTGCGACACCTGAGCGGGCGGGCGACACGTGAGCGTGCCGGAGCGGGGCGCGGGGCGGGCGGGGCGGAGCGGTGTGAGGAGGGGGACGCCCGACGCGACGCGAGGCGTCAGGCGAGCGCGGCCGGGTGCGAGCCGGTCGCGGTCGCGTCGGCGTCGTCATCCTCCTCGAACGGGTCGTTCAGCGGAGGTAGCGTCGGGTCGTTCGGGGCGGGATGCGGATCTGCGGTACTCATGCCCACACTCCACACCCGCGCATGCGACCGGCCGAGGGCTTGACACTTGCCGGACGCGCGTGTCGGAGACCCGCACGGCCGCCCCCGCTACGCCGCATCGGACCGAAACTCGGCGACTGACTTGCCACCGACCGACATCCCGTCGCGCGGAAATCCGCGCCATCTACACACCCGCCCGCGAAATCCACCACCGCACAACACCGCGGGCGGGGTCGCGCCGCTGCGCGACACAGCCCCGCCCGCGAGTGGCTCAGGCGCGCCGCATCCGGCGACGCACGATGACCATGGCCGCGCCCGTCAGCAGCAGCCCGCCCGCGAGGAACGGCACCAACAGGAGCGGCGCGGTGCCACCCGTGGCGGCGAGCGCGGCGATGCCCGGTGCAGCGGCGACGGTGAGCGGAGCGGATGCGGTGACCGCACTCGTCGCACCCGTCACCACGATCGTGTGCGCCCCGGCCGGGATGTTCACCGGGATCGTGATGCTCACGATGAACGCCCCGGTCGGTCCGACGACGGCCGTTCCGACCTGGACGGGCGTCGATCGCAGCTCGATACCGACGGTCTCGCCGGGCGCGAAGCCCGCTCCCGACACCGTCACGCGGTCGCCCGCGGTGACGCTCGCGTCATCGAGCGTGACGACGGCGGTGGCGATTCCGGATGCGGTCGCCGTCCGGGTCTGCGGCACATATCCGCTCTTCGACCCGGTCACTTCGACGCTCAGCGTCTGGCCCACATCGGCGAAGCCGACGGTGTAGTCCGCCGAGGTCGCGCCCGCGATCGCGGCGGAGCCGCGGAACCACTGGTACCCGAATGTCACGGGCGTCGGCGTCCAGGCACCGGGCGTCGCGGTCAGGGTCTGCCCCACGACCGGAGTGCCGCCGACGGCGGGGGTTCCGGCCGTCAGCGACCCGACGGCGGGCGTCGTGTTCACGAGGTGCAGCGCACCATCCGTGATCCGGAGCGCGGGGGTGTACCCGGCTGGCAGGCCGTCGACCTGCACCGCGTCGAAGCTCGTGCCCGCACCCACGCGCCCGAAGGTCGCGATGACGGTGTCGTCGCTCGGCACCGTGCCGTTCGCGAACGAGATCTTCGCCGTTCCGTCGACGGATGCGGTGCCCGCCACGACGAGCGCGGGCGCAGGTCCCTCGACCGTCAGCTCGAGCGTGCTGGTCGGGGCAAGCGTCAGGTCGCCGCCGATCTGCACGGGCGCCGTCGCGGATTCCGTGAGCGTGCCGCCCTCGACCGAGACCAAGCCGGTGCCGAGCGCGTCGGCGGATGCGGCGGCCAGCGTGCCGCCGTTCACCGTCGTGCCGCCGGTGAACGTGTTGTCGCCGGTCAGGGTGAGCGCACCGGTGCCGGACTTCGTGAGCGAACCCGCGCCCTCGATGTCGTTCCGCCACGAGTCGGCCGCGCTGAAACCGCCCTGCGCCGCATCCATGTCGACCGAGACGTCGGTGTCGAAGGCGCTGTAGCCATCGGCCGCCGCGTACAGGTTCAGGCGTCCCCATCCTTCGGCGTCGTCGAGCAGCGCGTAGCCGGAGCCCAGCCCCGTCGACTGCAGCACCCACCGGCGCTGGTCAGCCGTGAGGTACGGCAGACGCGACGCGAGCAGCACCTCGGCGCCCTTCGGCACGACGACCGGGCGGGTCGTGTCACCCACCCGCGGCAGGCCATAGGTGAGCCGATCCGCGTAGAGCTTCTCGTTGCCGGCGTGGTCGGCGTAGGCGTCGGCCCCGACACCGGGGGTCGCCAGCAGCGCCTCGGCGGCGGTCCGCGCGGCCGCCATCTTGTCGGCGTTGGCCGGCTGGTTGAGGGCGGCGGCAGCGACGGCGGTCGCCATGATGCGCCCGCCGATCACGTCGCCCGGCGAGTGCATTCCGGCGACGATGCGGCTGTTGCCGATGTCGGACGCGCTGGTGAGCAGTTCCTGGAACCGCTCGGGCGCCGCATACGCCAGCGCCAGGGTCGCGAGATACGCCGCGTTCGTGTGGCCGCTGGGGTAGCCGCCGTCGCTCAGCGCGTTGGCGTCGGGCTGCTTCGCCGGAATCAGCGTCGGCAGCACCTGCACGTCGGTGCTCCACCGGAACGGGCGCGCGTAGTTGTAGTACGCCTTGGACGGGTTGGTCGACGCGGACGAGTTGCGGAACTGGTTCACGAGCGCGACCATCGGCCCGTAGGTCGAGGTCTCGTCGGCCCACGCTCCGTTGGCGTTGCCCTTGTCGTCGTATTTGACCGTCGTCGCGTCGGCCGGGATCTCGTCGGGGATGGTCGTGCCCGCGTTCGTGCCGGTGCGGAACGCATCCGCCCAGGGCCCGAGGCCCTGCACCGCGGAGTAGTTCTGGTTGCGCCGGTCGTAGCGGTAGGCGGCGGCGGCCTGCTCGGGAGTGCGCGCCGCGGTGATCCGCGCGGCCTCGGCGATGTTCGCATCCAGCACGGTGGCGTTCTTCACGGTGCCGACGCTGTCGGGGATGAACCGCCCGCTCGCGTCGAACGCGGCCGTCGGCGGCACCTCGGGCGTCCAGTAATCGAGCATGGGCGTCAGCAGACCGATCGCCGCGTTCGTCTCGGGCGAAGTGTTCGCGGTGGTGTTCGTGGCCCACGCGTCGACGTAGTACCGTCCCCATGCGTCAGGATGCGGAGCGATCGGGTCGGTCCCGGCGGCGTGCGCCGGCGCGGCGATGCCGAAGGCCAGAGCGCCGGCGAGCGCGGTCGCCGTCACGGCGGCGGCGCGGCGGCGCGCAGAAATGCGGGTCATGTGGCTTGTCTCCTCGGGGGGTTCGCGCGCGCGAAAGCGCACACCCGACCGATTTCACCTCGCCCGGGTGACCGGCGTGCGCCCTCCCGGTGAACGGATGCGGTCCCGCGCCCGGCGATGATGCTCAGGTGTCGCAATCGGCCAGCGCGAGCGACGGATTACGACACGTGAGCGTGCCAAGCCCGCCGGCCGAACCCGCACCCGGGCGGCTCAACGGGCCGGCTCACGTGTCGCAATCGGCCAGCGCGGGCGACGGATTGCGACACGTGAACGGGCCCGCCCGCCCGGGCCCGCTACCCGGGCGGGTCAACGGGCCGGCTCACGTGTCGCAATCGGCCGGCGCGCGCGACGGATTGCGACACGTGAACGGCCAAGCGGGCCGAACCCGCACCCCGCACCCGCACCCGCCACCCGCACCCCGCACCCGCCACCCGCACCCGCGGCTCACCGCACGAGCAGGGCGTCCAGCGCGAGAATCTGCGCGCGGAAGTCCGCCCGCAGCGCCGCCTTCTCCGCATCCGAACAGAACGCCGCGTCGATGCCGTCGATCGCCACGCGCCGCGCGGTCGCCGCATCCACTCCCATCGCGGCCAGTCCCTCGCGGTACTCCCGGCCCAGGTCGGTGCGGAAGAACATCGCGTCGTCCGTCGACACCGCGAGCGTCAGTCCCGCGTCGACCATGGACCGGATGCGGTGCGCCGGATCCAGCGTCCACCCCGAGCAGATCGTGGTCGAGATCGGCGTCACGGTGAACCCGATGCCGCGCTCGCGCGCCACCCGCACCAGCTCCGGGTCGTCGGTGATGCGGTACCCGTGGTCGATGCGGTCGACCCCGAGCACCTCGATCGCGTCCCGGACCGCGGCGGCCGAGGCGGCATCCGTCTCCCCGACATGAGCGGTGAGCCGGAAGCCGTGCGCCCGCGCGAGCGCGAAGGCCTCCGCGAACCGCGTCGGGTCCTCCGTGTTCTCCGGCGTCAGGTCGTCCTGCCCGAGGGCCACGACCTCGGGGCGCGGGTGCGCGATCATCTCCTGCACGAGCGCGACCGCGGATGCGGCGGAGGCACGCCGGTTGACCGCGATCACGATGCGGAAGCCCACCCCGAAGTCCCGCTCCGCCGCGCGGAGCCCGGCGATGATCGGGTCGACGACGTCGAGGTAACCGAGGCCGCGCTCCGCGAAATACTGCGGGTTCACGGCGTACTCGCGGTACCGCAGGTTGCCGTCGGCGACCGCACGCCGCACACCCTCATAGGCCACGCGCTCGAAATCCGCGGGGTCGCGGAGCACATCGTGCGCGAGCCGGAACGCCACCAGGAAGTCGACGAGATCCGCGAAGTCGAACAGCCGCTCCGGGTCGTCGTGCCAGAGCGTCACGCGGTGCTTGTCGGCCAGTTCGAGGAACAGCGCCGCATCCATCGTCGAGACGAAGTGGCAGTGCAGCTCGGTCTTGGGCAGCAGTTGCAGGTAGTCGGCGAACGAGATCATCGCGCGCGTCCCGCGCTCTTCACGACGAGCAGCCGATAGCGCGTGCCGTCCGGCGACCACCAGCGATGCGTCGTGCCGCCCGGGTAGTAGAGCGAGTCGCCCTCCGCCAGGTCGAAGCTCTGATCGTCGAGTTCGATCCGGATGCCGCCCGACACCACGTAGACGAACTCCTCGTCGGTGTGCGTGTAACGCTCTCCGGGTTCGCAGACGTCGGCCTCGACGACCAGGGGATGAAACGCGCGGGCGCCGTGCGCCAGCATCCGCGCGGCTCCCGCGGCGAACCCCTCGGGCAGCACACCGTCGCCCGCGCGCTGCACCTCGATCGTGCCGGGGGCGTCCGCGGTGGGGTCGGATGCGGCGATCAGCTCGATCGGACTCGTCTCCAGCGCGACGGCGATGCGCCGCAGCGACGCGAGGCTCGGTTGGGCGAGTCCGCGTTCGAGCTGACTCAGGAACGGATGCGACAGCTCGGTCGCCGCGGCGAGCTGCACGAGGGTGAGCCGCCGTGCCGTGCGGATCTCGCGGATGCGGGCACCCAGGCGGCGGCCCGCGGCATCCTCGTCGACCGATTCGCCCGCCGCCGAGACGGCGACCGGAGCAGGGACGGCGACCGGAGCAGGGACGGCGACCGGGGCATCACGCACGGGACCCACGGCGCTCAGACCGGCAGAGCGACGTCGTTCGCGGCGGCGTAGTCCTCGACGCGCGCGATGAACGCGGCCCGCCGCGCCGGCGTCAGCCACGATGCCTCGAACGAGTTGATCGCGAGCTGCACGAGGTCGGTGGTGCTGAGCCCCGCCTGCTCGGCGAGCGCGACGTAGTTGTCGCCGACGTAGGCCCCGAAGTACGCGGGGTCGTCGGAGTTCACCATGACCCGCGCACCCTGGCGCAGCAGCCCGACGATCTCGTCGGCCTTCATCTTCTCGGTGACGAACGAGTTCGAGACCGGGCAGGTCGTGAAGCCGATGCCCTTCTCGATCGCCAGCGCGACGAGCTCGGGGTCCTCGACGATGTTGGTGCCGTGGTCGATGCGGTCGACGCCGATCTCGGTCAGCACCGAGCGGATGTTCTCCACCGAACCGATCTGGTCGATGTCGCAGTGCATCGTGAGGAAGAAACCCTCGGCCTTCGCCCGCGCGAACACGGCGGCGAACTTCGCGGGCGGGTTGTCGCGTTCATCCGAATCGAGTCCGACGCCGACGATCCACGCCTTGTACGGCAGCGCTTCCATGAGGGTCGCCATCGCGTACTCGGCGGAGAAGTCGCGCAGGAAGCAGAGGATGAGTTCGGCCGACACCCCGAGCTCGTCCTGGGCCCGGACGGCCGCCCGACGGTAGCCGGTGATGACGTCGGCGAACGGCACACCGCGGCTCGTGTGGGCCTGCGGGTCGAAGAACATCTCGACGTGCACGACGCCCTGTGCGTGCGCCCGCTCGAGGTAGGCCCAGGCGAGGTCGTGGAAGTCCTCTGCCGTCTGCAGCACCTGCATCGCGGGGTAGTACACCGCGAGGAAGCTCGTGAGATCGGTGAAGTTGTACGTCGCGCGCACCTCGTCGACGGTCTTCTCGGCGAGCTCGATGCCGTTGCGGGCGGCGAGCGCGAACTTCAGCTCGGGCTCGAGCGTCCCCTCGAGGTGCAGGTGCAGCTCGGCTTTGGGCAGGCCGTGAGCGAAGGTGGTCAGGTCGGTCATGGCGGTCCTTCGGGTCGGGGTGGGTCATCCGCATCCGTTCCCGCGAGACGGGATCGGGGCGCCGAGACCGGGGGGTTACCCCTCTGTCTCGGCGCGAAGATCCCGTCTCGCGGTCGGATGCGGGTGGTGCAGCGGATGGGGGGTGGTGCAGCGGATGCGGGGTGGTGCAGGGGGCGCGGCGCGGGCGGATGCGGGGGCTACGCCCGGTCGGACATTCCCATGCGGGTGAGGACCACCGCTTCGAGCAGCTGCACGACGTTGTAGAGCACGAGGGCGGTCACCGTGACGAGCACGACCGCCGTCCACAGCGCCGAGAACTGCGCGGCCGCGGTGTAGCCGCCGACGGCTCCGCCGATCCCGCCACCGACCGCCAGCCACTCGGCGAGGAGCGCACCGGTGATGGCTCCGGGAACCGAGATGCGAACGGCCGCGAGCAGCGACGGCAGCGCCGAAGGCAGCGCGACCTTGCGAAGCGCGGTCCACGACGAACCGCCGTACACCGCGATCAGGTCGTTCATCTGCGGCGAGGCGGACTTCAGACCGAACGCGATGTTCACGAGCGCCGGGAAGAGCACGACGATGCCACCGATGACCGCGACGGTCGAGAAGTCGCGTCCGAAGATGAGGATGATGACGGGCGCCATCGCGACGAGCGGCACCGAGCGCAGCAGCATCGCGAGCGGCATGAGCGCGTGCTCCGCGCCCTTGCTGAGCTGGAAGATCGCGGCGACGATCACCGCGACGACGAGGCCCGCGAAGAATCCGACCGCGGAGTGCCCGATCGTGACCCACAGCTGCGAGAACATCTGCGTGCGGTTCGCTTCGGCAGCCGGCACCGTGAACAGGAAGTTGTAGACGTCGACCGGGCCCTTGCCCACGTACGGCGTGACGTTGAAGGCCCAGAGCGCGCCGACCCAGATCACGCCGACCGCCACGAGCGTCAGCACGAACGTGAGCAGCGAGTTGCCCACCGCACGGAGGGTGGCACGACGCGTCTCGCGCTTGACGGATGCATTGAGCTGAACGGCGGAGCGAGGTGTGCTCAGCGCCGCAACGGCTGCTTCAGTCATCGGGCTGTTCCCTTCGACCACGGGGCGACGGCGCGAGACAGCAGTCCCAGCAGCGCGTACCCGGCGAGGGCGACGGCCCCCGAGACGAATGCGATGCCCCACACGAGCGGGGCGTTCAGCGCCTGCTGCGCGGCGATCATCGACGGACCGACACCGAGTTCGACCTTGCCGAAGAACTCACCGAGCACCGCGCCGAGGAAGGCGGCGGGAACGGCGATCTGCAGGGCGTTCAGGATGGCGGGCAGTGCCGCGATCAGGCGCACCTTGCGCAGCTGGGTGAACCGCGATCCGCCGTAGACGCTGATCAGGTCGAGGCTCGCCTTATCCGCGGCCTTGAGCCCGAGGAGCGCCCCGACGACCGTCGTGAAGAACACACTGAGCGCGGCCAGCACGACCGCGGTCCCGGAGGGTTCGCCGGGCTTCGGTACGGGGATCACGACGACCAGCAGCAGGCCGATCGCGACGATCGGGATGCAGTACGTGATGATCGCGAGCTGCATGACGACGCCCTCGAGCCGCGGCACGATCAGCACGACCGCCGACAGCAGGAGCGCCACGATGTTGCCCCAGAAGTACCCGATGCCGGCTTCGGCGAGCGTCACCTGGAAGTTGCGGACGTAGAACTCCCACCCGCTGTCGAAGAATCCCTGCACGACCTGCAGCGGGGTCGGGATCGCCTGCACGCCACCCGGCCCGACGTTCGAGAACACCGTCGTGGCGAGGATCCACCAGAGCGCGATCACGCCGATCGCGCCGATGGCACCGGTCACCCACGCGGGAAGACGAACGTCCTCCCAGCGGATGGTGCGCCCACCCGGAGTCTCAGTGGTCATCCGCGGCGGCCCCTCCGACACCGAACAGCAGCTCTGATGCGTGGTCGACGTACGCGTGGAACTCGGGCGTACGCATCATCTCGGGCGTGCGCGGACGCGGCAGGTCGATGTTCATGACCTCCTTGATGCGTCCCGGGCGCGGGCTCATGACCGCCACCTGGTCGGAGAGGAAGATCGCCTCCGAGATGCCGTGCGTGACGAGCAGGGTCGTCGCGGGCTTCTCGGTCCAGATCCGCAGCAGCTCGAGGTTGAGCTTCTGCCGGGTCATGTCGTCGAGGGCGCCGAACGGCTCGTCGAACAGCAGCACCGACGGCTTCATGATCAGCGATCGGGCGATCGAGACGCGCTGCCGCATCCCGCCCGACAGCTGCGCCGGCTTGGCCTTCTCGAAGCCGTTCAGCCCGACGAGCTGGATCATCTCCTTCACGTACGCCTTGTCGACCGGCTTGCCGGCGACTTCGAACGGAAGCTGGATGTTGGACTGCACGCTGCGCCAGGGCAGCAGCGCGGAGTCCTGGAACGCGATGCCGAGTTCGTTGCCCTTACGCAGCTGCTTGGGGCTCTTCCCATCGACACGTGTCGTGCCGCTGGTCGGATCCTCGAGCCCGGCGAGGATGCGGAGAATTGTCGACTTTCCGCATCCGGAGGGCCCGAGCAGGGCAAGGAAGCTGCCCTGCTCGGTGTGAAGGTCGGCGTCCTGCAACGCGACGACGCTCTTGCGTCCCACGGTGAAGACCTTGTTGAGTCCGGTGATCTGCAGGCCGGTGCCCAGGGTCGTCCCCTGGGCACCGGACTGGGTGGCCGCGTCGGTCACAGTGTTCCTTCTGGTTGGTGCAGTTCTGATCAGCCCGCGTAGGCGATCAGGTCGGGGTTCTCCTCGTAGACCTCGGCGAGGAGCGACAGGTCGAACAGGTCGCTCGCGTCGAGAGTGATCCCGGCGCCGGCGAGGCTGTCGATCGTGAGCTTCTGCAGAGCGTCGGAGATGGTGAACAGGCCGTTCTCCTCGGTCTCGTCGGAGACGATGAGCTTGTTCTGCGCCTCGGCGCCGGCGAGCGTCTTGGCGGGGTCGAGGTCGAGGTCTGCACCGTACTCGTTGATGGCGAGGTCGGCACCGGCCTGGGGGTCGGCCAGAGCGTCGGTCCAGCCCTTGATCTCGGCGACCAGGAAAGCCTTCAGCATCTCGCGGTTCGACGCGATGGTGTCGTCGGTGGCGGTGAAGGTCTCGGCGACGAACGGCAGGCCGTTATCGGCGAAGGGCAGGTTCGTGGTCGACAGGCCCTCCATCTCGACGGAGATGGCCTCGTTGGTCAGGTAGGCGATGAAGCCGTCGACCTCACCGTTGACCAGCGGCGCCGGGTCGTACTGCACGGGAACGATCGTGACCTCGGAGGGGTCGATGTCGTTGGCCGCGAGCAGCGCGTTGAACAGCGTCATGTTCGAGTCCTGCACGCCGATCTTCTTGCCGATCAGGTCCTGGGGGCTCGAGATGTTGCCGCCGTCGGCGAGCGAGAGCACCGTGAACGGGTTCGCCTGGAACGTCGCGCCGATGATCTTGAGCGGGGCGCCCTCGTTCGCGACGGCGCTGCCGATCGAGACCGAGTCGCTGAGCGCGATGTCGGCGCTGCCGCTGAGAAGCTCGGCAACGCCGCCGGACGGGCCGGGCACCAGGTTCACCGAGTCGAAGCCGGCCTCGGTGTAGTAGCCCTTGCTGTCGGCGAAGTACTCGCCGGCGAACTCTTCGTTCTTGATCCAGCTGAGCTGGAGCGTGATGTCGCCGAAACCGGCGGACTCGCCGCTCCCGGATGACGCGGACTCGGTCGACCCGCCACCGCCAGCGCAGGCGGAGAGGGCGAGAGCGGATACGGCAATGGCTGCCAGGGATGCGGCGACGCGGGCGCGGCGCGTGGAAAAGCGGGACATATGCTGTGTCTCCCGTTTGTCGGGTGGTGCATTCGGGTGGGTGGTGTGCGTCTCGGGCGTCGTCGCGGTGAGTGTCCGGGTGCCGGGTGTTCTGCCGCGTCGCGAGCTCGAGGGGCGCGACCCGTCTGACGCTAGGCGATGTAGATTTCACGAACACTGGCGCTCGTGTTTCGGCGCAGTTAACACGCGAACGAGTTCTTCCGATTGTTCACAGGTGCTGTCAATCGCTTTCGCACCGGATTCATCAGAACGCTAGGGTGGGTTCGCGTTCCAGCCTTCCCCAGACATATGCCTCGGATGCCATCCCCCGCGCGTCCGACGCCCACGAAAGCGAGTCTCTGATGCGTGTGCCCCGTATTGTCCCCGTCACCCTTCTGGTTGCGTCGATCGGCCTGCTGGGCGGATGCGCTCAGATCGCCGACCTCGTCGGGGCGAAGCCGCAGGCGACGCGCGACGCCGAGAGCGGCGAGGTGACCGGCAGCGGCGAGATCAACGTGTTCACCCTCTCGGTCGGTGACTGCATGTCCGACACCACCGACGCCGAAGAGGTCACCGACGTGAACGTCGTGCCGTGCGACCAGCCGCACGACTACGAGGTCTACTACGACTTCTCCATTCCGGATGGGGAATGGGATCAGGAAGCCGTCTACGCGGCCGCCGAAGAGGGCTGCTACAACGAGTTCCCGACGTTCGTCGGCCTGTCCTACGAGGAATCCCTCCTCGACTTCTCGTACTACGCCCCCACGCAGCAGAGCTGGGACGAGGGCAGCGACCGCATCGTGTCGTGCTTCATCGGCGACCCGTCGACCCAGACCACCGGCTCGCTCGCGGGCGTCGCGCGCTGAGCAGCCGCCGCATCCGTCGCTGAGACGAGGATGATCGGCCGGGACGAGGGCATTTCCGCACGGATCGCCCTCGGCTCGGCCGATCATCCTCTTTTCGCGTGAGAGAGGCATCCTCTCGTCGCGTGAGAGAGGCCGCCTCTTTTCGAGTGAGTGAGGCGTGCCGCGCTCAGTGCGGGTGGTGGCCCAGGCGGGCCGCGACCTTCGGGAGGTCGGCGTGGATGCGCTCGGTCGCCTCGGCGGCGAGCGGGTTGGTCGAGACGCCGCGTTCGTTGACGAGTTCGCCCCCCACGTACACGCCGACGAGGTTTCGCAGACCGCACGCGAGCACGTAGCTGCGCACCGGGTGCCAGAGCGGGCCGACGTCGGGCTGCCGGGGATCGACCACGACGAAGTCCGCGAACTTGCCGACCTCGAGGCTGCCGACGCGGTCGTCGACGCCCATGATCTCGGCGCTGCCGAGCGTGTGCAGCCGCAGCACGCGCTCGGGCATCATCGACAGCGGGTCCTTCGTGCGGGCGCGCTGCATCGAGATGCCCATCCGCATGTTCTGCCAGGGGTCCGACACGTCTGTGCACGCCTGGTCGTCCAGGCCCATGCCGACCTTCATGCCCTCCGCGATCATTTCCGGAACGAGCGCGACCCCCGAGGCGAGGCGCCCGTTGGAAGCCGGCTGCCACGACATCGAGGCGCCGCCGGCGGCGGCCTGCGCGATGATCTCTGGGGTCGTCTGGATGAAGTGCCCGAACATCATGTCGGGGCCGAGGGCGCCCGCATCCGCGTACATCGCGAACTTGGACTGCTGCAGCGGAACCGCCTCCGGCGACTCGAGGAAGTGCGCCTGGTTCGTGACGCCGAAGCGGCGCATCGCGGCGACCTCGACCTCGGCGGCGTCGGGGCGCGGCGACCACTGCACCTGACCCATGATCGATGCGCCGAGCGCGAAGCGCGGGTCCATCGTGCGGGTGTGCGCGACCGAGTCGCCGAAGCGCGCGAAGATCTCGTCGTCCGTGCCGACCGTGGCGTCCATGCCGATCGAGTCGACGAAGCGGATGCCGGCGTCCAGGCATCCGTCGGCCTGACGCGTGTGGTATTCCAGATCGCGCATCCGCGCGTTGCCGACGCGCTTGCCGTCGACCATCGATTCCCACGCCTGCAGCGGATCGGTGAAGTTGTAGGCGCTCGTGACGCCGTTGGAGAGGAAGTCGATCGCGCCGTGCAGCGTCGACCAGTAGATGTCGTCGGGCGTCGCGTGCGCGGTCATGCCGAGCATCGAGTCGCACCATCCGTAGAGCGTCTCGCCGACGCCGAGCCCGCGCAGGCCGCTCGTGAACAGGTGCGAGTGCGATGACACGAAACCCGGTGCGACGAAGGCGCCGGCGACGTCGAGGACCTCGTCGGCGGATGAGGCGGAGTCACTCGGTGCGTCACCGTCGCCGAGCGCGGCGATGCGTCCGTCATCGACGAGCATCCATCCACGTTCGATGTAGCCGGGGTCGTCGGTGCCGGCGGGCACGGTGATCAGTCGGGCATTGATGACGAGCAGGCTCATGGGGTCCTCGGGGGGTAGCGGTGGAGCGGAGTACGGGGCCGCGCCGGTCGACGTCGCGGCCCCGTGGATTCAGCGTAGGTCGGGGTTCTCTTCGTACACCTCGGCCAGCAGGCTGAGGTCGAACAGGTCGCTCGCCTCGAGGGTGATGCCGGCGCCCGCGAGGCTCGCGACGGTCTGCGTCTGCAGGTCGTCGGAGATGGTGAACAGGCCGTTCGCGTCGGTCTCGGGCGTCTCGATCAGCGCGTTCGTGGCCAGCATTCCGGCGAGCGTCTTCTCGGGGTCGAGGTCGAGGTCGGCGCCGTACTCCTCGATCGCGAGCCGCGCGCCCTCGTCGGGGTCGGCGAGCGCGTCCTGCCAGCCCTTGATCTCGGCGACCAGGAAGGCCTTCAGCTCGTCGCGGCGGCTCTCCAGCACCTCGTCGGTCACGGTGAAGGTCTCGGCCACGAACGGCAGACCGTTGTCGGCGAAGGGCAGGTTCGTCGTCGCGACGCCGGACTGCTCGACCGTGATCGCCTCGTTCGTGAGGTAGGCGACGAAACCGTCGACCTCGCCGTTCACGAGCGGCGCGGGGTCGTACTGCACGGGAACGATCTCGAGCGCGGAGGCGTCGATGTCGTTCGCGGCGAGGAACGCGTTGAACAGCGACAGGTTCGAGTCCTGCACGCCGATCTTCTTGCCCACGAGGTCTTCGGGCGTCGCGATGTCGCCGCCGTCCTTGAGCGAGAGCACCGTGAACGGGTTCTTCTGCAGGGTGGTGCCGATGATCTTGACCGGCGCACCCTCGTTCGCGACGGCCGCGCCGACGGCGACCGCGTTGCTGATCGAGACGTCGGCGGTGCCGCTGAGCAGTTCGGGGATGCCGGTGGAGGGCCCGGCGACGAGGTTCACCGAGTCGAAGCCGCCGTCGGTGAAGTAGCCGTTCTGGTCGGCGAAGTACTCGCCGGCGAACTCCTCGTTCTTGATCCAGCTGAGCTGGACGGTGAGGTCGCCGAAGCCGGCCGCCGCATCCGATGATCCGGTCGACGGGGTGTCGGCGGACGATCCCGCGCACGCGCTCAGCGCGAGAGCGGAGACGACGACAGCGGAGAGGGCGAGGGCGGTACGGCGGATGCGGCGTGGTGACACGGGGGCCATGTGGAGTCCGTTCGAGTCGGTGCGATGGGAGGGGTGCGGGGGGAAGCGTGGGGCGTCAGCGCGGCTCGGCGGCGCGGGCCGGGGCCGCCGCATCCGGTGCGGCGAGCGCCGAGATCATCTCGTCGACGCGGCGACCGAGCGCTGTCTTCTCGGTGTCATCGAGCCAGGTCGCCTCGACGGCGTTGCGCGTCAGCGGTGCGAGCTCGTCGAGGCCGTAGCCGAGGGCCAGCGCGAGCGCACGGAAGTCGTTCGTCGGATCGGTGCCGAACATCGGCGGATCGTCGGAGTCGATCGTCACCGCGAGACCCGCGTCGATCATCTGCTTGATCCGCAGGTGCGTGCCGTCGCCGCTGCCCGAGTAGCGGCCGATGTCGGAGCTGACCGGGGTGCAGGTGAACGGGATGCGTTCGTCGACGCACCGCTGGGTCATCGCGGGGTCGTCGACCACGTGGTAGCCGTGATCGATGCGCGAGCAGCCGAGCAGGTCGAGGATCGTCTCGATGTGGTGCGGGGGTCCGGACTCGGAGTGGGCGGTGCGTTCGAGCCCCGCCTCACCGGCACGGCGGAAGGCCTTCCAGAACTTCTCCGGCGGGCCGATCGCCTCCGAGTAGTCGAGCCCGATGCCGAGCACCTCGTCGATGCGATGGTCGATGACCGTTTCCACGAGCTCGAAGGCGGATGCGGCGGTGTCGTTGCGGTTGAGTCCGACGATCATGTTGCTGCGGATGCCCGCATCCGTCTCCGCGTCGCGCATTCCGGCGCGCACCCCGTCGATGATGGTGCGGTAGGGAACGCCCGGGTGGCCCGGCGGGCTCAGGAAGATCTCGCGGTAGAGCACGTTGTGGGCCGCGCCGCCCGCGGTGAGCGACTCGTACGTGACGCGGTGGAAGTCATCGGCATCGCGGATGACGGATCCCGCGACATCGAGCACCCGCAGGAACTCGTCGAGATCCTCGTAGCTCGCGTGATCGAACAGGTTCTCGGCGGTGCGCCCGCCGTCGAGGGGAACACCGTGCTTGCGGGCGAGCTCGACGAGGGTCGTCGCCTGCACCGACCCGATGAGGTGGCAGTGCAGACTCACCTTCGGCAGTCCTGCGACGATCCGCTCGACGGCGTCGCCTGCCGAGGCGGTCGTCGTCATGGATCCTCCGGCTGCGGCTGACGCGGCCGTCGCCGTCTCACGTTGACGCGTCCGGACTCGCTCGCCCCAGCGAACCCTGTGCGCATGACGGGACCGTCAGATCGGCGTTTCCGGGGCGTAAATTTCCGCGTTTCCGACCGGTCCAATCGCGCCCGTCCGGCCGGGCGGCTCCGGGCGCTCAGGCCCCCCGGTCGGCGGCCAGCTGCAACACGGATTCTCCGAGCGCCCGGATGCCGAGCGCGACGTCGGATGCCGATACCGCTTCATCCGGATGGTGGCTGATGCCGTCGGGGTTGCGGAGGAACAGCATCCCGACGCCCGTGATCGCCCCGATCGACATGCCGTCGTGCCCCGCACGGCTGAAGATGACCGCCGGGTCGTCGGATCCGATCGTGCCGGTCGAGGCGATGCCCTCGCGGACGACGTCCTGGAGGAGCGGCGCGCACATCACGGCGGGGGCGTTGTGCACCTCTCGCGCGCGCCAGCGCAGCCCGCGCCGGCCCATGATCTCGTCGAGGTCCCGCGAGAGCGCGTTCCAGACCCGGTCGCGTTCACCGTCGAATTCGCCGCGGAGATCGAGCGAGAACCGCGCCTCCCCGGGAACGATGTTGACCGCTCCCGGGAACGCCTCGAGCTGCCCGACGGTGCCGATGATGTGGTGCTCGCTGCGGCAGATCCGCTCGACGGCGAGCGCCGCCTCGCTCGCGCCGAGCAGCGCGTCGCGGCGCAGGTCGTACGGGGTGCCGCCCGCGTGCCGGGCCTCGCCCTCGACCACCAGCTGGAAGCGTCGCGCGCTCGCGATCGACGAGACGACCGCGAGCGCCTCGCCGCGGCGGTCCAGTTCGGGACCCTGCTCGATGTGCGCCTCGAGGTAGCCGACCAGCTCCTCCGGGCGGCGCGCCGCTTCGCCGATCCGGCCGGGGTCCAGGCCGAACTCGAGGAACGCACGGCGCAGACTCACGCCCGCCGCATCCGTCAACTCCCACCAGTCCGGGTCCCACAGCCCCGCGACGGCCGACGACCCGAGCAGGGCCTTGCCGAAGCGCGTGCCCTCCTCGTCGGAGAAGGCGACGACCTCGATCGCGAACGGGAGCGGGGAGCCGAAGCGGCCGTCGCCGAGCGGCGCGCGCAAGAGCCGCACGATCTCGAGCCCCATCAGCACTCCGGCGATGCCGTCGAAGCGTCCCGCGTCGGGCACCGTGTCGAGGTGCGATCCGATGACGAGCGCCGGGGCATCGGGGTCGAACCCGTCGCCCGCGATGCGCTCGAGGCGCCCGATCTGGTTGCCCGCCGCATCCTGGCGCGTCCGCATGCCGAGCTCGCGCATCCACTCCGCCGCGAGCCGGTTCACGCGCGCGTGCTCGGGCGAGAGGTACACCCGCTCGATGGCGTCGGATGCGGCCGAGACCCGCGCGAGCTCGTCGCACCGCGCCATCACCCGCCGCGCGGCCGCCGCCACCCGGTCGGGTCCGGCCTGCAGAAGCGCCGTCATCAGCCTCGACCCGCGAACACGTCCGCGGCGGCCTCGACGCCCGCGCCCGCGGGCACGGGCGCGCCGAATCGGCGGAGGATCGCCTCGAGCGCCGCGAGCGTGGTGAGAACCGCATCCTTCCGTGCGTTGTAGCCCATCGTCCCGATCCGCCAGACCCGCCCGTGCAGGGGCCCGAACGACGTGCCGATCTCGATGCCGAAGTCCTCGAGCAGGGCCTGTCGTGCCGCATCCCCGGGCACACCCGTCGGGATCTCGACGGCGACCACGTTGTTCATCTTGTGCGACACGTCGCCGAACACCACGAGCCCGAGCGCCTCGACACCGGCGAGCATCGCCGCACCCGCCACGCGGTGGCGCTCGAGCACGGCGTCGCGCCCCTCGAGCAGCAGCACGCGGGCGCACTCGCGGGCGCCGTAGAGCATCGACGTCGCCTCGGTGTGGTGGTTGAGTCGGCGCGGACCCCAGTAGTCGAGCACCATGCCGAGATCGAAGTAGTTCGAGCGCACGAAGTCGTCGGCGTTCTCGTCGCCCGCCTCGCGGATGCCGGCCTCGATGCGCTTACGCGACCGCACGACCTCGACCGCTCGCTCGCTGAGCGTCAGCGGCGCGGAGCCGCTCGGGCCGCCGAGGCATTTCTGCAGCCCCGCGGTCGCCGCATCCAGGCCCCAGGCATCCGCCTCGAACGCGTTGCCGCCGAGCGAGGCGGTCGCATCCGTGTAGAACAGCACCCCGTGCTTCTGGCAGATCGCCCCGATCTCATCGAGCGGCTGGTTCATGGTCGTCGACGTGTCGCCCTGCACGAGCGCCAGGAGCGTGGGCTTCACCCGCACGATCGCCTCTTCCACGACCGACGGCGGGAAGACCTGACCCCACTCGGTCTCGATCGTGTGCACCTCGGCCATCGCCCGCTCGGCGATCTCGGCCAGCAGGTGCCCGAACCGGCCGAACACCGGCACGAGCACGCGATCGCCCGGACGGATCAGCGAGATGAGCGCCGCTTCGATCCCGGCGCGGGACGTGCCGTCGATGAGGATCGTGGCCTCGTTCGACGTTCCCCACACCTGGCGGTAGAGCTCCTGCGTCTCGACCATCGTGTTCGTCATGAACGGGTCGTACTGCCCGACCAGCGGCGCCGACATCGCCCCCAGCACCGACGGGTAGGCGGAGATCGGGCCGGGGCCCATCAGCAGCCGGGCGGGCGGGTCGATCGGGGCGGGGAAGGCGGAGGTCATGAGGTTCTTCTCTCGGGGGAAAGGGTCGCGGCGATCCGGCGGGCCAGGCGCACGAGCGCGATGTCGGTGCCGCTGCGGGAGACCACGCAAACACCCACCGGCGCCGGCCCCTGGCGGGACGGGACGGTCAGGAGGGGGGCGGAAAGGGCCGGGAGCCCGCCGATGGCGGCCGGCGTCGTCATGCGGAGCGTCGCCTGACGGACGACGTCGATGCGCGCGCTGTCGGCCGTCCGGGTGGGGGCGGGGCCGGGCACGGTCGGAAGGATCAGCACCGCGTCGCGGACGAGCTCCTGCACGTGCTGGCTCAGCTCTTCGAGACGGGCGCGGGCGGCGGCCTCCGCATCCGGGGTCACTTCGCTCGCGATCCGGAAGCGTTCGGCGACGGCGGCCCCGGTGGCACCCGGGTGGGCGCGCAGCCAGTCGGCGTTGTTGCGCCACGCCTCGGCCGCCTGCACGGTGCGGAACGGCTCGAAGTAGTCGTCGAGCGCACCGATCTCGATGCGGCGCAGCACGGGTGGATCATCGGATGCGGCCAGCCGGGCGAGCAGCGCGTCGAACGCCGCGCGGGTGTCGGGTTCGACCGCGTCCAACACCTCGTCCGGCACCACGAAGCGCCACGGCAGGTCTTCGCCGGATTCGCCGAAGACGCTCTCGGTGGACGCGGACCCGTCGTAGCTGAGGCACCAGTCGACGACCCGCTGCATGGTGTCGCCGTCGCGGGTCAGCCAGCCGACGGTGTCGAACGACTGCGCGAGGGGCAGCAGGCCCTGTCGCGGCACCAGGTCGTGGGTCGTCCGCAGCCCCCACAGGCCCTGGTACGACGCGGGAACGCGCACGGATCCGGCCGTGTCGGTGGCGAGCCCGATCTCGGCCTGGCCGGTGGCGACCGCCGTCGCCGGACCGCTCGACGAACCTCCCGGGAGTGCGCCCGGCAGCGCACCGTTCGGGGGGGTGCCGTAGTGCGCGTTGTCGCCGGCGATCGAGTACGCGAACTCGTCGGTGCGGGCGATGCCGCGAAGCGACGCGCCCCCGCGGAGGAGGTCGGTCACGGCCGGGGCCGTCGTCGTCTCGGCGCGCGCGGATTCGAGGAACGTGGGGTTGCCCGCGCCGATGCGGTAGCCCTTGATCGCGAACAGGTCTTTCACCGCGACGGTGAGGCCCTCGAGCGGCCCCTCCCACGCGCCCTGGAACAGCGGGTCGCCGACCGTGCGCCACACCGAGCGGTCGAGCGCCTGCGCGCGCGGCGTCACGTGCGCCGCGCTGATGCGCCACCCGGCGTCGAGCCGCTGCCAGAGCTGCGTCTGCAGTCCGGTTCCGCCGCCGCGGTAGCGCGAGATCGACACGAGGAGCGCGAGGTCGTCGCCGAACGGCCGGTATTCGATGCGCTCGATCGTGCGCGGCGGGACTCCCCCGCGCACTCCGCGGAACGCGCTGATCGAGTCGTGGCCGACCAGGAGTCCGGCGCCGTCGCCGCGGAGCGTGTCTGCTCCGGGCGCGAACATCCGATCGAGCACCTCGAGGTCGTTGGCGAGCACGGCCCGCTCGTACCGGTCGAACGCGTCGCGCAGCTCCGCCGGGATGTCGGCCAGCGGGGTGCGGGTCTCGTCGGCGCTCATGCGGAGGCCTCGGCGTCCGGAACAGCCGCGAAATCGCCCAATCGGATGCGGGCGTGCACGCCGCAGACGATGTCGACGACCTGCGAGATGTCGAAGTCGGTGGCCGCCGACAGGTAGGCGTAGGCGAGGTGCTCGTCCATGCCGTAGCGCGCCTGCAGCAGGGTCAACGCGGCACGCACGCAGCGGCGCATGGCCTCGCCGAGATCGAGATCGAGTCCCGTCGGCACGAGGTACTCCGCGGTGCGCACGAGGGGCCCGGCGACCTCGCCGAACGCGGCGAGCGCCTCCGCACGCGGCACGACCTCGAAGCGCAGCGTCGCCCGGAGCGACGCCTCGAGCGCGGTGAGCGCGACCTCGCCGTCTCCCTGCGCGAAGTGCGGGTCGCCGACGTACGCCAGCGCACCCGCGACCTGCACCGGCAGGTACAGCACGGTGCCATCGACGAGGAGGTTGATGTCGATGTTGCCGCCGTGCGCGCCGGGCGGCACGGAGTGCGGGCGATCGCCGCCGGTGACCGCGACGCCCATCGTGCCGAGGAACGGCGCGAGCGGGAACTCGACGACTCCGGGTCCACCCTCGACGAGCGGAAGCACACCGACGAGCCCGTTCGCGCGCTCCGCGACGGGGGTGAAGACGCTCACGTTGTGGTCGCCGCGCGGCAGTTCGCCGACGAGCGCGCCCTTGCCGTGCCGGTTCGAGATGACCCCGTAGGGCACACGCGGCACGAGCCGTTCGACCGTGATCTTCAGCAGATCCCCGACCTCGGCGCCCTCGACGTAGACGGGCCCGGTGACGACGTGCGGACCGTCGGCGCTCACGTCGCGCGCGAGACCGGCGGCGATGTCGATCGCGTCGCGGAGCACCGCATCCGCATCCACCCCGTGGCCGGTGAAGTACGCGAGCGGGTCCTTGCCTTGGTCCTCGAGGACGCCCTCGTGGCTGACCGTGTCGATCGTGACGGTCTCGCCGGGGGCGATCCGCAGCACGGCGGCGTCCGCCGCGCACGGGAGGCGCCCCCACATCACGGTCCCGGTCGTCGCGGCGAGGTAATGATCGCCCGGGCGATCGCCGGTGTCGGGCTGCAGAATCTGGAATGTCACGCGTGGGTCCCCTCGGCGCCGGCGATCAGCTCGTGCCCGACGCGCGCGGCGATGGGCTGGCCCCGACGGTACACGGGCACCCCGTGCACGTAGGTGGACTCCACGATCCCGGTCAGGGTCTGTCCGTGCCACGGCGACATCTTGTTGCGGTACTCGAGGGTCGCCGCGTCTACGACGGTCTCCTCGTCGGGGCGGAAGATCGCGAGATGCGCCGGCTGCCCGGGGGCGATCGTGCCGCGGCCGCCGAGGCCCGCGAGGCGCGCGGGGCCGGTGGTCATCAGCGGAAGGACCTGTTCGAGCCGGATGCCGCGGGCCCGCGCCGCCGTGTGCACCGCAGAGAGGCCCGTCTGCACTCCCGAGATCCCGCCCCAGGACAACCCGAAGTCGGGCTCGCTCTTCAGCTCGGAGGTCGACGGTGAGTGGTCGCTGACGATGGCGTCGATCGTGCCGTCGACGACTCCGGTCCAGAGCAGGTCCTGGTTCGCCCGGTCGCGGATGGGCGGGCAGCACTTGAAAGCCGCCGCACCGTCGGGCACGTCCGCGGCATCCAGGGTCAGGTAGTGCGGGCACGTCTCGATCGTGATGCGCACGCCGTCGGCCTTCGCGGCACGCACGTCGTCGAGCGCCGAACCGTCGGAGACGTGCACGATGTGCACGCGCGCGCCCGTTCGCCGGGCGGTCTCGATGACGAGGCGGATGGCGTCGCGCTCGCTCTCCGGCGGACGCGACGCGAGGAAGTCCCGGTAGTGCACCCCGAGCGGGCCGTCGGCGTGGAGGTGCGCGGGATCCTCGGCGTGCACGATGAGCAGCCCGTCGAACGTCGCGAGCTCGGCGAGGGCGCGGTCGAGCTGGTCGGCGTCGAGGTGTCCGAACTCGTCGATGCCCGACGGTGAGAGGAAGCATTTGAACCCGACCACGCCGGCGCCTGCGAGGTCGCGGAGCGCTCCGAGGTTCTCGGGCACCGCGCCTCCCCAGTAGCCGATGTCGACCGCGAGCTTTCCCTGCGCGGCGGCGCGCTTCGCGGCGAGCGCGTCGGGAGTGGTCGTGACGGGCGAGCTGTTCAACGGCATGTCGAGCAGCGTGGTCACCCCGCCCGCGGCGGCGGCCGCGGTGCCGGTCGCGAAGCCTTCCCACTCGGTGCGGCCGGGCTCGTCGAGGTGCACGTGCGTGTCGACGAGGCCCGGCAGCAGCACGGCATCGTCGGGCAGCACGGTGTCGGCATCCGGGTCGAACGCGGCGATCGCGGTGATGATCCCGTCTGCGAACCGCACGGTGGCGGGCACGAAGGTCGTACCGAGGAACACGCGTCGCGCGGCGATGGCCGCCGGCCCGGAAGTCGTCATGGCCGCCACGCTAGGCCGCGCAGGTTTCATGAATGTAACCAGCACCAACATCCGCGCGGGGCGCCCGAGTTCACCCGTATCGTGGACACCGCCTGACGCGGTCGGCGACGAGAAAGGACACCCCGTGAACCTCGACGAGTTCAACGCCCTCGATTCGGCCGCTGCGGCGCAGACGGTCGGCGTGTGGGCCGCCGTTCCGGGGTGGGTGGACGCGATCGTCGTCGCCCGCCCGTACCCGTCGCGCGATGCACTGATCGCGTATGCCGGCGGGCTCGCTGAGGTGTGGTCGCGGGCCGATCTCGATGCGGCGCTCGCCCACCATCCGCGGATCGGTGAGAAGCCGAAGGGCACGGGCGCCGAAGCCGCCGCATCGCGCACCGAGCAGGCATCGATGGCCGCCGCGGCCGACGAGGTGACGGCCGCGATCGCCGCGGGAAACCGCGCGTACGAAGAGCGCTTCGGTCGGGTCTTCCTCATCCGTGCCGCCGGTCGCAGCCCGGTCGAGATGCTTGCGGAGCTCCGTCGCCGTCTCGGCAACGACGATTCGACCGAGGCCCGCGAGGCGACCGTGCAGCTGGCCGAGATCGCCTTGCTCCGCCTGCAGACGACGATCGAGTCGGATGCTGCCGAACCGGAGGACGCGGAATGACCCATCTCACGACCCACATCCTCGACGCCGTGCGCGGCGTGCCCGGCACGGGCGTCGCGGTGGCCCTCACCCGGCACCTGCCGGCCGGAGGCACCGAGGCGGTTGCCGATGGCGTGACGGATGCGGACGGCCGTCTCGCCCTCGGACCCGACTTGCTCGAGCCGGGCGTGTACGCGATCTCCTTCGCGACCGGCGCCTTCTTCGCCGATCAGGGGGTCGAGTCGTTCTACCCGCTCGTGACGGTGAACTTCACGGTGAGCGATGAGCGGCATTACCACGTGCCCCTTCTGCTGAGTCCGTTCGCGTACTCCACCTACCGCGGCAGCTGACCCGCGGGATCCCCGCCGCGGGAGCGCCGCCCCGCCGCGACAGCTGACCCGCCGCGCGACAGCACGCCGCTGCCCCCGAGCACACGTCTCGGGGTCGTCGGACACTCGCCGTTCAGGCCGCAAGGTCGAACCGTGCACGCCCGCCGAGTCGTGGGGACTGGGCGGCGTCGAGCCAGGGCGGTGGAATGAACCAGACCTTCGCGGCGATGCCGGTGCCGTCTATTCGGATCTCCCACCCGTCGTCGTGGATGCGATGGTGGCAGGTCGTGCACAGCAGGATCGCGTTGGAGAGGTCCGTCGTGCCGTGATCGCGTTTCCACCAGGCGATGTGATGGACGACGGTCAGGTGCGGCGGAAGCCCGCAGGAGGAGCATCCGCCGTCGCGTTCGCCGACGGCGAGCTTCTGAGCCGGGGTGAACAGGCGCTTGGCGCGCCCCCAGTCGAGAATCTCACTGTCCCCGCCGAGCACGCATGGGATGATTTGCGCGTCCGCGGCCATGCGCCGGGCGGTCGCTGCGCTGACGGGTGCAGCGGATCCGTCGATCGTCACGGCGCCGACACCGGACTCGAGCTGGTCCAGCGTCATCCGCACGACCACGGTCGTGGTCGGTGCCGTCGGCACGTCGGTGCAGCCGATCGCGTGACGGCAGATGTCTGCGAGGGCATCCGCCCGCATCTGGGCGACGGACCGCCGGTCATCCGCGGTCGACGGCTCGCCCTGACCCACCCCGCCTGCGGCGATGGCGTCGTCGCGGCGTCGCATCATGCCGGTCACGATTCCCTCGATCGCGCAGGTGACCGGCGCGGCGGTCTCGGGGTCGAGTCGCCCGGAGAAGACGAACATGCCGTGACGGTCCTGGTGGATCGATAGAGCCCGCTTGCTACGCCGTTCGTCGTCCCGCGGCTGCACGCCGTCGGGGTCGAGGTGTGCCTCGGCGCGCAACAGCAGCTTCTGCAGCTGATCGAGCGGGAGCCCCGGCGCGGCCTCAACCAGACGCTGTTCCATGGCGTCGAGGTCGGCGGCATCTGCACGCACGTCTACCCGATCGAGCAACCCGACGATGGCACCGGCGGCAAGCGTGCCGATCAGTGACGCCCGGAGCGCCTCGGCGACGTGCGGGTGCTTCGCCGGGCGCTGCTCCCCCGTGAGTGCGACCCGCGGCGCTGTCGATTCGCCGATCGTGATGGCGCGCAGTGCTTCGGCCGTGCTGGTTCCTGTGACGGTCGAAATCATCGCTGCCGGGGTACGGAACCCGTTCTTCCGTGCCAGTGAGTCCTTGCCGAGCTCTGCCCTTGACTGCCGCGCGATCTCTGCAGCAACCGGCAGATACGCCGCATCCACCGCGCGACGCAGGATCCCGAAGGCTTCGTTGAGTCGCACGAGATCACCCGGCGCCACCGCATCGGCACGGCCGTCACCACAGAGTGCGCGCACTGTAGCGAGCGCGCCTGCTGCCGTGTCGAGTGGGTCGTTCATAGAACAAAGATACCATGCTTACTCTCCCGAGTCTAGTATCTTTGTTCTATGAATCGATCACGTCCCCGACCCGCACCCTGCCTCCCGCTCGGCCCACGGCGCTCGTCTCCTCCCGTGGATCGCACGTCCCTTGCGCTGCGGTGCGCGTGCGAGCCCACCATCCCGCTCGCACGCGACCGCAACCGCGACCGTGCGACGGCGCGATCCGCCGCGAACGGGATCTCGCACGACCGACGCGACCTCGGTCAGCGGCACTCCATCGCCGGACCCGGCCGCCCTCTCGGGCCGCCCTCCCCATCCCGCCCTCCCCGGCCGCGCTTCTGGCCGCGCGCCCGACCGCCCTCCCGGCCCGGCCCGCCCCGCTCAGGCGACGGGCTGCTGCAGGTCGACGACCCAACGTCGCGACTCGGGCGGCGCTTCGAGGTAGACCTCCCGCGCCGGCCCGGCGATCCGGAGTCCCCGCGCGTCGACCTCGGTCACGAGCGCTTGCCAGGTGCGCTGAATCCCGCTGAGATCGTCGGCCGCGTACCGCACGGTGAGCGCGCGGGCTACAGCCGCTACCTCGGCGCGCTCGAGCCCATCCGGCACGGGCCGGTCGCCGATCTGCTCGGCCGCGGCGGCGATCACCTCGTCGTCCACCGCGGTGTACACGGCAACGCCGGGGCCGCGGCGCTCCACTCCCGCGGCGTCGAGCGCCGCCCCGACCCGTTCGAACATGGGTCCGATCTCCGTCTCGATGTCGGCCATCTCCCGCACTCGCGCCGACAGTTGCACGAGCGGCAATGCGGGCAGGTCGGTCTCGATGAATACGTACACGGTGTGCTCCTTCTCGATCGATCGGAGCCTCGCTTCGACGAGATGCAATCGCCGCCGGTCCGCCTCGATGCTCACCATCAGCTCGTCCCGCCGCGCACGAAGGAGGGCGGCCACTCGCGGCGACGAATCGTCGTCGGCGAGCAGCCGCCCCACCTCATCGAGCGAGAACCCGAGGTCCTTGAGCGCAACGAGGCGGTTGGCCTCGTCGAGCTGAACCGCGGCATACGAGCGGTACCCGGTGAACGGATCGACGCGGTCGGGGCGCAGCAGGCCGAGCTGGTCGTAGTGACGCAGCATCCGCACCGAGACGCCGACCAATCGCGCGAACTCTCCGATACTCAACATGGTGACCCCACTCCACGCCCTCACACCGTGTGAGGGTCAAGTATCCCGGAGCGAGCATGCCGCGTCGGAGACCCGTCCGCCCATCCGCGGCTCAGGGCAGGACGAGCACCGCCTTGACCGCCGCACCGGACTGGGTGTCGGCGATGGCCTTCTCGATCTCCGCGAACGGGTAGGTGGTGACGAGCCGATCGAACGGGAAGTCCCCGGCCTGATACATCGCGAGCAGCTTCGGGATGAACGTCTGCGGCACGGAGTCGCCCTCGATCGCCCCGATGAGAGTGACGCCCGAGCCCGAGAAGAGACCCGCGGGCACGACAGCATCCGGCTTCGGAACGCCGACGGTCGCGACCTTCGCACCGAACCGGGAGGATGCAACGAGGTTGCCGATGACGGCGGGGATGGCGGTCGTGTCGATCGCGAACGGGGCACCGACTCCGCCGGTGGCGGCCTTGATCTGGTCGACGACGTCGTCGGCGCGACCGTCGACGACGTGGGTCGCACCGAGCTCGCGGGCGACCTCGAGACGCTCCGGCAGCACGTCTACCGCGACGATCGTCGTCGCACCCGCGGCCTTCGCCGCCATGATCGCGGAGAGCCCGACCGCGCCGGCGCCACTGACGACGAGGGCATCGCCCGCGCCGACTCCGAGCGAGTTCAACACCGTGCCGGCACCGGTCTGCACGCCGCATCCGAGCGGACCGACGAGTTCGAGCGGGATGCTGGCGTCGATCTTGACGGCGTTCCGGGCGGCGACGAGCGAGTAGCTGGCGAACGAGGACTGGCCGAAGAAACTCCCGGTGACGTCGCCGCCATCCGGGGCCGCCATCGTGCCGGACCCGTCGGCCCGGACCCCCGCCACGTTGAGGGTCATGAAGTCCAGGCAGTAGGCGACCCGTCCTGCGACGCAGTTCTCGCAGTGCCCGCAGGATGCGAACGACAGCGCGACGTGGTCGCCGGGGGCGAAGCCGGTCGTCGCCTCCCCCACGCGCTCGACGATGCCGGCGCCCTCGTGACCGAGCACACGCGGAAATGCGCTCGGGATGTGGCCGTGCTGCACGGCGAGATCGGTGTGACAGAGGCCCGTGGCGACGATGCGCACGAGCAGCTCGTCGGGCTTGGGGTCCTGCAGCTCGATGTCCTGGAAGACGAACGGCGCATCGACGGCGTCGAGGACGGCGGCGTGGGCGAGAGTGGACATTTCAACCTCCAAATTTCATGCGCACGCATCGAACGTGCGCATCCGCCACGCTACGCCCGCATCCGCCCCCCTGGCGCGGCCTTGACCTCGAGCGCCCCCGCAGCCCCCGATCCCGTAGGGAAGTCCATGCAACCCACCGCGCGCCACTTTCCTGTCCGCGCGCCTCAGATCGGTGGCGCGTCAGCAGGAAACTGGCGCGCGCGAAAGCTACCGCCCAGCGCATCCGCGCAGGCCCGAGTCTCCCGCTCGGTCATCATCGCGCGCCACTTTCCTGTCCGCGCGCCTCGGATCGGTGGCGCGGACGCAGGAAAGTAGCGCGCGAGCCACTGCGCGCACGAACCCCCCGCCCGCGCGCACCAAAGCCGGCACGCACCAACACCGACCCGAACCGGCACCCGCCCGCGCGGGTCAGCCGCGGAAGATCGTGTGCAGCCGCAGATCGGCGAGCTGCTCGCGACCGCCGAGACCCTCGAGCTCCATGAGCACGGCGGTGCCGGTGACGACGCCGCCGACCCGGGCGACGAGGTCGCGTGCGGCGACCAGCGTGCCGCCGGTGGCGAGCACGTCGTCGAGCAGCAGCACGCGCGTTCCCCGCGGGATGTCGTCGTGCATCTCGATCGTCGCGGTGCCGTACTCGAGGGCGTAGTCGGCGGATGCGGCGGGCCGCGGCAGCTTGCCCGCCTTTCGGATCGGCACGAGCCCCACACCGGCGGCGATCGCGACGGCCCCGGCCAGCAGGAATCCGCGGGCCTCGACTCCCGCGACGACGTCGAACTCGCCCTCGAAGGGGGCGATCAGGGCGTCGGTCACGGCCCGCAACGCCGGCCCGTCCGCGAGGAGCGGAGCGATGTCGCGGAAGAGGATGCCCGGCTTCGGGTAGTCGGGGATGACCGTGATGAGGCTTTCGGCGCGCGTCAGAGCGGCGGGATCGGGATGCGGCACCCCGCTACCTTAGTCGGCGCATCCGCCGGCCTCCCCGCCCTCCGGCCCGGGAGAAGACACCCGGACCCGCCCGCGACCGCTGCCGCACCGCACGTTCTCGAGCTCGCGCACGTGCTGCCCGTACCGCCGCACGACGCCCCCGGAAGCACTCGCATCGAATCGATACGATTCACCCGGTACCCTGGACCCCATGACTTCGACGCAGGATGCCGCGACCGCTGCGGCGGCGCCCGGAACGTTCGCCCCCGCCCCCGGTGACGAGTGGTGGCGCACCGCGGTGATCTATCAGATCTACCCGCGGTCGTTCGCGGACTCCGACGGCGATGGCATCGGCGACCTGCCGGGCATCACGGCCCGCCTCGACTCGCTCGCCGACCTCGGGGTCGACGCCATCTGGTTGAGCCCGTTCATGGTGTCGCCGCAGAAGGACGCCGGGTACGACGTCGCCGACTACTGCGACGTCGATCCGATCTTCGGCACCCTCGCGGACTTCGACGCGATGCTGGCGCGCGCGCACGGACTCGGCATCCGGGTCATCGTCGACCTCGTTCCGAATCACTCCTCCGACCAGCACACCTGGTTCCAGCAGGCCCTCGCCTCCCCTCCCGGCAGCCCCGAGCGCGCGCGCTACATCTTCCGCGACGGCCGCGGAGAGAACGGCGACCTGCCGCCCAACAACTGGGAGTCGGTCTTCGGTGGACCGATGTGGGATCGCGTGACCGAACCGGATGGCACTCCGGGCCAGTGGTACCTGCACATCTTCGACTCGTCGCAGCCCGACTTCGACTGGACGAACCCCGAGGTCCGCGAACAGTTCCGCAGTGTGCTGCGGTTCTGGCTCGACCGCGGAGTCGACGGTTTCCGCATCGACGTCGCGCACGGCCTGATCAAGAAGGACGGCCTGCCCGACTACACCCCGCCCGCCGACGGCGACTCGATGGGCGGCGACGATGACGACGTGCCGTACTGGGGCCAGCCCGGGGTGCACGATGTCTGGCGCGACTGGCACGAGGTCGCGGCCGAGTACGACGGCGACCGTGCGCTGTGCGCCGAGGCGTGGCTGCCGACGCCCGACAAGACGGCGCTCTGGGTGCGCCCCGATGAGCTGCACCAGGCGTTCAACTTCCCGTATCTCACGACCGAGTGGGATGCGGCGCCCCTCCGCACGATCATCACCGAATCGCTCCGCGCGTTCCCCGCGGTCGGCGCGCCGTCGACCTGGGTGCTGTCGAACCACGACGTGATCCGGCACGCGTCGCGTCTCGCGCTGTCGGGGGAGAGCCCGCAGGGCGAAGGCATCGGGCCGCTGTCGGCGGCGCAGCCGATTCCCGAGCTCGGGCTTCGCCGCGCGCGCGCCGCCTCGACGGTCATGCTGGCGCTGCCGGGCTCGGCGTACGTCTACCAGGGCGAGGAGCTGGGTCTCCCGGAGGCCGTCGACATCCCCGACTCCGCGCGTCAGGACCCGACCTGGTTCCGCACGAAGCACGAGAAGTACGGGCGTGACGGATGCCGCGTGCCGATCCCATGGGAGGCATCCGCCCCCGCCTTCGGGTTCAACGCGACCGGCGCCTCGTGGCTGCCCCAGCCCGCCTCCTGGGCGGAGCACGCGCGCGACGTGGAGAGCCGCGATCCGGAGTCGACGCTGTCGCTCTACCGGCAGCTGCTCGCGGAGCGTCGGGCGCACGGGCTCGGTTCGGCGACCTTCACGTGGCTCGACGGGTTCCCCGCGACGGTCCTCGCGTTCCGCGTCGACGACGTGACGGTGATCGCGAACCTCGGAGATTCCGCCGTCGCGCTGCCGGATGGCCGCATCCTGATCGCCAGCGAAGGGTTCACCGGGCGAGAACTGCCGGCCGACACGGCCGTCTGGCTCGTCGCCAGCTGAGCTCCGGGTTCGACCCGGCACGCGCCGGCCGACGCGCGACCGGGCACGAGCCGGCCAAGGCGGCCAACCTGGCATGCGCCGACGGATGCGGCCTCCCGGGTCGCGCCCGTAGGCTCGGGCGCATGGCAATCGACCTCGAAGCGCTGTACATCGACCTGCACCGGCACCCCGAGCTCTCGTTCCAGGAGACCCGCACCGCCGGTGTCGTCACGCGCACGCTGACCGAGCTCGGCATCCCGTTCGACGAGGGCATCGGGCGCACCGGTGTCGTCGCGACCCTCCGCAACGGCGACGGCCCGGTCGTGTGGCTGCGCGCCGATATGGACGGACTCCCCGTCGAGGAACGCACCGGGCTCGCCTACGCGAGCACGGCGCACGGCCTCGACCCGGCCGGACTCGATGTACCGGTCATGCACGCGTGCGGGCACGACATGCACGTGACGGCGCTCCTCGGCGCGCTCGAGCGACTCGCCGCGACGACGGGCGAATGGTCGGGCACCGTGATCGCGCTCTTCCAGCCCGCCGAGGAGTTCGGCGCCGGAGCCCGCGCGATGATCGACGACGGCGTTCTCGACCGCTACCCGGCCCCCACCGTCGTGCTCGGCCAGCACCTGACTCCGCTCCCGGCGGGGCTGATCGGGGTGCGGCCCGGCACGCAGATGTCGGCATCCGACGGCCTCTCCGTGACCCTGCACGGTCGCGGCGGTCACGGGTCGCGCCCGCACTCGACGATCGATCCGATCGTGATGGCCGCGGCGACCGTCATGCGCCTGCAGACGGTGGTCTCGCGCGAGACCGACCCGCGGAACATGGCCGTCGTGACCGTCGGGTCGATCCACGCGGGGCTCAAGCACAACATCATCCCGGCCGAGGCGACACTGCAGCTCAGCCTGCGTTACCCCGACGATGCCGCCCGCCTTCGGGTGCTGGCGCAGGTCGAGCGCGTCGTACGGGCGGAGGCGTCCGCATCCGGTGCCGAGCAGGAACCCACGATCGTCACCGACCACACCCTGCCGCCGACCATCAACGACGCCGAGGCCACGGCCCGGCTCGAGGCGGCATTCCGGCGCGCGTTCGGCGAGAGCGCCGTGATCGACCCGGGCATGTTCACCGGCAGCGAGGACGTCTCCTGGTTCGCGCGCGACACCGGGGCGCCGCTCGTCTTCTGGTTCTGGGGCGGTGTGGATCCCGAGCTCTACGCCCGGGCCGCCGCAGACGGAACGATCGACCGCGACGTACCGACGAACCACTCGCCGTACTTCGCGCCGGTGCTGCATCCGACGATCGAGCGCGGCGTCGAGACCCTCGTCGTCGCCGCCCGCGAGTGGCTCGACTGACCGCTACGCGACCTTCTCGTTCAGGGTGCCGGTCACGCCGTCGTACACCTCTTTGAGGGACTTCGCGAGGTCCACATACGTTCCCGCCGACTTCACGAGATCCATCACGAAGTCCATCAGCAGCGTCGACCACTTGGTCGCCTTGACGGCCAGCTGTGCGGCGACGAACGGTGTCGCCGCACCGAGGGTCGCCGCCACCTCGGCGAGACTCACCACGACGTAGCCGACGAGATCGCTGATCGCATCGCGTACGAGATCGTGCACGGCCTTGACGATCGTCGAGAGCAGCTCGACGGCGACGCCGACACCGGAGGCGAGTTGCGCAGCGATTCCCAGGCTGTTGGCCATCGTCTCCAGCATCCGCTGCTCGGCGTCGACGGCGAAGCCCCGCATGTCGGCGAGGTCGGCGAGCGTGGCGTTGAGAGCGTCCGCGGAGGCGGAGACGCTCGTCGACACGTTCTGCCACGTGGCTGCGTAGCTGCTCACCATGCGGTGGTCGCCGGTCAGCGAGTTGAGCCAGTCGGTGAGCGGCCAGATGTGCTCCAGCATCCATCCGACCCCGAGTGACACCAACGTCGCGATCGGGTTCAGGACCGCATCGACGACGCTCAGCGCGATCGATCCCATGGCGAGGGATGCTGCGACCCAGTCACCGCTCTGCAGCGATGTGCCGAGGGTCATCCCGTCTTCGAACGGCCCGACGCCGTCCATCCAGCCCGGCATCTCGGGCGCGACGATGAGCGAATTGGACTGCGAGGCGATCGTCGAGTTGAGCACCCCGCCGTATCCGACCGGAGTCATACGTACACCGTCCCGTCCAGACGCGACTCGAGTTCGCGGATCTCTGCGCAGTTCTCCTGCTCGCGGCGCTCGAAGTCCTCGGCGATCGCTCGCACGATCCCGGCTGTCCGGAGGAGAAGCTCGCGCGTGGCCACGAGCGACGCACCCGCACCAGCACCCATCGCCACCGTCGGGAGGGCCGCGAACCCGCACATCAGGCCATAGGCGTCGCTGCCGATCGTCATGAACCCGATCGCCCCGATCGGGTCGTCGAGACCGCGCGCGGCCGCCTCGACATGCTGCGCGTGCGAGCGGAGTCCCCCGCAGTCGATCGCGATCTCGTGGCTCATCGCAGCAGTCCGTCCTCGGGGCGCTCGATCTGCGGCGCGTACTCGTCGACGTTGTCACGAAGCTTCGTGACGGTCGGCGACTGTTCGCCCAGCGTGTCCGCGGCGAGCGCCACACTCTCCGCGCTCGTGCGCCGGTAGCCCTCTTCCAGCGCATCCAGCAGCAGGGCGGTCAGTTGGGCAGGACGAAGTGCCAACGCGTCCTGCGTGAACACCACGTTCGTGAGCCGGCCACTCACGTCCACGTGCACCGTGAGCTCACCTCCCGGTGACGTCACCTCGGTCGAGATCGTCCGGATCTGGGCCGCCAGCTCCTGCATCCGTTCGGCGTGCCTGATCGATTGATCGACCTGGCCCTGAATACGCCGAAGCGCTTCCTGGACTTCCTCGGACTGCTCCGCCATGCGATTTCCTCCCCCGTATCGGTGCGGGAACCGCCACGATCGTGCACAGCGGACGCCCCGGGATATGGTCGCATACCGGGGGGAAACGGAACACTGCCATTGACAGGGCGATCCGTGATCTTTTCGGCGAACATCGCCGTGAACGAATCCGGAGGCTCGTCGCTGAGCCCGCGGTCGCCACCGTCGTCCGCGACGACATTGCCAGCGACGCCACTGGACAGCGACGCCGAGCGCGAGAGAATGACGGTGTGCTGCCCTCCGCGGATTATCGCCCCCTTCTCGACCCGCCCTTTCGTGACCCGAATCTGAAGCCCGACGCGCAGGCCATCCAGGCCTTCGCGGTGACGAACGGGTGGGAGTACTACGTCGGATCCGGGCCCCAATCACTGCCCGGCATCGTCTTCCGCGACGCGCGAGGTCGATCCCGCAAACTCCAGCGCGCGGGGAACATCGTCCGCATTCCGGGATCTCCCCTCATCGAGATCGGCAACAGCGCGTACTCGGTGGCCGTGAACCTCAACCTGATGAGCATCACCTGGGGCTACGTGGCCGTTCCCCTCCGCACACCGCTGCCACCGTTCCTTCTCGAGTCCGAACGCGCGCGGACGCGGTCTCCGCTCCCGGCCCTTCCGGACGGCGTCACCACGCTTCGCCTCACGGGGGCGGATGCGGCCGTAACCGCCCACGTCGCACCCGCCGCGGCCGACTGGCTCCGCGCCGTCGTCGCGCCCGAGCTCGCCTCCCTCCTCGACGACCCGCACCTGCCGATCGATGTCGAAGTCGCCGAGGGCTGGCTCTTGCTCTACGCGCCCGTCGAGCTGTCGACGCCAGACCCCGCTGTCTGGCAACGCGCGTTCGCGGTTCTCGGGGCTGTCGTGTCGGCACTCGGAGTCGATTTCGCACCGTCACCCACGGCACCCGCTGCCACACCGGCACCGGCAGCGGCAGCGGCAGCACCGTTAACGGCGCCCGCTGCACCCTCGGCGTCGCCGTCGCCGTCACCGTCACGGTCGGCGGCGCCCCCCGTCGCACCCCGCATACAGGAGAAGAGCTGGCGGGTCAACCGCGGACGGGTGCTCGGCTACTACGGCGCAGCGCTTGGCGTCCTTGCTCTTCTCGCGGCGGGTGTGGCTCTGTTCGTCCCGCGCTGACCCAGCGTCCAGGACCGCGGGTTCGCCTCCCGTGAGCCGGCTGTGAGATCCCGCCTATCCCGCCCGGAACGACACTGAGCGATATATCGTGAAGTATCGTCCAATCATTCCCCTGGAGGTCATCATGAACGGTTCTTTCGACAATCTGTTCGGCAGCGGTTCCCACGCCTTCGGCGGGGGGCGACCGGTAGAGGGCATCATGCAGGCCATGGATCAGTTGCGCTCCGCGTTCGAGCAGCGCACCGCCGCGCCGCGTATGCAGCGCGGTGACGTTCGCGCCGCCGTCCTCTCGCTGCTCGCCGAGCAGCCGATGCACGGCTACCAGATCATCCGCGAGATCGGCGAGCGCAGCGGCGGCACCTGGAAGCCCAGCGCCGGCTCCGTCTACCCGACCCTGCAGCTCCTCGCCGACGAGGCCCTGATCACGGCCGACGAGTCGAACGGTCGCAAGACCTACTCGCTCACCGAGGCGGGCCGCCTCGAAGCCGAAGCCGCGACCGAGAGCCCCGCCCCGTGGGAGACCTCGAGCAGCCGTGACAGCAGCGGTCGCCTGACGGCGCTTCCGAAGGCGGGCGTCGAGCTCGCCCAGGCCGCCGCGCAGGTGGGCCGCTCGGGCAATGCCGAGCAGGTGCAGCAGGCCGTCGATGTGCTGGATGACGCGCGCCGCAAGCTGTACGCCATCCTCGCCCAGGACTGACCCGAGTGACGCCAGGCGGTCGCCGGCGTGGAGGAGATCCAATGCCCTACGCCGGCGACTCTCGCGCGCGCTATCGCCGCATCCTGCGCTTCGCCGCGCGCCACCTCGTGCAGACCTGGTGGTTCGAGCTGTTCCTCCCCCGCATCGGGCTGGGGAGGATCGGCGCGCGCAACCGCGAAGTGCGCCTGCAGCGCACCGCGCGCAGGTTCCACGCGCTCGCCGTCGAGCTCGGCGGTTTGATGATCAAAGTCGGACAGTTCATGTCGTCGCGCCTCGACGTGCTCCCGCCCGCGATCACCCGCGAGCTCGAGGGTCTGCAAGACGAGGTGCCGGCCGTCCCGTTCGCCGAGATCCGCGCGCTCGCGGAAGCCGAGCTCGGCGCCCCCCTCGACCGCGTCTTCGCCGAGATCGACCCGGTCCCCGTCGCCGCGGCGTCTCTCGGCCAGGCGCACCGCGCGCGGCTGGCCTCTCCCGCGGCCGACGACATCGGCTTCGACGCCGTCGTCATGAAGGTGCAGCGCCCGGGCATCGACGAGATCGTCGACGTCGACCTCGCCGCCCTCCGGAAGGTCGGCGGGTGGCTGAGCCGCGTGCGCCTCATCTCCGACCGCGTCGACATGCCGCAGCTCGTCGAAGAGTTCGCGCTCACGAGTCTCGAGGAGATCGACTACCTCCACGAAGCCGCCAACGCCGAGCGCTTCGCCGCGAACTTCGCCGGCGACGCGCGCGTCTCGACACCCGAGATCGTCTGGGAACGCACCTCGCGTCGCGTGCTGACCCTCGCCGATGTCACCGCCATCAAGATCACGGATGTGGACGCACTCCGCGCCGCCGGCATCGAACCGCACGATGTCGCCACCCGGTTCGCCGCGGTCATGTTCGACCAGCTGTTCGCCCACGGCTACTTCCACGCCGACCCGCATCCGGGGAACATCTTCGTCACCCCGGTCGGCACGGATGCGGACGGCGCCACGGACTGGCGACTCACCTTCATCGACTTCGGCATGATGGGCGAGGTCTCGAGCAGCATCCGCACCGGGCTCCGTCAGGCACTGATCGCCGTCGCCGCCCGCGATGGCAAGCGGCTCGTCGAGGCGATCCAAGAGGTCGGCGTGCTGCTCCCCTCGGCCGACACCGCCGAACTCGAACGGGCCATGACGCAACTGTTCGCACGCTTCGGCGGGATGGGGTTCGCCGAGCTCCGTGACGTCGACCCGCGGGAGTTCCGCGACTTCGCCGTCGAGTTCGGTGATGTCGTGCGATCGCTGCCGTTCCAGCTGCCGGAGAACTTCCTCCTCATCGTGCGGGCCATGTCGCTCGTCTCGGGCGTCTGCAGTTCGCTCGAGCCCTCCTTCAACCTGTGGGACTCGGTCGAGCCGTATGCCGGCCAGCTGGTCCGCGACGAGGGCCGCCACCTCGTCCGCGGCTTCGCGCAGGAGGCCGTCGCCGTCGTCGGCACCGCATGGCGGCTGCCGCAACGGATCGACGGGTTCCTCGACCGCGCCGAGGTGGGCGGCGTGAAGATCGACACCCCGCGGCTCGACCGGCGAGTGGCCTCACTCGAGCGCCTGGCCCGCCGCATCCTCTCCGCCGTGCTGTTCGCCGGGCTCCTCATCGCCGGAGCGCTGCTCCGCGTCGAAGATGCCGTCTTCGGCACGGTCCTGATGAGCGTGTCGGCCCTCCCGCTCCTGCACGCCCTGCTCTCCGGGCTCCTCGACCGCCCCGGATCACCGCGTCGCTGAGCGGCGCTGCGCGAGGGCGCCCAGCATCCGGTCGATCGCGAAGAACACGTACGCGACGAGCTGCAGCGCGACGTACAACCCGACGAGCCACAGCGCGACACCGCCCGGCCCGTTCCGATCGAGATCCATGAACGGGTACGGGTAACGCGTGCCGCCGCCGAACACTCCGCCCAGCGCGCCGTACCCGAACGCGAGGGCCACGTACCCGAGCGGAAGGAGCGTCCAGCGCAGCGGGTCAGTGGGGCGGACACGGCCCTTCGGGGTGAACAGCAGCCAGTCCACGATTGTGAAGGCGGGCGTGAAGATGTGCACGACATTGTCGGTCGGCGTGAACGGCTGGTACCCCGTGTTCTGGGTGAACGCCTCGGGCACGAGCACGATCAGGTAGACCAGCATCGTGACGGTGATCGCGAACATCACGGCCGCCGCGAACCGCGGTGATGGCGTCGACCATCCGCGTGCGCCGCTCGCGCGGAGGTCCCGGATGGTGCGAACGACCAGCAGCACGAACCACACCAGAACCAGCAGGTTGCTCAGCACCGTGTAGTACAAGAACTGCACGCCGCTCGGGCGTCCCGCAAACAATCCGCTGACGGAACCGATGCCCCAGCAGACCACGAGAATGGCCGCGAGACGGAAGACGAGGGCGAGCCGGCGATCGTGCAGGAGCATGCGCTCGATGGTAGGTCAGCGCGCACATCCGGTGTCGGGCTGGCGAACTCCCGGCCCGTCACGTTGCGTGCCCCCTCCCACAGGCGTAGTGTCCCCGCTCGTGACTAACGAGAGCGCGGAGCCCGCGCCGGAAACCCCGATAGCGAAACGCCTGCTGATCGGGGACCCTCTGGCATCGGGCGATGCGGACGACCATTTGCTGAAAAAGCGCATGGCGTTGCCGATTTTCGCGTCCGATGCGCTGTCGTCGGTGGCGTACGCGCCGCAGGAGCTCCTCATGATCCTGCTGATCGGCGGGATGTCGTTCCTCGCGTTCAGCCCGTGGATCGCGGTGGCGGTCGTGGTGCTGCTGATCGTGGTCGTGCTGTCGTACCGGCAGCTCATCAAGGCGTATCCCTCGGGCGGTGGCGACTACGAGGTCGCGCGCACGAACCTCGGCGAGATCCCCGGTGTCGTCGTCGCGTCGGCGCTGCTGGTCGACTACATCCTGACGGTCGCGGTGTCGGTCTCGTCCGGCGTCGACAACATCATCTCGGCCGTGCCCGGCCTGAACCCGTGGCGCGTCGAGCTCGCCGTCGGCTTCGTCATCCTGATCATCCTGGTGAACCTCCGCGGCGTCCGCGAGGCGTCGCGCGCCTTCGCGCTCCCGACGTATATCTTCATCGGCTCGGTCGCGATCATGATCGTGGTCGGCATCGTGCGCTGGATACTCGGCGACACCCCGGTCGCCTCAAGCGCGCAGTACGACGTACAGGCCGAGAGCCTGACCCAGGCCGCCGTGATCCTGCTCATCCTCCGCGCCTTCTCCAGCGGCTGCTCCGCCCTCACCGGCGTCGAAGCGGTCTCGAACGGGGTGCCCGCGTTCCGTCGCCCGAAGGTGAAGAACGCCCAGAACACCCTCGTCGCGATGGGCGCCGTCGCCATCCTGCTGTTCTCCGGACTGACCCTGCTCGCGCTCGTCTCGGGCGTGCACTACGCCGAGAACCCCTGCCATCTGATCGGCTTCGACTGCGCGAACCAGCCCCAACCGAGCCTCATGGCCCAGGTCGCGGGGGCGACGTTCGGGGTCGGGTCGATTCCGTTCTTCATCATCCAGGCCGCCACGGCCTGCGTGCTCCTGCTCGCGGCGAACACCGCGTTCAACGGGTTCCCGCTGCTCGGCGCGGTCCTCGCCCGCGACGGATACGCGCCGAAGTCGCTGAACACGCGCGGCGACCGCCTGGTGTTCTCCAACGGCATGATCATCCTGGGACTCGGCGCGATCCTGGTTCTGATCACGTCGGGGGCGAACCTCACGACCCTGATCCAGCTCTACATCATCGGCGTCTTCGTGTCGTTCTCGCTCGGTCAGATCGGGATGGTGCGGCACTGGCGGCGAGCGCTTCGAAACCTGAAGACCCTGACCCCGGAAGCCCTCGCGCAGGAATCCGCCCACTTCCACCGGCGCGAGATCATTTCGGGCCTCATCATCAACTCGATCGGCGCCGGCATGACCGCGGCCGTGCTGATCATCGTGACCATCACCAAGTTCACGCACGGCGCGTGGCTCGTGTTCCTCGCGATTCCGGTGCTGTCGGTGCTGATGATCGGCGTGAGCCGCTACTACCGCGACGTCGAGCACGAGATCCACTTCGATGAGAACACGCACTTCGGCGCCAGTGGCGACCTCGCGATCGTTCTCGTCGGTCGCCTGCAGAAGCCGGTCGCCAAAGCGCTGGACTACGCGGTCGCCGCGCGCCACGAGAAGACCATCGGCCTGCACGTCGCGGTCACGAAGGAGTCCGCGACCGAGGTGCAGAAGGACTGGCAGACGCACCGGATGCCGGTGCCGCTCATCATCCTGGAGTCGCCGTACCGCAGCTACGCGGCGCCGATCACCGCGTTCATCCAGGAGTACCGCGCCAAGCACGGGTCGACGGTCGTGACCGTGTACCTGCCGCAGTACATCGTCGGCCACTGGTGGGAGTCGTTCCTGCACAACCGCCGCGCCCGCCGCATCGCGAACCAGCTGATGCTGGTGCACGGCGTGACGATCACGCTCGTCCCGTGGCTGCTCGATTCGTCGGAGGTCGTCTACGGACGCCGCTCCCGGCCGCTGCTCGGACAGGAGCGCGCGGGCGAGTTCCGCCCCGACTCCACCGGAACGCTCACGATCATCCGTTCCCCCGCGGCCGCCGTCGATGCGGTGGCCGACGGTCCGGTCGCGCCCGCGCCGGGTGGCTCGGGTGGCTCGACGCCCGCGTGATCCGGCCGGTCGGGCTCGCCCAACGGGCCCGACCGCTCTCCCACCGAACTAGCCTGGTGAGGTGAGTACCACCGAGATTCCGCGCCTGGATGCTGCGTCCCTGCGCGCCGACTTCCCGATCCTCGACCAGCTGATCGGCGGCGAGCGTCTCGTGTACCTCGACTCGGGAGCCACCAGCCAGAAACCCCGGTCCGTCATCGACGCCGAGGTCGCCTTCCTCACCCGCGCCAACTCGGCCGTGCACCGCGGTGCCCACACCCTGGCGGCCGAGGCGACCGACCTGTACGAGGACGCGCGCGCGACCGTCGCCGGTTTCGTCGGCGCCGCGCCGGAGAACCTCGTCTGGACGTCCGGGGCGACGGCCGCCCTGAACCTCGTCGCGTACTCGATCGGCAACGCGACCGCGGGTCGCGGAGCACCGGCGAGCGCACCGCTCGCGCTGCATCCGGGTGACGAGATCGTCGTCACCGAGAGCGAACATCACGCGAACCTGATCCCCTGGCAGGAGCTCGCCGCCCGCACCGGCACCGTGCTGCGGCACATCCCGGTGCACGACGACGGCACGCTCGACCTCGACGCCGCCGCATCCGTCATCGGTGCGCGCACCCGCGTCGTCGCGTTCACGCACGTGTCGAACGTGCTCGGCATCGTGAACCCGGTCGTCGAACTCGTGGCGCTCGCCCGCGCGGTCGGTGCGCTGACGGTTCTCGACGCGTGCCAGTCCGCCCCGCATCTCGCGCTCGACCTGCCCGCGCTCGGCGTGGATCTCGCGGCGTTCTCGGGCCACAAGATGCTCGGGCCGTACGGCGTGGGCGCCCTCTACGGGCGCACCGAGGTACTCGAGGCGCTCCCGACGTTCCTCACGGGCGGATCGATGGTCACGACCGTGACCCTCGACGACGCCGAGTTCCTGCCGCCGCCGCAGAAGTTCGAGGCCGGCACGCAGCCCGTGTCGCAGACGATCGCCCTCGCCGAAGCGGTGCGCTACCTGCAGAACCTCGGGATGGATGCGGTCCAGTCGCACGAGCACACCATCGAGCGCCGGATGATGGCGGGCCTGCGGGGCATCCCCGGCGTGCGCCTGCTCGGCGACGCCGAGGGCGTATCCCGCGTGGGTCTCGCATCATTCGACGTCGACGGAGTGCACGCGCACGACGTCGGGCAGTTCCTCGACGCCCGCGGCATCGCCGTCCGCGTCGGCCACCACTGCGCGAAGCCGCTGCACGCACGGTTCGGCATCACGGCATCGGTGCGGGCTTCCGCATCCGTCTTCACGACCGAAGACGACGTCGACGCACTGCTCGAGGGCGTGTCGGGCGTGCGCGCCTACTTCGGAGTCGGCGCATGAGCGGGCTCGACGGGCTGTACCAGGAGCTCATCCTCGACCACTCGAAGCACCCGCACGGCAAGGACCTTGCCGCCGAAGAGGGTCGTACCGCGACCTCGCATCAGCGCAACCCGATCTGCGGCGACGAGGTGACCCTCCGGGTGCGTCTCTCGGACGACGGAGACACCATCCGCGACGTCACCTGGGAGGGTGCGGGCTGCTCGATCTCGCAGGCATCCGCATCCATGCTGTCGGTGCTCGTCGCGGATGCGGCCGAAGAGCGCGGCGGGATGACGCACGCCGAAGCCCGCGAGTTGATCGCCGGCTTCCGCGACGCGCTGCGCTCGCGCGGCACGATCGAGCTCGACGAGGAGGTCTACGCGGATGCGGCGGCCCTCTCCGGAGTGGGCAAGTACACCGCGCGCGTCAAGTGCGCGATGCTCGCCTGGGTCGCCCTCGAGGACGGCCTCATCCGCGCCTGAAGCGTGGGGCTGGTGCCGGAGCGCGATCTGCGCCGCCCATGTCCCACTTTTCGCGGAGCATGTCCCACTTTTTGCCGCTATCGACCCCTCATAGCGACAAAAAGTGGGACATGGATAGAAGCGCCACCGCGAGCTGTGGACAGAAGCACCACCGGGAGCTGTGGACAGCGGCGGATGCGGCACACCGCTCGGGCAGAATGAGCGCTGACACTGTCTGACGAGGGGAATGTCCGTGGCCGCTGCGAGCGATCTGTCCGAGTACCTCCGAGGCCTTCCCGAAGAGCGCAGAGCGACGTTCGGCCGCCTCGCCGCCGCCGTCGCCGATATCCCGGTGCCCGCATCCATCAAAAGCTTCGTGTTCCGGGCCGGGCAGAAGGACCACCCGGTGTACGACGACGCGGAGCTCGTGTTCTGGCGGGCCGTGCAGCAGCTGCAGCTCCGCGAAGCGGTGAGCGACGGCGAGCTGCCGCTCACCTACTGGGGGTTCCACTCGATCGATCTGCTCGCGCGTCGCCGCGTGAACGGCATCCTGATCACCGACCGCACCGTCTACGTCGACGATGTCGGGCGCGAATCGGCACAGATCCCGACGGCGACGGTCGACCCCGCCACGATCCGGGTCGCCGACGGACGGCTCGAGATCGCGGGTGTCGGCATCGATCTCGCTCAGGTCGCTCGGCTGCTCGAGCCGACGAGCGCGACGGATGCCGTCGGCTACCTGTCGGCCGTGATCACCGCGGTGCGGACGGGTGCGAGCGAACAGCCGGACGCGAGCCCCGCGTCACAACCCACCGTCGACGAGCTCGTGCGAGCGAGCCGGTTGAGCGGCGACTTCCTCCTCCCGTCGCGACCGAAGGATGCGAAGGGACTCGCAAAGCTGACCGCCAAATGGAAGGTGCCCGCCGACGAGACCCTGCTGGTGTCGCTCTCGAGCGCAACCTTCGCCGGCGTGTACGGCATCGCGATCACGGATGCCGCCGTGTACTCGCGGGACCTCATGGAGCCGGTGGAGCGGACGCCGCTCGGTGAGGCGGATTCGTTCGCGTGGGATGCCGAGACGAAGACGTTCCGGATCGCGGACGGGCATCTCGCACCGACGCTGCCGGCGATCACCGATGACAATCGCGCCTACGTCGCGGACCTCATGCGGAAGCTCTTCCGCGCGGCGCGCACGGCGTAGCATCGGGCACGTGGGCGCATGGAGTGGGGAACCGTTCGGGAACGACGCGGCGGCCGATTGGGCGAGTGAGCTCGATTCGCTGACCGACTGGGGCGCGGTGCGCGCGGCGCTGACGGCCGCGGCTGGCGTGCCCGATCTGGACGCGGATGCCGCGAGCTGCGCGATCGCCGCCGCCGAGACCGTCGCGCACGGGATCGGGAAGCCGACCCAGAACGACGCGTACACCGATTCGGTGCACAGTTTCGTGGAGCGGGCCGGTCGCCCCGACGACATGCTCGTCGCGCTGGCCATCAGCGGACTCGCCGCGGCGACCTCGGCGGGCAGCGAACTCACCGAACTGTGGGAAGAGGACGACCCCGAGGAGTGGCGCACCGCGAACGAGGCACTCCGCGACGCGCTCGAGCGCGCCTGAGCGAGCGGCCCGCCCCGCATCCCAATCCGCAGCCGTTCCGCATCCGCGGCGCATCCGCATCCGTGAACGCGGAATGCCCGCCGAGTTCAGGACTCGACGGGCATTCGGATGCAGTGTGCGACTGCGAGAGCGTTACTGCGCGGCAGGACCGCGGCCGCGGCTGCTGCGACGGTTGCGCGGAGCCTCGCGGGGCGCCTCGAACGCGGGAGAACCCGTCGACGAGGAGTAGCGGACGGCCGAGCCGGTTGCCGCCGGGCGAGCGCCGGAGCGACCCGCACCGCTGGAGCGGCCTGCGCTCGCACCGGCGGTGACGCGACCGGCACCTGCGCCGGCACCGGAGCGACCGGCGCCCGCAGCGGAGCGACCCGCACCGGCACCCGCACCCGCGCGACCGGCGCCGCCGGAGCGACCGCCACCCGCGGGGCGACCAGCGCCACCCGAGCGGCCAGCGCCGCCGGAGCGACCCGATCCGCCCGTGTTCTGCTGCGCCGCGACGGGCGAGGGCTTGACGTGCGGGGCAACCTCGCCGACGAGTTCCTGCACGGCGGGGTGACCCGCGGTGACGGGCTCGAACGGAGCCGAGATCGCGGCCTTCTTGAGCAGGTCGGCCAGGTCGCGCTTCTGCGAGAGCAGCACGACGGTCACGACGGTGCCCTCAGCGCCGGCGCGGGCGGTACGGCCCGAGCGGTGCAGGTACGCCTTGTGCTCTGCCGGCGGGTCGACGTGCACGACGAGCTCGACATCATCCACGTGCACACCGCGCGCGGCGACGTCGGTCGCGACGAGCACGCGCACGCCGCCCTGCGACAGCGGGGCACCGAACGCGGCGAGGTTGCGCTCGCGGGCGTTCTGCGACAGGTTGCCGTGCAGGTCGACGGCGGGGATGCCGTCGGCGATCAGCTTCTTGGCGAGTTTCTTCGCCTGGTGCTTGGTGCGGGTGAACATGATGCGGCGGCCGGTGCCGGACGCGAGCGCCTGCACGAGATCGTTCTTGCCGTCATCCGACACCTGGAACACGCGGTGGGTCATCGCGGCGGCGGGAACGCTCGACTCATCGACCTCGTGGCGCACCTCGTCCTGCAGGAACTTGCGGACGAGTCCGTCCACACCGCGGTCGAGCGTGGCGCTGAACAGCATCCGCTGTCCACCGCGCGGAGTCGCACCGAGGATGCGGGTGACGACCGGCAGGAAGCCGAGGTCGGCCATGTGGTCGGCTTCGTCGAGCACGGTGATCTCGACGCGGTCGAGGTGCACGATCTTCTGCTTCATGAGGTCATCGAGCCGGCCGGGGCACGCGACGATGATGTCGACGCCGTTGCGCAGCGCCTGCTCCTGCGGCTTCTGGCTCACGCCGCCGAAGATGGTTGTGACGGTGAGCCCTGCGGCTTCGGCCAGCGGGGCGAGGGTCGCGGCGATCTGCGTCGCGAGCTCGCGGGTCGGGGCGAGCACGAGGCCACGGGGGTGCCCGTGGGTGCGGCGTCCGCCTTCGAGGCGGGTGACCAGCGGCAGCGAGAACGCGAGGGTCTTGCCACTGCCTGTGCGGCCGCGGCCGAGGACGTCACGGCCGGCGAGAGAGTCGGGGAGGGTCCCCTCTTGGATGGGGAACGGCTCGGTCTTGCCGGAGTCGGCGAGGATGCGGGCGAGACGTGCGGGCACGCCGAGTTCAAGGAAGGAAGGCATAGGTGCTTTCGGATGACGCGGTCCGATGACCGCTGAGGTGGGGCGACGGCGGGGGGTCCCGCGCCGGTTCGCCGCTCGAGAAATTCCACGGCTACTGGAGAGCCGGAAGCGTATCGACGACGCAGCGCACGAAGGCGCGAGCCAACTCTACCACCCACCGGCCGCCCGGCTCTCTGCCGGCACTCAGCCGCATCCGCATCCCGCGCCCGCGCCCCTGCCTGGCCGCGCGCCGCCCCCTGCCGCGCGCCGCCCCCGCCCGCTGCCGCGCGCCACAACGCGACGAAACGGGTTCTTCGCGCCGAAACAGTGGGGTTACCCCTACGTCTCGGCGCGAAGATCCCGTCTCGCGGTCGGGTGAAGAGCGACCGGGAGCCCGCAGAGCCCGGGAGCACGCAGCGCCCGCGCGGGCGCCTCAGACCAGCGGAGCGAGCACCCGCTCGAGGCGGGCGTAGCTCGTCTCCATCCCGTCGGTCATACCGGTGGCCAGCACCATGTCGCGCACCTCTTTGTCGGGGTACTCGATCAGGGTCGTGACGAGAGTGGCGCCGTCTTCTTCGTACAACGTCAGGTCGTTCGTCGTCGAGGCGAAGTCGGTGCCGGTCATGTGCTCGGTCGTGACCGTGCGCCGCGCCGGCTCGACGAGAAGCGTCTCGCCGTCGAAACCGAACGGCTCACCCTCGGTTCCCTCCTCGGGCGCCCAGGCGTAGCGGTAGCGTCCGCCGACCGTCGGATCGATCTCGCACACGGTCATCCGCCAGCCGTCGGGGCCGAGCAGCCACTGCTTCATGAGCTCCGGCTCGGTGTAGGCGCGCCACACGAGCTCGCGTGGGCCGTTGATCAGCCGCGTGATGCGCACGTGCTGATCGGTGAGAATCTCGGTGCGCGTGCCCTTGCCCTCGGCGTACGCACGCAGATCCTGCAGCACGATGTCGAGCTGGTTGAGGGCGAGCGTCGAGCCCTCGACGGCGCCCATCGCGAGCGTCTGCTGAAGTCCCTCGAGCGAGCTGAAGTGCGTGGTGCTCGTGAATCGGGATCCGGATGCGGTCGCCTCGAACTCGAACCGCATCCGCGACACCGGCATGCCCTCGGCCGGCTGCCAGGACTCGTCAGCGAAGGCGTCGAGCACCTCGAAGCCGGTCTCGGGGTGGATCGCCACGAACTCCCATCGGCCGCGGAACGTCTCCCCCTGCGGACTCGTCATCGCGTAGTGGGCGAACCCGCCGGGCTCGAAGTCGAACCGCTCGAACGTGGAGGGGTAGCCCGGAGGCCCCCAGAATCGTTCGAGCTGGCGCGGGTCGGTGAACGCGCGCCACAGTCGCTCCACGGGCGATGGAAACTCGCCCACGAGCGTCATGGTCAGGGCGTCGGCGTCGGTGGTGACGGCGGTGACGGGCATGTCGTGCTCCTTGCGGGATGGGAAAGCGGGGCGGATGCGGCGGCTACCGCATCCGGATCAGGGTTCTTCGGCGAGGAGGTCGTCGAGTCGGTCGATCCGCGCGCGCCACATCTGCTCGTACTCGGCGAGCAGCCGGCGGGCGCGGGCGAGGGTGGCGGGATTGGCACGCACGAGGCGCTCCCTTCCTTCGGCGCGCTTGATCACCAGCTCCGCCGCCTCGAGCACCGCGACGTGCTTCTGCACGGCGGCGAACGACACGTCGTAGGCGGCGGCGAGGGCCGAGACGGATTGCTCGGCCTCGATGGTGCGCCGCACGATGTCGCGGCGCGTGCGGTCGGCGAGTGCCCGGAAGATCCGGTCCACCGCGTCGTCGCTGAGCTCGAGTTCTACAACCATTTGGTTGTACGTTAGCGCTCCCCCGCCCGCCCCGCAACACCCCTCTTGTCGGGGACGCGTTCTCGTTGCACTTGCGGACCCTTACGTTGCACTAATTCCGTTTGTCATTGCATTGGATGCAGCGAAACGCCGATGCGGCTGCGCCCGCTGTGCTTCTCCAGCGGGAGCATCAGCACCAGGCACGCAGCGTCGCGAGCCCGTAGGGAGGCATCCAGGTGCGACCGGTCGACATCGCGAAACAGATCACGACCAGGCGCCGCTCTGCGGGCACCGAGGCGCGCTGGGTGCCGCGCAAATGAGAACGGCGCCGGCCTCGAGCGCAGCATGCCGTTACCAGCAGAGAGCTCGGCGAACGGGACTGGGCTGCGATTGATCCTGTGCCGGTGCGCACCTCGAAAGGCGTCCGTCACTACTTCACCCGGCGCGCTGTACTTCTGGGAGCGCACACGCAGTCATGTGTGGTGCGAGTCTCAAGCAGAGCGCTGGGAAGTCCTGTGGCTGGACTACGCAGAGGTAGAGGCCGAACGCGGATGACGCCGACGCAACTCGGCGAGTAGCCACCAGGCATGACGCATGCACGGCGGAGGGGATTGCCCCGCGGAACGCCAACGGGCCGCGAGCATCAACAGCACGCTATGCGTGGGGTGAATGAGCACAGACCCCTGCGGCGGAGGGCCAGAATGTGAGGGTGAGCTCGTCAGCGCGCCGGAGCAGCTGGGCAAAGCGCTGGGGGCTGCCAGCGGCACTAGTCGGGGCGCTGGTCGCCGTTGTCATCGGTTGGACGGGCATCGGTGACTGGCGTCCGTTCTGCGGACTGACCGGAACATGCACGGTCCCTGGGACGCAAGCACCGTCGCCGCGCGAGCTCTCCCCGGGCAGTCCGGTCTCCATCGTGTGGTCTGGTGCGGGTGACGCCGTGGTGGCGGAATGGGACCCTGTGGAGGACTCGACACTGGATCACTACGTGGTGAACATCGTCGCCCTCTACCCGCAGTCGTTCACCGTGGACGCGGGATACCGGGACGGGGAGCAGTTGTTGACCTCACGGGAACTGAATCCCGCATCCGACTCGGTCCACCGTTTTGAGACCAATGGCGAGCCCCTCACCCTCACCGCCGACCAGACGTGGCAGGTGTGCGTGACCGGCTACCGGCCGATCCCAGAGGGCGAGTACATCGACGAGTACGAGATTCAGGGCAGCGAGCAGTGCTCTGACCCGTTCGCGATCCCTACGGCGCCGTGACGGTGTCGGTGGGGACATGGTTCAGTGACGTCATGAGTCGAATGAGGAAGCGTCGAGCGCACCCGAAGCCGCCGACTGCGGTCAGCGGACGGGACACCTTGGAAAAGCAGCTGGACCGGCTGGTCACGGAGGTAAACGACTCCGCCGACCCCATCGGCATGCTGAGCATGCGCATCAACAACGAGCTTGCTGAACTCACCAGCACACTGTCCTCCCACCGACCCGAACGTGTCGTCGAACTCGCCCGCGTCGCGTGCCTGCCGTGGGTGTTCGAGGGGATAGTGAAACCCGACACCGACGGCGGCCCGACCAAGACGGAGCTGCTCACACTGCTCGCGCTCACCGCGTCAACTGCGCAGGACCCCGGTTCCTCCCGGACAGAGGTGATGAACGGCCTCTACCGCGAAGCGCACGATTGGGCGGAAGCGGCAGGGTCGGTTATCCGCATGGCTCAGGCGCTGCAAGCCCTCCAATCCCAGGATGACCCGCTCGCGAGGATCGCAGCATCCGTGCATCGACGGGAAGTGTGGATCCGCAACACCTCCTACCCGGACATGGTCAAACGCACCCACGACCTCCTCTTCGACAGCCAGGAAGTCACCGGCCTGCTCCGCGGGACCGTCGGATTCGATGCGGAGGACGCCGCTCGAGTGCTCACCGCGCTCAGTCAGGCACAGTCGAACGCGACCAACGACCGCTGGGTCGCGCTCGGGGAGACAGCGCACTCCCGCCCCCCGCTCCTGGCCGACGTGGGACTACTGGGGTTGACGTCGGAGGAGCGGGTTGCTTTCAACCGGTTCTGGCAGCCCACCGCTGACCTCGTCGCCTTCACCGCAGCCGAGGTCGACAAGCTCGCCGGATGCGGGGTCGATGTGACCGGCGCGGTCTTAAAGCACTTCAGCGTCATCCGGGACGACAGCACACCACGGCAGCTCGTCGACCGGTTCGTGACCGGCGACAACCCGCTCCGCACTAACCCCATCCTGCGCACCACGGATGACCGGTTCATCCTCATCCACGACGGCCTGATCCGGCCCGCGATCAGGGAGAACCTGGAGCAGACCATGCGGGGCACAACCGTGTGGGAGACGTATCAGGCGCGCCGGGGCACCGTGTTGGAGGAAATCGGGAGAGCGGCCTTCGAGCGGCTCCTGCCCGGCACCGTCACGCACTTCGCGTTCGACTACTTCGTCCCCGGCACCGACGCCGAGGCGAACCTGCCGCCCGCGAAATACACGAAGCGAGTCGAGGGAGACATGCTGTTCGTGCTGGACGATGTTGCCGTCATCGTCGAAGCGAAAGCCGTAGCCATCACCCCGGCCGCCCGAGCCGGCGACACCCGCGGCCTAAGACGCAACCTCACCGACCTCATCACCAAAGCCGCCGACCAGGCCAGCCGAATGCAGCAACGCCTCGCAGAAGACGGCGGCCTGCGACTCAAGGACGGCACCTGGCTCGACCTGTCGCATGTACGGGAAGTGCACACCGTCGCGCTTACCCTGGAAGACCTCACTCAGGTCGCCACCGCCACCACCGCCCTGGTGGAGGCCGACCTCTTGGACCAGGACCGGGTGCCCTGGGTGGTGTCCATCCACGACCTGCAGCTGATCGCCGAGCTCATCGACAAACCCGCAGACTTCCTCCTCTACCTGCGCAGACGTCGCGATCCGGAGATGCCTACCTACTATCACGCCATCGACGAGCTCGACCTGCTCCTGTACTACCTCGACGCGGGGCTGTATGTCGCCCCCGACCCGATCGCGATGGCGGCTGAGCTCCCGTACGCGTCGGCAATCAACGAGGACGACTTGCGCCGCCGTGCGGAGCAGCAGACGGTGTTCGTCGGGATCCGCACCGCCCCGTTGGACGCATGGCACCAGGCGCAGATCGACGCCACCGTTCCCCGCGCTCCGAAACCGCATCGCACCGCCCGCCCGATGGACAAGCTGGTCGGCGAACTGACCGCGCGGCGGGACTACGGCTGGCTAAGCATCGGGGCCACCCTCCTGGCTGGAGACACAGACACTCAGAAGGGGTGGGCTCGGGTGCCGAGGATGCTGCTGTCGAACCGGCGCAGGGACGGCAACGGCCGCAGCTACTTCTCCGACGCAGGCAACACGCGGGCCGACGCGTGGGCGCTGATCTGGGTCACCCGTCCACCTCGCACGCACCTAGAAGACCTCGTCGACAAGGCGACCGCCTACCTGGAGGACAAGAAGTACCAGATCGAGGTGCCCCGCGGCGTGGTGTTCGTCTTCGACGAGGGCACTGCGCGACTTGCTCACGTCATCTACGACGGTGAGTCGCTGCCGCGCGGCCCCGAGATGGACGAACGGTCAAGCCGCCTCGACCCGTTCTGAGGGTCTCAGTGAGGCCGAGCGGGACCGCCCCGTTTCGAATGCCCCGGCAGATAGGGCCAATGCAAATTCCGCTGACAGTTGTCTCTCCTGACCGCTTCAGCGGGTGCAAATGTCTCAAATGCGATGCCCCGATTCCGGCGATACTTGTCCGAAACGAGCTCGTGTGGGATTACGGGCTGCTCTCGCCGATCGGTTCGCGCGCGCTCGGGGGTCTCCGTAGCCGTCGACGGCTGGGTATGAGCACGAGGCCGAATGCGACCGCTGCGGGCACCCAAACAAGGAGGCAGGCCATCAGCACGGTGATCACGTCGGGAGCGATCACTGATTGTCCTCGCAGGGCCTGGAAGTAAAGGGTCAGGATCAGACCGACGTAGGCGGCTCCGCCGGCCCACACTGCACCACGCAGCCGGCGTTCGGGGGTTTTGATGATGCCTCGCGCGACGAGCACGGTGAGGAGCAGTGCGGCCAGAGGGAGGATTTGCAGGACGTGCAGCCCGACGAAGTGCGCCACCCGTAAGTCGCCGTGCACTGTGGACCATCCGAGGAACGGCAGTCCCGGCCCTTGCACCTGTGGGCCGCCGATTGTGTGGCCTCCGACGAAGAGCCGACCGGCTTCTGCCTGGCCCGGTTTGGGCTGCGTCATCGACGCGCCTTGGATCGCACCTAGGGTCATGATCGGCACCGAGAGGGTGATGGCCAGCCCGATGAGTCCTTCGAGTCGGCGCCGTGCCAGGACAACGCCGACGATCAACGCCGCGATGGCGAAGATGCCGGTGCCCGCTGCCATCGCTCGAAAGACCGCGCCATCGAACGGGGTTGAGTAGTTGAAGTGCGACATGACACCGCGGGCGGCTTGCATCGTGATAAGCACGATCTCGAGAACCATGGACCAGCCGACGAGCTCCAAAGCGATCCTGCCGATTCGACCGACTTTCACGCGGGCGTAGATCCAGAGCATGGTCGGCCCGAACGCGAGGAATGCGAGCGAGAACTTGATGGGCTTGGTCCAGGCGGGCACGCCGGCCACCAGTGCTTGGTCCCAGACGCTCATCGGGATGGCGATGAGCAGCACGACGGCGTTGAGGATGGTGAGGACTGTTAGTCCTGTGCTGACCTTCCAGGAGCCGCTCACGAGCTGGCCGATCTTCATCACGACGCTCACGGCGTCGCCGCCGCGACTTTGGTCTGTCTCATTGTGTGGTGGCGCCAAGCGAGGAAGAGCGGGAACGTGAACGCGAGAGCGATCAGGAACGTGAGCGGGATGAGAGCCCAGGTGTTGCGCATGCCCAGTCGGCGGCCCTCGACGACGAAGAACACGCACGATGCCACCGCGACGACGAGTACGTCTGTCGCTGCCGATGAAGAGGCAGCGGTTGCGAACCACGCAGCGAAGTAGTCTTCGCCGGTGGCGAAACTGGTGAGGTTGAAGTACCAGGTGCCGATCACGCCGACGCCCGCGATTGCCAGGTAGAGAACGATCACGAGCCTCTCCCTCGGTTCAGGAGAGACATGTCACGTGAGTCGCGACGCGACGACGGCGATCCACACGATCACCCCGGTAGCGATGAGGACGGCGCTGATCACGACGGCAGCGATGGCCAGGTTGTTCGATACCCCGGCTCTGCGACTTTGAACGATCGCGATGATCCCGAGGATCAGGGCAATCACTTGGAGGAAGAACGACAACACGAAGGCCGTGATGCCCATCGTCCTGCCCGGGTAGTCGGTCGCGGCGGCGTAGGTCCCGTTGGGGCCGATGGTGCGGTTCATGGCTCATCCCTTTCGTGGTGTGCTTGGCACGAAAGCTACTGAGGCGTAGTGGATGACTTGTGGATGAGGGGTGGATGCCGCTCACGGATTCGGGATGGAGTCCAAGCCTTCCTGGATCTCCGCGACCCACCAATCCGGCATGTAGGAGCCCGCCTGCGTCAGTGCGGTCTCAAACGCTTCCCTGGCCTCTTCGTACCGTTCCAACCCGAGGAGCGCGAAACCCCGGTGCCGGAGGCCGCGGATGTGGTTCCCGCCGAGGTCGAGGATGTTGTCGGGCAACATCATCGTTCGTGTGGCGACCGCCAGAGCCTCGTCGAAGCGCTGCACCTTGATGAAGATGCGAGCGGTGGCGTTGAAGAAGTTGTTGAGGGTGTTGGGTTGCGCGTGGCGCTCCGGGTGGGGCCCGAGTCCGTCGATGAGTGCAAGCGTCCTTTCGGCGACGATGACACCTGCGGTGATGTCGGTGCGTGTGAGGGATCCCACGATCAGCGCTTGGGAAGCCACCTGACCGGTGAAGTCGGAGAGTTCCGCGTATTGTGCTGCGGCTTGTTCGGCTTCTCTTTGCGCGGCTTCGATGTCGCCAGCGACGAAGTAGTACGAGTCGGCGAGACTGTATCGGCAGCAGGCGATCCAGTAGGGATCACCCCACGCCTCGGCGGCCGCGAGTGCTCGGCGTGCAGCGTGCTCACTGTCACTAGGACCGATGTCGTCCGCCGCCGCCGCCGACGAGGCGTGCAGTTGGATGACATGCGACTCCATGTCGTTGAGGTGCAGGGCGGAGGCGGCGCCGATCGAGTGCAGCTCGAACCATTGAGGCCATTGCCACCAATCAGCCGAGATATGCGTGAGCGCCATCGCTGTGTCTACTACGAGCTCGTGCTCGCCGCGCTCAGCTGAGTTCTTGAACGCGCCAAACCAGTGATCCGATTCTGTGACCAACCAGTCTTTGGCTTGTTGCAGTTCTTCGCGACTCGCTGAGCTGGCGACGGGGACAGATGTGTGAGCCGGGGGGAACAAACGCGCTGCTCGTGCTGCACTGGTAAGAATCCATCGATTCAAGCGGGCCTGCTGATGGCGCGATTCGACCGCTGAGGCCTCGTCTCGGAACCGATCGGCAGCGTACACGCGGAGAAGGTCGTGCAGTCTGTACCGATCCCCGCTCACGCTTTGGAGCAGCCCGAGATCGGTGAGCGTGTCCAGGTGGTCACGGCAGACGTCGGGGTCGAGATTGTCGATCGACGCGGCCATCGCCGCGCTGAATGTGCGGCCGTAGAGCAATGACAGGCTCCGGAAAAGGCGCCGCCCATGGGGTGGGAGTGCGTCGTAGGAGAGTGAGAATGCGGTGTTGACGGCCACATCGCCGGCGACGAGTTGCTGAAGCCGATTCCGCTCGTCTGCTAGGCGGAGGATGAAGTCGCTCACCGACCACTCGGGTCGCGACGCCATCCGGGCGCCCGCGATACGCAGCGCGAGGGGCAGGTCTCCGCACAGCTCAGCCAACAGCGAGAGATCCGCATCGGGTCTGCGCGCTTCCGGGATGAGCCGTGCGAGAAGTTCGGTGCTCTCCTTCCGGGCCAGCGGACCCAACTCAATCCGTTCTGTTACCTCAAGACCGGGCAGTGCGCGTCGAGAGGTGATGATCACCGTGATTGGACCATCGACGGCCAGGACCGGACGTACCTGAGCTTCGGCCGACGCATTGTCGAGAACGACCAGCAGGGGCGTTTCTACTGCCGCACGCCAGGCATCAATCGACTCATCGAGAGAACCGGGAGGCTCTTCTCCTCTGTTCACCTGGGCGAGGAGAGCGCGAAGGACCTGCAGCGGGCTGAGTGGGGAGGGATCGAACCCATGAAGGTTCGCGAAGAGTCGCGACTCCCAGCCACTTATGCCGTGGAGTGCTTCCAAGGTTGTGGTCGTCTTGCCGACACCAGGTGGTCCAGTAATCAGCAACGCGGTCGGCGTCTGCTGCTTTTCGATCCCGCCGGTGGCGAAAGACCGAATAGCTGCCAGCTCAGCGTCACGCCCACTGAAGCTGGCAACTCGAGACGGTTCCGCTGCAACGGGTCGATCCTCCGGCGTTGATGGCAATCGGTCCGAGCTCGAGCGCCCCGCGGTGCCATTGGTCGGTTGTGGATCGAGTACTTGCCGGTGCGCAGCAACGAGCGCGTGGCCCGGATCGATCCCGAGTTCCTCGACAAGACGGGTTCGGACCGTCTGAAACACTGCGAGGGCCTCGGCTCGTTGTTCGGCGGCGCCGAGCGCTGTGATGTAGCTCGCTTGGACCGGCTCGTGGAGAGGTGCAATCGCCGCTGCCATATGCAAGTGGGGAATCACCCGGTCGGGCGCGTCGAGTCGGATCGCGAGTGCAGTGGCCGCAATGACCGTGTCTGTGAACTCCGCATTCAGCGACGCGAACATGCTGGCAGATGCAGCCGCGCCATCCAGACCGATACCGACGGGGCCGCGCCAGAGGTTTAAGCCCTCGACATACAGGTCGAGGGCTTTGCCAGAATGCTGCTCGACAAGCGCAAGGCGGGCACCGGTGAGTAGGGACCGGAACTTGTTGAGGTCCAATGTCGCGTCGTTACTCGTCCACACATACCCGTTGCCTCGACGTTGGATGTAGGAACCGCTGTGGCGTGGCGGAATATCTGGTTCGAGGAGATGACGCAACGCGCCGACGTATTTGTGTAGAGAGTTCAGCGCGCTCTGCGGAGAAGCGCCTCCCCAGATGATCTCGATGAGGGTCTCGGCGCTCGTCGGGCGGCCGGTCTGGGCAAGAAGGACAGAGAGCAGATGCGCCTGCTGAGGCGGGCCCGCGTCAAGCTCGGCGCCACCCCGCCAGAGCTGCAATGGCCCGAGAATCTGCAGCCGGAGTGGATCAGCCGTCAGGCCGTCGTCGTGCGCACGATCATCGCGGGTGCTCAAAAGTTTCAACTCCCGCATGTTCGACGACGGAGCGCCCGAGGGTATGTCCGGCGCGGCCCGACCGCTTCGCCCGGTCGGTCGGAATGTTGCCTCTCATCAGTGTGGACCAAAGCTCCATTCCGGCTCCACTGCAAATCCAGTGGGGCGTCATAGCTTCGCTCCCAAAGGCCAGAGGGGACGAGATGAACGCGAGCTGGTGTTCTGCGGAGTTTCGTCGCTGCGGGCGAGAACAGCGCCGCCGTGTTCCGCTGGCTCGCTTTTCGCGACCGAGGGCCTCGCGTGAGCATTGAGGGTGGGCAGTACAGACATGGCCTGAGGTCCATGCAAGGCCGGGATGCGGCGGGAAGTGGCCGCACGGCATCACCACTCGAACTGTTCTACGACCTCACCTTCGTTGCGGCTTTCGGGGTGGCATCCAGCCAGCTCGCTGATGACATCGTGAGTGGACACATCGGAACCGCCACCGTCGCCTTCATCCTCGCGATGACCACGATCGTGTGGGCGTGGACGAACTTCACCTGGTTCGCGTCGGCGTTCGACAACGACGACTGGCTGTTCCGGCTGCTGACGATGGTGCAGATGGCCGGAGTTCTTGTCCTGGCAATCGGACTTCCCCCCTTGTTCGAGTCAATCGAGAGCGGAGGGGTCGTCGACAACAGCGTCATGGTTGCCGGCTACATCGTCATCCGTGTCGCCGTCGCCACACAGTGGCTGCGAGCTGCTCGGCACGACCCGCGGTACCGGCAGCTCGCCCTCACCTACGCCGCGTTCGTGATCCCTACACAGGTCGGCTGGGTGATCCTCGCGGTCGTACATCTCACAGCCGGCCCGGCCCTGGTGGTGATGGCGCTTCTTATCGGGGTGGAGTCGTTGGCTCCGCTCGTTGCCGAGAGGAGGGGACGCGCGGAGGGTGGCGTCACCCCGTGGAACTCTCATCACTTGGCGGAACGGTACTCACTTCTCACCATCGTCGCTCTCGGGGAGACCATCTTCGGCACCCTCTCGTCCGCGACGCAGATATCAGCATTGGAGGGGTGGAGCTTTGATGCTGGGGCCGCCGTCGCCGCAGGCATCGCAACATCTCTCGCGCTGTGGTGGGTCTACTTCCTCGTTCCGCACGGGCCAGCTCTGAGTGCGCGACGTACCAAGGTGCTCCCCTGGGCGTACGGGCACGTCATCTTGTTCATCGCTATCGCCGCGACGGGGGCTGGACTGCATGTCGTCGGATACGTCTACGACGAGGGCCATCCCGTCTCGGAGCTCGTAGCGGTCGTCGCCGTCGCCGGGCCGGTGTTCGTGTTCATGGTCACTCGCTGCCTCCTCCACGGGTGGCTTGTTTCTGCCGTCCCGCGCCCCACATCCCTGCAGGTGACGGCGCTTGTGTTCCCGGTCCTCGCGATCCTGCTCGCCTTTGCCGGCTGGCCACTCTGGGGGTGCCTCCTGATCACCTTGGCGTCTCCGGTCACCCTGATCGTGGCTTACGAAGCGGGTGGATGGCGCACCCTCGACGGGCAGCTGGCCACCCTCCGCGCCAACCACGAATCGTCCAACGGAAGGGCCTGAAATGACGGACACGACGAAGAGTGACCTCACCGGCAACCTGGCGGATGGGGTCAACCAACGCGGGATCTCGCTCGCGTACGGAGACAAACAAACCTTGAACGGAATCGACTTCGTTCCGGTCGCCTTTGTCACCTACGGGTTCGGAGGAATCCAAGACTCCCCGCAGTTCGGGGACGGCGGTGGCGGTGGCGGCGTGGCCATCCCGCTCGGCGCCTACATCGGTGGCACTGACGGCATCAGATTCCGGGCGAACACGGTCGCGGTACTCGCGGTGAGCATCTGCGCGATCAGCACCCTCGGATTGGCCATCAAGTGGGTGGTCAAGGTCGCGCGGTAACCCTCCCACCCCAACGAGGTCGATCAAGATCCACAACTCAATCTCACTCGCACACGATCAAGGAGCAGCAATGACAACGCACGTCGTATTCATCCACGGACTATGGATCCACTCCAGCGCCTGGAAGCCCTGGCAAGAGCTGTTCACCCAGAAGGGGTACACAACATCGGCTCCAGGCTGGCCCGGCGACCTGGACACCGTCGAAGCAACCCGCGCCAACCCGGACGGTCTGAACAACCAAGGCATCTGGGAGATCTGTAATCACTACGCGGACCTCATCGAGAAGCTCGACGAAAGACCGATCGTGGTCGGCCACTCATTTGGCGGCCTCATCGCACAGGAGCTGCTGGCGAACGACCTCGTCGCCGCGGCCGTCGCCATCGACCCCGCCCCCGTCAAAGGCGTCCACGTCATCCCGTTCGCACAGCTCAAGTCCGGGTTCCCCGTGCTCCGCAGTCCAGGCAACCGGACCAAAACGGTTGCCCTCGACGAGAAGCAGTTCAAGTACGCCTTCGGCAACGCGATCACCGACGAAGAATCCAATGCGCTGCACGCTGCATGGACCATCCCCGGCCCTGGACGACCGCTCTTCGAAGATGCCACCGCGAACTTCACCCGCAACTCGCACGCCACCGTCGACACAGAGACGGCATTGCGTGGGCCGCTCCTACTGACCTCGGGCACCGAGGACCACACCGTCCCGGAAGTCGTGACTCGCGCGGTCGCGAAGCTCTACGCGAAGAATGACTCTTCAGTGACCGAGTACCACACGTACGAAGGCAAGGGACATTCGCTCACCATCGACGCCGGCTGGCAGGAAGTCGCCTCCGACGTTCTCGCCTGGCTCGACCAGAAAGGACACGGGCCCAGAACATGAACGTACGCACCTTCACCCAGAGCACTCGTATCGACATCTCGATCAACGAGATCGATGTGCCCACGTGGCTGTTCCAGATGACCGACGCCGACTATGCAGAAGCATCCATCGCGCACCGTGCCCTCGGCACATGGGAGCGGGGCGATACGCGGGGCATGATCAACGTCGAGTCGATCGGCGGTCACCTCTTCGTCCAGCACTACATCGAAAAGTCGGCGACGCCGTCAAAGGTCGTGATGGTCTCCCCGGCAAGCACGATGTACATGCTTCACGGCCCACCCGTGCACGTCGGTATCACATGGGAAATGTGGGTCGTCCCTGCCGGAACGGATGCCGTCGAGTTCCACTGCTCCGTCCAGACGAGCATGCCCCCGCCACTCGCCGCGGTCGGCAGCATGATCGGAACCTTCCGCGCGGTCCAAAAACACGTTGACGAAGAATGCATCGGATATGCGCGCAACCTCGAACTGTACGCCCGCGGGAGTAAGGCATCGATCTAGACGCAGATCACGCTTCATCAATGACTGCTGCACGAATAGCTCACAGGTTGCTGTGACTCCGAAGCGCGGCGAGAAATGTCCAGAATGCGGGAATTTCAGCCAATGTCCGGCCCTACCGGGGGATGCGAGCGACGTCGATGCAGGGACCGCATGGCTCCCGAAAGTGTCACGACAAGGTTGCACCGATTCGGCGAGAACTGGCGGATGACGTGACATTCAGTGTCATCTCGCCGCGTTCCCGACACCTCTCCCGCTTCACTTGCCGGGAGCGCCCGACAGCGGCACCAGCGCGCGAAACGGACGGGGCGGGAACGGGGCCGGGCTGCGCGAGCGGCTCCCAACTAGACTTGGGCACGTCCGGCATCCCTCGTCCTTGGAGTTCAGCCGCGTGACCACCCCCACTTCCCCTGAGGCGCCCACCCGCCCCGCCGCCGATACCGTCGAGAACGCCACCGCGACTCCCGAGCGCGAGCAGCCGTACGGCGCCCTGGGCCTCAAGCCCGACGAGTACGACAGCATCCGCGAGATCCTCGGTCGCCGTCCCACGAGCGGCGAGCTCGCGATGTACTCGGTGATGTGGAGCGAGCACTGCTCCTACAAGTCGAGCAAGATCTACCTGCGCCAGTTCGGCCAGAAGGTCACCGACGAGATGCGCGAACGCCTCATGGTCGGCATGGGCCAGAACGCGGGTGTCGTCGACGTGGGCGAGGGCTGGGCGGTGACCTTCAAGGTCGAATCGCACAACCACCCGAGCTACATCGAACCCTTCCAGGGTGCCGCGACCGGCGTCGGCGGCATCGTCCGCGACATCATCTCGATGGGCGCGCGCCCGGTCGCGATCATGGACCAGCTGCGCTTCGGGGCGATCGACCACCCCGACACGGCACGCGTCGTGCACGGTGTGACGAGCGGCATTTCCTTCTACGGCAACTGCCTGGGCCTGCCCAACATCGGCGGCGAGACCGTGTTCGACTCGGTGTACCAGGGCAACCCGCTGGTGAACGCCCTCGCGGTCGGCGTGCTCCGCCACGAAGACCTGAAGCTCGCGGATGCCACGGGCCCCGGCAACAAGGTCGTGCTGTTCGGGGCCCGCACGGGCGGCGACGGCATCGGCGGCGCGTCGATCCTCGCCTCCGACACTTTCGCCGACGGCGGCCCCACCAAGCGTCCGGCCGTGCAGGTCGGCGACCCGTTCGCCGAGAAGGTGCTCATCGAGTGCTGCCTCGAGCTCTACCGCGACGAACTCGTCGAGGCGATTCAGGACCTCGGCGCCGCCGGCATCTCGTGCGCCACCAGCGAGCTCGCCGCGAACGGCGGCAGCGGAATGCGCGTCGACCTCGAGAAGGTGCTGCTGCGCGACCCCACTCTGACGCCCGAAGAGATCCTGATGTCGGAGTCCCAGGAGCGGATGATGGCGATCGTCGCGCCCGAGAAGCTCGACGCGTTCCTCGCCGTCGTCGGCAAGTGGGAGGTCGAGACGAGCGTGCTCGGCGAGGTCACCGGTGACGGTCGCCTGCAGATCTTCTGGCACGGCGAGCAGATCGTCGACGTCGACCCCTCGACGGTCGCGGTCGATGGTCCGGTCTACGAGCGCCCCGTCGCGTACCCGTCGTGGATCGACGCGCTGAACGAGAACTCGGCCGCCGCGCTCCCCCGCCCAACGGACGGCGACACCCTCCGCACGCAGTTCCTGCAGCTGCTCGGCAGCCCGAACCTCGCCGATACCTCGTGGATCACGAACCAGTACGACTACTACGTGCTCGGAAACACGGCCCTCAGCTTCCCCGACGACGCGGGCATGATCCGGGTCGATGAGACGTCGGGGCTCGGCTTCGCGATCGCGACCGATGCGAACGGCCGGTTCTGCCAGCTCGACCCGTACCAGGGCGCGAAGCTCGCCCTCGCCGAGGCCTACCGGAACGTCGCCGTCACCGGCTCCACCCCGACCGCGGTGACCGACTGCCTGAACTTCGGCAGCCCCGAGAACCCCGAGGTCATGTGGCAGTTCTCGCAGGCCGTTGAAGGACTGTCGGACGGATGCCTCGAACTCAGCATCCCCGTCACCGGCGGCAACGTCAGCTTCTACAACCAGACCGGCGACACCCCCATCCACCCGACGCCCGTCGTCGGCGTGCTGGGCATCATCGACGACGTCGCGCGCCGCATCCCCAGCGGCTGGCAGGACTCGGGCGAGAACATCTACCTGCTCGGCGTCACCGCCAACGAGCTGAGCGGCTCGGCCTGGGCCGACGTCATCCACGACCACCTCGGCGGACGCCCGCCGGCGGTCGACCTCGGCGCCGAGAAGCGACTCGGCCAGCTGCTGCGCGCGGCATCCGATCAGGGACTCATCTCCAGCGCCCACGACCTCTCCGAGGGCGGCCTCGGCCAGTCGCTCGCCGAGGGCGTCATGCGCTTCGGCGTGGGCGCCCGCGTGTGGCTGACGGAGCTGTCGGAGCGCGATGGGGTGGATGCAGCATCCGCCCTCTTCTCCGAGTCCACCGGGCGCGTGCTCGTGACCGTCCCGCGCGAGGAGGACGTCAAGTTCCGCGGCCTCTGCGACGGCCGCGGCTACCCGGTGCTCCGCATCGGCGTGACCGACTCGGCGGCCGACGGCGATGAGCCTGCCCTCGAGGTGCAGGGCGTGTTCACGGTATCGCTGAGCGAGCTGCGCGAAACGTCGGCGGCCACCCTGCCCTCCGTCTTCGGCCCGACAGTGAGCGAGTTCCCCGCATGACTCTCAGTACCGGCGGTCAACCCGGCGACCCGGGCGACGGCGAATACGACCTCTACACCGAGAAGCGTCGGATGCGGATGAAGATCGTCGCGTGGACGGTCATCGTCGCTCTCGTGCTCGTCGGTGGCGGTTCGACGGTCATCGCCCTGCTCTTCGGGTGACCCCGCGCGTAGCATGACAGCGTGGAGCCCCTTTTCGAGTTCCTCGCCGCCTGGTGGTGGACCGGCCCGACGACTGTCGGACTGGCCGCCGCCGGCTACGCGGGTGTGACCACCGGCCGACGCCGTGCGCGGCGGCTGGCTCTCGACGCCGCCCGCCACGAAGAGGGCGCCGCCGCGCGGGCGCTGATGTCGGCCCGGGCCCAGACGCGCGCAGCCCAAGCGCAGGTGTTCACCGCGCAGGCTCAGCGTGCCGCTCCCGCGCCGGGTGTGCCGAGCGTGTCTGAGGCCCGCCGCGCGCTCCAGCAGGCGAAGCTGCAGCAGAAGGCCGCGGCTCTGGCGCTGAAGGCCAGCCGCACCCGCGTGCGTGCCGAGCGCGCCCAGCTGAGCGGAACCGCCGACGCACTGCCGCTCGAGCGACTCATGCAGGAGCACGATGCGATCACCGCACGGTGGCTCGAGTACGAGACCGATGTCGAAACGGCGATCGCCTTCCCGCAGATGACCGATGCGCGGCATCCGGCGACGGCGGCGTTCCTGCAGGCGCAGCGCGAGACCTATGAACTGCGGCCGGCGTCGGCATCCACGCGCATCAGCGCCGAGCGCTTCGCCGCGTACCGGCAGTCGATCCGCGCCCTCGAGGTCGCCTTCACCGCGGCGGAGGATGCGGCGATGCGCACGTCGGCACGCCGTATCTCGGCCGCGCCCGACGCGCGCGAAGCCGCGCCTCGACGGGAAGACCCTCCCTCGTCGGCCCGTCCTGAGTCTTCTTCTCCCGAGCCCGAACCGCGACCCGAGCGAACCCGTCCGGTGTGGCCGGTGCCCGGGCGATCGCCTCGCCCGCCCGCGGGGCGGTGACCACCGGACCTACGATGAAGCCGTGGAGCATGTTTTCCAGTTCATCGGGAGCTACTGGTGGCTCGTCTTCCCGCTCATGGGCGTGGCCGGCGGCGCTGGGCGCGCCATCGAGCAGGCCGGACGGCGCCGACACAAGCGCCGACTCGAGATCATCCGGGCGAAGGGCGAGCTGAAAGCCGCCCAGGTGGCGGCCGCAGCGCAGGCCGCCCTCCCACCGGTCCCGACGGCGACCCCGAGCGCCGGGCTCGCTCGCACGATGGCCTCGCACGACGAGGTCACGTCGCGCTGGCTGGAGTACGAACTCGACGTGGCGAAGACCATCGATTTCCCGGCGATGAGCGACGGTCGCCAACCGCTCACCGCCGCGTTCCTCCGCGCGAAGAAGGTCGCCGACCGGCTGCGTCCCGCGTCGGCCGACGCGACCCTCACGGCCGACGAGCGCCGCGAGTACCAGGATGCGGTCACCGATTACGAGGTCGCGTTCGATGTCGCAGAGCGCGATGCCCGCCGGCTCAAGGATTCGTCGTTCACGGCTCCAGAGCGCAAGCGCCTCGATGTCGCGAAGCAGTTGCTGACGATCGCGGTCGACCAGGCGGCGACGGCGGCCGAACGTCAGCTGGCCTACAAACGCGTGCGCGAGGAGCTCGACGGGCTCATCTCGCTCTCCGACGGTGCCGTCGACGTACTCGAGCAACGAGTTGCCCTCGAGATCGACGCGCCGCCGCGACCGAACACCACTCCGCCGTCGGCCTGATCGTGCCCTGAAGCGACGGATGCCGCCGCCCATCACTCGGGCGACGGCATCGCGTGCACGTCCGGAGGATTCACTCGCCCGTCACTCGGTCAGCGCGTCCGACCACTCCTGGTTCTCGGCCATCCAGTCGGCGACGATCGGACCGTAGTCGTCGCCCTGGTACTGGTTGAACATCGCGTCCTGCAGCGAGTAGAGCAGGTCGTTGTCCATCCGGAAGTCCGAGAGCCACGCGTTCACCTCGGGGAACTCGTCGGCGAAGGTCGTCGAGGTCAGCGTGTGCAGCCCCTCCGCGTCGCCGAGCAGTCCCTGCGGGTCCTCGAGGTCCTTCACCGGGAAGGCGTTGTAGGCCCAGTGCGGGCGCCACAGCGTCACGGCGATGTTCTGCCCCGCATCCGTCGCCGACTTCAGCTCGGTGAGCATGGCCGGCGTCGACGAGGTGACGAAGTCCATCCCCTCGAGGCCGTAGCCGGGGATCACATCCTCCGACGTGATGCGCGTGTGGCCGGCGCCCGCCTCGATTCCGACGATGCGATTACCGAACAGGTCGGCGTTGGCCGCCAGTTCGTCGAGCGAGGTGATCGGGGCGTCCTCGTTGACCGCGATGGTCAGTTTCGCCTCGTCGTTCCACGCACCGAGGTCGACGAGGTCGTCGCCGTACGTCTCCATGAACGACGCGTGCGTGATCGGCAGCCAGCCGTTCAGCACGAGGTCGTACTGGCCGCCGGCGACGCCCGTGAAGACAGCGGCGGGGTCGGCGTAGACGAGCTCGACCGAGTAGTCCTTCTCCTCGAGCGCGTGCTTCCAGAGCTCGGCCGCAGCGATCCCCTCGTCCCAGCCGTTGAAGACCGCGATCGTGAGCTCGCCCTTGCTGTCGGCGCCGGGCAGGGCGGCGATCCCGCCACCCACCAGGAGCGCGCCGCTCCCGGCGAGCGCGACGACCGCGGCGATGGTGCGACTGCTTCGCAGATTCATGTCGTGTCCTCTCAGGCCTTGGCCGTCGCCGGCGTGCGGGTCAGTGCAGGGGTGCCCGCGGCGCGGTCGGAGGGCTCGGATGCCGGGGGCGCCGCGTCCGTCGCCTTCTTCGTCGTACCGGCCGCGGCCAGCTGCTTCTTCCGTCCCGGGGCGGCGAACCCGGCGGTCACGCGGTCGAGGATCATCGCGAGGATGACGACCGACAGGCCCGCTTCGACGCCGAGTCCGATGTCGATGCGGCTGAGGCTCTGCACGACCTGGCCCCCGAGTCCGCCCGCGCCGACCATGCCGGAGATGACGACCATCGACAGGCTCAGCATGATGACCTGGTTGACGCCGGCCATGATGCTCGGCAGGGCGAGCGGCAGCTGGATCTGGCGCAGGATGCGGCCGGGCGTCGCACCGAAAGCGTGTCCGGCTTCGATGATCTCGCCGTCGACTCCGCGGATGCCGAGCTCGGTGAGGCGCACTCCGGGCGCCATCGCGAAGATGATCGTGGCGACCATACCGGGAACGGGTCCGACGCCGAAGATGAGCATGGCGGGAATGAGGTAGACGAACGCGGGCATGGTCTGCAGGAAGTCCAGCACCGGCCGCACTACAGCCGAAACCCGGTCGCTCCGCGCGGCCCAGATACCGAGCGGAACACTGATCGCGATCGCCACGACCGCGGCGAGGATCACGAGGGCGAGGGAGTCCATCGCGTTCTCCCACTGCGCCACCGAGACGATGACGAGGAGTCCGACGGCGCTGCCGATCGCGAGCCACAGGCCCTTCGACCAGTACGCGAACGCGGCGACCACGATGAGCACGGCCCAGAACGGCGGCGACGAGAGCGACGCGTCGAGCCAGTCGTAGATCGTGCCGAGCAGGGCGGATGCGGCGTCGAAAAGCCACCCGAAGGTCGCGATGATCCAGGTGACAGCGGCCTCGACCACGTCGCCGAGGGGAAGACGGAAGAGATCGCTCATCGCAGGGCTCCGTTCGTCGCGGCGGACGCGTGGTCGGCGGATGCGCCCGCTTCGGCCACCTGCAGGGTCTGCACGATCTCGCTCGCGGGCACCGTCGCGGGCACCTGGATGATGGGGGTCTCGCGCGTCACGGCGGGCACGTTCCCGAGCGCGGCGAGCAGCGTGACGCGCGGGATCACGCCGACCAGGCGGTCACGGTCGTCGACGACGGCGACGGGCACCGGGCTCTCGACCGAGCGCTCCACCACATCCGTCAGCGGATCCTCCGGGCGGACCGCGGGCTGCACGTTCTGGACGATGGCGCGGAGATCGGTGTCGCCCGCTTTGACCGCACGGATCACGGCGCGGTCGGTGACCGAACCCAGGTAGCGACGGTTCTCGAGCACGGCCACGGCGCCGACCTGCTGGTCGCGCATGACGCGGAGCGCGCCGCGCATGCCGGCTGTTACGGGCGAGGTCGCCTGCGGCGGCTCCATCACGGAGGATGCGGTCAGGACGCGGGCACGGTCGACGTCCTGCACGAACTGCGCGACGTAGTCGTTTGCCGGGTCGGTGAGGATCTCCTCCGGTGTGCCGTTCTGCACGATGCGTCCGTCGCGCATGACCGCGATGCGGTCGCCGAGGAACATCGCCTCGTTGAGATCGTGGGTGATGAAGACGATCGTGCGCCCGAGCTCCTGCTGCAGCTCGATGAGCTGCTCCTGCATCTCGCGGCGGATGAGAGGGTCGAGCGCCGAGAACGCCTCGTCCATCAGCATGATCTCGGTGCCGGAGGTCAGCGAGCGGGCGATGCCCACGCGCTGGCGCATGCCGCCGGACAGCTCGTCGGGCATCGCGTCGATGCGATCACCGAGACCGACCTTTTCGAGGATCTCGCGCGCGCGCTCGCGGCGCTCGTCGCGCCCGACGCCCTGGATCTCGAGGGCGTAGGCCGCGTTGTCGAGCACCGTGCGATGGGGCAGCAGCGCGAAGTGCTGGAACACCATCGAGATGGACGAGCGGCGGATGCGGCGCAGCTCCGCCGCAGACGCGTGGGTGACGCTCCGGCCCTGAACCAGGACCTCCCCGGACGTCGGTGGCAGCAGGCCGTTCAGCATCCGGATGATGGTGGACTTGCCGGAACCTGAGAGCCCCATGATGACGAAGATCTCGCCCGGATCGACCGTGAAGCTCGCGTCGATGACGGCGGCCGTACCTCGGTCGGCGAGCTTGGCCCGGCTGCGACCGGCGTTCAGCCCGTCGACGACCTGCTTCGGGTTCTTCCCGAAGACCTTGAACAGATTCTTCGCTTCGATCGCGTGCGCGATGGTCACTGTGGATTACCTCGGCAGCCGGTGCAGGGCCGCATCGGTTACGCCCGGGTGGCGACCGCGGGCAGCCACGCAGAAGGCATGGCTCGCGCTGGCGCCGAGCATCGGACTCGGGCATGGCCGCCGACCGTACGCTCGCCGACTCGCATCCTCGGGCGGATGGGCGACGATCGCGGACTGGTCGTAGGCCCAGCAGCGGGCCGAAGCCAATTTTTCACGCCTGGCAGATGTCCGCAAGTCGGCTGTGCGCGTTGACTCCCGCCGTCCAGTCGCTATCGCGCCCGTGATATCAAAGCGTACGAATCGGCGCAAACTGGCCTCTGATCAGGGATCGATATGAAGTCCGACGCAGATCACGGATGGGGTATTGACAACCGGCGGACTCCCGTTGCATGGTTAGTTACCTGAGTAATGAACCAATGAACGGGGACCACAGTGATCGAAGAAGGCAAGCCGCTCTTCTTGCAGATCGCCGAGAACGTCGAGGACTCGATCATCGACGGGAGCCTCGCGATCGAGGCGCAAGCGCCATCCACGAACGAACTCGCGGCGTTCTACCGAATCAATCCCGCCACCGCGGCCAAAGGAGTGAACATGCTCGTTGACAAGGGCGTCCTGTACAAACGGCGCGGCGTCGGCATGTTCGTGGCGCCCGGCGCGCGCGACCTGCTGCTCGCCGAACGCCGCACGGTCTTCGCCGATCGCTTCGTCGAGCCGCTGCTCGCCGAAGCCCGCAAACTCGGGCTGGGATCCGACGATCTCGCCCGCCTCATCGCCGACCGCGCGTCCGCGGCCGACTCGTCCACCACCGAAGGGAACACGCTGTGACTTCCGTGATCGAGGTGACCGGCCTCACCAAGCGCTACGGCGACACCGTGGCCGTCGACGACGTGACCTTCACGATCGAGAAAGACACCATCTACGGGCTACTCGGCCGAAACGGTGCCGGCAAGACCACCATCATGTCGATCCTCACCGCGCAGAACTTCGCCACCTCGGGCGACGTCCGCATCTTCGGTGAGCAGCCGTATGAGAACAGCCGCGTGCTGTCACGCATGTGCTTCGTCCGGGAGAGCCAGAAGTACCCGGATGACGCGCTCCCGAAGCACGCCTTCGAGGTCTCCCGGCTCTTCTTCCCGAACTGGAACCAGGAGCTCGCCGACCGACTGATCCAGGACTTCCAACTGCCGATGAAGACCCGTATCAAGAAGCTCTCGCGCGGTCAGCTGTCGGCCGTGGGCGTCATCATCGGCCTCGCCGCACGCGCAGAGGTGACGTTCTTCGACGAGCCGTACCTCGGTCTCGATGCGGTCGCCCGCCAGATCTTCTACGACCGGCTGCTCGAGGACTACGCGGAGCATCCGCGCACGGTCATTCTCTCCAGCCACCTCATCGACGAGGTCGCGAACCTCATCGAGCGCGTGCTGGTCGTCGACCGCGGCCGCATCCTGATGGATGAGGAGACGGATGCGGTCCGCGACCGCGCCGCCACCATCGTCGGCGATACGACGACCGTGGAGGAGTTCGTCGCCGGTCGTGAGGTGATCCACCGGGAGGCCCTCGGACGCGTGTCATCGGTGACCGTGCTCGGGCCCCTCACCCCGGGCGACCGCGAGCACCTCACCGCCGAAGGCCTCGACGTCACTCCGGTGTCGCTCCAGCAACTCATCGTCCGCACGACGCAGCACGCGGCCGATGCCGCGGCCGCGCACCAGGAAGGAGCACGTCGATGAATCGCACGCTCAACGTCGTCCGGATGCAGCTCGTCAACCGGCAGACGTACATCTGGATCCCGCTGATCATCCTCGCGGGCTCCTTCGTCATCACGCTCGCCATCTACGGCATCCTGCAGACGGCGGGCGTGGAGGCCGCCAAGGTCGGGGGCGGCGCCCAGGCCCCGCTCTGGTACTTCCTCGCGGTCGGCGTGCAGGCACTGACCCTCACCTTCCCGTTCTCGCAGGCCATGAGCGTGACGCGCCGGGAGTTCTACCTCGGGTCGCTGCTCACGGCGGCGCTCACCTCCGCGCTGCTCGCCGTGATCTTCGTTCTCGGCGGCTTCGTCGAGACCCTGACCGACGGGTGGGGGATGAACGGCTATTTCTTCTCGATCCCGTGGCTCTGGGATTCGGGTCCGCTGCTCGCGGGTCTCTTCTACTTCGTGCTCGCGATGCTGTTCTTCGTCATCGGCTTCGGGGCGGCGACCATCTACAAGCGCTTCGGGGCGTTCGGTCTGACGCTGTCGCTTATCGGCCTCGGCGCGCTCCTTGTCGCCGCGCTCTGGCTGATCGGCTGGGCGGACGCGTGGGCGCCCGTGTTCGAGTGGTTCGTGCAGATCGGCGTCGGTGGGCTCATGCTCCTGCTCGCCGGCCTCGCCGCCCTGCTGGCGGTCAGCGCCTTCCCGATCCTGCGGCGCGCGGTGCCCTGAGCACCGCGTGCACACAGCAATGGCCCGGATGCAGCATCCGGGCCATCGCTGTCTGTGCGTTCGGGAGTCGCGCTACTCGGCGGGGGCAGCGTCGTCGGTGCCCTCGGTGCCCGCAGCCGCGATCCGGTGGTGCTGGATCACCTCGGCGACGACGAAGTTGAACCACTTCTCGGCGAAGGAGGGGTCGAGATCGGCGTCCTCTGCGAGACGCTTGAGACGGGCGATCTGGTTCTCTTCGCGGGAGGGATCGGACGCCGGCATCCCATGCTCCGCCTTGAGGCGGCCGACCTGTTTGGTGCAACGGAACCGCTCGGCCAGCAGGTAGGTGAGCGCCGCATCGATGTTGTCGATACTCGCGCGAAGATCACGAAGGGTCGTGGTCGGGTCGATGGGCTCGGTCATGGCGTCCTCCGCCCACGAGACTACCGGCCGCTGTGCTCCTAGAGTGATGACCATGACCGACCCCTTGCAGGTTCCCCGGCCCGCGCGCGGACGCCGCGCCCGAGCCGCGTCCGCCGACAGCGGCGCCCCCCAGTCGGGCGAGACCGGAGTGAGCCGGCGAGCGGTGCACCATCCGTTCGCCCTCGGGTTCTTCATCACCCTGGGCGGACTCGTCGCGCTGCTCCTCGGGTTCGCGTTCTCGAACCTGTCCACGGTCATCATCTACATCGTGTTCGCGATGTTCGCGGCCCTCGGCCTCGACCCGGTCGTGCGGCTCCTCGAGCGGCGAGGACTGTCGCGCACCTGGTCGATCGTGATCGTCTACGCCGGCTTCGCGATCGTTCTCGCGGCCGTGCTCATGCTCATCATCCCGACCGTCGTGCGGCAGATCGTGCAGTTCGCGAACGACGTGCCCGGGCTGATCACGACCTTCCAGCAGGGCGACACCTACGACTGGCTCGAGAACCAGTTCGGCGACGTCTTCAACGACCTGCTCAGCCAGGTGCAGACGTTCCTGGTCGATCCCGGACACATCGCGGCCATCGGCGGCGGCGTGTTCCAGGTCGGCGTCACGATCGTGTCGGGAATCTCGGGCGGCATCATCATCCTGGTCCTGAGCCTCTACTTCCTCGCATCGCTGCCGACGATCAAGCGCTCGTTCTACCGACTCGTTCCCGCCCACGGACGCCCACGCGTCGCCGACCTGACCGAGCAGATCACCGACTCGATCGGCGGATACCTCATGGGCATGGTGATCCTGGCGCTGTGCAACGCGACGTTCGTCTTCCTGATGTTCGTCGTGCTGGGGCTGCCGTTCCCGCTCCTGCTGGCGGTGGTGACGTTCTGCATCACGCTCATCCCGCTCGTCGGCACCGTCCTCATGTGGGTCATCGCATCCGTCATCGCGCTCTTCGCGGATCCGTTCGGAGCGCTGATCTTCGCGATCGCCTACCTCGTCTACATGCAGGTCGAAGCATACGTTCTCACCCCGCGCATCATGAACCGCACCATCAGCATCCCCGGCGCGCTCGTGGTCATCGGCGCGCTCGTCGGCGGCACGCTGCTCGGGCTCCTCGGCGCGCTCGTCGCGATCCCGGTGACCGCCTCCGTGCTGCTGGTACTCAAGCAGGTCGTGATCCCGAGGCAGGACGCGAAGGCCACGCCCGACGAGTAGCACCGCAACGGACGCGCACGACGCGGAGCCGCTCAGCGGGCGGGGAGCAGGCAGGTCGGCGACGGCGCCTCGGCGCGCCGCACCGGGCGCGAAAGCCCGCCGTTCCGGATGTCGAGGGTCAGGGCGACGACATCGTTCGAGTGCTGGCCCGCGACGAGCAGCGTGTCGCGCACGACGAGGTGGTGCCGCGGCCACGTGACGCCCGCATCCGCCAGCGCGACCGGTACCAGGTCGTCGCCGGCACCCCGCACCCGCACCGACGCGATCGTGTCGAGCCCGCGAACGCCCGCGTAGATGAACTGCCCGTCGGTGGATGCGGCGAGCTCCGCCGCCGCATCGACACCCGCCCGGGTCTCGGGCGAGAGCGGAGTGCCTCCCAGAACGCGCCACGCTCCGGCGCGGTCGGGCCCGAGCACGAAGATCTCGCAGGAGAACTCGGTGAGCACGTAGAGGTGCCCGCTCGGGTGGCGGACCATGTGCCGAGGTCCGCTGCCGAGCGGAAGGCGCACGACGCCGACCGGGCGCAGACCCTCCGCCCCCGAACGCCAGAACCGCACGAGATCGAAGCCCAGGTCGGTCGTCGCGATCAGGCCGCCCCCGAGGAACACGGACTGGTGCGCCCGCGACACCCGCTCCGGCGCCGCGACAGATCTCGTGTCGGATGCCGCGTCCGACCCGTCACCCTCACCGGACGCGCGGCGCGGCAGCTCGAGCCCACCCGCCGACAGGCCGAGCGCGGCGAGCGAGTCCTCCGGCGCCGACAGGTCGGGCACGAGGTGGGCGAACTCCGGACCCGCTGCCTCGCGGAGCGCCCGTGCCGCGTCCGCGAGGTCGATCCCGCCGCCCGGCAGGTCGAACGCGCCATCCGTCGCCGTGGATCCCGGGTCGACCGGCGGGGCGAACGGGTCCGATGGCACGTACGGGTCGATGGCGGATGCGGCGATCGTCGCCGCCCCGGGGCGACCGGCGGCGTCGAGCGCCACGCGCACGACGCGCCCATCTCCCCAGCAGGTGGCGAGGAGGTACGTGGCATCGGGACTGACCGCGACGTGGCAGACCGACTCGCCGATCCGCACGGCCGGTCCGAGCCGGGCGAACGAGGAATCTCCGGTGCGGCGGAACGCCTGCACCGCGCCGGCTCCCTCGAGTGCCGCGTAGACGACAGCGAGCGACGGGTGCGCCGTCAGCCATGTCGGCGACCCGCCGATCTCGGCGGCCATGCCCGCGAACGCCAACGCACCACCGGCGGATCCGTCATCGGCGTCACCCGCGAGCAACTCCGCGATGCCGACGGCCGTGCCGCCCTGATCGGCGCCGTAGCCTCCGACCCAGAGGCGCATCAGTCGACGAGATCGTGGCGCACGATCACCGCGTCGCGGGAGGCCCCGACACCGATGACCGAGATGCGCGTGCCGCTCATCTTCTCGAGAGCCAGCACGTACTCCTGCGCTTCGACGGGCAGGTCCTCGAAGGTGCGCGCACCCGAGATGTCTTGCGACCATCCGGGCATGTACTCGAGGATCGGCTTGGCGTGGTGGAACTCGGTCTGGTTGACCGGAACCTCCTCGAACCGCACACCGTCGACGTCGTACGCGACGCACACGGGGATCTCGTCGAGTCCCGTGAGGATGTCGAGCTTGGTCAGCACGAGGTCGGTGATGCCGTTGACCCGGGTCGCGTAGCGGGTGATCGGAGCGTCGTACCAGCCGACGCGGCGAGGCCGCCCGGTGGTCGTGCCGAACTCGAAGCCGCGCGAGCGCAGCCACTCACCGGTCTCATCGAACAGCTCGGTCGGGAACGGACCCGAACCCACGCGGGTCGTGTAGGCCTTCACGATTCCGACGATGCGATCGAGACGGTTCGGACCGACGCCCGACCCGGTCGCCGCCCCGCCCGCGGTCGCCGACGACGACGTGACGAACGGGTACGTGCCGTGATCGACGTCGAGCATGGTCGCCTGGCCGCCCTCGAAGACGACGACATCGCCCGCGTTCAGCGCGTCGTTCAGCAGCAGGCCGGTGTCGCACACCATCGGCCGCAGCCGCTCGGCGTACGACAACAGGTCTTCGACGATCTCGTCGACGGCGATCGCCCGCCGGTTGAAGACCTTCACGAGCATGTGGTTCTTCTGATCGAGCGCGCCCTCGACCTTCTGCCGCAGGATGTTCTCGTCGAAGAGGTCTTGGATGCGGATGCCGACGCGGTTGATCTTGTCGGCGTACGCCGGGCCGATGCCGCGACCGGTCGTGCCGATCTGGCGCTTGCCGAGGAATCGTTCGGTGACCTTGTCGAGCGTGCGGTGGTACTGCGTGATGACGTGCGCGTTCGCGCTCACGCGCAGGCGCGACGTGTCGACGCCACGGGCGGTGAGCGCCTCGAGCTCGTAGAAGAGCACCTCGAGGTCGATCACGACGCCGTTGCCGATCACGGCGTTCACACCGGGAGACAGGATGCCGCTGGGCAGCAGGTGCAGCGCATACTTCTCATCGCCGATGACGACGGTGTGGCCGGCGTTGTTGCCGCCGTTGAACTTCACCACCCAGTCTGTGCGCTCACCGAGAAGGTCGGTGGCCTTGCCTTTGCCCTCGTCGCCCCACTGGACTCCGACGATCACGATGCCTGGCATGGAAGCTCCTCGCTCTGGCCGACCGGTACACCCCATCCTATCGAGCCGTCCCGACGCCCCCGATCCGCGCGAATCCGGAATATCCTCGCCCGACCGGGCATTGCGTCCTGTGACGGACAATTCGTCCGCGTCCCCCTCCTTTCCGAGAATGGATGAGCCATGCCCGCATCCGACGATCACGCCCGCTGGCGGAACGAGCGCTTCGCCGCCGTGGCCGCCCCCACGGGCAACCTCGCTCTCGTGGAGACCCGCTGGACCGGGGAGCTTCCCGACCTGGATGCCGCACGCGTCGGGCTGCCCGCATCCGCGCAGGTGACGCGCGTGCGCCGCACCGGGATCGACAGCGGTGAGACCGAGCACGGTCTACGCGTCTGGGATGCCGACTCCCCCGCGATCCGGGCGTTCGAGCGCATCGACGTGTACGAGTACGACCCCGCGTGGGTCATCGAGGCGCAGTTCGTGCCGGTCGCCGGAGACCGCACCGTTCCCTTCGAGCACATCCGCGACAACGGCGGCACGCGGGATCTCGTCGTTCCCGGAGACATCCTCTTCACTCTCGACGGCCGGGAGTACTCGCTGTCGGCCTTCGACGACGGCGGCACCCTGCTCCTCGTGTTCGGCGACGAGACGAACGGCACCGAGACCTACGGGTCGGGCCGCTTCCTGTTCGTGCAGCGCACCGCGGATGCCGATCCGAACGAGCCCGGCACCGTCATCCTCGACTTCAACCGCGCCTTCGTCCCGCCCTGCGGGTTCTCGGCGCAGTACAACTGCCCCCTGCCTCCCGTCTCGAATCGGTTCCCGCTGCCGATCCGTGCCGGGGAGAAGAACGTCGTGTTCAACGACGGCTTCGACATCTACGCGGCCTGAGCGCCGCATCCACCGCACCCTGGAGTACCCCTCATGAAGAGATCCCTCGTAGCCGCGTCCGCGGCAGTCGCCGCAGCCCTCGTGCTGTCGGGCTGCGCCGCGGGTTCCGGTTCGTCCGATTCCGGCGATGCCGGTGCCGACGCCACGATCGCCATCGGCTCGCTGTACGAGCCCCAGAACCTGAGCAACACCCAGGGCGGCGGCCAAGGTGTCACCGAGGCGTTCAACGGCAACGTCTACGAAGGCCTCTATAAGCTGACCGATGACGGCGAGGTCGAGCCCCTGCTCGCCGCCAGCGAGGAGACCAGCGAAGACGGTCTCACCTACACGATCACGCTGCGCGACGACGTCACCTTCCACTCCGGCAAGGCACTCACCTCCGCCGACGTGAAGGCGAGCGTCGAGGCCGTGACGGCCGAAGACTCCCAGTCGGCGCGCAAGTCGAGCTTCGGCGTCATCAGCGACATCGCGACCCCCGACGACCAGACCGTCGTGTTCACCCTGTCACAGCGCTCGATCTCGTTCCTCTACAACCTCAGCTACATCTGGATCGTGAACTCCGAGGCCGGCGACCTCACGCAGACCGAGGACGGCACCGGACCGTACACGCTCGACGAGTGGCGCCAGGGCAGCACCCTGACGCTCACCCGCTGGGACGACTACTGGGGCGAGCAGGCCAAGAACGCCGAGGTCGTGTTCACGTACTTCACCGACGCGACCGCGGAGGACAACGCGCTCCTCACCGGCGAGATCGACCTCATCACGAGCGTGCAGAGCCCGGATTCGCTCGCGCAGTTCGACGGCAGCGACGACTACGTCGTGAGCGAGGGCACGTCGACCACGAAGGAGCTGCTCGCGTTCAACGACCGCATCGCCCCGTTCGACAACGCGCTGGTGCGCAAGGCCGTCTACTCGGCGATCGACACCGAGAAGCTCCTCACCTCGATCTGGGGCGACTACGGCACCCTGATCGGCTCGATGGGTCCCCCGACCGACCCCTGGTACGAGGATCTCACCTCCGTGAACCCGTACGACCTCGACCTGGCGCGTCAGCAGCTGACCGAGGCGGGCTACCCGGACGGCTTCACCTTCACGCTCGACACCCCGAGCTACGACCCGCATCCGGCCGTCGCGGAGTTCCTGCAGTCGCAGCTGGCCGAGGTCGGCATCACGGTCGAGATCAACACGATCAGCGCCGACGAGTGGTACACGAAGGTCTTCAAGGACCGCGACTTCACCGCGACCCTGCAGGAGCACGTGAACGACCGCGACGTGGTCTGGTACGGAAACCCGGACTTCTACTGGGGCTACGACAACGCCGACGTGCAGCAGTGGGTGTCCGAGGCCGAGCAGGCCACGACCACGGATGAGCAGACCACTCTGCTGCGTCAGGTCAACGAGCAGATCGCACAGGACGCAGCGAGCGTGTGGCTGTACCTTTACCCGCAGATCGTCGTCGCCTCCAGCGACGTCAGCGGATACCCGGTGAACGGACTGAACTCGCAGTTCTTCGCTTACGACATCGTCAAGTCCTGACAGCAGACGGATGCCGGGAACGCAGGTCGTTCCCGGCATCCGCCATGTAACCCCACTGGATCCCATGCTCCCCTACCTGCTCCGCCGGCTCGCGTTCCTCGCGGTGTCGCTCGTGGTCGCCATGGTGGTCATCTTCGTGCTCCTGAGGCTGCTTCCGGGGGATCCCGCGAACGCGCTCCTGTCGATCGACGCAACGCCCGAGCAGATCGCCGCGGCACGCGCGCAGGTCGGCTCCGACCAGCCGCTGCTGCAGCAGTTCGCGACGTGGGCGGGGCAGCTGCTGAGCTTCGACCTGGGCGATTCGTACATCAGCTCGCGGCCCGTCGGCGCCGAGATCGCGGCCCGCCTGGTGGTCACCCTGCCGCTCACCCTGCTCGCCTTCGCGCTCGCGCTCATCGTCTCGCTCGCCGTCGGCATCGTCGCCGCCGTGAAGTCCGATCGCTGGTACGGCATCGTGTTGAGCGGTTTCGCACAGCTCGGCGTCGCCGTTCCGGTGTTCTGGGTCGGCGTCATCCTCGTATGGATCTTCGCCCTGCAGCTCGGGCTCCTCCCCTCGGGAGGATTTCCGCGCGACGACTGGGAGGACCCGGCCGACGCCCTCCGCTCGCTCACTCTGGCGGTCATCACGATCGCGATCGTCATGAGTGCGTCGCTGAGCCGCTACGTGCGCTCGGCGACACTCGATGTGCTCGGCAGCGACTATCTGCGGACGGCCCGCGCGGGCGGTGCGGCTCTGCCGGAGGCACTGCTCCGGCACGGCGTGCGAAACGGCGCGGTGCCGGTCATCGCGATCCTCGGCATCGAGCTGTCCACCGCCCTGCTCGGAGCCGTCGTCGTGGAGAGCGTCTTCACCCTGCCGGGCCTCGGCAGCATGCTGCTCACGGGCATTCAGCAGCACGACTACGCGAACATCCAGGGCGTGCTGGTGGTGAGCACCCTGTTCGTGCTGCTCGTCGGTTTCGCCGCCGACGTCGTGCAGCGCCTCGTCGACCCGCGCCTGCGCACCAGCGTCTCGGGGAACCGATGAGCGCGGGCGAGTCGGGCGCTCCGGTGTCGGGCGCTGTCGGGCTGGGGGTTGGGGTGGGTGCGGGTGTGGGGCCGGATGCGGGTCTGGGTGCGGGTGGGCGGCCGGATGCGGTTGGGCGGCGCGATGCGGGTGTGCGGCGCCGTCGCGGCGGACACCCGACGCTGGTCATCGGGCTGATCCTCACCGGCATCGTCGTGCTCGTGGCGCTCGTCTCGCTCGTCTGGCTGCCGTATCCGCTGTCCGATACGAGCGGCGGCCGCCTGGAGAGTCCGAATCCGGCCCACCTCCTCGGCACCGACCGGCTCGGCCGCGATCTGCTGTCGCAGCTCATGGTCGGTGCGCGCATCGCTCTGGCCGTCGGCGCCGGTTCCGTGCTGCTCGCGGCCGTCCTCGGCACGCTCCTCGGGCTCGCGGCCGCCTTCGCTCGGCCCTGGATCGACGACACCCTGTCGGCTGCGCTCGATGTGGTCATCGCGTTCCCCGTGCTGCTGCTGGCGATGCTCGTCGTCGCCGTGCAGGGCGCCTCGCTGTGGTCGGCGATCCTCGCGATCGGACTCGCGATGTCGGCCGTCGTCGCCCGGCTCACCCGCATCCTCGCCCGTCGCGTGCTGCAGGAGCAGTTCGTGACCGCCGCGCGCACGAGCGGCACGGGCACCGCGGGCATCATCGTCCGCCACGTGCTGCCCAACATCGCGCCCACCCTGCTCGTGAGCCTCGCTCTCCAGTTCGGTATCGCGGTGCTCGCCGAGGCGAGCCTGTCGTACCTCGGCCTCGGCGCCCCGCCGCCGAACGCCTCCTGGGGACGGATGCTGCAAGAGGCGCAGGGCACGGTGCTCGTCGCGCCGGTCGGCGCGATCGCGCCCGGCATCGCGATCGTCGCCCTCGTGCTCGGGGTCAACTTCCTCGCCGACGGCCTGCGCGAATTCGCCGACCCGACGAGACGGAGGTCGCGATGACTCTGCTGCAGGTATCGGAACTCTCGGTGCGAGCGGGAGAGACCCGGCTCGTCCGCGACGTCTCCTTCGCGGTGGCCGCCGGCGAGCGCGTCGGCATCATCGGCGAGTCCGGGTCGGGCAAATCCGTGACGTCGCTGGCGCTGACGGGTCTGCTCGCGCGCGGGCTGACCGCATCCGGGTCCATCGAACTCGACGGGCACGAGGTGGTCGGCGCGGCCGAGAAGTCGCTGCTGCCGCTTCGCGGACCCGTCGCGCAGATCGTCTTCCAGGAGCCGTTGACCGCGCTCGATCCGCTGATGCGCGTCGGCCGCCAGGTCGCCGAGCCGCTGCGGCGACACCTCGGACTGCGAGGGTCTGCGCTCCGAGACGCCGTCGCTGCCGCGTTCGCGGAGGTGGCGCTCGAGGATCCTCGCATCGCCCGCGCGTACCCGCACGAGCTCTCCGGTGGGCAGCGCCAGCGCGTCGCGATCGCGATCGCCCTCGCCGCCCGGCCGAGGCTGCTGATCGCCGACGAACCGACGACCGCGCTCGACGTGACGGTGCAGGACGGCGTGCTCGCGCTGCTCGAGCGGCTCGTCGCCGAGCGCGGCATGGCCCTGCTGTTCATCAGCCACGACCTCGCGGTCGTCTCGCGCATGACGGAGCGCATCGTCGTGCTGCGCCACGGTGCGGTGGTCGAGGAGGGCCCGGTCGATCGGGTGCTGCGGACGCCGCAGCATCCGTACACAGCCGCGCTCGTAGCGAGCGCCCGGGCCCTCGACTCGGCGCTGGATGCGGACGGCGCTGCGTGAGCCGTCCTCGATCCCTCCGCCGTAGCGTGCCCGTGATACGTGCCGCGCGCCACTTTTCTGCTCCCGCGCTTCCGATCGGTGGCGCGCGAACAGGAATCTGGCGCGCTCCGGGCGGAGAGGTGAGGTCGTGAGCGAGGCTCGCGAGGGGACGGGTGCAGGGCCGGTGCTGGAGCTGCGCGGGGCGGGATTCTCGTACGGCTCGCGGGCGGTGCTCGAGGGCGTCTCGCTTGCGGTTTCCGAGGGCGACGCCGTGGGGCTCGTGGGCGAATCGGGTGCCGGCAAGTCCACGATTCTCGCGCTCATGCTGGGCCTGTCGTCGCCGCGCGCCGGTGAGGTGCGCTTCGACGGGGCGCCGCTCGATCGGCGGGATCGCCGGCTGATGCGCCGGTTCCGCGCGAGCGTGCAGCCGGTGTTCCAGGACCCGTATTCCTCGCTCGATCCGCGCCAGCGCATCGACCGCATCGTGACCGAGCCGCTGCAGTCGCTCGGCCTCGCCCGGAGTGACGACGCGCGGGAGCGCGCGGTCGAGGCGGTGACCTCGGTCGGTCTCGACGCCGACGTGCTCACGCGCTATCCGCACGAGTTCTCCGGCGGTCAGCGCCAGCGGATCGCGATCGCGCGCGCCATCGTGTCACGGCCGCGCGTGCTGCTGGCCGACGAGCCGGTCAGCGCACTGGATGTGACCACCCGGGTGCAGGTCATCGACCTGCTCGCGCGCCTCCGCCGTGAGCAGGGTCTCGCCCTCGTCATGGTCTCGCACGATCTCGGCGCCGTCGCCGCCGTCTGCGACCACACGGTCGTGCTGCAGGGCGGTCGCGTGGTGGAGCAGGGTCCGACCCGCCGCATCCTGTCGCATCCCGACACGGACTACGCCCGCGCGCTCGTCGCCGCGGTACCCCGCCTGCCGCGCTGACCCGGCGGCGCGGCGCGGGGAGTGCCGGGGTGGCATCCGCACCCGCGCCTGCGCATCCGCCCCCGCGCCTGCGCATCCGCCCCGTGCGTGCGCGTCCCGCATCCGCTCCGTGCGTGCTCCTCCCGCACCCACCGTGCTTCCGCATCCCGCATCCCGCATCCCGCCCCGTGCATCCGCATCCGCATCGCTGAGATGAGGATGATCGCTCGAGATGAGGGCTTTCGCGCCCGAGATGCCCTCCGCTCGGCCGATCGTCCTCGTCTCGACGACGGTGACGCCGGGCGCTGCGAGCAGACAGGGCCGCGGATGCGGAATGCCGCGCATACAGCCTCCCTCGCGCCGCGCGGGCCGGCGTCGGCTCTCGACCCCGGCGGAAGACGCCGCGAACGCAGGAAATATCGCTCCCAAAGGAGAATCTCGCCGCATCCGTCCTGTCCGGGGGATTTCTCCTGCGGAGCGGATGCGGTGCGCGGAGGCCCCCGGACAGAAGCCGAGCAGGCAACTCCCCCATCCGCGCGCACAAAGGCCTAGTCCCCGGGAAGTAGCCGGGCGAGCAACTCGGCGAGCCGCACGCGGTCGTCGGGCGAAAGGTCAGCGAGGAGTTCTTCCTCCGCCGCGAGATGCTCGGGCAGCACCTCATCGACGAGGCGGCGGCCGTCGTCGGTGAGTCGGACGAGCTTCCCGCGACCGTCATCGGGGTTGGCCGCGCGCGCGATGAATCCCCGCGACTCCAGGCGATTCAACCTCTGGGCCACCGCGCTCGACGTGACCATGCTCTCGGCGGCAAGCGCGGCGGGGGTGATCTCGTAGGGAGGGCCCTGGCGGAGCAGCGTGGCGAGCACATCGAAGGTGCCGGCGTCGATCCCATGGCGATCGAACGTCGCCGCCAGCCTGTTCTCCACCACCGCCGCCGTGCGGGCTAAGCGTCCGATGACCGCCATCGGCGACACGTCGAGACCGGGCTTCTCGGCATTCCACTGCGACAGGATGCGGTCGACGTGATCCATACCTCCACGCTATCGCTAAGCGCTGAGCCATATTGCTAAGCGCTGAGGTATATTCGCTAAGTGCTTAGCAATCGACTCACGGTGATCCTGGCCACCGCACTCGCCCCGATGCTGTGGGGAACGACGTACTTCACCTCCACTACCTTCCTGATCGGCGGCCACCCGCTGCTGACGGCGACGATTCGCGCTCTTCCGGCAGGCCTGGTTCTGCTGCTGATTGCGCGCCGACTTCCCCGCGGCCAGTGGTGGTGGCGCTCGGCGGTCCTCGGGGTGCTCAACATCGGCGCCTTCTTCGCCCTCCTCTTCGTCGCGGCAGACCGGCTTCCCGGCGGTGTCGCGGCTGTGGTCGGCGGCATCCAACCGCTGCTCGTCGCCCTGCTGGCGTCGCGACTGCTCGCCGAGCGACTCAGCGGGGCGGTGATCGCCGCGGGCGCGGGCGGAGTCACGGGCGTGGCGCTGATCGTGCTGCAGTCCGCATCCGGACTCGACCCGATCGGAATCACCGCCGCGCTCCTCGGCGCGGTGTCGATGTCGGCGGGCGTGGTGCTCACCAAACGTTGGTCGGTCGATCAGCCGGCCGTGGCCCTCACCGCGTGGCAGCTGTTGGCGGGCGGACTCGTCCTCGCGGCGCTGACCGCGGTGTTCGAACCCCTCCCGAGCGTTGCCCCCACACCCGTCAACATCGCGGGGTACCTGTATCTGACGTTGATCGGCACCGCGCTCGCCTACCTGCTCTGGTTCCGCGGACTCGCGGCGCTGCCCACCCGCATCCCCGCGTTCCTCGGCCTTCTCAGCCCACTCGTCGCGCTCGCCATCGGCGTCACCCTCGCCCACGAGACCCTCACCTGGACCCAGGCCGCCGGCGTCGCACTCGTCCTGATCTCCATCGGCGCGGTCATCGCGAGTTCGGGGCGCACTGCGCGCGTCCCGTGAGCCGGTGGGCTCCCGCTGGAAGAAATGTCGCCTGCACAGGAGAAATCCGCCGGGTAGGGGAAATCCACCGAATCGGTCCTGTGGAAGGGATATCTCCTGCCCAACGGATGCGGTGCGCCACCGCCGCCGCATCCGAGCTCCCGCGTCGCCTCGGTAGGGTCGCGGTATGCCTCTCGCCCTGATCACCGGCGCCGGCCGGGCCAACAGCATCGCGGCGGGTGTCGTTCCGCGTCTTCGCGCCGACGGCTGGCACGTCCTCACGAGCGATCTCGCGGATGCCGACTATCCGTGCGACCTTTCGACGCCCACCGGCCCGGATGACCTCATCGACGCCGTGCACCGCGAGCACGGACCGGTGACCGCGCTCATCCTCAGCCACGCGCACGATGTGGAAAGCGGCATCCTCGACACGACAGCGGCAAGCTTCGACGCGCACGTCGCCGTCAACGCACGCGCCAGCCTCCTACTGATCGCCGCTTTCGCTCGTCGGGTTCCCGCGGATGGCGGCGCCATCGTGGCATTCACCAGCGATCACACCACCGGCAACCTGCCGTACGGCGCCTCCAAGGGGGCGCTCGATCGCATCGTGATCTCGGCCGCACGCGAGCTCGGCCCGCGGGGGATCTCGGCGAACACCGTGAACCCCGGCCCGATCGACACCGGCTGGATGGACGGGGACCTTCGCGAACATCTCATCCCCGCTCACCCCCTCGGGCGACTCGGTACCCCACGCGACATCGCCGCGGTCGTGTCGTTCCTGGTCTCGAACGAGGGCCGCTGGGTGTCCGGGCAACTCCTCCACACCGACGGCGGGTTCTCCGCGCGCTTCTGACCGTCGCGCAGCAAGGCTGGCCGCGAGCGTGGTCCCGAGCGCCCCGCTTCAGGAGATATCTGTCCCACAGGAGGGATCCGCCGCATCCGTCCTGTCAGGCGGGTTTCTCCGGCAGAACGAATCCGCCCTGGGGGTACGGATGCCGCAGCGCATCGGCCGCGAGTCGACCCTCCCCGTGCCGGTCGTTACGCTGATTCCATGCGCTCCCGTCTGCTTGCCGCTCCTTTTGCCGCGCTCGCCCTCGTGCTTCTCAGCGCGTGCGCGCCGAGTGCTCCCGCGACCGATGCGCCCGCCGCATCCGGCACCTGCGAGTACACCTCCGGCGGCACGGCCGCCCGCGACGTCGACGAGCCGCCGGCCGAACCCGCGCAGAGCGGAACGGTGTCGGCGACGCTGCAGACGAGCGCCGGCGACATTCCCCTCACGCTCGACGCCGACCGCACCCCGTGCACCGTCGGCAGCTTCGTGTCGCTCGCGAACCAGGACTACTTCAGCGACACCACCTGCCACCGCCTCACGACCGAGGGCATCTACGTGCTGCAGTGCGGCGACCCGAGCGCGACCGGAATGGGCGGACCCGGATACCGATTCGCCGACGAGCTCGACGGCAGCGAGACCTACCCGGCCGGCACGGTCGCGATGGCGAACGCCGGCGCGAACACCAACGGCTCCCAGTTCTTCCTCGTGTACGAAGACAGCCAGTTGCCGTCGTCGTACACCGTTTTCGGAACGATGGATGCGGATGGCCTCGCCGTCGTGCAAGAGATCGCGGCCGCGGGAGCCGAGGGCGGAGAGCCCGACGGCCCGCCGGTAACGCCCGTCACCATCACCAGCGTGACCATCGGCTGACAGCCCGGCGCTGGCGCTCGGGGCGCGGGTTCGCGCTCGGCGCGGCCGCTGGGGCGCGGGTTCGCGCGCGGAGTGGGTTTGCGCTCGGGCACGGGTTCGCGCTCGGGCGAGGTTCGCGCTCGGGCGGGGTTCGCGCTCGGGCACGGGTTCGCTCTCGGGCGGGGTTCGCGCTCGGGCGTGGGTTCGCGCTCGGGCGGGGTTCGCGCTCGGGCGTGGATTCACGCGCGGGTACATCCGCGGTCGTCCCCGCCGGGCCGCCGACCCGTGCCCCGAGCCGCCCGAGCCACCGAGCGCTCGAGCCGAGGATCATCCGTCGAGACGAGGGGATTCGCGGACGATTCATCCTCATCTCGGCTGATCGCCCTCGTCTGGCCACTGGGGCCCGGCCGCGACCGCCAGCCAGCTTCCCGCCGGACCGCCCGTCACCCCCGCGCCCAATGCCGCGCCCCCCACTCCCGCCCGCTCCGAGCCACCGAGCCACCGAGCCACCGAGCCACCGAGCCACCGATCATCCGTCGAGACGAGGGGGTTCGCGGACGATTCATCCTCATCTCGGCTGATCGCCCTCACCTGACAGCAGAGGCTCGGCCACGCGACCGCCATCCAGCCACCCACCCGCCTCTCGCCCCCCCACCACCCCGATTAGCGCTGTCACGCACGGACGCGCGACGCGCCGGTCCTGGACCGTACCGACACCAGGCGATAGCGTGCGGACCAACAACGGCGTTCGCTCACCACGACGAGATTCGTGGGCAGGAGCCTTCGTCATCCTGGGCTAACGAAGGAGTGTCCCATGAGCACCGATCCGCATCCGGAACCGAAGATCGCGGCGACCGCGCTCGATCACACTCCTCCCGCGGCCGGGCCGACGCGCACCGCGACCTGGCTCGCCGAGCTCCTCGGCACGTACGTCCTCGTGCTCGGTGGCGTCGGGGCGGCCCTGTTCGCCGCCGACTTCGGCTCCAGCGCCAACGGCACGTCCCTCGGGATCGGGTTCGTCGGGGTCTCGCTGGCGTTCGGACTCACCGTTGTCGCGGGGGCGTACGCGTGGGGCCCGATCTCGGGCGGACACTTCAACCCCGCCGTCACCCTCGGACTCGCCGCGGCCGGCCGGATCTCGTGGGCGACGACTCCCGGCTACATCGCCTCCCAACTGGTCGGCGGCGTGCTCGCGACGTCGACGATCGTCGCGATCGGTGCGGCTGGCAACGCTCCCTGGTTGAGCGCGGCCACCGAGGGCGGGTTCGCCAGCAACGGATACGGCGAGCTCTCGCCGGGCGGATTCGGGATCGGCGCCGCGATCATCGCGGAGATCGTGCTGACCGCCGTGTTCGTCCTCATCATCCTGGGTGTCACCCACCGCACCCGCGGCACCGGATTCGCGGGGCTCGTGATAGGCCTGACACTCACCCTCATCCACCTGATCTCGATCCCGATCGACAACACGTCGGTGAACCCCGCGCGGTCGATCGCGGCCGCGATTTTCGGCGGCTCCGAACCCTTCGGGCAGCTGTGGGTGTTCATCATGTTCCCGATCGTCGGCGGTCTCGCCGCGGGCCTCCTGCACCGACTGCTGTTCGACGGCCGCGACTGATCAGCATCCGTCCTCGCCACGATCGGCCGGATGGGGCAGCACGAGATGAGGGCATCTGCCCGAGACGAGGGCAGTCGGGCGCGATTCACCCTCATCTCGACCATCCGCCCTCATCTCGACCATCCGCCCTCGCCTCGGCAGCCCGAGCCCGCTCGGCACCGCAGCTCGGCGCCGGATGCAGGCTCCCACCGCGCAAGGTCGCCGCGCCCGGTCCCCATCACACCCCGCCCCGGGATGAGGACACCTGCCCGAGACGAGGGCATTCGGGCGCGATTCCCCCTCATCTCGGCCATCCGCCCGCGCCTCGGCAGCCCGCCCTCGAAACCGCAGCTCGGCACCGCATGCAGCCAGCCGCCCGCGCCAGGTCGCAGCGCCCGGTCCCTCACGCCCCGCCCCCGAGATGAGGACACCTGGCCGAGATGAGGGCATTCCGGCGCGAATCACCCTCGCTTCGGCAGCCCGAGCCCGCTCGGCACCGCAGCTCGGCAGCGGATGCAGGCATCCACCCGCGCCAGTCACGCCCCGCCCCGAGATGAGGACTTCTGCCCGAGATGAGGACTTTCGGGCGCGATTCCCCCTCATCTCGACCATCCGCCCTCGCCTCAGCATCCCTCTCGGCACCACAGCTCGGCACCGGATGCAGCTGGGCGCCGGATGCAGGCACCCGCCCGCGCCAGGTCGCCGCGCCCCGTCTCACACGCCCCGCACGCCCGCGACCTCACACTCCGCCCCCGAGATGAGGACTTCTGCCCGAGATGAGGACTTTCGGGCGCGATTCACCCTCATCTCGGCCAATCGCCCTCACCTCGGCAGCCCGAGCCCGCTCGGCACCGCAGCTCGGCGCCGGATGCAGCTGGGCACCGGATGCGGGCACCCACCCGCCTAGCCCCCCGGCCCACACCCCACACCCCCGACCCGCACCCACAACCCCCGCACCCCACCGACGGCGCAGCCCGCATCCGCGCCCTCAGTAGGATTGAGGGCATGTCCAAGGTCCTGCAGTCCCTTCCCGTCGGCGAGCGCGTCGGCATCGCGTTCTCCGGAGGCCTCGACACCTCCGTCGCCGTTGCGTGGATGCGCGACAAGGGCGCCGTGCCCTGCACCTACACGGGCGACCTGGGTCAGCCCGACGAAGACGACATCGAGGCGATCCCCGGCCGCGCCGCGCAGTACGGCGCCGAGGTCTCGCGCCTGGTCGACTGCAAGACCGCCCTCGTCGAGGAGGGCTTCGTCGCCCTCGCGTGCGGCGCGTTCCACATCCGTTCCGGCGGACGCACCTACTTCAACACCACGCCGCTCGGCCGCGCGGTCACCGGCACGCTCCTCGTGCGGGCGATGAAGGAGGACGGCGTCGACATCTGGGGCGACGGGTCCACCTACAAGGGCAACGACATCGAGCGGTTCTACCGCTACGGCCTGCTCGCGAACCCGGCTCTGCGCATCTACAAGCCGTGGCTGGATGCGGACTTCGTCACCGAACTCGGCGGCCGCAAGGAGATGAGCGAGTGGCTCGTCGAGCACGGTTTCCCGTACCGCGACAGCGTGGAGAAGGCCTACTCGACCGACGCGAACATCTGGGGCGCGACGCACGAGGCGAAGACCCTCGAGCACCTCGACGTGTCGCTCGAGACCGTCGAGCCGATCATGGGTGTGCGGTTCTGGGACCCGGCCGTCGAGATCGAGACCGAAGACGTGTCGGTGCGGTTCGAGGCGGGCCGCCCGGTCGCTCTCAACGGCGTCGAGTTCACCGACCCGGTCGAGCTGGTCTTCGAGGCGAACCGCATCGGCGGACGCCACGGACTCGGCATGAGCGACCAGATCGAGAACCGCATCATCGAGGCGAAGTCCCGGGGCATCTACGAGGCTCCGGGCCTCGCACTGCTGTTCATCGCGTACGAGCGTCTCGTCAACGCGATCCTCAACGAAGACACCCTCGCGACGTACCACGAGCAGGGCCGCCGCCTCGGCCGCCTCATGTACGAGGGCCGCTGGCTCGAGCCGCAGTCGCTCATGCTGCGCGAGTCGATCCAGAAGTGGGTCGGTTCCACGATCACCGGTGAAGTGACGCTGCGTCTGCGGCGCGGCGAGGACTACACGATCCTCGACACGACCGCACCGACCATGTCGTACGGCCCCGAGAAGCTCTCCATGGAGCGCGTGGGCGACGCGGCATTCGGTCCCGTCGACCGCATCGGACAGCTCACGATGCGCAACCTCGACATCGCCGACTCGCGCACCCGCCTCGAGCAGTACGCCGAGCTCGGCCTCATCGGCGGCGCGACCGGCGCACTCGTCGGGCAGCTGCGACGCGGCGAAGGCGCCGAGATCACCGAGCACGCGGCGCCGTATGACGCCGACCGCGAGGGTCTTGCCGGCGCGACGGATGCGGCGAGCGAAGCCGCCGCGTTCGACTCCGGCACCGACTGACCGCGGCGCGGCCCGGGGCACTCGGCGCGACCAGGCCACCCACCCGCAGCCGCCGCACGAACGCAGCCGCCGCCACCCCACCCCGCACCCCTACAAAGTGCACACGACTGTGCAAGTTCGGCGTACACTAGCCGGATGACCACCGTCACCGAACGCGCCACCCGCCGGGACGCGACGCTCAACCGCGCCGCGCTCGTCGAGGCCGCTCAGACTCTTCTCGCGCGCGATCCGCACGCGTCGCTCGATGCGATCGCCCGCGCGGCGGGCCTCACCCGCCGCGCCGTGTACGGGCACTTCACCGACCGCGACGCGCTCGTGCGCGAACTCGTCAGCACGGGCGCCGACCGCTTCAACGCGATCGCCGAGCAGGTCGACGTCGGCGACGATGTTCCCCTCGCCCTCGCACAGCTCACGGCGCGGCTCTGGAGCGAGGCATCCCACGTGCAGGTCGCGGCCGCCCTCGCGCTGGACGATGCCCACGTCGAACACACCGCGGCCGCCCTCGCGCCGCTCCGCCGCCGCCTCGTGCACCTGGTGCGGGAGGGGCAGGATGCGGGCACGCTCCGCACCGACATCTCCGCACCGACCCTCGCGCGCCTGGTCGAAGAGATCGCGCGCATGGTCGTCGCCCGCCTCGATGCGTCGTCCGGCGAAGCGAGCTCTCTCGCCGTTCGCACCGTGCTCGGCACCGTCGGGCTGTCGTGGCGCGAAGCCGACGCGCTGATGTCGGCGCATCCGTCGCTGCTGACCGAGGGAGTCTGATGCAGATCGTGGCCACCGGCGTCTCCAAGGGGCGCCGCAGCGAGGCGCTCCCCGAGACCTCGCTCACCTATCGCACCGGCGAGGCGCGACTCGTCACGGCCGAGACCGAACAGCGGCCGACGGTCCTGGGGCTGATCGCCAGCGGTCGCATGCACCCCGACACCGGAACCGTCACGATCGACGGCCGCGCGGATGCGGGTGCGATCCGCCGCCGCGTCGCCCTCGTCGACGCCCCCGGGGTCTCCGATCCGGCGTCCAACGTCACCGTTTTCACCGTCATCTCCGAGGAGCTGATGTTCGCCGGGCGCCCCGCCGGCCCGCTCGCGGCGAGCGCGTGGCTGCACGAGAACGGCTTCGGCGGCCGCTCGCGGGTGCCGATCGCCGATATCGCCCCGGGTGACCGGCTCCGGATGCTGCTCGAACTCACCGTGCTCCGCCGCGGCGTCGAGGGCATCGTGCTGGTGTCCCCCGACCGTCACGGTGGTGACCCGCATTCGTGGTGGTCGCTCGCCGAGGAGTTCGCCGGGCGCGGGCTCGCGATGCTCGTGATCGCGGGCGAAGCATCCGCCACCGTCCTCGACGGACGCGCAGACCGCGCGAGCCACGACACTCCCACCGACGAAGACGACCCCGCCGTCACGAACACAAACGCCGACGATGCGGACTCCGCCGGCACAGACCCCGCCGCCACCCCCGCAGACGCGAGCGAGCCCGAGCCCACGGACCCCGCCGCATCCCCCCTCACCCCCGACCTCCCGGAAGACGCGCGATGAAGATCCCCGCCATGATCGTCGCCGAGCTGCGACGGCTCACCTCGACCCGCATGTCGGTCATCGCCCTCATCGCGCTGATGTGTGTGCCCGTGCTCTACGGCGGCCTCTACCTGTGGGCGAACCAGGATCCATACGGTCGCCTCGACCAGGTTCCGGTCGCGCTGGTCGTGGCCGACGAGGGCGAGACCGCCACCGATGGCACCGTCACGAACTACGGCGACCAGGTCGCCGACAAGCTCGTCGAGGACGGCGCATTCGACTGGCAGCGGATGTCGGCATCCGGTGCGGCCGATGCCCTCGCGCACGGTGCGGTCGACTTCACGGTCACGATCCCCACCGACTTCTCCGACGCGCTCGCGTCGGCGTCGGGCACGAGTCCGCGCCAGGCCACCCTGTCGCTCGCCACGAACGATGCGAACAACTACCTCGCCTCGACGATCGGCTCGCAGGCGATCGAGAAGATCCGCTCCTCCGTCGCCACACTGGTCGGCGATCAGGCGGCGTTGCAGCTGCTGACCGCGATCTCCGACATCCGCGGCAATCTCGTGACCGCCGCCGACGGCGCGGCCACCCTCGCCGACGGCACGCACACCGCGCTCGACGGCGCGAACACCCTCGGCGCGGGAGCAACCCAGCTCGCCGACGGGACGGCGACCCTCGCGTCGGGCGCGGGATCGGTGTCTTCCGGCGCCGCGCAGGTGTCTTCCGGCGCGCAGCAGGTGGCCGCCGGCACGGCGACCCTCGATGGCTACGCGGATCGAGCGGGAGCGGCCGCGCAGTCCGCGGCCGATGCGCTGCCCGAGATCCGCACGGCGTTGTCCGACGAGATGGCGGCGCAGGGACTCACTCCCGACGAGATCGCCGCGGTGCTCGCGCGCCTCGACCCGCTCGCCAGCCGCATCCAGTCCGCCAACGGCACCGTGCAGGGAGCCGTTGCGCGGGTGGATCAGCTCGCGTCGGGTGCCGCGCAGGTGGCCTCCGGTGCCGCGCAGGTGGCGGATGGCGCCGCCCAGGTCGCGAGCGGTGCCGAGTCGGCCGCATCCGGTGCCGCGCAGCTCCGCGACGGCACGGGCACGCTGGCGTCCGGGCTCAGCCAGCTCGACGACGGAGCGGGCACCCTCCGCGACGGCCTGACGGACGGGGTGGCGCAGATCCCCGACTCCGACGAGACGCTCCGCACCGACCAGGCCTCGACGATCTCCGACCCCGTGCAGATCGAGTCGAGCAAGGTCGCGGCGGCCGCCGACTACGGCGCAGGGCTCGCCCCGTTCTTCGCGTCGCTGGCCGGATGGATCGGCATCTACGCGCTGTTCCTTATCGTGAAGCCGATCTCGCGTCGCGCGATCACGGCACTCCACTCCCCCATCCGGATCACGCTCGCCGGATGGCTGACCCCGGGACTCCTCGGCGGCGTCCAGATGATCGCACTGTTCGGCATCCTCGCCGTCACGCTCGGTTTCACGTTCGCGAACCCGCTGGCGACGCTCGGCATCATGGTGCTCGCCTCTCTCACCTACGCGGCGATCATTCTCGCGCTGAACGTCTGGCTCGGGTCGGTCGGTCAGTTCCTCGGACTGGTTCTGATGGTGCTGCAACTCGTGACGGCCGGCGGCACTTTCCCCTGGCAGACGCTGCCCGTGCCGTTGACAAACCTCCACCACGTGCTGCCGATGGGGTTCGTCGTCGACGCGATGCGCCAACTCATGTACGGCGGCGATATCAGCCGCATCGGCGGCGACATCTTCGTGCTCATGGCGTGGATGCTGGGCGCCCTGGCGTTCGCCGCGATCGGCGTCACCCGGATGACCCACCACCGCACCCTCCGCGACCTCGCGCCCAGCCTGATCGGCTGAGGCGAGGACCCGTGGCGCGGGGCGGAGCGGCGCGGCATCGCGCCCGGCGCGGCGCGGGGGGAGCCGGCGCGGCGCGGGCGCGGAAACACCACGGCGGATGCGGGGCGATCGGGTATCGCCATCCGCATCCGCCGTTGTGCCCGGCCGCGCGCGTCGTCTGTCGGGTTCAGCGCATCGCGCGGGGCCGAGTCCGGGGGTCAGAGCGAGGAGCGCAGGCCCTCGACCAGGGGAGTCGTCGGGCGACCGATGAGCTCCGACAGAGTGCGCTCGGTGGCTTCGAGACCGCCCTGTGCGATGCCGGCGTCGAGCGCGGTGACGAAGCCGACGGTGCCGGCGTCGAGGCCGAACGACTCGAGAAGGGCCGCGTGCGCCTCGGTGTTCAGGCGGCGGTAGGCGACCTCGCGGCCGGTCACTTCGGAAGCCGCGGCAGCGAGCTCGTCGAACGTCCACGCCACGTCACCCGCGAGCTCGTAGGTCTGTCCGACGTGCCCCTCGCCGAGCAGCACGACAGCGGCCGCGTCCGCGAAGTCCACGCGGCTCGCGCTCGAGATGCGACCGTCGCCGACGCTGGCGACGAGCTCGCCGCTCTCGGCCGAGCGCGCCACATCGGCGGCGTAGTTCTCGGTGTACCAGTTGTTGCGCAGCAGCACGGCCGGCAGGCCCGACGCGGCGATCGCCTTCTCGGTCTCAATGTGCTCGCCGGCGAGCGGAAGCGTGCTCTCGGTCGCGTGGTACAGGCTCGTGTACACGAACTGCTCGACGCCGGATGCGGCATCGATCACGGCCTGGTGCTGCGCCGCACGCTTACCGACCTCGGAGCCCGAGACGAGCAGCACGCGGTCGACGCCCTCGAGAGCGGCGGTGATGGTGTCGGGACGGTCGTAGTCGAGTTCGACGACGCGCACGCCGAGATCGGCGAGGTCGGCGATCTTCGCGGGAGTGCGGGCGCCGGCGACGATGTCGGATGCGGCGGCTCCGCGGGCGAGCAAACGCTCGACGACGAGGTGGCCGAGGTGGCCGCTGGCTCCGGTGACGAGAATGGTCATGAGTGTGTCCTTTCGACGGTGACGTCCAGGTCAGCGATCGGACGAGTCGATACATTCCGCCCTCGGGGTACCCACCTTTCGGTAAGGTACTGACATGGCGGTCAGTTATGCGGGAATCCAGCAGCAGCATCCGGGATCTTTTGCGGCCGCGTGCCCCACGCGCACGGTGCTCGACCACGTGATGAGCCGCTGGGGCGTCCTGATCCTCTCGGCGCTGTCCGAGGGCACACGCCGGTGGGGCGAGCTGCGCCGCGAGGTCGACGGCATCAGCGAGAAGATGCTCGCCTCGACGCTGCGGACTCTGGTCGCCGACGGGGTCGTGGCGCGCGAGTCGTTCCCGTCCGTGCCCCCGCACGTCGAGTACCGGCTCACCGATCGCGGCCGCGAACTCATGGAACGGATGCTGCCGCTGCTCGAGTGGATCGCCGACAACGCCGACGACATCGTCGCCTCCGACTGACGAGCACGGCCCGATCGGCCGGTCGCCCACGCCGCCCGTTCGGGCGATGATCAGGGTTTTCTGACGCTTCGCCCAGGTGGCCCGCCTACCGTGTCCGAGTCGCGCACCTCCCGTCCCGAGGGAGGCGCGCATCCCCGAACACCCGGCTGCAGCCCCCACGCGGGCTCCCGAGGCACCCGCTTTCGTGGTGCCCGTTCGGGTTCAGCCTGCCCGGCTCGCCCGCACCTTGTGCGGCGGCGCGGGCAGGGAAGCCCGACCCCTGGAGTCCCGTGCCCGTACGTTCTCGCCGTTTCCTCATCCGCGTCACCGTGACCGCTGCCGCCGTCGCGCTGGGCGTTTCGCTCGCCGTCCCGATGGCCGCGGCCGCCGCCGTCCCGACCGCGGCGAAGAGTGTCGCCGCTCTCTCCGTCTCCGACCGCGCGACCCCGCAGCCGGTGGTGGATGCGGATGCGGCCGCCCCCCGCGCCGTCGACCTCGACGCCCAGTTCTTCCTCACGATCGCGCGCACGACGCTGGCATCCGCCGCGGGCAAAGTCGATGTCACCGATCTGCAGGGACGCATCGACCGCCTCGCGGATCCGCAATCGCTGAGCGTCGCGGGCGCCACCGCATCCCTCACGGCGCTTCGCGCGGAGACCGCCGCGGTCGCCGAGGAGCGGAACGCGTACGACGCTGCCGCCGCGCGTGCCGCCGCCGCGGCTGCCAAGGCGGCACAGCAGGCCGCCGATGCGCTCGCGCAGGCCAACACCCCGGATGGCGCCCGCGCGACCGCGCGACAGATGGCCGCCGACCGCTACGGCTGGGGCGACGGACAGTTCCAGTGCCTGAACTCGCTGTGGCAGAAGGAGTCCGGCTGGAACTACCAGGCCTACAACCCGAGCGGCGCGACGGGAATCCCGCAGGCGCTCCCCGGCTCCAAGATGGCCTCCGCCGGCAGCGACTGGCAGACGGTCGCGGCGACGCAGATCTCGTGGGGCCTCGACTACATCTCGCGCGCCTACGGCACGCCGTGCGGCGCGTGGTCGCACTCGCAAGCGACGAACTGGTACTGAGATGCTCGCGGCCGGGCCGTCCCGCGGTCGCTTCCCCGTCTTGTATCCCCGTCTCGCTGCCACCCCTCCGCCCGCGCGCCACTTTCCTGCTCGCGCGCCACAGATCTGAAGCGCGGGAGCAGGAAACTAGCGCGCGACAGCATCAGGCCAGCAGCACGCACCCATGCCGCAGCGAAAACCCCCGGGTCAGCCGCCGGATGCGGGGGGTGTCTCGCGCGACTCCGCGAGCTCGTCGACGTACAGTCCGGCTTCGTCGACCGTGCCGTTGCGGTACGACTGGCGTCCGACCATGTGCGCCGAGAGGGGCGCGGTCGCGAGCTGGATGAGCACGATCGGCACGAGGAACGCGATCGCGGCCCACGACCGGACCGACAGGGCGATCGCGAGTGCGATCAGGATGAGGCCGAGCACCTGCGGCTTCGTGGCCGCGTGCAGCCGCGTGGGCACGTCGTGGAACCGCAGCAGGCCGAGCGCCGCGGTAAGGCAGAGCAGCGCACCGATCAGGATCAGCACGACCGACACGGTGTCGAAGATCGCGTTCCACGTCGACTCGGCGGCATCCGTCACGATCTGCGTGCTCACCATCCGCGCCACGAGGTTCATTGGTTCGTCCCGTCGCGTCGCGCCACGAAACGGGCGATCGAGATCGACCCGAACACCCCGACCGCGGCGATGATGAGCAGCACCGGCAGAGTGCGGGTGTGCTGGTTGATGGCCATCTCCGCGCCGAGCACGCACATGAGCTCGGTGAGCAGCACGTCGGAGGCGATGGCGCGGTCGAGAATCGACGGACCGCGGACGATGCGCCACATCGTGAGGATCGCGGCGACCGCGAAGATGACGTAGATGAGGATCAGCACGACGCTCACGCGTTCTCCTCCTGCCGGATGGCGGCGACCTGCGCGCGCGAACCCAGAGCTCGGACGATGCGTCGCTCCCAGAGCTGCACGCTCCGCCGCTGCGCCTCGACGTCGTCGTCGGAGTCGACGCCGATCACGTGCAGGTAAAGGATGCGCTGATCGCGGTCGATGTCGATGATGAGCGAGCCGGGGATCAGCGACGCGGTCACCGCGGTGTGGGCGAGGATCAGGTCGTCGTCGATCCGGAGGGGAACCGCGATGATCGCCGTTCCCGGGTACCGCCGCGGATTCACGACCTGCCACGCGACGAGCAGCGAGCCGCGCACCAAAGCGACGACGAACGTCGCGATGAAGACGAAGAGGTGCCCGAAGTGCACGCGGCCGGACAGCTCCACGGGCGGCAGTCGGAACACCCGCGTGACGAGGATCGCGGCGATCAGCCCGGTGAGGAACGCCACGACGGTGAACTGGCCCCAGAGCAGCATCCACAGGGCGATCAGCCAGATGAAGAACGGCAGCTGCCGCCAGATCTGCGCGATCAGGCTCTTCTTGCCGGCCGGGCTCACGAGTCCGCTCCCGTGATGGCGGCCCCGTCATCGACCTGCACGAGCTGAACGGGCTGCAGCAGGGCGTCGCCGATGCGCGCGCAGTAGTCGTAGAGCGGTCCGGCGAAGATCGTGAGCGCGACCGTCACCGCGACCATTCCAGCGGTCGCGGCGGTCATCACGCGCGGGATGACGCGGCGCTCGGTCTGGATGCCGGCGGCGGGAGCGTCGCCGAGGTACTCGACGCGCGCCTCGACCTCGGGCTCGTCATGCCCTGCCTCGCGCCAGAACCCGAGGTTCCACGACCGCATCAGGGCGTACAGGGTCAGCAGCGAGGTGACGATACCGCCGACGATCAGCACGATCATGAGGGGCGTGCCCACCTCGGCGGCGGCGTCGAACAGCGCGTACTTGCCGATGAAGCCGGAGAACGGCGGCAGCCCGCCGAGGTTCACGGCCGGAATGAAGTACAGCACCGCGATCACCGGCGCCGCTTTCATGAGACCCCGCAGCTTCAGGATCGACGTGGTGCCCGCGCGGCGTTCGATCAGACCGACCGCGAGGAACAGCGTCGTCTGCACCACGATGTGGTGGACCATGTAGTAGATCGTCGCCCCGATAGCCGCGGGCGTCGCGATCGCGAGACCGAACACCATGTAACCCACGTGGCTCACGAGCGTGAACGACAGGATGCGCTTCATCTCGGCCTGCGCAACAGCGCCGAGCACACCGACGATCATGGTCGCGAGCGCGACGATCAGCAGCAGAGTGTTCACGTTGCTGTCGGCGAACAGCTGCGTCTCGGTGCGGATCATGGCGTACACGCCGACCTTGGTCAGTAGGCCCGCGAACACCGCCGTGACCGGTGCCGGAGCGGTCGGGTACGAGTCGGGCAGCCAGAACGACAGCGGGAAGACGGCCGCCTTGATGCTGAATGCCAGCAGCAGCATGAGGTGCAGCACGAGTTGCACGTCCTGCGGAAGCTCCACCATCCGCTCGGCGATCTGGGCCATGTTCACCGTGCCGAGCGCGCCGTAGATCATGGCTATGGCCGCGAGGAAAAGGATCGACGACACCAGTGAGACGACGATGTAGACGACACCGGCGCGGATGCGAGATTCGGTGCCGCCGAGCGTGATCAACACGTAGGAGGCCACGAGCAGGATCTCGAACCCGACGTAGAGGTTGAACAGGTCGCCCGCGATGAAGGCGTTGAAGATGCCGGCCGACAGAATCAGGTACGAGGGGTGGAAGATCGAGACCGGGGTCTCGTCGTCGCCATCCGCCGCGCCCTGCCCGACGGAGAAGAGCAGCACCGCCAGGAGCACGACGCTCGAGACGAGCACGAGAAGAGCAGCGAGCCGGTCGACGTAGAGCACGATGCCGAAGGGGATGGGCCATCCGCCGACCGCGACGGCGAGCGGCGTACCGGAGTCGACGACCACCAGCAGCACGGCCGCGATGATCATGACGGTCGTCAGCGTGGTGATCGACACGGCGACCTGGATGCGGCGGCGGCGGCCGAAGACGAGCGTGAAGGCTGCGCCGATCAGCGGAAGCGTCACCAGCAGCGGGACGAGGGCGCTCATCGGTCGTCTCCGTCAGTGGGGGAAGGCGGCGGGGCGAGGGTGCCGAGGTCGGTCCCGCCCTCCGGGCGTGGCGTGCGGCGCGCGTCGCCGCGATCCGTGGGGGCGTCGTCGCGGAGCCCGGGCACGTCGCGGCTTCCGAGCACGGTGATGGGCGTGCTCGCCGCATCCACGAAGTCGGTCGTCGCGTCGTCGTCCTCGTCGTCGATCGCCTGGTCCATTCCTTCGTCGTCGTCGCCGGTCCGCACACGCAGCGCCACGTCGACGGCGTCGTCCTCGACCGTGTCGGCCTGACCGAGCTGCCACGAGCGGTAGATCAGCGCGAGGAGGAAGGCAGACACCGCGAACGTGATCACGATCGCGGTCAGCGTGAGCGCCTGCGGCAGCGGGTCGGAGTACTCGCTCGAGTCGGTGCCCTCGCTGTAGAAGGGAGCCTGGCCCGGCGCCCCCATCACGATCAGCAGCAGCAGGTTGGCCGCGTTGCCGAGCAGCATGAATCCGATGAGCACGCGCGTGAGGCTGCGCTCGAGCATGGCGTAGACGCCGCAGGAGAAGAGCACCGCCATGATGACGATGAGCACAAGGGAGACGTTCATCGCACCGTCCCCGTCCGCTCGCGCAGCTCCTGCGTCTGGCGGTCGACCTCGGCACCGAGGCTCCGGAGCACGTCGAGCACGAGACCGATCACGACGAGGTACACACCGATGTCGAAGATCGTCGAGGTCACGAACTCGATGTGGCCGAGCACGGGGATGTCGAGCTCGAAGAACGTGCTCGTCAGCGGCGCGGCCCCGAAGAACAGCGGCACGACGGCGGTGCCCACGGCGATCAGCATTCCGGCGCCGAGCAGGCGGCCCGCATCCGTCGGTGCGGCGGCGCCGAGTTCGTAGCGTCCGCCGGCGACGTAACGCATCACGAGCGCCATGCCCGCGATGAGGCCCCCGGCGAAACCGCCGCCGGGCAGGTTGTGTCCCGCCAGCAGCACGTACAGCGACACGATGATGATCGTGTGGAACAGGATCCGCACGACGACCTCGAGCAGGATCGATCGGTCCTCGGCGCGCACCTTAGGCCCCCCGACGAGCCACGCGCGGCGCCCGGTGGCACCGGAGTTCTGCGGGCGCAGGCCGTCTTCGGTCTCGAGCAGCGGCCGACGGCGCGGCAGTCGGTCGAGCGGACTCGTGAGATCCGAGAGCGTGTCGGCGCGGTGCGTCACGAACACGAGCGAGGCGACGCCCGTCGCGGCGAGGATCAGCACCGAGAGCTCGCCCATCGTGTCCCAGCCACGCAGGTCGACGAGGGCGACGTTGACGACGTTGCGGCCGTGGCCGAGGTCGTACGCCAGCTCGGGGAACTGCAGCGAGATCGGCAGGGCCTGACGCGCACCCGTCGCGACGAGCGCGATGAAGGCCATCGTGAGGCCGACGGCGCCGGCCAGCACCGCGCGGGCGACGGGGGCGACGGATGCGTTGTGGTCACCCATCCGGGCCGGGATGCGGCGCAGCACGAGCGCGAAGGCGACCAGCGTGACCGTCTCGACCAGGATCTGCGTGAGCGCGAGGTCGGGGGCACCGCTCGTGGCGAAGAGCACGACCATGCCGAGGCCGGTCACCGACACGAGCACCACTCCGCTGTAGCGCTTTCGCGCACGGACGGCGATGAGGCCGGCGATGATCATCACGGGGGCGACGAAGAGCTGGGTCGGCGACTGCCAGATCTCGAGCGCGACGCGCCAGTCCGATCCGGCGAGCAGCGCGGTTCCCTGCGCCGCGACGAAGACGACGAAGATCGTGCCGACGTAGACGGGAAGCGAGCCGCGCTGGGTGAAACCGGTGACCTTCACCGACAGCCACGCGATCCCGCGGAGCGTGGCGTTGTAGGCGTCGGGAGCCGTGAACGGCAGCACACGGCGGTGCGTCGCGAACTTCAGGCGGAGCGCCAGCCAGAAGATCAGCGCCCCCGCCGCGAGCGTTCCCAACGAGAGGAAGAGCGCCGGCTCCCAGCCGTGCCAGAGCGCCAGGTGGGTCGTGTACTCGCCGGCGGCCGGTGCCGTGTCGGCGTAGAGCGAGAACGCGGTGTCGAGCGGCCCGGCGGCGAGCCCTGCGCCGAGCGTGAGCGCCGCGAGAATCAGGGGCGAGGCGAGGAAGCCGACCGGCGGGTCGGGCCACTCGGTGCGGGCCCGGGGCGCGCCATCCGCATCCTTCTTCGTCCAGAACGCACCCCAGACGAACCGGATGCCGTAGGCCGCCGTGAGCGCCGACCCGATCAGCACGCCGATGAGCGCGACGAGCGCCCAGGGCGAACCGTCGTCGAGGAATGCCGCGAGGATCGACTCCTTCGCGACGAAACCGATCGTGGGTGCGACGCCGGCCATCGAACACACCGCGATGATCGACACGACGGCGAGCGTCGGGGCTTGTCTGCCCACCCCCGACAGCTCGGAGATGTCACGTGTCGAGAGTTGCCGGTCGATCACGCCGACGACGAGGAAGAGCGCCGACTTGAAGAGGGCGTGGCTGAGCAGGAGCGCGATTCCGCCGAGCGCTGCCTCGCGAGTGCCGAAGCCGAGCACCACCGTCAGGAAGCCGAGCTGGCTGACCGTGCCGAACGCCAGGATGCGCTTCAGGTCGCTCTCGCGGAGCGCCTGGATGCCGCCGAGCAGCATCGTGAACACACCGAGCGAGACGACGATCGGGCGCCACGGCTCGGCGATCGCGTAGATGGGGGCGAAGCGGGCGATCAGGTAGATGCCGGCCTTCACCATCGCGGCGGCGTGCAGATACGCACTGACCGGGGTCGGCGCGGCCATGGCGCCGGGGAGCCAGAAGTGGAACGGGAAGATCGCGGACTTGCTGAGCGCGCCGACGAGCAGCAGCACGAGCGCCGCGTTGACGACGGGGCCGGTCGGGGCCGCTGCGAGGATCGCCGACATGCTCGAGGTGCCGGCCTCGACGACCAGCAGCACGACGCCGATCAGCATCACGAGTCCGCCGAGCGTGGTGACCAGAAGCGCCTGGAGGGCAGCCCTCCGGCTCGCGCCGCGGGCGTTGTAGTAGCCGATGAGCAGGTACGACAGGATGCTCGTGATCTCCCAGAACATCACGAGCACGACGAGGTCGTCGGTGAGGACGAGCCCGTACATCGCGCCGGCGAATGCGAGCAGCACCGACGAGAACTGGGCGAGCCCGTTCGTCTTGCCCTGGAAGTACCAGCGGCAGTAGAGCATGACGAGCGCGCCGACACCGGTGACGACGAGGGTCAGCGCCCAGCCGAGCAGGTCCATCCGCATCGACAGAGCGATGCCGAGCCGAGGAATCCAGTCGTATGACTCGAACGGAATGCGGCCGCTGAGCACATCGGGCGTGCGCCAGAGCGTGTCGACGAACGCGATCGCCGGAAGGACGGCGGCGACGTAGAACGCGCGGGGTCCGATGCGGCGAACGAGCAGCGGAAGAAGAAGAGGCACCAGGGCGAACGCAGCGAGAAGCACCAGCATTGCGGCCTCCTCGGGGTCGTCGGCCTCCGCAGTGACGGGAGGACTCAGGCGATCGGGGTGTCTGCAGCCATTCTACGGGGCGATGAGCCCCTCGGGCGCCGTCGGATTCTTGACGGCGCCGATGGTATTACCCGCGCGGAACGTAGAAGACAGGTGCACGGTGGCCGGCGGCTCGCCCGCGAGCATCGCCGAGATCGCGGCCCCGGCTGCCCGTCCTTTGTCGGCCGCCGGCTGCACCATCGTGGTCAGTTCGAGGGGCGCGACCCCATCGACCCACACCCCGTCGAACCCCGTCACGCTGATGTCGTCGGGCACCACGAGTCCCGCATCCTGCACCGCCCGAATGACACCCGCGGCGATCAGATCGCTCTGCGCGAGGATCGCCGTCGGCCGCGCACCGGGGGTGGCGAGTACCGCGACGGCGGCCGCGTAGCCGTCGTCGATCGAGCTGCGGCTCGCGGAGTACACCCGGGCATCCGGGAACACATCGCGCGCGCCCCGGAGGCGATCGGCCGTGACGTCGACGGTGATCGGCGCGTCCGGATCGACCCAGCCGGGTGCGGATGCGGCCGCCACCGCGAGCGAGACGACCACGACGTCCTCGTGCCCGAGATCGCGCACGTGCCGGGCGATCTCGGCCTGTGCCTCGCGGTTGTCGAGCAGGATCTGCGGCACACCCTCGCCCGCATCCCCCTCGATGACGACCACCGGGATGCCGCGACCGCGGATCGCGTCGAGCGACTCGCGCATGCGACCGTTGCAGCCGACCAGCACGAAGGCGTCGGCGGGCGCCGTCCGCAGGCTCGGACCGCCGCCTTCGGCATCCTCGCGCAGCAGCAGCAGGCCCGCGCCCTGGGCGGCGACTCCCTCGGCCAGGCCGTCGAGCATGACGGTCGTCACCGGGTCGCGGAACGCGGTGCGCAGGCGATCACCCATGACGACGCCGACGATGCCCGAGCGCCCGCGTCGAAGCGATGCGGCCCGGGGGTCGGGGCCGGTGTACCCCAGGTTTTCTGCGGCGGAGAGCACGCGCTGCCGCGTCGATTCCGACACCGGCGTCTTGCCGCTGAACACGACGGACGCCGTCGAGGCGGCGACACCGGCGACCCGGGCGACGTCCGCGATCGTTGCCCGACGCGCGTTCATGGTGCTCCGATGGTAACCGACGCGGTCATGGTCATCGAATCGATTCGGTACGCTGACGACATGGAACTCGTCCTCTCCCGTTCCCAGTTCGTCCGATGGCGCACGGCGATCTTCGCGATCTTCCTCGCGAGCGGTCTGAGCGTGGCGACATGGGCGTCGCGCGTTCCCGCGATCAAGCAGACCCTCGATATCGACAACGTGCAGGTCGGCATCATGCTCCTGATCGGCGGGATCGCCTCGATCGTGGGGCTTTCGCTCTCGTCGCTGATCACGGCGAGGTTCGGCGCACGCGGCGGCATGCTCGGCGCCATCCTGGTCTTCGCGACCGGCATCGCGTTGATCGGTGTGGGAACGGATGTGGCGGGCTCGGTGCCGCTGGTGACCGCCGGTCTCGTGCTGTGGGGCTTCGGCAACGGATCCGTTGACGTCATGATGAACGTCGAGGGCGCGGCGATCGAGGCGCAGTCGAGTCGCACGCTCCTCCCCCTGTTCCACGCGTTCTTCAGCGCCGGCACGGTCGTGGGTGCGGGGCTCGGTGTCGTCTTCATCGGCGCCGGATGGAACGTGGTCACCCATCTGGGCGTCATCGCCGTCGTGCTCGCCCTGGTCGCTGTCGTCAGCTTCGCGAACGTGCCGAAGCGGAACGAGACCGGCGACTCCGCGCAGAGTCCTGCGCATTCGAGCTGGCGGGAACGCATCGGCGTCGCCCTTTCGGCGTGGCGGGAGCCCCGCACCTACGCGCTCGGTGTGGTCATGCTCGGCATGTCGTTCGCCGAGGGCGGCGCGAACGACTGGCTGGCGCTGGGCGTCGTGGAGGGTCACGAGGCCCAGCAGGAGCTCGGGGCGCTCGGTCTCGCGGTCTTCTCGGTGAGCATGACGGTCGTGCGCGTGTTCGGCGGGCCCCTGGTCGACCGATTCGGCCGGGTTCTGGTGCTCCGGGTGCTCTCGCTCGCGGCGGTCGCCGGGCTCCTCCTCTTCATCCTCGCGCCGAACCTGCCGCTCGTCTTCGTGGGCGCGGCGCTCTGGGGAATCGGAGCGTCGCTCGGGTTCCCCCTCGGTATGTCGGCCGCCGGAGACGATCCCGCCCGGGCCGCGGCCCGGGTGAGCGCGGCGGCGACGATCGGCTACGTCGCGTTCCTCGCCGGTCCCCCGCTCCTCGGCCTTGTCAGCGAGCACATCGGGTTGCTGAACACGCTGTTCATCCTCGTCGTGCTGGTTGCCGCATCCGGTTTCGCCTCGGGTGCCGCGAAGCCCCTTCCCGGCGCGAACGTCGGGGCCGGGCGCCACTGAGCGCGGCCGGGACGCCCGGGCCACAAGGGCCTCGCGCCGCGTAAGCGATACTGGCGGCACAGCGCGCGAAAGGAACCGCATGGCCGGCCGCAGTGAATCCTCCAACTTCGTCGAAGCCCTCGCGCGCGGCTTCGACATCATCGGAGCGTTCTCCGACGGCCGCCCCCGCATGTCGCTGGCCGAGATCGCCGCCGAGACGAACCTCGCGCGGCCCACGACACATCGGCTCCTCGCCACCCTGATCGAGCTCGGCTACGTGCGCCAAGACGCGTCGCTATTCGAGCTCACCCCCCGCGTACTCGACCTGGGCTACGCGTTCGTCAGCTCACAGGGGCTCTGGACGGTGGCGAAGCCTCATCTCGAGGGCCTCGTGCACCTCACCGGCGAGTCGTCGTCGATGGCTCAACTGAGTGGCAGTGACATCGTCTACACGGCCAGGGTCGCGGTGCCGAAGATCATTGCGCTGCGCGTCGAGATCGGCACTCGGTTTCCCGCGGTTGTCACCTCGCAGGGCAAGGTGCTGCTGGCATGGCTGGCCCCGGATGCGCTCGAGTTCGCCCTCGACCAGCCCAGCCTGTCGCGGGTGGTCATCGCACCCCGAGACCGCGCCGACCTCGACCGTGAGCTGTCCCTCGTGCGCGAACGCGGCTGGGCGCTGGCCGACGAGGAGCTCGCGCCCGGCGTGCGCTCCATCGCCGCCCCGGTGCGCGACGGATCGGGCACGGTTCGAGCAGCCGCCAACGTGACGGTGCATGCGGCAGAGACGCCGACAGCAGACTTGATCGAGCGGCACCTCGCCCCCCTTCTCGAGACGGCTGCGCACATCTCGGCTGACTGGGCGAGGCTCGAGGGTCGGCCGTTCAGCGAGATCGTCGGCCGGTGAGCCGGAGGTCCGTCCTGCACCATTGACGACCGTCACCTCGCGGCGCATACTGAGCACATGTCCGCATGGCGGACGTTTGTCCGCAAATGCAGATATGGTGACGATGACGACTCCATTCCCCCACACGAACCCACGACCCGGCCCGTTAGCGGGGCTCGTGGTCGCCGACTTCTCCCGCGTACTCGCCGGCCCGTATGCGACGCAGCTGATGGCCGACCTCGGCGCCAACGTCATCAAGGTGGAGAGTCCCAAGGGCGACGAGACCCGCGACTGGGTGCCACCCGAGCGCGACGGTGTCTCCACCTACTTCCTCGGCATCAACCGCAACAAGCGTGATGTGGTGCTCGACTTCGGCGACCACGCCGACCGCGCACTCGCGCAAGAGCTCGCCGCGCGTGCCGACATCGTGATCGAGAACTTCCGGCCCGGCGGCCTGAGCAAGTTCGGGCTCGATTACGACTCCGTCGCGGCTCTCAATCCCGCCGTCATCTACGCGTCGATCAGTGGATTCGGCTCGAAAGGCGGGGCGTCGCTGCCGGGATACGACCTGATCGTGCAGGCCGCATCCGGGTTGATGAGCCTCACCGGCGAATCCGACGGACCCGCCTACCGCAGCGGCGTCTCGGTGTTCGACATCATGACCGGGATGCAGGCCACGATCGGCATCCTCGCCGCCCTGAACCACCGCAACAACACGGGCGAGGGCCAGCACGTCGAGGTGAATCTGCTGTCGACGGCGCTCTCGGCGATGGCCAACCACAGCTCAACCTTCGTCGCCGGCGGGCAGGTTCCGTTTCGCATGGGCAACGCGCATCCGAGTCTGTTCCCCTACGAACCGCTCGCCGCGGCCGACGGTGAGATCGTCATCGTCGCCGCCAACGACGCCCAGTTCGTGAAGCTCGCCACCGCATTGGGGCTCGCAGAACTGGCCGACGACCACCGCTTCGCGAAGACCGAACTGCGCAACCGCAACCGCGAGGCGCTGCGCCCCCTGCTCCTCGAGGCCCTGGCGACCGCATCCGTCGCCGAGTGGTTCGAGACGTTGACCCGGGCGGGGGTCGCCTGCGGGCCGATCAACACCATCGACGGAGGCGTGGCCCTCGCCGAGAGCCTCGGCCTCGATCCCGTGGTGCTCGTGGGAGAGGGAGAGAGCGCAGTGCCGATGATCAGAAATCCCATCGACTTCTCACTCACTCCACCCGCCTACCGCAGTGCCCCACCCGCGTTGGGCGCCGACGACACCGAGATCAAGGACTGGCTCAGATCATGACCGACTACCCCACCGGAATCGGAACCAGCGACCTGTCGAGCATTTCACTGCTGGGCCAGGATCTGAGCGCAGATCTTCTCGGCAAGGTCACTTTCGGCGAGCTTGCGTTCTGGCTCGTCGCCAAGAGACCGCCGACCGCGGCCGAGGGTCGGGTGTTCGAAGCCGTGCTCGTGTCGCTCGCGGACCATGGCTTCACGCCCACCGCGATCGCCGCGCGGCTCACCTATTACAGCGCACCGGACTCGCTGCAGGGGGCCGTCGCGGCCGGCCTGCTCGGCGGCGGCTCGCGCTTTCTGGGGGTCACCGAAGACACCGGCCTCTACCTCGACGCGATCGTGCAGTCCCTCACTGGCGACACCGCGGCCTTCAGCGATGCCGAATGGGATCAGGTGGCGCGCACTGCACTGCTGTCCGCGAAGGCCGAAAAGCGGCGCATCCCCGGACTCGGCCATCCGGTGCACAAGGACGGCGATCCGCGCACCCCCGTGATCATGCGCATCGCCGCGAAGGAAGGCACCCTGGGCCCGCACCTGAGGCTGTTCGCCGCCATCGGGCGGGTGCAACACGAGGTGCTCGGCAAGAACCTGCCCCTGAACGGCGCGGGAGTCGCCGGCGCAGCCCTCGCAGACCTCGGACTGCCGGTCACGATGCTGCGCGGCTTCGCGCTGCTCGCCCGCACGGCAGGGTTGCTCGGTCACATCCGAGAGGAGCAGGTCAGCCCGATCGGCCCCGACGTCTACTATTCGGTCGATCGGAACGCGGTCTACGTGCCACCCGCCCCCGCATCGGGCGAAACCGACGCATCCGGCGAAGGAGCCTGACGATGGCAGAACTGAGCGCCGTTCTAGCGACCACGCACCACCCCTTCTATCTCAAGGCCACCACCGCGCCGCCCGAAAGCCGGATGCCCCAGGCCGACGAATGGAAGCGCAAGGTCGAGGCCTACCGCGAGACGCTGACCGTCGCGAAGCCCGACATCCTCGTGATGGTCGGAGCCGACCACTTCCACCAGTTCTTCTCCGACAACTACCCCGCCTTCCTCATCGGCAAGCAGCCCACCTACGACGCGATCTTCTACAACGAGGAACGTGAGTTCGGCATCCCGCCCTACGTGCTCGACGGCCACGAGGAACTCTCGGGCTACATGCTGCAGGGCCTGCTCGACCGGGGATTCGACTTCTCCGTCAGCCACGAACTGAAGCTCGACCACTCGATCATCTGCCCGATCATCACGACACGGCCGGACGCAGATCTGCCCGTCGTGCCGATCTACACGAACATCTTCGCCCCGCCCCTGCCCAGCCCGAAGCGTTTCTGGCAGTTGGGCCGGGCCATCCGCAGCATCATCGACGAGTATCCCAGCGACCTGCGCATCGCCGCCGTCGGCAGCGGGCACCTGTCGCTCGAGCTCGGAGGACCGAGGCAGTTCGGCGAGACCGGCCCCGACCCCGAGTTCGACCGCAAGGCGATCGATTGGCTGGCCGCCGGCGACATCGACGCGATCCTCGAGAATGTCACGCACGAGTCGATGGCGGGCGCGGGCAACGCCACGCACGGCTTCATGGACCTCATTCTCATGATGGGCATCGCGGGCGCCATTCCCGCCTCCTACGTCGATGAGCTCGACCTCTTCCACACCCGCGAGATGTACATGACCTGGTACCCGGGCGGTGACCCGCGATGAGCAAGTACTACGTGAACAAGTTCCTGTACCAGGTCGACCGCGACCCCGAGCTTCTGGCGGCATACAAGGCCGATCCGGATGGCCTGGTCACGAGATGGGAGGCCGAGTACGGCCAGTGGCTCGGCACAGGGAACCGAGTCGAGAAGACCAGCTGGCTCTCATTCACCGAGGAGGAGCGCCGCGCGCTCGTGGAGCACGACTACACGCGACTCTTCGAGCTCGGCGCGCACTTCTTCCTGACGCTCACGATCTTCATCGCCCTTTACAACGACGAGTACGAGACCGCGTCCGGTCCGCTGGCGTTCCAGCGGGAGTACGCAGTCAGGCTCGCCCACTGGATCGGCAAGGACTACCCGACGGTCGCCCTCTGAGCCCTCCCGCACCACCATCCAGCGTCCCGAACAGACATCGCCGAAGGAGTCGAATCATGTCGCAGAACCCGAAGATCCCCGAGCCGCCCACAGACGGCAGGCCGGTCGTCTTCCGAAACGGAACGGTCGTGACGGTCGACGATCGGCGACGGGTTCTGAACAACTCCGATGTGCTCGTCATCGGCAACAGCGTCGCAGCCATCGGCGAGCGGCTGGCCGTGCCGGACGGCACCTTCGAGATCGACGCGACCGACGGCATCCTGATGCCGGGCATGATCGACACCCACCGGCACATGTGGCAGACCGCCATGCGCGGGTACGGCGCCGACTGGACCCTCACCCAGTACTTCGTCTGGTACTACCTCGAGCACGGCAAGAGCTTCCGCCCCGAAGACGTGCACGCGGGCAACCGCCTGTCGGCGCTCGACGCGATCGATGCGGGTGTCACGACGACCGTCGACTGGTCGCACGGACTCCGCACCATCGACCATGGCGAGGCCGCCCTCGACGCCCTCCGCGCCTCCACCGGGCGATTCGTGCTCGCCTACGGCAACATCTTTGCCGGCCCGTGGGAGTGGTCCGCCGACCCCGACGTCCTCGCCTTCCTCGCGAAGAACAACACGGGCGCCGACGACCTGAGATTCCAGCTGGCGTTCGACGTGACCGGCGACCCTGCGTTTCCCGAGCGCGCGGCGTTCGAGGCGGCCCGCGAGCTCGGGCTGCCCGTCACGACCCACGCCGGGGTCTGGGGGGCGACCAACGACGACGGCGTCCGACTCATGCACGAGAACGGGTTCATGGCACCCGAGACGGTCTACGTGCACGCCGCCACGCTCAGCGACGACTCATACCAGCGCATCGCCGCCACCGGCGGATCGGTCTCCCTCTCGACGGAGAGCGAGCTGAGCTGCGGCCAGGGGTATCCACCGTCGTGGATCCTGCGTCAGCACGGTATCCCGGTCTCTCTGTCGGTCGACACCAGCGTGTGGTTCTCGAGCGACCTGTTCTCGGCCATGCGGTCGACACTCGGCGCGGATCGCGGATGGGAGCACATCAAGGCCCACGAGCACGGCGACACCGTCACCCATTCGCATCTGCGCGCCGAGCACGTCGTCGACTGGGCGACGCGGGGCGGGGCCGAGGGCCTCGGCATGCAGAACCTGGTCGGTTCGCTCGAGGTGGGCAAACGTGCCGACATCGTTCTCATCAAGAACGACCACTCGCCGACCATGTACCCGATCCTCAATCCGAACGGGCACATCGCGCTGCAAGCCGGCCGTGGCGACGTGCACACGGTGATGGTCGACGGCGTGATCGCCAAGTACGACGGCAGGCTACTGGGCGACGACCTCGCCTCGGTGAAGAGAGACGTCGAGTCGACCGTCGACTACCTGCAGAGTGAACTCGGCGAACCTGCCTGGACGCAGGGCATGAACCCCGACGCCCCCGAGGCCAAGATGCTCGACAACCCCTACACGTACACCGAGTACAAGGATGCCTCGACTCATCAGAAGGAGTCGGAGCGGGCAGACGTGGCGCTGTGAGCCTCCTCGTGCTCGTCGCGAGCATCCGCGAGACGCGGGTGGGCCGCGCCGTCGGCGACTGGGTGGTCGCGGCGGCCCAAGCGCACGCGCCGAATCCGGAGGCGGAGGCGTTCGACATCGATCTCGTCGACCTGCGTGAACTGCGGCTCCCGCTGCACGACGAGCCGCACCATCCGAAGCTGGGGCACTACATCGGCGAACCGGCAAAGCGATGGAGCGCACAAGTGGCGGCGGCCGACGCGATGATCTTCGTGATGCCCGAGTACAACCACAGCTTCTCGGCGCCGCTGAAGAACGCCATCGACTACCTGCATGCGGAGTGGTCAGGGAAACCCGTAGGAGTCGTGAGCTACGGCGGACTTTCGGGCGGCACTCGCGCGGTCGTCGCCCTGCAGCCTGTCATGGTGAACCTCGGCATGCGGTGCCTGAGCACGAACGTCGAGATCGCCTGGGTGTCGGAGCACGTCGCCGACGGCGTGTTCACCGCAACGGATCGGCACGACAGGGCGCTGGCAGTCCTGCTCGACGAGCTGGTCGCTCTGCGGGGTGCACGCGGGCCCGCGTAAACGCGGTGCCGTGTCGCGCCAGCGACGGCCGGTGATGGGTTGACCGCCGCCGACGACAACACAACGTGCGCCTTGAGACAATGAGTACGTGCGCCTCATCATTGCCCGCTGCTCCGTCGACTACTCCGGTCGACTGAACACACATCTCCCCCTCGCGACCCGTCTCATCATGATCAAGGCGGACGGCACGGTGGCGTTCCACCGAGACATCCAACACGCGCCGCTGAACTGGATGAGCCCGCCGTGCCGCCTGGTTCTCGAGGAGCCCGAACCGGATGCGGCGAGCGTCGGCGTCATCGAACAGTGGCGCGTGACGCACGCCAAGACGGGTGACGCCCTGGTCGTGAAGATCTACGAGGTTCTGCACGATTCCTCGCATGAGCTCGGTGTCGACCCCGGGCTCCAGAAGGACGGCGTCGAGGCCGACCTGCAGCGTCTGCTCGCCGAGCAGGTCGAGGTGATCGGCGACGATCTGACCCTCGTTCGCCGCGAGTTCCCCACCGCGATCGGGCCGGTCGATCTGCTGCTGCGCGATCCCGCCGGCGGCACGATCGCCGTCGAGGTGAAGAGGCGCGGTGACATCGACGGCGTCGAGCAGCTGACGCGCTATCTCGAGCTGCTCGGCCGAGACCCTCATCTCGCGCCGGTGAAGGGCGTGTTCGCCGCGCAAGAGATCAAGCCGCAGGCGCGCGTTCTGGCGACCGACCGCGGCATCCGCTGCGTGACGCTCGACTACGAGGGCATGAAGGGCATCCAGTCGGGTGCTCCTCGCCTGTTCTGAGCGCGGCTAGCGTAGAGACATGACCGCCCGCTCCCCGTTCTCCTGCATCCTCTGGGATGTGGACGGCACGCTCGTCGACGCATCCGACGGCATCCTGCGCCGTCTGTCGATCACCCTCGAGCACTTCGGCAAGCCCGCGCCGACGCGTCCGGAACTCGTGCACTGGATCGGTCCGCCGCTGTACGACTCCTTCCAGGAGCAGGGCGGAATGACGCCGGAGGGTGCGATGGATGCGGTCACGTTCTACCGCACGCTCGGTCGCGCCGACGGCTACACGACCGGCGCGAAGCTCTACCCCGGGGTCGGCGAGCTCGTCGCAGATATCGCGGCGGCCGGTATTCCGCAGGGAACCGCGAGCTCGAAGCCCGAGATTCAGGTCGTCGCGCTGATGGAGCACTTCGGCCTCGCCGAGCACCTCGCCACGATCACGGGCGCCACGCTCGACGAGAAGACCCTCGCCAAGAAGGCCGACATCGTCGCCGAGGCGCTTCGGCGGCTGCAGGCCGCGGGCGTCGACACGTCACGGCCGGTGTTGATCGGCGACCGCCATCACGATGTCGAGGGCGGCAACGCTCAGGGCGTGCCCGTCATCTTCGTGCGCTGGGGATTCAGCTGGCCGCACGAGTCGGAGGGCGCGCAGGCCGCCGTCGACACCGTGGACGAACTGCGCACGCTGCTGCTGGTCGACGACTGACCCGCGTCTGCGCAGAGAAGAAGGGGCGGGATGCTGATGCATCCCGCCCCTTCTCGCAGATCAGAGAGCCCGAATGCTCGCTGCCTGCAAACCCTTGGGACCCTGCTCGACCTCGAACTCCACCCGCTGGTTCTCTTCCAGCGACCGGTAGCCGTTGCCCTCGATCGCGCTGAAGTGGGCGAAGACGTCGGCGCCGCCCTCATCCGGGGCGATGAAGCCGAAGCCCTTCTCCGAGTTGAACCACTTGACCGTACCCTGCGTGCTCATGCAATGCCTTCTGTGCTGTCCGGCACCCTGTGCGCCGGTGTGCTGCTTACCGTAGCGGGGTGTTGTCGCGCCTGCGAGAGGGTGACAGAAGGTGACGAAAACGTTGCATGCACGACTCGGGCCGTTAACCATACGACGCCCGGGCCGAGCAAAGCTCTCAGGCCCGGGCGTCGACGGATCCCCCCGGATATGCCGCGCTGAGCGCGACAGTTCACTCTACTGATTCAGGAGTATGAAAGATACGCGTTTACGACCGGAACACCGAGATCCACCGCGATGTGGTCACGTGCACAAAGAGATGCCCCCTCCAGCTGGGGGGAGCGGAGGGGGCGGCACGCTCCGCGATTGGGGGAATCGTGGGGAGCGGCACGGACGAGTTTACCCGCCACTTCGTATGGTGACGGCCGGGGATGGCCCTGCATACCGAATCCCCAGGTTCTCCCCATCCGACAGCGGCGCTGGCGAGCCCGGGCAGCCCGGTGTTACGTTCCCACCCATGGTCAAGCGCATCGGTATTGCACTCACGAGCACACTCACCGCCCTCGTCCTGGTCTTCTCCGTCGCCACACCCGCGAACGCCGCGGCGACGCGTTCGTACAAGTTCGACAACTACAACACCTGCGTCGCACGGATGAACAGCTACGCGTCGAGCGGCTACATCATCTACAAGCGCTGCCAGACAACATGGGTCTATCCGCAGCTCACGAAGCACTACACGCTGCAGACGTCGGCCCGCCCGGTCGGCGCCGTCTGAGCCTGGTGTCCGCTGCGGCACCGGACACGGTGCGCACGAAGCGGTCGGCACTGCCCCGCGTGGGGTTCTGGGTGGCGGGCGTGCTGTCCGATCCCACCCTGGCCGTCGCGTGGGTCTGGTACGGGATGGCGCAATCCGAGGCTCAGTCGGATCAGGGCAAGGCGCTGGCCGCCGGGACGACCATGGCCGGTTTAGCCGAACTTCGGGAACTACGTGCCCTGACACCGCGGGTATCACCGGGAACGCGAAAGCCGGTCGGGCTTCTCAGCTCCGACCGGCTCGTATCGCACATTCGGCATGTCGACTCTCTAAAACGAGAGGGCCTGCCTGTGCGCGAGGGGGGACTCGAACCCCCACGCCCTTGCGGGCACTGGCACCTGAAGCCAGCGCGTCTACCATTCCGCCACTCGCGCGAATGACGGTCCGAGAACCGCCAATTCAACCTCCAGAGCGTATCACGGCGGATGTATCGCGGCTGAATCGGCCGCGAAAACCCGGGTCGGCGCCCCGCTCGCAGCACATCACCATGTGCAGCACACCCCGGGCCTCTACGATGGTTGGACCCGTCTGCCCTGCCTGAGGAGTCGTGTGGGACTACTAGACAGCTTCGAGAAAGGTCTCGAACGCGCCGTTAATGGTGCGTTCGCCAAGACCTTCCGCAGCGGCATCCAGCCCGTCGACATCGCGTCGGCGCTCCGCAGCGAGCTCGACACGAAGGCCGCGATCGTCTCCCGCGAGCGCATCCTCGTGCCGAACACGTTCACGGTCTACCTCTCGCCGACCGACTCGGAGAAGATGCGCGCCATCGGCCGCACGCTGACCGACGAGCTCGACACTCTGGTGCAGAAGCACGCCCGCGCGCAGGGCTACTCGCTCGCCGGCGCTCTCTCGATCACGCTGGCGCGCGACGAGCGCCTGTCCACCGGGCAACTGCGGGTCGAATCGACCACCGCCGCCGGCCGGGTGAGCTGGACCGCGGTCGTCGACGTCGAGGGCAAACGGCATCCGCTCACTGCCGCGCGCACCGTCATCGGTCGCGGCAGCGACGCCGACATCACGATCTCGGATGCGGGAACCAGCCGCAAGCACGTCGAGATCCTGTGGGACGGCGAGCGCGCCATGGTGCGCGACCTCGGATCCACGAATGGCACCAAGCTCAACGGCTCGAAGGTCTCCGAAGCCCCGCTCCCCCCCGACGCGACCGTGACGATCGGCCGCACCGACATCGTCTTCCGGGTCGTCGCACAGGCCTCCGGGCCCTCTCGTCCGTCGCGCCACGATGACGCGACCCGGGCGTTCTCCCTCGGTGAGGCCGAAAAATGGGGAGAATCTCACTCGTGAGTCCCCTGACCCTCCTTCTGATCCAGATCGGGTTCCTCGTCCTGCTCTGGTTCTTCGTGTTCGCGGTCGTCTATTCGCTCCGCGCCGATCTGTTCGGCGTGCGCGTGCGCAAGATGCCGGAGGCCGTCGCCGCATCCGTTCCCGCGCCCGTCTCCTCGCCGGCCGCCGCGACCGCTGCCGTCTCGAAGCCCCCCGTCGCACGCGCCAAGGGTGGCAAGGCCACGACCGAGACCGTGTCGCGGATCATCATCACGAGCGGCCCGAAGACCGGCCTGGAACTTCCCCTCGGCACCGAGCCGCTCACGATCGGACGCTCGAGCGAATCCGGGCTCGTCGTTCGCGACGACTACACGTCGAGCCACCACGCGCGCCTCATGCTGTGGGGCGACCAGTGGATGATCCAGGACCTCGACTCGACCAACGGCACCTGGCACAACGGCGAGCGCGTCGCGAACCCCGTTCCGGTCATCATCGGCGCGCCCATCAAGGTCGGCGCGACGACATTCGAGCTGCAGGGCTGACCCCGAGACATGGTCTTCCAAGGGTCGAGCGCGGCGCTCTCGCACACCGGCAAGGTGCGTTCGAACAACCAGGACTCCGGGTACGCGGGCTCCAACCTGTTCGTCGTCGCCGACGGCATGGGCGGTCACGCCGGCGGTGACGTCGCGTCGAGCCTCGCGGTGAATCGCATCGCCCGACTCGACCACGGTTTCGACACGACGACGGATGCGGAACACGCCCTCCAGCAGGCGATCACCGAGACCGCGACCGACATCATCGACACGGTCGAGGTACGCCCCGAACTCTCCGGCATGGGCACGACGGTCAGCGCCCTGCTCATGGTCGACGACTACGCGGTGATCGCGCACATCGGCGACTCGCGCATCTACCTCTTCCGCGACGGCGCCCTCACCCAGATCACGACCGACCACACGTTCGTGCAGCGCCTCGTCGACTCCGGTCGGATCACCCTCGAAGAAGCCCGCTACCACCCGCGCCGATCGGTGCTGATGCGCGTGCTCGGCGACATGGACCCCGACCCCGAGGTCGACACGTTCATCATGCCGACGCGGCCGGGCGACCGCTGGCTGCTGTGCTCCGACGGACTCTCAGGTGTCGTCGACGACGCGCACACCCAGAAGGCCCTCGCGAGCGGCCAGGCCCCGGCCCGCACGGCCGACCTGCTTCTGAAGCAGGCCCTCGACGGCGGCGCCCCCGACAACGTGACGGTCGTCATCGTCGACATCGGCGGCGCGCATCCGGTGTTCTCCGGCACCCCGGCGATCGTCGGCTCCGCCTCGAACCCGACCGGCATCGAGGTGCCCGCGGCCCGGCCCGGGCGCCCGTCCTGGCTGCATCCCGGGCGCCAGGCGGCCAACGAGCCCACGCACTTCGAACCCGCACCGGAGTTCCTCGAGGAGCTCATCGAAGAGGACCGCCGGCGCGCGCGCCGGCGCCGTGCCGGATGGCTCGTCGGGTTCATCCTCGTTCTCATCGTCATCGCCGGCGCTCTCTTCATCGGCTACAACTGGACGCAGACCCGTTACTACGTCGGCGCCGACGACGATTCGGTCGTCATCTTCCAGGGTGTTCAGCAGAGCATCGGCCCCATCCCGCTCTCGAGCGCCTACGAAGACACCGGCATCGCCCTCGCCAACCTCAGCGACTTCGATCGCGAGAAGGTCGAGAGCACCATCTCCGCGCGCTCCCTCTCCGACGCCATGCAGATCGTGGCGCGCCTCGCCCCGACGGAGGACGCCGGATGACCGCCGAACCTCAGGTCTCCGCCGACACGTCGGTGATGAAGGCGCTTCGCCGCATCCGGATGCCGCAGAAGCAGCGTAACCGCGAACTGGGTCTGCTGCTCTTCGCGTTCGTCGTGAACGGCGCCGCCGTCGCCGCCGTGCAGCTCGGCGCGCTCGGCGCGATCGACCCGAGCTTCCTGTACTTCTGCGGCGGGCTCGCCGCGCTCGCGCTCGCGCTGCACATCGTGCTGCGCTTCGTGGCCCGCGACGCCGACCCGTTCGTCGTGCCGATCGCGACGATCCTGACCGGGCTCGGCATCGCGATGATCTACCGCATCGACATCGAGATCGACAGCGTGGGGTGGGATGCCGCATCCACCCGCCAGCTGGCCTGGGCGGGCATCGCGATCGCCGCGGGCGTCGCGGTCGTGCTGTTCCTCCGCAACTACCGGGTGCTCTTCCGCTACACGTACGTCTCGGGCTTCATCGGCATCGCCCTGCTGCTGCTGCCGTTCGTTCCGGGTCTCGGCACAAACCAGAACGCGGATGTCTGGGTGTCGCTCGGGTTCTTCTCGTTCCAGCCCGGCGAGCTCGCAAAGATCGCCCTCGCGATCTTCTTCGCCGGGTACCTCGTTCGCACCCGCGAGAGCCTCACGTCGGTCGGCACCCGCTTCCTCGGCATCACGTGGCCCCGCGCGCGCGACCTCGGCCCGATCCTGATCGTCTGGCTCGTGTCGCTCGGCATCATCGTGCTCCAGCGCGACCTCGGTACCGGAACCCTCATCTTCGGGATGTTCGTCGCGATGCTGTACGTCGCGACCGGCAAGACCGGATGGGTGCTCCTCGGCGTCGGGCTGGCGGTCGCCGGCGCGGTGGCCGCATCCCAGGCGCTCACGTACGTCGGCTGGCGGTTCGCCAACTGGCTGGATGCCTTCAACCCCGCGATCATCGACCGTGACGGCGGCAGTTTCCAGCTCGTGCAGGGTGTGTTCGGGCTCGCGCACGGCGGTCTGCTCGGCACCGGCCTCGGCCAGGGACGCCCCTCGCTCACGCCCCTCGCGCAGAGCGACTACATCTTCCCGAGTCTCGGCGAAGAGCTCGGGCTGATCGGCGTCTTCGCGATCCTCTGCCTGTACATGGTGTTCACGAGCCGCGGCCTGCGCGTCGGCGTCGCCGGTCAAGACGACTTCGGCAAGCTGCTCGCGACCGGCCTGTCGTTCACGATCGCGCTGCAGGTGTTCATCATGGTCGGCGGCGTGACCCGGGTGATCCCGCTCACGGGTCTGACGACCCCGTTCCTCGCCGCCGGTGGATCCTCGCTCGTGGCGAACTGGATCATCGTCGCGTTGATCCTGCGGATCTCGGATGCGGTCCGCAACCAGCCCCGGGTGGTGATCGGCTGACATGACCAAAGAACTCCGACGCTTGAGCTTCGTGATGCTCGCGATGTTCCTCGTGCTCTTCGGCTCGACGAGCTGGATCCAGGTCGTGCAGGCCGGCGAACTCGCCGAGAACGGGTACAACAAGCGCGCGCTGTACGACTCCTACGAGGTGCAGCGCGGCTCGATCATCGCCAGCGGCACCGCGATCGCCTCCTCGGTACCGTCGAACGACGTCTACAGCTGGCAGCGCGTGTACACGGATGCGGCCATGTGGGCACCGGTCACCGGTTACATCAACGCGGCACTCGGATCGGCGACCGGCATCGAGCAGGCGATGAACCAGGACCTCAGCGGCACCGGCAGCGCCCAGTTCTTCAGTCGCATCGAGCAGACCTTCACCGGCCAATCGCCGCAGGGATCGAACGTCGTGCTCTCGCTCGATGCGAACGTGCAGAAGGCGGCCTTCGACGCCCTTGGCGACCTGCAGGGTGCGGTCGTCGCGATCGAACCGTCCACGGGCCGGATCCTCGCGATGGTGACGAGCCCGAGCTACGACACGAATCTGCTCGCGGCGCACGACACGAACGCGGTGCAGTCGTCGTACGACGAGCTCAACAACAACGCGCTGCATCCGCTGTCGAACCGCGCGATCGCCGGCAACCTGAACCCTCCCGGGTCGACCTTCAAGCTCGTGGTCGTGTCGGCCGCCCTCGCGTCGGGCCAGTTCACGCCCGACTCGACCATGCCGAACGTCGCCTCGTACACCCTTCCCGGCACCAGCACGTCGATCAGCAATGCCGGCGGCGGCACCTGCGGCGACGGCGAGACGGTCACGATCGCCGACGCGCTGCGACTCAGCTGCAACATCCCGATGGCCGAACTCGCCGTGCAGCTCGGGGATGAGGCCATCCGCGCCGAGGCGGAGAAGTACGGGTTCAACAGCACGTTCGACATGCCCCTCACGTCGACGGCGTCGAGCTACCCCGAGGGCCTCAACGAACCGCAGACCGCCCTGACCGGCTTCGGGCAGGGCCAGGTCATCGCGACACCGCTGCAGATGGCGATGGTCTCGGCCGGGATCGCCAACGACGGAGTCGTGATGAACCCGCGCATGGTCGATCAGGTGATCGGACCGGATCTCTCGGTGCAAAGCGCACCGGAGGATTCCGAGTACGGCCGGGCGCTCGAGTCCGATCTGGCAGCAGAACTCAACCGCATGATGGTGGCCAACGTCAGTTCCGGCGTGGCGTCGAATGCAAGAATAGATGGAGTAGAAGTGGCGGGTAAGACCGGTACAGCGGAGAACGGTGACACACAGCCGTATTCGCTCTGGTTCACCGGGTTCGCGCCCGCGGACGATCCGCAGGTCGCTGTCGCGGTCGTCGTCGAGAACGGCGGCGGGCGAGGACAGTCGGGCAGCGGTGGCTCCATCGCGGCTCCCATTGCAAAACAGGTCATGGAGGCGGTGCTGGGCAGATGAGACCGACGCAGGGTGCGACTTTCGGTGGCCGGTATGAATTGGATTCTCGGGTCGCCATCGGCGGCATGGGCGAGGTGTGGGAGGCGACCGACCACGTCATCGGCCGGACCGTCGCCATCAAGATCCTCAAGGACGAGTACATGGGGGACCCCGGGTTCCTCGAGCGCTTCCGCGCGGAGGCCCGGCACGCGGCTCTCGTGAACCACGAGGGCATCGCGAGCGTCTTCGACTACGGCGAGGAGAACGGCTCCGCCTTCCTCGTCATGGAGCTCGTTCCGGGCGAAGCCCTCTCGACGATCCTCGAGCGCGAGGGCTCGCTGTCGACCGACAAGACCCTCGACATCGTGGCGCAGACCGCATCCGCTCTGCAGGCCGCGCACGCCGCGGGTCTCGTGCACCGCGACATCAAGCCGGGAAACCTGCTCATCACGCCCGATGGTCGCGTGAAGATCACGGACTTCGGCATCGCCCGCATCGCCGACCAGGTGCCGCTCACCGCGACCGGGCAGGTCATGGGAACGGTGCAGTACCTCTCGCCCGAACAGGCGTCGGGTCATTCCGCATCCCCCGCGACCGACACCTACTCGCTGGGCATCGTCGCGTACGAGTCGCTCGCCGGAAAGCGTCCCTTCACGGGCGAATCGCAGGTCGCGATCGCCATGGCGCAGATCAACGAGCAGCCGCCGCCCCTGCCGCCGACGGTGGCCGAGCCGGTGCAGAACCTCGTGATGGCGATGATCGCCAAGAAGCCCGAAGAGCGCCCCGCGTCGTCGGCCGCGGTCGCCCGTGCGGCCAGCGCCCTTCGTCGCGGTGACGTGGCCGCCGCTGCGGCTGCCGTTCCCGCGGTCGCCTCCGGGCTGAACGGCGACGACGCGACGCAGCTGCTCGGCGTCGGCAACACCTCCGCCGCGACGCAGATGCTGCCCGCGGGCACGTCGATCAACTCGACGACGACCGACGAGCCGGAAAAGCGCAAGCGCAGCCCCTGGACGTGGCCGCTCATCGCGCTGATCGCTCTTCTCGTGATCGTGCTCGTCGGCACCGTGTGGGCGCTGTTCGGCAATCAGAGCGCGGAGCCGGCGCCGACGACGTCCCAGTCGACGCCCGCAGCCACCCCGTCGCGGAGCGCAACGCCCTCACCGAGCGCCACCACCGTCGATGTCAGCACGCTCGGACTCGTCGGCAGAACCTGCGACGAGGCGCGCGGGATCGCGGAGGCTGCCGGGCTCACGAGTGTCACGTGCAATGTCGGCACGCCCGCGTCCTCCAGCGAACAGGTGGGCACCGTCTACGACGTCGAGCCGTCCGGAAACGTGCCCAAGGGCGACCCGGTCACCCTGTCGGTGTACGGCGAGCAGACCGCCGTCGGCGCACCGACCGTGCCCCGCATCCAGGAGAACGGAACGACCGTGCAGACGGTGCGCCCGGGCTCCACGGTGCAGATCAACTGGGACGGGTTCTCTTGCCCCTCGGGCACCGGGTCCGTCGTGAGCTACAACTTCACGGCGGTGAACGGCATCTTCACCAGCACCGGGCAGTCCACCGCGCAGGCCGGACCGAACCAGCGCCCGATCGAGCTCGAGGTCGGGTCGAACACGAGCCAGGCCCTCATCGTGAGCTACACGGTCACCTGCTCGGGCTCGGGTAACGGAACGACGCGGGACTCGGACGCGTCGCCGCAGGCTCAGGCCACGGTGCAGGCCGCCGCGAGCCCGAGCCCGAGTGCCACCACCGGCACCGGCAACGGCATCACCGCGCCCGTCGCCCCCTGACGCCACGCCTGACCGACCCGCCCACGGTTTCGCCAGGGCGGGTCGGTTAGGCTGATAGTTGCTGCATCCAGGGAGTCGCCGTGTCAGATGAACCACCTGTGCTCGCGGGCCGGTACCGGGTCGATGAGCTCATCGGTCGCGGCGGCATGGCCAGCGTGTACCGCGGGTACGACGTCACCCTCGGCCGCGAGGTGGCCCTCAAGATCCTGAAGCGCGAACTCGCCGAGGATGCGGCGTTCCGCACTCGCTTCCGTCTGGAGGCGCAGGCGGCGTCGCGGATGGCGCATCCCGCGATCGTCCGCGTCTTCGACGCCGGCGAGGGCACCGAGACCGCGCCCGACGGCTCGGTGCATCCGGTTCCGTTCATCGTCATGGAACTCGTGCACGGCGCGCTGCTGAAAGACGTCATCGCCGAGGGCCCCATGTCTCCCGCGGATGCCGTGCGCTACACAGATGGCATCCTCGAGGCTCTCGAGTACTCGCACCGCGCCGGCGTCGTGCACCGCGACATCAAGCCCGGCAACGTGATGGTGACCCCGACCGGCCAGGTCAAGGTCATGGACTTCGGTATCGCGCGCGCCGTGTCGGATTCCTCCTCCACCGTGGCCGAGACCACCACGATCCTCGGCACCGCCGCATACTTCTCGCCCGAGCAGGCCAAGGGCGAACCGGTCGACGCACGCGCCGACCTCTACTCGACCGGCGTCGTGCTGTACGAGATGCTGACCGGGCGCCAGCCGTTCCGCGGCGAGACTCCGGTCGCGGTCGCGTACCAGCACGTCAGCGAGACGCCGACGCCGCCGAGCGAGATCGTCGACGACCTCCCCCGCGGCCTCGACGCCGTGGTGCTGCGCGCCCTCGCCAAGGACCCGTACCAGCGGTACCAGGACGCACCGACGTTCCGTGCCGCGGTCGAAGAGGGGCTCACCGGACGGGCGCCGAGCAAGCGCAAGGTCGGCGCGCTGACGAGCGAGCTGTACGGGGCGAACCCCCGCCAGGCCGCCGAGACGGCGCGATCGCTGCGCCAGCTCTCCACCGACACGACGATGCGCCGCACACAGGCGGGCCCGCCGGTCGCGTGGATCTGGTCGGGCGTCGCGGTGCTCGCGGTACTCCTGATCTCCGTGCTCTTCTGGGTGCTCACCATCCGACCGAACGACAACGTGCCCGACAGTGCCCGGATCGTGCCGGACGTGTCGACCATGACGTACGAACGCGCGGTCGACGTCCTCGAAGGCGACGACCTCGTGGCTGTTCGCCAGGCCGTCCCGGACGAGCAGATCGCTGAGGGAAATGTCGTGCGCACCGACCCGGCGTCGGGCACCTCGGTGCAGCCGGGTCAAACCGTCACGGTCTACGTCTCGACGGGGAGGGAGACGGCGGCGATGCCGCCGGTCACCGGGCTCAACGAGCAGGCCGCACGGGACGCTCTGGTCGGCTCCGGCCTCGCCGTCGGCATCATCACGTCGGTCAACGACCCGCAGACCGCCGGCGGAATCGTCTTGACCGCACTCACGGCAGACGGCGAAGTCGCGGCGGGCACCGAGCTTCCCGTGGGCACCACCGTCAACCTGCGGGTCGCGAGCGGACGCGTCGTGCTCAACGACGTCACCGGTTACACGTTGGACGCGGCCACCCGCGACATCGAAGCTCTCGGACTCGTCGTCGTTCAGGCAGAAGACCCGGAGTGCCCGGCGACGAGCCCGAACACGGTCAAGGTCATGTCGCTCGCGCCCGGCGAGGTACCGATCCAGTCGGAGATCACGCTCACGCACTGCTCGGGCTGAGCGCCGCGCGCCCCCGGTGCGGAGACATCTCCGCTCCACGGGCCGCCGCATCCGTCAGCCCGGTCGACTCGAGCCAGCCGCCCAACAGGCGGTATCCGTGCTCGGTCAGCACGCTCTCGGGGTGGAACTGCACGCCCACGAGCGGCAGCGTCCGATGCGCGAGCGCCATCACCGTGCCCTCGGCGGTGCGCGCCGTGACGACCAGATCGGCGGGGATCGTCTCGGGGCGCACCGAGAGCGAGTGGTAACGCCCGCCCGTGAACGGCGACGGGATGCCGGCGAACAGCCCGGTGCCGCCGTGCTCCACCGCCGACGTCATGCCGTGCATGAGTTCGGGTGCCTGCGCCACGCTCGCGCCGTAGGCGACGGCCAACGCCTGGTGGCCGAGGCAGACACCGAGAAGCGGTAGCGCGCGCTCCGCTGCGGCCCGCACCACCGCAATCGAGGCGCCTGCGTCCTCGGGGGCACCCGGCCCGGGAGAGATCACCACACCGGCGAACCCCTTTAGGGCGGCCGCGGCCGCATCCGGATCGATCTCGTCGGCTTCACGCACCGACACCGTCGCACCGAGCTCTTCGAAGTAGCCGATCAACGTGTGCACGAAGCTGTCGTGGTTGTCGACGACGAGGATCGGATGCGGCGCCACCGGCGCGCTCACTCGACGGTGACCTCTTGCGGGTTGAGAAATGGGGCGGCCCACGGGAAGACGAAGAAGAACAGTCCGTAGAGCACCGCGGCGACGAGAATCAGCACGATGAACAGCCGCACCCACCACGGGCCGGGAAGAACACGCCAGAGCGCTGCGTACATCAGGTGACCGCCTCGGTGAGAGATGCCGGTGCGCCCGCCGAGCGCGGCGTGAAGGAATCGAACACGCTGTAGCCGATGATGCGCTCCGCGAGCGAATACATGGGGCTGCAGCTCGTCATGGTCAGGTAGCGGCCGTTCGCGGCGAGCCCCGGCTGCTGCGGCACGGGCGCGGTCACCTCGATCTGATCGGGCGTGACGTATTCGAGCGTCCGGAAGCGGTAGGTGTACCAGCCGTCCTGCGTCTCGATGACGATCGCGTCACCGACGTGCAGATCCGCCAGCCGATTGAACGGTTTGCCGAACGTCGTGCGGTGCGCCGCGAGGGCGACGTTCCCCTCGGCTCCCGGCATGGGCGTGCTCGGGTAATGGCCAATGCCGATGGGATCGAGGGTGCGAGCCCGGGACGTGCCTCCCGCGATCTTCATCGCGTAGTCCGGACCCCATCGGGGTACCCACATTGTGCCGAAGGTCTCTCCGTCGGCGGCTTCCGGAGCCACGACCGGTTCGACCTCGGTTGGCACAGACGAGGAGGGCTCTGTCGTGGAGCTCTCGGTGGGCGCCGGGGATGCCGCGGCCTGCTCCTCGTACTCCTGCTGCCACTGCTGCGACAGCGCCTGCGCTTCATCCGCCCGCTCGGCGCCGTAGATGATGTCTCCGATCCACATCTGCCACGAGACGTAGAGCAGAGCGACGACACCCGCGGTGATCAGCAGCTCGCCGATGACACCGATCACACTCACCCGGCGGCGCGGGCGGCGCGATGTCGATCGGCGGTCGCGGCGGCTGGTCGCGGCTGGCTGGTCGGTCACACCGGGATTCTAACCGTCGCGTATGTCGATCAGCCCCGGGCGTTCACGGATCCATAGGGACCCTCCGGTTAAGATGTCCTCATGGCACGCCCGGAGAACGACGAGGACCTCACGCCCGCCCAGTCCGGCGAGCCCGCACCCAATCCCGTCTGGTTCAAACCCATCATGCTCGGCCTGATGATCATCGGCCTCATCTGGGTGCTGGTGTTCTACCTGAGCGGAATGCAGTTCCCGATCCCGGGTATCGATGCATGGAACCTCGTCATCGGCTTCGGGATCGCCTTCGTCGGCTTCCTGATGACCACGCGCTGGCGCTGACCCGCCCGACCGAATGACACCGGTGTGATTCATCCCCATGTGTGGATGAATCTGTGGATAACTCCACTCAGCCGTACAGCACCGGCGGCACAAGCAGCAGCAGAATCAGCACGACGGTCCACGCGACGAGCAGCCCGATCTGCAGTCCGCGTTGACGCTGCTGCCGGGTACGAGCGAAGATCAGTCCGATCACGGCGCCCGTGATCAGCCCACCGACGTGGGCCTGCCAGGAGATCCCCATTCCGGGGATGAACCCGATCACGAGGTTGATCCCGAGCACGATCAGGATGCCGCCGATCTCCGCGCCGAGATGCCGGGCTACCACGACAAAAGCCCCGAACAGAGCGAAGATCGCGCCCGACGCCCCGACCACGAACTGGTTCGGTGCGATGAGGGCGACCGCGACGGAGCCGCCGAGCGCTCCGATCACGTAGAGCGCGAAGAAGCGAGCGCGGCCGAGCGCGGGCTCGAGGCTCCGGCCGATCATGAGAAGCGCGAGCATGTTCAGGCCGACATGCCAGAACGACGAATGCACGAGCGCCGCCGTGAGTAAGCGCCACGGCTCGAAGGGTCCGCCGGTCAGCTGTGGATAGAGCGAGCCCGCGTAGAACGCAAGCAGACTCTGCAACCCCGGAACGAGGAGCTGCAGAACGTAGATGGCCGCCGTTACGCCGATGATGGCGTAAGTGACGACGGGCTTGTCTCCCGAGAGGGCGACGGACCCCGAGCCGCGGCTCCACCGGCGCTGCGCCTTCTTCTGCGCGGGCGTCTGATCGCGACGCTGTTCCGCGAGGCACTCGGGGCAGATGACCCCGACCGCCGCCTGCGTCTGACACTCAGGGCAGATCGTTCGCAGGCAGCGCTGGCAGAGCACGAAGCTCTGCCGGTCCGGATGCCGATAGCAGAAGTTGTCGCGGTTCGCCGCGAACCCGGGGTTCGTCACGGATGAAGGGTGATCAGACCGTGGCGATGTCGATCGTGGAGATGACGACGGGCTCGACCGGGCGGTCGCCGGCACCGGTCGGCACCGCGGCGATCGCGTCGACGACGGCGCGGGACGCGTCATCCGCGACCTCGCCGAAGATCGAGTGCTTGCCCTGCAGCCACGGGGTCGGGTCGGTCGTGATGAAGAACTGCGAACCGTTGGTGCCCTCGGCCTTGCCCGTGATCGCGTTGCGGCGCAGACCCGCGTTCGCCATTGCGAGGATGTAGGGCTGCTGGAAGGTGAGCTCGGGGTGGATCTCGTCGTTGAAGTTGTAGCCGGGTCCGCCCGTGCCCTGACCGAGCGGGTCGCCGCCCTGGATCATGAAGTTCGGGATGATGCGGTGGAACACGACGTCGGAGTAGAGCGCTCCTTCACCGGGCTTGCCGGTGGCCGGGTCGGTCCAGGACTGGGACCCGTCGGAGAGTCCGATGAAGTTCTGGACGGTGCGCGGCGCGTGATCGCCGAACAGGTTGACGACGATATCGCCGTGGTTGGTGTGGATCGTTGCAACGGCAGTGTGCTGGGCCATGGGTACATTCTCTCAGAGTTCCCTGCAAGCCCCGCCTTCTCGGGCCGGTTCCTCTGGCAGGATGAGCAGACGACAACCCATGAATAGGGGGATCTCACGTGAGCCTCAGCCGCAAGCGGAAGAAGGAGCTTCGAAAGCTCCAGAACCACGCCACGAAGGTGTGGGAAACCCAGCAGGTGCTCGTCGGTGAAGCCGCGGACGTCGCGCGCGAAGCCGGGCGACAGATCGGCCACTACAACCGCGAGCAGATCGTGCCTGCCGTGCACGACGGGTACGACCGCTACGCGGCTCCGTACGTCGACCGCGGCGTGAAGGTGTCTCGCAAGGTGCTCTCCGAGAACGTGGTGCCGGCTGCCGGCGCGCTCGTCGGTGGCGCACTGTCGGTGTGGGACGCCGCCAACGACACGCGGTCGCGCATCGCGTCGGGTCGGGGCATCTCGGTCGACACGGCCAAGTACCAGAAGAAGGCCGCCAAGTACTCGAAGAAGGCGACGCGGGCTCTCTCGGGCAAGCTGTCGGCGCTCGAGCCGCAGAAGAAGGGCATCGGAGCGGGCGGCGTCATCGCCATCCTCCTCGGTGTCGTGGCCGCCGGTGGCGTGCTGTACGCCGCCTGGCAGACGCTGCGCGCCGACGACGAGCTCTGGGTCGCCGACGACCCGCTGCGCGCGCCTGACGCGTGAGTGGAGATCCGACGGGGCGGGTGCGGCAGGCCGCATCCGCCCTCGGTCTTTCCGTCGAGCTCGTCGAACGCCCGGCAGCGGGCAGCCTCGCCGAAGCCGCGGCGCTTCTCGGCCTCGAGCCCGACGACATCGTGAAGACGCTGGTCGTCAGCAGAAGCGACGGCAGCTACCTTTTCGCCCTGGTTCCCGGTGACCGGGCGATCTCGTGGCCGAAGCTTCGCGCGGTGGTCGGGGTGAACAAGCTCCACATGCCGGATGCGGACCGCGCCCTGGCAGCGACCGGCTACGAGCGGGGCACGATCGTGCCGCTCGGGAGCACGCATCCGTGGCCTGTTTTCGCGGACGAGCGCATTCGGGGTCGCCGCATCGCGCTGGGGGCGGGCGCCCACGGGTACAGCCTGTTCACAGATGCAGACGAGCTCATCGCTGCGCTGTCGGCGACGGTTGCCGACATCACGGCGCCTCTTCCCGACGCGTCGTAGACCACTCGCGCCGCGAGGTCAGTCGAGCAGCCCGGCCATCCGCAGGCCGATGTCGACGAGCTTTCCGCGCTGCAACGCCGATACCTCAGCCACGGGGAACCACCGTGCCTCGTCGGTCGATCCATCGAGCTCATCGCGGAGCTCGCCGCCGGTGATCCGCCCCCGGTAGACGATCCGCAGCGTGTGCAACGGCTCTTCGGACTCGGCGATGCGCCGGCCCGCCGGGATCACTCGCGAATGGATGCCGAGAAGCGGTCCGACCATCGCGCGGTATCCGGTCTCTTCCAGGATCTCGCGGCGTGCCGCGTGCTCGGGGTCCTCGCCCGCTTCGAGGCCGCCGCCGGGGAGCGTCCAGGCGCTGTGGCGGCCCTCCATCCAGTGGGCGAGCAGGATGCGGTCATCCTCATCCGTGATGACCGCATAAGCCGCGACGCGCAGATCCATGCGGGCGACTCTATAACCGTCTCCGTGTGACCTGTGGATAACTCTCCGCGCTGTTCACGGGTCTGGTTTACGGTGACGACGTGTCTTTTGATGACGTGTACGCGGACCCCGATGAGGTTCTCGCCCGGGTCGAGGCCGACGCCCGCCGCAGTGAGGAGCGCGCCGCGAAGATGCCCGCGTTCGAAGCAGCCCTCGCGCAGGTACGCGGCGAGGCCGTTTCGCCGCGTCGCGATATCCGGCTCGAGGTCGACTCGACCGGGCGCGTCACGGCGCTGCGCATCTCGGAGCCCGCACTGGGGCGAGGCGCCCAGCGCTTGTCGCACGAGATCCTGGGCCTCATCCGCGCGGCCGAAGCTGATTCCCGTCGCGCGACCCTCGAATCCGTCGAGCAGCTTCTCGGACCCGACGACCCGATCACCCGCCAACTCCGCTCTGCGGGCCCGACCGCATAGAAACCAATCAGGAGACCTCCATGGCTGAAGACATCGCCCTCGATTTCGACCGGCTCCGCCAGCACGCCGCGTTCGTGGATTCACTGGCGAACGACGTGACATCCGCGTTGTCGGTGCTGAAGGGCGGCGACCTGGCGTCCGGTGCGTTCGGCATCCTGTGCGCGTTCCTCGTGCCGCCGAGTCTGGCCATGTCGGCGGCCGCATCCGGGCTTCTCGGCGCCGACGAGTCGCTGCTTCTGCGGACGGCGGGGGAGCTCCGCGGCACCGCGGCGCAGTGGGAGCAGTTCGAAGACGACACCGTGACGACACTGCGTGACCTCGAGAACGGACTCGGCCTGTGAGCACCGGCGCCGCCTTCATCTCGCCGTACTCGGGCAGCCGGCTCCTCGACGACGGACGCACGCTGTCGTCCGCCGTCCGCGAGGGCAACTGGCTCGACGGGGGGATCGCGTTCCTCGACACGCTCGGTAATGCCGGAGCGGCGCTCAGCGATCCGATCGGCACGATCGCCAGTTGCGGCCTCGGGTGGGTCATGAACCACATCAAGCCGCTCAGCACCTGGCTCGAGCAGCTGGCCGGCAGCGAGTCCAATGTCGCGTCGGTCGCGCGGCAGTGGACGTCCGCCGGCGCGACGATGCGCGAGACGGGCTCGGTGCTCACATCGCGACTCCGCGATCTCGAGGGCCTTTCGGGCGACACGGTGACGACGTACATCCGGTTCGCGCAAGACACCTCGCGGCACCTCGCCGCATCCGGCGAGTGGGCGGAATCCGCGGCGACCGGTCTTCTCAGCGCCTCGACGCTCGTCACGAGGATGCAGGGGATCGTGAAGCAGGCGATCTCGCAGGTGATCTCGGTGGCGATCGAAGCGATGGCGGTCGTGGCCGCCTCCATGGGACTGGGGATGGGGTACGCGATCGCGCGGGTCGTGACCAAGGTCAACCAGCTCGTGAACAAGGTCGTGCGACCACTCACGCAGGTGCTGAAGTCGGTAAAGGCCCTCACCGGGCTCGTCGGCCAGCTCCGTTCGCTCTTCGGCAACACGGGGGCGATGATGTCGACCCTCCTCGGCGGAAGCGCACAGGCGGCGTCGATCACGGCCGGAACGGTCACGGATGCCTCCGGCGCGACGCGACTCGGCGCCTCGGGCTACGCCGACCTGGTTCGGGCGAACTCGACGGCGGATGCCTGGCACTACAGCCCGTCCGGCGTCACCCGCATCGACGGCATCGGTGCGGATCTGACCGCGGATGCCCCGATGTCGGGAGGAACCGTCTCCGGCACCGGGGGAACGCCCGGGTCCATCAACGCCGGCGGCGGGGGTTCGATCACCGCCTTGGGCGGACAGGGTTCGGTCGCGGGGACCGGTATGCACACGTCCGGAATCACCGGAATGGCGACCGCGGCCGCGGTCTCGACGACCGCCAGTGCTGCGTCCGGAGCCGGAGCGAGCAACCGGATGATGATGCCGCCCGGAGCGATGTCGGGCGCCCGCGAAGGCGGCCAGCGCAGCGGCGGTCTCGGTATGCGGCGCCCGCGCCTGGAAATCGTGCTCGAAGCCTTTGACGACGACGAGACCGACTGATCGCGCAACCCACACGCGCGGGGGCCCATCGACCGTTCGCTAGGCTCACGGTTCCAATCACAGAACCCGAATAATGCGAGAAGGACCGACCCTGACGGGCCGGTCCTTCTCGCATCTGTGGAGCCTAGGAGATTCGAACTCCTGACATCCTGCTTGCAAAGCAGGCGCTCTACCAACTGAGCTAAGGCCCCGGGGCTGGATGGTGGGGCTACCAGGATTTGAACCTGGGACCTCTTCATTATCAGTGAAGCGCTCTAACCAACTGAGCTATAGCCCCGAATCGCTGCCGACTCGCGCCGCCAACCTCCAAGACTTTACCGGACGCGACGGGATTTCACGAATCGCGGGTCAGTTCGAGGTGAACCCGACGAGCAGTCCGCCGGTCACCTTCACCGCGAGGTTGTAGATGCCGGCCACCACCGCACCGAGCACGGTGATGACGACCAGGTTCAAGATCGCGACGACCGCCGCGAATGCCATCACCTGGGGCAGGCCCACGAACTGGCTGAGCGAGAGCGAGCCGTCGGAGAACGAAGCGAAGAACTCGTCGGCCTTGCCGATCAGGCCCGTGGTCTGCACGATCATGTAGACCAGGAAGAACGAGACCACCGTCACGATCGCGAGCGACACCGCCGCGAGGAACGACAGCTTCACGGCCGACCAGAAGTCGACGTAGACGAGACGAAGGCGAACCTGCTTGGCGCTGGTCTTGCTGCTCGATTTCTTGGCGAGCTTGTCGGCTACCGTGCTCATGCCTCAGTACTTTCGTCGGGGACGGGGGAGGACGCATCCGCTGCATCCGCGGCTTCGTCGATGACTGCGGCCAGTCGTCGCTCGGAGTTCCGAGCGATCGCGATGATCCGGTCATCGTCGTCGGGACGAGCGAAGACCACACCCATCGTGTCGCGACCCTTGGCAGGCACCTCGGCCACGGCAGAGCGTACCACCTTGCCGCTGGCAAGAACCACGAGGACCTCGTCGTCGTCACCGACGATCAGAGCGCCCGCGAGGACCCCTCGATCGTCGTTCAACTTGGCCACCTTGATGCCCAGGCCGCCGCGGCTCTGCACCCGGTACTGGTCGACATCTGTGCGCTTCGCGTACCCGCCCTCGGTCACCACGAAGACGTCGCCGTCATGGCTTGCGACGGATGCGGACAGCAGGCTGTCGACGTCGCGGAACGACATGCCCTTCACGCCCTCGGTCGAGCGGCCCATCGGGCGCAGCGACGAATCGGTGGCGGTGAAGCGCAGCGACATGCCGTGACGGCTGACCAGCAGGATGTCGTCGGTCTCGTCGACGAGCAGCGCACTGACGAGCTCGTCGTCCTCGCGCAGCTTGATCGCGATGACGCCGCCCTGGCGGTTCGTGTCGTACTCGGTGAGGCGCGTCTTCTTCACGAGGCCGCCGCGAGTGGCCAGCACGAGATAGGAGGCAGCCGCGTAGTCGCGGATGTCGAGGATCTGCGCGATCTCTTCGTCCGGCTGCAGGGCGAGCAGGTTCGCGACGTGCTGGCCCTTCGCGTCGCGGCCGGCCTCCGGCACCTCGTACGCCTTGGCGCGGTACACGCGGCCCTTGGTCGTGAAGAACAGCAACCAGTGGTGCGTGGTCGTGACGAAGAAGTGCTCCACGACGTCGTCCGCGCGCAGCTGCGCACCCTTGACGCCCTTGCCGCCGCGGTGCTGCGAGCGGTAGTTGTCGCTACGGGTGCGCTTGATGTACCCGGCGCGCGTGATCGTGACGACCATTTCCTCTTCGGGAATCAGGTCTTCGACCGACATGTCGCCGTCGAAACCGAAGAGGATCTGCGTGCGCCGCTCGTCGCCGTACTTCGCGACGATCTCGGTGAGTTCGGCACGGACGATCGCATTCTGACGTTCGCGGCTCTGCAGGATGTCCTGGTAGTCGGCGATCTGCGTCTGAAGCTCGGTGGCCTCGTCGATGATCTTCTGGCGCTCGAGAGCCGCCAGGCGACGCAGCTGCATCGCGAGGATCGCGTCCGCCTGCACGTCATCGATCTCGAGCAGTCTCTTCAGTCCGCCGCGCGCGTCGTCGACCGTCGCCGACGCGCGGATGAGCGCGATGACCTCGTCGAGCGCGTCGAGCGCCTTGAGGTACCCGCGCAGGATGTGCATGCGCTCTTCGGCTTTGCGCAGGCGGTACGCCGTGCGGCGCACGATGACGTCGATCTGGTGAGCGATCCAGTACGTCACGAACCCGTCGAGCGAGAGCGTGCGGGGCACGCCGTCGACGATCGCGAGCATGTTCGCGCCGAAGTTGTCTTGCAGCTGCGTGTGCTTGTACAGGTTGTTCAGCACGACCTTCGCGACGGCGTCGCGCTTGAGCACGACGACCAGGCGCTGACCCGTGCGATCGCTCGACTCGTCGCGGATGTCGGCGATTCCGGTGATCTTGCCGTCGCGGGCGAGATCGCGGATCTTCACCGCCACGTTGTCGGGGTTCACCTGGTACGGCAACTCGGTGACCACGAGGCACGTGCGGCCCTGGATCTCTTCGATGTTGACGACGGCGCGCATCGTGATCGAGCCGCGGCCCGTGCGGTACGCCTCCTGGATTCCCCGGGTACCGAGGATCTGCGCGGAGGTCGGAAAGTCCGGTCCCTTGATCCGCTGCATGAGGGCCTCGAGGAGCTCCTCGTGCGTGGCCTCGGGGTGATCGAGGGCCCACAGCACACCGTCGGACACCTCGCGGAGGTTGTGCGGCGGGATGTTGGTGGCCATACCGACCGCGATGCCGACCGAGCCGTTGACCAGCAGGTTCGGGAATCGGGCCGGCAGAACGACCGGCTCCTGCGTCTGACCGTCATAGTTGTCGACGAAATCGACGGTGTCCTCTTCGATGTCGCGCACCATCTCGAGCGCGAGCGGAGCCATCTTCGTCTCGGTGTACCGCGGGGCGGCGGCGCCCTGGTTGCCCGGCGAACCGAAGTTTCCTTGACCGAGGGCCAGCGGGTAGCGCAGCGACCACGGCTGCACGAGACGCACGAGGGCGTCGTAGATCGGCGAGTCACCGTGCGGGTGGTACTGACCCATCACCTCGCCGACGACGCGCGCGCACTTCGAGAACGACTTGTCGGGGCGGAATCCGCCGTCGTACATGCCGTAGATCACGCGACGGTGAACGGGCTTCAGTCCGTCTTCGACGCGCGGCAGCGCGCGTCCGACGATGACGCTCATCGCGTAGTCGAGGTAGCTGCGCTGCATCTCCGACTGTAGGTCGACCTGGTCGATCCTGCCGTGGTCGTGCTCGGGTGCCTCGTTGGGGCGCTCTTCGTCAGTCATGTACCTGTCTATTCTCCCGTGGGCCCTTCGTCTCGCTTCGCTCGTTCAGGGACCGGATGCTGAACGAGGCGCACAGCGCCGAGACGAAGTATCAGATGTCGAGGAAGCGGACGTCCTTGGCGTTGCGCTGGATGAAGGTGCGACGGGACTCGACGTCCTCGCCCATCAGGGTCGAGAAGATCTCGTCCGCGGCGGCCGCATCGTCGATCGTGACCTGCAGAAGCGTGCGGGTGGCGGGGTTCATCGTCGTCTCCCACAGCTCCTTCGCGTTCATCTCACCGAGACCCTTGTAACGCTGGATGCCGTTGTCTTTCGGGATGCGCTTGTTCCCCGCGACACCGGCGGCGAGCAGCGCGTCGCGCTCGGCATCGCTGTAGACGTACTCGTGGGGCGAGTTCGACCACTTGAGTCGGTACAGCGGCGGCTGCGCGAGGTAGACGTAACCGGCCTCGATGAGACCGCGCATGTAGCGGAACAGGAGAGTCAGCAGAAGCGTCGTGATGTGCTGGCCGTCGACGTCGGCATCCGCCATCAGGACGATCTTGTGATAGCGCGCCTTCTCGATCGAGAAGTCCTCGCCGATGCCGGTTCCGAAGGCCTGGATCATGGCCTGCACCTCGTTGTTGCCGAGGGCACGGTCGAGGCGTGCGCGCTCGACGTTCAGGATCTTGCCGCGAAGGGCCAGGATCGCCTGCGTGTGCGGGTCGCGACCCTGCACCGCCGAGCCACCGGCCGAGTCACCCTCGACGAGGAAGATCTCACTGATCGACGCGTCCTTGCTCGTGCAGTCCTTCAGCTTGTCGGGCATGGATGCCGACTCGAAGACGCTCTTGCGTCGCGCGGTCTCGCGGGCTTTACGGGCCGCGAGACGTGCGGTGTTCGCATCCATCGCCTTGCGGACGATGTTCTTCGCCTGCTGCGGGTTGCGATCGAACCAGTCACCGAGCTGATCGCCGACGACCTTCTGGACGAAGGCCTTCGCCTCGGTGTTACCGAGCTTGGTCTTCGTCTGGCCCTCGAACTGCGGCTCCGACAGCTTCACCGAGATGACCGCGGTCAGCCCCTCGCGCACATCGTCGCCGGAGAGGTTGTCATCCTTCTCCTTGAGCATGTTCTGCGCGCGCGCGTACTTGTTCACGAGCGTGGTCAGCGCGGCACGGAAGCCCTCTTCGTGCGTACCGCCCTCGTGCGTGTTGATCGTGTTCGCGTAGGTGAAGACGTTCTCCGTGTACGACGTCGTCCACTGCATCGCGAGCTCCAGCGCGATCTTGCGCTCGGTGTCTTCGGTCTCGAAGTCGATGATCTGGTCGTTGACCGGCTCGGACTTGCGCACACGGTTCAGGTACTCGACGTAGTCCACGAGGCCCCGCTCGTAGAGGAACTCGTCGTGCGGCTGCGTGGCCACGAGCTGGCCGTCGACCTCGTCATCGACCGAGTGCTCGGTGCGCTCGTCGCGCAGCGAGATCGCGAGGCCCTTGTTCAGGAACGCCATCTGCTGGAAGCGGGTGCGGAGGGTGTCGTAGTCGAACTCGACCGACTCGAAGATCTCCGGGTCGGGCCAGAACGTGATCGTCGTGCCGGTGTCGACGCTGTCTTCTTCTTGCGCGAGCGGTGCCTGCGGCACGCCGCCCCCGGCGTACGACTGACGCCAGACGGATCCCTGACGACGCACCTCGACATCGAGGCGCGTGGACAGCGCGTTCACAACGGAGGAACCGACGCCGTGCAGTCCGCCCGAGACCGCGTATCCGCCGCCGCCGAACTTGCCGCCGGCGTGCAGAACCGTGAGCACGACCTCGACGGTCGACTTTCCCTCGGCCTTGTGGATGTCGACGGGGATGCCGCGGCCGTTGTCGACGACACGCACTGCACCGTCGGCGAGGATCGTTACCTCGATGCGGTCGCAGTACCCGGCGAGGGCCTCATCGACCGAGTTGTCGACGATCTCGTAGACCAGGTGATGGAGTCCGCGCGGCCCGGTCGAGCCGATGTACATGCCCGGGCGCTTGCGAACCGCCTCGAGCCCCTCCAGCACCTGAATGTTGTCGGCGCCGTACTCATCACCGCTTTGTTCGCGCTTTTTCGCTTCGCTGTCGGAAACGCTGGGGGGTGTAGGGGACGTCATATGTGTCGAGCGCTCCGGTTCAGTAGAGGGGGCCTCTTGATTCTATCAAGTCGGCTCGGATCGCGGGGCGTGTACGCCCGTGTAGCGTCACGAAACGCGAAGAGGTACGTCCGTACGTGGGTTATCCGTAGGTATCCCGAGGGCCCCGGCCTGGAACGGCTCTGGGACCCCATTTCCAGGACGGGACGTCCGGTCCGACAAAGCGCACGTTCTCGACCCCCGCTTCGGGGAACCGCAGCGCGATCTGCGTGACGATGTGCGTGCGCATGAGTCGAAGCTGCTGCGCCCAGGCCGTGGAGTCGCACTGCACCGTGAGAACACCGGCATCCAGACCCACCGGCCGGGTGTGCTGAGCGGTCTCATCTCCTGCGACGTCGCGCCACTGCAGCACGAGATCTTCTCGCGCGAGCAGCGGATCCCAGCCGGCCTGCTTGGTCCACTTCGCGAGCACATCGCCGAGTCCGTGCGGATCGCGACCGGGGGTGAAGGGTGCGTTGTCGTCTCCCGGCAGGCGACGCTTGCGCCGCGCACCCTTCCGGCTCGTCGGTTCGAGTCCACGCAGCCGCAGGTAGGTCGCCATCGTCTCGGGGATGTCATCGTCCGTCATCGTCGACCTCCCGAATCTGTCCGGCGTCGATCCGTACGGTGCGGCCGCGGAGACCGGCCGGCACGTCTGCTTCGACCGCCGCCGTCACGATCACCTGTTGGAAGTCGCCGACCAGCGTCGCAAGGCGCATCCGCCGATCGGCGTCGAGCTCGGCGAACACGTCATCGAGGATCACGATCGGGTCGCCCAGCGAGCTCTCGGCGCGAAGAAGCTGCGCGGAGGCGAGGCGCAAGCCCAACGCGACCGACCACGATTCGCCGTGCGACGCGTATCCCTTCACCGGAAGCGAGCGGATGCGGAGCACGAGATCGTCGCGGTGGGGTCCGACGAGCGTGACGCCGCGCTCGATCTCGGCCGACCGCTTCGCCGTCAGCGCGGCACGGAAGGCCTCCGCCGTGTCACCGGACGCGACAATGGTCGTCGCGGCCGTGTCTTCTTCGGGATCGGCACCGGCGATGGACGTCGCCCACTCGATCTCGGGGGAGTGGTCGGCGCCGGCGATGGCGGCGTACGCCTCGACCAGCGGCGGATGCAGTTCCCGAGCGAGGCGCGCCCGCGCCTCGATGATCTCGGTACCGAGCGCGATGAGCTTGTCGTCCCACACGTCGAGGGTCGGCAGCGCCTCGGCGCGGAGCCCGCGGGCGCGAGCCGATTTGAGCAGGGCGGTGCGTTGCCGGAGCACCCGGTCGTAGTCGCCGAGCACCCCCGACATGCGCGGGGCGCGCTGCACGAGCAGCTGATCCGCGAAACGGCGGCGGGCCGAGGGATCACCACGAACGATCTGCAGGTCTTCCGGAGCGAAGAGCACGACCTGCGCGTAACGGGGGAGTTCGGAACTGCGCACCGGAGCGCCGCCGACGCGCGCCTTGTTCGACCCCTGCTTGTTGATCTGGATCTCGAGGATCACACGACGCTCTCCGTGTGCGAGTCGCGTGCGAACGATCGCCGCATCCGCCCCCGAACGCACGAGCGGGGCGTCGGCCGAGACCCGGTGCGACCCGAGAGTCGCGAGGTAGGTGATGGCCTCGACGAGGTTCGTCTTTCCTTGACCGTTGCGGCCGACCAGCAGGTTGGCACCCGGCGCCAGAGCGAGTTCAGCGTGTGCGTAGTTGCGGAAGTCGACAAGACTCAGCTGCTCCACGATCACCGGGTCAGACTACCCGGGGCCGCCGACTCCGGCCTGGCCCGATCGATCAGCGGAGCAACAGGTTCGGCTGGAGCAGGTACTTGAACGAGCCCTCGCCGCCCTTGTCGACCGAGGTCTGGGGGGTGACGAGGATCGGGCTCAACTTGTTGGCGTTGTCGCTCGACGTGAAAGTCACGCGGGTGAACTCGCTGCGCACGGCTGCCAGAGCCTCGAGCAGGTACTGCGGGTTGAGGCCCAACGTGACGTCTTCGCCGGTCAGCGTCGAGTCGACCGACTCAGAGGCGCGGGCCTGCTCGGTGCCGGATGCCTCCATGGCCACGCCCTCGGCGCCGAACGTGAAACGCAATGGCGCGGAACGGTCGAGCACGAGAGCCACACGACGCACGGCTTCGGCGAGTTCGGCGGTGTTGACCACGGCGTGGTGGTCGGTCTGCTCGGGGAACAAGCGGCGCACGGGCGGGAAATTGCCCTTAATCAGCAGCGAGGTGACGGTCTTGTTGCCGGAGGTGAACGCGATGATCTCGCGATCTCCGGACCCCGAGAAGGCGATCGAGATGTTCTCGCCGTGCGAGAAGGTCTTTCCGACCTCCTGCAGGGTGCGCGCCGGCACGAGGGCCGTCGTGGTCTCGCCCTCGGCGACGGCCGGGCCGTCCCACGGAATCTGGCGGAGCGCCACGCGGTAGCGGTCGGTGGCGACGAGGCTGAGCTGGTTGCCACTGACCTCGAGCTGAACACCCGTGAGCACCGGGGTGACGTCATCTCGGGACGCTGCGAAGGCGACCTGAGCGATCGCGGTGGCGAAGTCATCGGCCGGAACCAGGCCGGACTCGCCGCTGACCTCGGGAATCGCGGGATATTCCTGCACCGGCATGGACGCAAGAGTGAATCGCGCGGAACCGCAGGTCAGCAGAATCCCGTCATCGTCGACCGTTATCTGAATCGGCGCGTTCGGAAGGCGGCTCGCGATGTCGGAGAGCAATCGGCCGTGCACCAGGATCGTGCCGGGTTCGTCGACCGTGGCATCGATCGTCGTTCGGGCGGATGCCTCGTAGTCGAAGGCCGAGAGCGAAAGCCCCTCGGCCGATGCCTCGATCAGAACACCGGCCAGGATCGGCTGCGGGTTCCGCTGGGGCAGGAGCTTGACCACGAAGGACACAGCTTCGCTGAATACATCGCGATTGACGTGGAACTTCACGGACGCTCCCTCGGTGACGGGCTGGGCCTTCCCATGCTAGTGCCGCCGTTGAGGGGCGCGAAGACCGGCGATCGATCCGCTGTAAAGGTGATCGAAGGGTTTTCAATGAGAAAGGGATATTCATCTTGTTAACAGCTGTGGGAACTGTGGATAACTCGGTGGATGACTGTCGGCGAGCGGGAACTACACGCGTGTGAGTTGTGGAATCCCTGAGGAAACCGCTGTCGAAGTGTCATTCACCGGATACCCCCCTCACGAACGTTGTCCACAGGTCGACCACCTGCAGTTCACATTCCGGGCGGCGTGGCTCACAGTTATCCACAGGTTTTCCACACTGTGTAAAGCGGATTGTCGGCACGACCCGGGGCGCTGTCAAGTCGGGCCGTCACGGCGCGCCGAACGGCCCCCGGTTCGAGGTCGACCGCATCCGCGCGAGGCACGGCGAGGGGCTCAGCGACCGACGCGGCCCAGCTGGGTGGTGATCTCGGAGACCTGGTTGTAGATCGAGCGACGCTCTTTCATGAGGTCGCTGATCTTCTTGTACGCGTACATGACGGTCGTGTGATCACGGTTGCCGAACAGTTGGCCGATCTTCGGCAGCGACAGGTTCGTGCGCTCGCGGCACAGATACATCGCGATCTGGCGTGCCGTTGCAATCGCCTGCGACCGGCTCGACCCGTAGAGGTCGTCGACGGAGAGCTTGAAGTACTGGGCGGTCGCGGTGATGATGTCGGTCGGCGAGATGACGTTGGCGTCGTCCTGGTCGATGATGTCGCGGAGCACCTGCTGCGCGAGGGACATGTCGAGGGTCGAGCGGTTCAAGCTCGCGAATGCGGAGACGCGGATGAGCGCACCCTCGAGTTCGCGGATGTTGCTCGAGACGACCGTTGCGATGTACTCCAGCACCTCGTCGGGGATCTGGAGACGCTCGTTCTGGGCCTTCTTGCGAAGGATCGCGATGCGCGTCTCGAGGTCGGGCGCCTGCACATCGGTGATCAGGCCCCACTCGAAGCGACTCCGCATCCGATCTTCGAAGCCGGTGAGGTGCTTCGGGGGCACATCGCTCGTGATCACGACCTGTTTGTCGTGATCGTGCAGCGTGTTGAAGGTGTGGAAGAAGGCTTCCTGGGTCTCGGCGCGACCCTGCAGGAACTGGATGTCGTCGATCAGCAGGATGTCGACATCGCGGTAACGGGCCTGGAACGCCGACCCGCGGTTGTTGGCGATCGAGTTGATGAAGTCGTTCGTGAACTCTTCGCTGGAGACGTAACGCACCTTGATGCCCGGATACATGGTCAACGCGTAGTCGCCGATCGCATGTAACAGGTGCGTCTTACCGAGCCCGGAGTCGCCGTAGATGAAGAGCGGGTTGTACGCCTTCGCCGGTGCTTCTGCGACGGCGACCGCCGCGGCGTGGGCGAAGCGGTTCGACTGTCCGATGACGAAGCGGTCGAAGGTGTATTTGGGATTCAGTCGCGTGTCGGCGCGTCCGCTCGGGGCGATGTCGACACGTTCCTCTACGGGCGCCGGCGCCGTCTCGATCGGAGACGTCTGCACGGCGAGGGGCGCAGACAGGTGGGCGTCGATGAGTTCGGGGTTCACGACGACGCGGAATGCGCTGACCTCGTCGCCGGTGGATGCCTGGGCGAGAGCCTCGAGGATGACCGACCTTAGCCGCTTGTTGAGCTGGGCGGCGGTCAGGTCGTTCGGGACGTCGAGGTACAGGGTGCCGGCCATGATCCCCTGCGGAACCGCGAGGGCCAGGAACCCGTGCATCTGCGGCGAGACGCGGTCGTCCTTCGAGAGGATGCGTAGTGCGTCCGACCACACGGGGACGTCGGGAGACTCCTGCGCTGACATGGTCTCCTTCTCGGCTTCAGCCCCTGTGGATAAGTGCCGGAGCAACGCTAGCTACGGTGGCGTCGCAGAGCAAACTCCACTGTAGTTCCGGGGGTGTGTCGTGTCGTCGGAGTTGTCCCCAAGCTGTGGATAA